>JBAXVX010000022.1:0-70212 GCA_037128705.1 Bacteroidota bacterium | reverse complement strand
TGCATTTTGTTTCTTGGGAAGTTGAAAATTTCGGATTGGCGGAGAAAGAGGGATTATAACCCACGCTATTTTGATATAAAATCATTCCTATTCCATACCTATCAATTCCTGCAAATATATATCAAAAATCTTAATTAGCAATGGTTTACAGCAATTTAATTTTTATTGAATGTATTTTGAAATAAATTAGGATATATCAAAATGTGTGTGTATATTTGTGTATTAAAATCATGTTAACACACACTATATGGCTATTCCAAAATTCTATTTAGAGCATAGAAAAGACAAAGAAACAGGTTTGCCTATCAAAACAGACCTGGCTGTCATTCTGAAATATTCATTCCACGGTCAAAGGTTAGAGTATTTTACCGGGGTTAGGATCGATGAAAAGCACTACAAAGCTGAATATTGGAAGGGTTCTGGTGATCCTGTGAAAACCACTGCACCCAAAGCGGAAGATAAGAACCAAAAGTTAAACACCATCAAAAACCACATTGATAATGCTGAAAATATCGCAAAGGTATCGGGCATCCCGTTATCTGTTGAATATTTCAGGAACTATCTGAATGATAAATTAAAGGCCAAGCCCGCCATTGATACCAGCGTTACGCTCATTCAGTATTTTGATCAGTTCATCGAAGGAATGAGAAACGGGATCAATAAAAAAACTGGCCACCGATTAAGTTTTACGAACATTGAGAAATATCAAGCGGTCAAGAATATGCTGATTGACTTTGGTAAGCATAGGGGCGGTGAGGTTGATTTTAAGGACATAGACGAAGGGCTGTACAATGAATTGGTCAATTACATGATAACTGAAAAAAAGTATGCCCTGAACACCTATGGCAGACATATCCGGTTTATCAAGACCGTATTACACAGGGCAACAGCGGATGGGTTTAATGTGAACATGAAGTTCCAGAGGGCTTTTGTCGGAGTTACTGAACCATCGGAAAATGCCTATTTAACAGAGAAGGAACTGGAAGCCCTGTATAAACATGACTTTTCAAACAATCCTCATCTTGACCGTGTTAGGGATATATTTCTGATTGGTTGCTGGACGGGGTTGCGCTTTGGCGATTATACCAATATCAGAAAAGAGCATATAATCAATGACCGCATTAAGATGGTAACACAGAAAACAAAGAAACTCGTTATCATTCCATTGCACCCCACCGTGACTGCCATACTCGAAAAGTACAATTATCAACTACCTCCCGCGATTAGTAATCAGAAATTCAATGATTATATTCAGGACGTATGCAGGGAGGCAGAAATTAATGAACCATATTCAAAGAACATTACAAGGGCGGGCAAGGTCGAAGTTATATCTGGTAAAAAGCATGAGTTTATCAGTTCTCACAGTGCTCGCAGGACATTTGCCACAAACGCATTCAAGCGCAAAATATCGCCATTACTCATAATGAGTATCACGGGGCATAAAACAGAAACGGAGTTCACCAAGTACATAAAGATCACTGACGAGGAACGCGCTGCAATGTTTGAGCGCGAAGCCAAATGGTAATAAGAAAATGGGCTGCAATGTTGCTGCCTGATAACAACCAATAACACCACAGCCATGAGTTATTTAAAATCTGATTTGAAGTTTTCAAAGCGTCAACTAATTGGTCTTATTGATAGTTTGACTATTGAAAACGGAGAACTAACTGAAAAACTTTGGAAACTTGAGGATAAATTCAAAGAGATGAAAGACATTATCCCCGCTGAAATCAAGCGTTTAAATGCTGAGATCAAACGTTTGAACAACGACAAGGGATTCAGTAAGAACTAATCAGATCATGCAAGGTAACCCGTCCTGGGTACCTGTAATAGCATTACAGGGGGGGGTGCTGACCTGTACCCGCGTCCTTTGTACCCCGTCTGCAAATTTTTTCAGTTTTGAGGTTAGTAATACCCGTAAATACATGGTGTTACCTATTGACTTTTGGGTATATATTTTGTACATTTGCATATTCATGTACCTAAATACCTAATTAGTATGGAAACAGGTCAATCTTTACCAATCAGATTAAAGGGTGACAAGGCAGCCGCGAATTTCTTAGGCTGTCATTATCAAACGATCCGTAAGCTGCGGAGAGAAGGTAAGATCAGCTTTATCAAAATCGGACGGGCCTACTTTTACGATCCTCGGGAGTTATATCAACTATTTCACATAAACACTAAATCCTAAAAAACAATGGAAAACATTATTGACGATGCTGCCGTAATTGCAGCACAGGACAGGGAGAAGCTGAAGCAATTGCTGTCCAATAAACCCACAGCCGTGAGAAACACCATCCTTTCACTCTTCGATCAGGCGATTAACACGGTGGAGCCGGGAGCGGACATTGTTTCCGTATTAGGCCAAAGTCATATCAAGACAAAGCGCGATCTGGCCGGGGCGTTAACAAAGGCGGGTTGTCGTTTTGGCACACCTGAATATGATCAATTTTATGACCGCTTCTGTGCGGCTCACCCAGACTTATCAATCTAACTAAAACTGAAAAAATGGAAGACAAAATTAGACTTTTAACATGGTTGCGTGAGGGGAGCGGAGAACCGTTAGATATGAGATGGAGCGACCTGCGTGGCTTAACATTGCACGGGGCAAATTTACAAGGCTGCGAATTTGATTTTGCAAATTTTGAAAATTCGAAAATCAATTTATGCGATTTTTCAAATTGTCGGCTGAATAACGTGGTTGTGGAAAATGCCGATTGGGAAGGGAACGATCTGACCGGCGCGGACTTCACCGGATCACGTTTGCGCATGACGAAGTTTCACGGCTGCAAAATTTCCGAAAGTACCAATTTCACCGGCGTATCGTCGTACATGGCGCAGGGATTATAACGCGTACCGGCTGATTTTTTGGGATCATCCGGGATTTGTTGCCTCCATTGCTGATTACGTAATCTGCCCGTAGCGTAATCACATGGAGGTTTTTTCATTGATGGGGGGGGGCATGACACCGGAGCGATCAGATTGATTTGCATGGATAAAAATTTCCAATTTTAGAGATAACTAATTGAATGTTAATACATAAGCATTATCAACACAAGTATGTTAATATATTACGTCAGCTTTAATATTAAGATAATCAAGCATATACGTTTTTATTTAGAATGAATCCAAATAAACCTATTGACAAATAGGCTTCAGATTGTTTACCTTTGTTAGAGTTTGTTTCCTGAGATTTATTCAGGATAAATATCAAAGGGAATTCGCGACGCTCGTCGCAAGGGCATTACAGGGGCGCAGTCAAAAACTGCAAAGAAATTCACAAACCTTATTGTATTAACCTTTAATCAGAATTCCTTATGGGAACACATGAAAAAATTAATGGTGATCTGCGAGCAGCAAAATACTTGCACGTATCACGAACAACAATTCACAGGTTAAAAAAATCTGGCCGTATCGCCTTTACACAGATAGGTGGACGGTTTTTTTATTCTCAGTCTGACCTTGACAACATTTTTTATCATCCGATGAAGGAGGTCAGCAATGAATAGCTTTATATCCGTCAACCTGACCACCGACGAGCTCACCGAACTGATTAAATCAGCAGTAAGTGCGGCAATGACCGGGATCAGTACACCAGAGCCCATAGAGCCTAAACGCTTGATTGGTGATCGTGCTGCGGGTGATTACTTGGGATGCACCCCGCTGACAATAGGAAAACTCCGAAAGTCAGGCCAGATAAGTTATTATCGCTATGGCCGAAAATATTACTATCTGGCAAATGAACTTGATGGAGCGTTCAAAGTTTCTGAACGCAGGTTTGGCGAAAATCGGAGGACTGCGAAATGACCGCATTGCCTGACATTATCCGCAAAAATGGGTTCACCTATACCCAAGTGTGCCGGGATGAGAAAAAAGCCATTTACAGGCAGGACGTACCACCGGATTTGACATATTTTGAAGTCTTTAAGATCAAGATAGGCAAAGAACGAACTTTTAAAGGGAAAACTTTACCACACCGGGAGATGTTCCCGGGAAATGAAGCCTTCGGAGATACAGCGTGGTCATGCAAAACGCTCGAGACCGCGATGGAAAGATATAATCAGTTGTGATATTAACAGAAAACCCCAGCGGATCAGGCTGGGGCGTTCAAAAACTTTAAAACCACATGGGCAAAGATACAAAATACCGAATAAATCTGTTCACCCAGGTAAAACAATTCTGGGAAATCGCAGCGGAAAGCAACGATATTACCGTAAAAGAAACGGGTTTATATTTCTACTTATTGAATCTTAACAACAAGCTGGCATGGAAAGAATGGTTTTCCCTTTCCATATTGGAAGCATTAACAGCAACAAAATTAAGCGAGAAACTATATTATAAAACATTGAACAGGCTTGAATCGTTGGTGTTTATAGAACACAGGAGGGGGGTTAAAAATAAGGCCGGACAGATCAGGATCATCGAATTAAAAGCAGTCAATTTGACTACCTTAAACGATTCTAAAGCAGTTAAAACGGCTACTTTAAACGATTCTAAAGCAGTCAAAACGTCCGAGAATGGACTGTTATACATAGACAGTAAAGACAAAAAAAATAAGACTATATATAAAGAAAATTTTTCTTTTGATTTTTATCAGCAGCAATTAACTGATGTAAAAGCAGAATTTGAAAAGCATGGGCCGATAACATTAGAACCAAATTATGCAAATTACGAAAAGCTTATAGCCTTTTTAAAAGGCGATAATCCAAGGCAAACAGAATTGAAAAATATTTTATCGGTAAAAGAACAATTATCTTTCAGTCAATATAAAACCATTCGCCAGCGTATCAATGGTACCGGCCATAAGTTAGATGAAATCTTGATGAAAATTGAGAATGACCCAAAGTACACCAAAGGAAAAGAAAGTCTATTTGTTATCATCAGCAGTTGGATTAATAACGATTCGATAAAGACGGGTAATGCACCGGAGCCGTGTTATTTGCCATTTGATGCCAATAAGATCACCCGGGAATTTGACGAAAAATATGATTTCTCGAAGCCCAGATCAAAAATTATCATTACGAGATAACACAATCGGCCAATATTGGCAAGCAATTTTTAACAGTAAAAAATATGAGTTACGAAAAAGGAAAATCAGGAAACCCCGTCGGAAGGCCGATCGGGAGTAAGTCAATCAGCGCGGAAAGTATCCGGTCAACATTGACAAGGTTCATAATTGACAATTTACCACGTTTGCAGGCTGATTTTGATGCAATGAAACCAAGTGAACGATTGGCATGGCTTGAGAAGGTATTTCGCTATGCAATACCCTCACTTTCAAGCGTTGACATGATCCAGTATGTTCGTAAAGAGGTCGAAGCCTTACCGGATGATCAGTTGAATCAACTTGCCGAGAAATTACTTCAAACAGCCAATTAACATGAATAATAGAGAAGAATTAATAGACGCGATCAGCCGAAATGACTTGGAGGCCATTAAAAGGCTGAGATTATCAGGTAACACCATTGGAATTGTCGTTGATGTTGACGGGATTTTCTATACAGCCGACTTGACTGGTAAACCGATCCAGTTGACTGAGGAACAAAATAGGTCATTAAGTAACGCGATCCCGATAACTTGCAGCATGGACGTACTGCCGTTGATATTTCAGATTTGACTTGATATGCCTGCATGGATGAACCCTGACTTACAACTGTCAGGGTTTTTGTCGTTGTACAACACTCAGGCATGACCCAGGTCGAACGATCGGGGGCGGGAGGTATCAATCATTGGCTTAATACGATCGTTCGCTAATCTTCGCAATCGGGCTTCCTTATCGCTTCCCCTGATTTTTTCCGCAGCTTCCTGTAACGATTGATCAATTTCTTTTTGCTGTTCCTCCGTCCATTGGGGCGGGTGACTTAGCATTTCAGGTGACGGGGGGTTTTTATCCTGTTCGTCCATGGCCTATGAAATATGAAACAAAAATATTGATTATCTTTATCCCAAATGAAAAAAATTTCGTATATTGAAATCGGGTTGAAACGGTCAAAATCATGCTCAAACTGTGTGTTACCTCGTGTGTACGAAAAAACAAAACCGCTGCAATCGTTTGATTTACAGCGGTAAGTGAAAACTACCAGCGGAGAAAGAGGGATTCGAACCCCCGGATCCTTGCAGATCAACGGTTTTCAAGACCGCCGCAATCGACCACTCTGCCATTTCTCCGGGAGCAAAAGTACACATATTTTGGAAACTGCCAAAATTAACGCGCCTTTCATGGTACCCATTTCACCCTTTCTATCGTACAATTTGACGATTTTACTTGCAATTTCAGCGAGTCACCGCTATCTTTGTGAATTCACAAAACCACTGTTTTACTTAAAACATTCATGATATGAAAAAGCTTTTTTTGGGTGTATTCATTATGATCCTGGCCCTCACCACCCTCACCTCCCAGGCCAGAAACCTTTGGGCCTTCCTCACCTATGCCACCTTTAACTCACCCGAAGGACCCTACGTAGAAACCTACCTCTCCATTGCAGGGAACAGCGTGAAATTCGTAAAGAAAGACAACGGGAAGTTCCAGGCAACAGTCAATATTTTACTGACTTTTAAGCAGAACAATGAGATCAAGGCATTTAAAAAATATGAACTGAACAGCGCTGAGATTGAAGATACGACTAAAACGAACTTCAATTTCGTCGACCAGCAGCGGATACCCATCCCCAATGGCACCTATGATTTTGAGATCCAGCTGGCTGATAAAAACAAGGAGGTGGCCCCTGTACCCTACGACCAGTCGATTGTGATCGACTTTCCGGCCGACAAAGGCTCGTTTTCAAGCATTGAACTCGTTAAATCCTATAAAAAAACTGAAACAGCCAGCACGCTTACCAAAAGCGGGTTCGACCTGGTTCCCTACACCTATACATTTTTTCCGGAGAACGAATCGAAGATGACCTTTTATTGTGAATTGTACCATATGAACAAGATGATGGATGCGAGTCAAAAATTCCTGCTGACCTATTACCTTGAATCCTTTGAAAACAATTTGAAACTCGCGGATTATGCCCGGAGTAAAAAAGAAAGTCCGAAGGAGGTCAATGTACTGCTGTCGGAAATCGCCATTGATAACCTGGCGTCAGGAAATTACAACCTCGTGGTGGAGGCCAGGAACCAGCAGAATGAACTGGTCGCATCGAAAAAGATATTTTTCCAGCGAATGAATCCCAAAGCAAAAATGTCACTGAACGATATCGCCTCAACCGAAATCGCCAACACCTTTGCTGAAAAAATCACCAATGCTGATTCCCTGAGGGAGTTTATCAACAGCACCTATCCCATCGCCACTGGGATTGAAAAATCATTTATCAGGGAATCCTTGAAAAAAGCCGACCTCTCAACCCTGCAAAGATTTTTATACAGCATGTGGCTGCAACGCGATCAGAACCATCCTGAACTGGCCTGGAATTTTTATAAGGAACAGGTAAATAAGGTCCAGGTAAATTTCGGAACCCCCGTTAAAAAGGGTTATCAGACCGACCGCGGGCGCGTTTACCTTGAATATGGCCCGCCGAATACCCGAAGCACACAGTACAGCGAGCCCAGCAACTACCCCTATGAAATATGGCAATACTATACGTTGAACAACAACCAGCGTAACAGGAAGTTTGTTTTCTATTCGCCCGATATGGTTACCAGCGATTTTATCCTGTTACACTCCGATGCAACCGGTGAAATTAACAACCAGCGCTGGAAAATTGATCTGCGCAACCGTATTTACTCAACCCTCGACCTGCAGGATACCCAGGTTATTCAATCATGGGGAGATATGGAACAGGATTATTGGGATCTCCCAAATTAATTAAAAATTAAAAATTACAGATTTCCTGCTCATTATTCATAATTTTACGGCGGAGAATGCTTGGCACGTTGGCATGTCACGAGGTATGAACGAATGTTGCCTAATTGTTCGTGATTTTTAATTTTTAATTTTCCATTGATGCGTGTGGCTGTTATCATATTGAACTGGAATGGCAGGAGGTATCTTGAACAGTTTTTGCCAACCCTGATCCAGTACAGCAGGGAGGCCGCAGAAATCATTGTTGCCGACAACGCATCGTCAGACGACTCCGTTTCATTTTTAAAATCAACCCATCCGGGCATCCGGATTATTCAGAATCCATCCAACGAAGGCTTTGCCAGGGGATATAATCTTGCCCTCAGGCAGGTAGATGCTGACTACTACATCCTGCTGAATTCTGATATTGAGGTCACTGAAAACTGGATTACCCCTGTTATTGAACTGATGAAGCAGGATGAGATGATCGCCGCCTGCCAGCCAAAAATCAGGTCGTTCCACGAACCTAAAAAATTTGAATACGCCGGAGCTGCCGGTGGGTTCATTGATAAATACGGCTATCCCTTTTGCCGTGGAAGAATTTTCCAGGCCATTGAAGAGGATCATGGTCAGTATGACGAAATCAGTGAAATATTTTGGGCAACCGGCGCATGCATGTTTGTAAAGGCCGATGTTTTTCATAAAATGGGCGGGCTGGATGACGATTTCTTTGCCCACATGGAGGAGATTGATTTTTGCTGGCGCCTCAAGAACAATGGATATAAAATCATGTATTGCCCATTCTCCACCGTATTCCACATTGGCGGAGGCACCCTTCCAAAGGTCTCCTGGAGAAAAACCTACCTGAATTTCCGCAACAATTTCTTCCTGCTGTACAAAAACCTTCCCGACGATCGCCTGTTTAAGGTGTTTGCTGTCAGGATGTTCCTTGATGGAATTGCGGCGATGAAATTTCTTTTCCAGGCTGGTTTTAAAGATTTCTGGGCGGTGACACGGGCCCATATGAGTTTTTACCGGTCGTTCGGGAGAACCAAGCAAAAACGCAAATTACAGAAGCACGGATCCATGCAGGATGTGTATGGTAAAAACATCGTGGTGGAATACTATCTGAAGGGAAAAAGAAAATTTTCTCAGCTCAACCAGGCAAAATTCTATTCCGACTAGGGATCAGCTTCACTTAGTGATCAGGCTTTCAATTGCAAGCCGGTATGATTCCATCCCGAATCCGATAATACTTCCTTTCACATAGGCTGCCAGGAACGAGGTATGCCGGAACGGCTCCCGGGCAAAGGTGTTGGAAATATGGACCTCGACCACAGGCGTGGTGATGGATTTTATCGCATCGGCAATGGCAATGGAGGTATGGGTATAGGCACCCGCATTGAGGATGATGCCATCGTAGAGAAACCCTGCTTTTTGAATGGCATTGATCATTTCACCTTCAACATTGCTCTGGAAATATTCGATGACGATCTCATGATAATGCTTTCGCAATTTCTTCAAATAGATTTCAAAGGGCTGTGTCCCGTAAACATCGGTTTCCCTGGTTCCCACCAGGTTCAGATTCGGACCATTGATAATTAATAACTTCATGAAGCCGTATTTAAGTACAAAGGTAAGGTAAAAAGCTAATTTTACCTGTTTTGCATTTCGCAATTTTGTATTTTTGCCCCGATACTTCTCCAGAGGGGGTGCCTCAATACAAGGGCTGAGATTATACCCCATTAACCTGATCCGGATAATGCCGGCGTAGGAAAAATTGAATGATCATGAAAAGTTTCGTATTAACAATGCTTCCGGGGTTGTTCCTATGGGCCGCGACATCATCCGCCCAGGTCACCCTCACCGGTAAAATTGCAGATAAACTCGAAAATAAACCACTGGCCGGGGCACACATTTCGTTTACCCCCCAATCCCTGTCGGCTATTTCAGATGAATCCGGCTCCTTTCTCATTACCCACCTGAAAAAAGGGAATGTGGTCATGACGGTCTCCTTTGTCGGATTTAAAACTGAAAAGAGGATCCTCGACCTTCGCCGTGACACCACCCTGAACATTGAACTGGATGGAACCATCCTGATGGGCGACGAGGTGAACATCGTCGCCACACGGGCCCATGACAAGTACCCGACCGCTTATTCATCCATCTCAAACAAGGAACTGGGCAGGGCCAACCTGGGGAAGGATATCCCCTACCTGCTCCAGGCGACCCCTTCGACCGTGGTAACCTCCGATGCGGGAAACGGCGTCGGCTATACCGGGATCAGCATCAGGGGAACCGATCTCACCCGCATCAATGTCACAGTGAACGGGATTCCGCTCAATGACCCCGAATCGCAGGGTGTCTGGTTTGTCGATCTGCCCGACCTGGCCTCTTCAACAGAAAACATTCAGATCCAGCGGGGCGTGGGAACATCTACCAACGGGGCCGGCGCATTTGGCGCATCCATCCATTTCCTTACCTCCGACCTTCACCAGGATCCATACGGAGAACTCGATATTTCGGGAGGATCGTACAACACCTTTAAAACCACCCTGCGTTTCGGGACGGGCCTGATGGCCGGCAAATTCAGCGTCGACGGCCGCCTCTCCTACATTCATTCAGACGGTTACATCGACCGTGCTTTTTCAAATCTCAAATCCTACTACCTGTCGGGCGGGTTTTATGGAAAGAATACGACCGTCAGGCTCATCACCTTTTCAGGGTTTGAACAGACCTACCAGGCCTGGGAAGGGGTTCCGAAAGACTCGCTGTCAACAAACCGCACCTACAATCCGGCAGGCGAATACGTTGATAAAAGCGGCAACATGGCCTATTATGACAATCAGACCGACAACTATCAGCAGAACAACTACCAGCTGATTTTTTCGCAGCAGCTGGCCAAAAACTGGAACTTCAATGCCGCCTTGCATTATACGAAAGGCCGCGGATATTACGAAAACTACCAGCAAGGTGCATCTTTTTCATCCTATGGACTGAGTGATGTTATGATCGGGAACGATACAATTTCAAGTACCGACCTTGTGAACCGTAAAATGATGGATAACGATTTCTATGGGATGACCTTTTCAAGCAACTATACGGTTCCTGATAAACTGAAGCTGACTTTGGGCGGTGCCTGGAACCAGTATTTCGGCCGGCATTTCGGGAAAATTATCTGGGCTGAATATGCATCAAACGGCACCAACGACAGGAACTGGTATTCGAATACAGGATTGAAGAAGGATTTTAATATTTATCTGAAAGGCGTTTATACGGTGATCAAAAAATTAAATCTTTTTGCCGATCTTCAATATCGTCACGTCAGTTATAAAATGGAAGGGACCCTGGATGATCTTCGCTCACTGGACCAGCTTCACGATTTTAACTTTTTCAATCCGAAAGGCGGAATATTCTTCGAACCCAATAAAAAAAATGAGCTCTATTTTTCCTTTGGCATCGCAAACAGGGAGCCAAGCCGCAACAACTATAAAGATGCCAATCCCGACCGCATGCCGGTCAATGAGACCCTGTTCGATTATGAATTGGGATACGCATTCAAACTTGACAACTTTACTGCAGGGGCGAATGCCTATTACATGTATTACAAAAACCAGCTTGTGTTGACAGGCGAGATCAACAATGTGGGAGAGGCCATCATGGTCAACGTACCCCACAGTTACCGCGCCGGGATTGAGCTTTCAGCAGCCATCAGGCTCTTTCAGAACAAACTGCAATGGGCTTTAAACGCTACTTTCAGCATGAACAAGATCCGGAATTTCACGGAATATGTCGATGCCTATGATGCCGGCTGGAACCCGGTTGGCCAGGACACCATCTGTCACGGAGAAACTGACCTGTCATTTTCTCCCAATGTAATTGCCGGCAGCATCATTACCTATAACCCGATTCAGCAGCTTTCATTCAGTTTCCAGTCAAAATATATCGGGCGGCAGTATATTGACAACACCAGTACAAAAAGCCGTTCGCTTTCCGGTTATTTCGTAAATGGGGTCACCGCAGTGTACACCATCAGGACCAAACTTTTCAAAGAGATCGGGATCAACCTGACTGTCAACAACCTCTTCAATCAAAAATATGAGACCAATGGCTGGGTCTACCCATATTACCTGGGCGGAGCGTACCAGGAGGAAAACGGGTATTTCCCCCAGGCTCCGGTCAACTTTTTGTGCGGAATTTCATTGAAGCTTTGACACGTTGAATTCCTCCTTCGTGTTTTCACTTTGGCATTTGGCAAAAAATTGGTAAACTTGCACTTAATTCTCCCGATGATCATTAATACACCCTTTATGAAAAATATACTTTTTAAATCACTGGTGATAACGGGATTCATTCTGCTGGGATATCCTGGTTTCAGTCAGCAAACAACGGTCGACCTGACTACCCCGCTGGCAGTGGATCCGAATGTGAAAATCGGCAAACTCGACAACGGGCTTGTCTATTATATCAGGCAGAATAAAAAGCCGGAAAAACGGGTCGAACTAAGGCTGGTGGTCAATGCAGGTTCCATTCTCGAAAACGATGATCAGCAGGGACTTGCACATTTCATGGAACACATGAACTTCAACGGGACCAGGACCTTCCCGAAAAATGAGCTCATTGATTTCCTCCAGAAGACCGGGGTTCGGTTTGGTGCCGATATCAATGCCTACACCAGTTTTGACGAAACGGTTTACATGCTGCAACTTCCAACGGATGACACCTCGCTGGTTGAAAAGGGATACCGGGTGCTGGAAGACTGGGCGCATTATGCCCTGCTTGACGGGAAAGAGATCGACAAGGAGCGTGGCATCATTGTGGAAGAGTGGCGGCTCGGCCTGGGAGCACAGGACCGGATGATGAAGAAATTTTTACCGGTTATTCTCAAAGACTCGCGGTATGCAACCCGGATTCCGATCGGAAAAGTAGAGATTATAGAAAATTTCAAGCATGAGACCCTGCGTGATTTTTATCACGACTGGTATCGTCCTGATTTACAGGCGATCGTGGTGGTTGGGGACATAGCCCCCAATGAAGCCGAAGCACAGATCAAGGCGCATTTTGGCAATTTGAAGAATCCTTCTGCAGAGAAAGAGAGAGTAAATTATGATCTTCCTGATAATGCCGATCCGCTGATTGCCATCACCACCGACAAAGAAGCCACTGACAATTATGTGATGATGTTTTACAAACATCCCCTGGCTTCTGATAAAAATCTCGGGGATTTTCGGGAGAAGGTCCTGGCCGAACTGTATACCGGGATGCTCAATAACCGCCTCAATGAAATCACCCAGAAACCGGAATCTCCGTTCGTGTTCGCCGGATCGGGTTACGGAAGGTTCCTTGCCCGAAACAAGGATGCCTACATGATCAATGCGATGGCAAAAGAGAGCCAGATCGATAAAAGCCTGGAACTTCTGCTGGCTGAAAATGAACGAGTGAAACGCTTCGGGTTCACCCAGACGGAACTTGACCGGCAGAAGGAGGAGATATTGAGCCAGTATGAAAAAGCCTCAAAGGAATCGGACAAGACGGAATCAGCTGACTTTTGCGGCGAATACGTAAGCAACTATCTGTCGGGCGACGCCATTCCCGGGGCACAGAAAAGGTTCAAATACCTGAAAAATTTATTACCGGATGTGAAGATGGATGACATCAATGCCCTGGCAAAAAAATGGGTGACCGATAACAACATGGCTCTGGTCATCATGGCTCCCGAAAAGGAAAATGTCAAGGTCCCGACCAATGATCAGGTTCTTGAAATCATCAGGCAGTCAAAGACAATTCCATTGCAGCCTTACGTGGATAACTTCAGGGAGGAGCCCCTGGTAAAGGAGGTTCTAAACCCCGGGAAAATCACGAACCGGAAAGAAAACACGGAGTTGGGTTTCACGGAACTGAAATTGTCAAATGGGATTTCGGTCGTATTAAAGCCTACAAACTTCAAAAATGATGAGATCCTCTTCTCGGCATACAGTCCTGGCGGCAGTTCACTGGTCCCGGATAAAGAGTTCATGTCGGCCAATTATACATCACAGGTGATCGATATGAGCGGGATCGGCAATTTTGACAATGTGGAGCTTCAGAAAAAACTGAAAGGCAAGAACCTTCAGGTAACCCCGTATATCGACGATATTAAGGAGGGATTCACCGGGAACAGTACTCCCAAGGATTTTGAAACCATGATGCAACTGGTATATCTTTACTTTGAGCAGCCGCGCAAGGATACCACTGCCTTCAAGGCCTTCATGTCGCAGATGGAAAACCAGATGAAATTCATGAAGAGCAGTCCCATCATGACCTTCTACGATACACTTTTTAAAGTCGTTTATCCGGGGTACAAACGAATGGTGATATTCCCTACGCCGGCCCAGCTTAATGAAGTAAAACTCGATGAGATTTTTAAAATTTACAAGGATCGGTTTGCCGATGCCGGTGAGTTCAAGTTCTTCCTGGTCGGGAATTTCTCGGTCGATTCCATCACTCCGCTGATAGAAAAATATTTTGGGAGCCTCCCGTCACTGAACCAAAATGAAACGTGGAAAGACACCTCGCCCAGGTTTGCTGATGGCACCACCAACCTCACTGTTTATAAGGGAACTGACCCTCAGAGCATGGTTGGTATGGTCATGTCGGAAAAGATCGACTGGAATGAAAAAAATGTGCTCTGCCTGAACATGATCAAGGAGATCCTCAGCATTAAACTGATTGAAGTGATCCGTGAACAGATGAGCGGCGTGTACTCTCCCCAGGTGATGCTGAACCTCGATCAGTATCCCAAACCAACCTTTCAGCTGATGGTTATGTTCGGATGTTCGCCAAAGACAGCAGATAAATTGACCAAAGCTGTATTTGGCGTGATAAAAAAAATACGAAAAAACGGACCGACGGCAGTTGATCTGAAAAAAGCGCAGGAAGCGATGATCAGGGCCAGGGAAACCAACATGGAAAAGAATGATTTCTGGCTGAAAAAACTTGAATCAGTCTATTTCAACCATGATTCACCACAATCGGTCACAACCTATAACGACCGGGTGAATGCGATCACAATTGATGATTTGAAAAAAACTGCTGCTGATAATTTCAAACCTGACCATTACGTTCGGGTCGTGCTGATGCCCGAAAAAAAATAGATGGAGAAATCGGTTAACATACGGAACAAAAGGGCTTCACACGAGTATTTCCTTATCCAGGAGATCACTGCCGGTATCATGCTCACCGGAACCGAGATCAAATCGATCAGGGATGGCACGGCATCAATCGGAGATGCCTATTGCACCTTTACAGGCGAAGAGCTTTTTGTCAGGAATATGCACATTGCCGAATATTCGCTGGGAACCCATTATAACCATGAACCGAAACGTGACCGGAAGCTTTTACTGACCAAAAGGGAATTGAAAAAGCTGGCTGTCAAGGTGAAGGAAAGGGGATTTACCATCATCCCGGTTTTGCTTTTCATCAATGAAAAAGGGCTGGCCAAGCTTACCATTGCCCTGGCCCGTGGAAAGCACTCCTATGATAAAAGGGAGACGCTGAAGCAAAAAGATATGAAGCGCGAGATGGAGAGACATGACTAATTTACGATTTACGATTTACGATTTACGATTTACGAATTATTGACATTACACCCTATACTTATGAGAAAACGAATTCTGTTGATATCGATCATTTTTACTTCACTGGTTCTTTCGAACTCCCTGTTTTCGCAGGAAGCCAGGAAGCCGGAAGCGAAAGTGGTCCTGGTAAAGTGGTATTCCTTTGAAGATGCCTATGCCCTGAATAAAAAGAAGCCGAAGAAAATATTTGTGGATGTTTTTACGGAATGGTGCGGCTGGTGCAAAAAAATGGATGCCGAAACCTTTGCCAACCCGGTGATCGCCGACTACATGAACGAACATTTTTATTGCGTGAAGCTGGATGCCGAGCGAAAGGACACGATCATTCTTGACGGGATGAAACTTGTCAACCCAAATCCTGAGGTGAAGCGAAGCACTCATCAGCTGGCCAATGAGTTGCTGCGCGGCCAGATGTCGTACCCATCTTATGTTTTCCTCAACGAGAAAGGCCAGTCCATTTCCGTTGTACCCGGATATCACAAGGCAAAAGAATTTGAGGTGATCCTCTCCTACTTCGGCAGCGATGCCTATCTGCAAAAAAAATTCGAAGAATACAGCGTTGGTTTTAAGGGCAGTATAGAATAAAAAAAAGGCTGCCTGAGCAACCTTTTCCGGGTGGAAGATGGGGCTTGAACCCACGACCTATAGATCCACAATCTATCGCTCTAACCAACTGAGCTACGACCACCATGTAAGCGTTTGCAAAAGTAGTAAAAAAAATAGATATGCCAAATCACATTTTATCCTTTCCGGATGTTCTTTAAAAAGCGGATCGAAATCAACTCGGGTTCCCCCGGTTCACTGGCATGGATGAAATTCAAAAAAAACAGGCTGGGGTTCGGATCTTTGATTTTTATCCTGCTTACCCTCCTGGTGGCCTGCCTGGGATATATTATCACGCCTGATTCAACGCCCTACGCAAATGACCAGTATCTTGAACTGGGACTGAAAAAGCCTGGCTTTACCGTGTTGATGCTGCCGGTTAAAGATCAGCTGCCGGTCCATAAGCAGAATCTGTTCAAAACGATGATCTCAGGAAAAGCCAATGGTGTTCAGTACATTCCCATCCGCTCGTTTTCAATTAAAAACAACAAGATGCATTTTATTGAATTCGGGGCCCTTCCCGGCGAAGCCGGCCTGGTTCAAATGATTCCTGCAAACCAGACCGGGAAACCTGTAAAAAGGACTTTCTGGCTTGGCACCGACCGGTTCGGCCGCGATTACCTCAGCCAGCTTATGATCGGGACCCGGGTTAGTCTTTCAGTTGGCTTGATTTCGGTCGTGATCTCGCTGGTCATTGGTATTTTTATCGGGGCCCTCGGCGGGTACTATCGCGGGTGGGTCGACAACCTGATCATGTGGCTCATCAACGTGGTATGGTCCATTCCGACATTGCTCCTGGTGATTGCCATCACCTTTGCTTTGGGAAAAGGTTTCTGGCAGGTATTTATTGCCGTGGGGCTTACCATGTGGGTTGAAGTGGCCAGGGTCGTGCGCGGACAAATTTTAAGCATTCGTGAAAAGGAATATGTGGAGGCAGCCAGGGCCCTGGGTTTTTCGGACCTGCGCATCATCTTTTACCATATTCTCCCGAATGTTATGGCTGCCGTCATCGTCATATCAGCCGCCAATTTTGCTTCGGCCATCCTCATGGAAGCCGGATTGAGTTTCCTTGGTTTGGGGGTGCAGCCTCCGGTCCCTTCATGGGGATCGATGATCAAGGAGAATTACGGGTATATCGTGCTTGATTATGCCTACCTGGCTGTACTGCCCGGCCTCGCCATAATGGCCATGGTGCTTGCCTTCATGCTGATGGGCAATGCATTACGCGACGCGCTGGATGTACGGATGTCGGAGGTCTAATACCGGATTGGCTTGGATTCCATGCTTCCGCAATGCGCAGGTCCCTTATTTCTACACACGCCCTTGTTGAAAAATAATTTTACGGAGCAATAAAAATCAAGCCCTGTAAAATTACTCATATGAAGATACCCGCCAATCTTTTCTGTTCCGATGGTAACGCCATAAATTCTCAATGCCAAACCGATCCGGGCGAGCGACCAGTCGTACAGCGAGATGGGCATGCTTACTTCAAACATCCGGGTTTCATAACGGGGAGTAATGGAAAATTCTGCAGGTCTTGCCAGGGACCCTTTCGCCAAGGGAAAACCATAGATGAGGCTCGCATTGACATACCAAGCTTTCCGAAAATGGTAATCAAACTGAACACTCAATGCTGAAGGCAACCAGAGCAAAAATTTATCTCCCGTATAGGCCGAGGTCTTGTCCCCGTAAAATTTGTAGCTGATCGTGTCAAGCAACTGGTTAATATTTCTGAAATTCATTTTGGTTATTCCCTCCCAGTAGGAACTGCGGTTATCGATTTTCATCTTAACCGCGTTGTTGTTGAACCTGATCCCCCCGATGTCAATCAGGGCAACGCCAATCCTGTATATATAATCTTCATAGGGCTGGGCGCACAGGGAATTGTAATAACCATTCTGCTGCCAGCGGGTAAGCCGCTGATAGGTTACGCCAATGTCAAACCCAAAACCACCTCCCTTAAACAGCGGTTCAAGATTGACCTGGTTCACATCGTAGTTTACCGGTAGCGCGATTCCAATTTCTGCATCAAGATTATTGAACCTGATGCTTGTATCGTTCGTAACAACATAATCCAGCTGGCGGGAGGCGAGGTAAATTCCTCCGACTCCCAGCAACCGTTTAACTGAAATGCCGGCCGACCATCGATGAATACCCCTGGAGTTAAAGGTATAGGCATAACTGAGGCCTACCTCTCCCCAGGCCATTGCGGAAACCGTAAATTGCTTGTTGTCAGTATAGTTGATATTCTGCTGTGGTTGATAGTTAAGTCCCAGGTAAGCAAAGTTCGCTACGTCATACGGAATGTTGTGTAATGATGAAACCGAGCGGAAACTGGTGGTGAGGGCAAGCGCATGATGGTTCCAGATAAGCATAGCCCCCGGCCCGTTCAATCTGGTACTGACGAACACATCTTTATTCCTGGTATTATCATACCGATAAAATGGACGAAGCTCAACTGAATCATATTCGATATGCATGGGCAGTTCATAACCTGCCTTGAAAAAGTTGGTGAACCTATAATCCGATTTGGAGATGTAAAGTGCATTGTTCTCAAAGAAAAGGTCAAGTCCGGTCAGCTGAATATCAAGGTAGGTTTTCGAATTATGAAGGGCGCTCGGGTTCAGCTGTACACTGTTTACTCCTGAATAGTTGCCCAGGGTGGTTCCAAGCATCTCCTGCGCCATCAGGGTATGATGCATACCCAGGCAAAAAGAGATTAACGCCACCAAGCGAAGAACATTCATCGTGTGAACATATTTTCTGAGTAAAGAAAGATGGGAAAGTTGCCCTGGATATCGGTGTTTATAAAGATTTAAAACGAAAAGAGTGATAAAATATTTCAATTTGCTACTTTTGCAGTCTAATTTAAAAACTCAACTTATGTCAACCATTGCTTTACACGGAACACCCATACATACCATCGGGACACTTCCCAAATCAGGAGAAATTGCCCCTGATTTCCTATTAACCAAGACAGATCTTTCAGATGTAACGTTGTCTGCTTATCAGGGAAAATCAATTATTTTAAATATTTTCCCAAGTCTTGATACGGCTGTTTGCGCGACCTCCGTCAGAAAATTCAATGCTGAAGCCCAGAAACTCCCCGACACGGTGGTTTTATGCATTTCAAAAGATCTCCCTTTTGCCCATGCCCGCTTTTGTGCAACAGAGGGTTTGGAAAATGTCATTCCCCTGTCAGAACTGCGCAATTCCAACTTTGGAAAGGATTGGGGCGTTTTAATCACCGATGGACCACTGGCCGGAGTTTTTTCACGGGCCGTGGTAGTGCTTGATAACAAAGGGAAGGTCATTTACGCTGAACAGGTGCCCGACATCGTTCAGGAGCCCAATTATGAGGCAGCATTGGCTTCGTTGAAATAACGATCCAAAAAAAGTGTAACTTTGCAGTCCTTTTTTAAAAGGAGATCCACCATGCGGGTGTGGCGTAATTGGTAGCCGCGCAAGACTTAGGATCTTGTGCCTTCGGGCGTGGGGGTTCGAGTCCCTTCATCCGCACAAATTATTAATTATCAACCAATACCATTGATTGCATGAATGTTTCCAAAGAAAGTACCGGTGAACTGACCGCCCTGCTTAAAATTGAGATTGGACCCGCTGATTATGCGCAGGCCATTGAAAAACAAATTTCAGATTACAAACGGAAAGCCAACATTCCCGGCTTCCGCCCTGGCCATGTCCCGACCGGGCTGATTAAAAAAATGTATGGCAAGGCCATCCTGGCCGATGAGGTGAACAAACTCATCTCCGACAGCCTGATGAACTACATAAAAGATGAAAAACTTGATATCCTCGGGAACCCGCTGCCGAATATGGAGAAAAATTCGGTTGTGGATTTTGAAAACCAGGATAGCTTTGAGTTCTATTTTGACCTTGGACTGACCCCCGAATTCACCATCCCGGCCGACCAGGAACTTGGCATTGAAAACTACACCATTCTTGTTGACGATGAGATGGTGAACAAATACATTGAAGATACACGCAAGCGGTTTGGGAAACCAATCCCATCTGACACAGCTGACGCAGAAATTGCAGCTGAAACCGCGGAGGAAGTGGATGTGAAAGAATCAAAGGAACCGGCTGTTGAACCTGCCGAGATGAATCCCGAATTCTATAACCAGGTCTATCCCGGCCTTGACCTTCAAACAGAGGAAGATTTCAGGGACCAGGTCAGAAAAGACGCCTCCCTGAGCTTTTCAGCCGAAACCGACAAACTCCTGTTCAACCACATTACCGAAGCACTCGTAAAACATACAGAGATGACTTTGCCCGATGAATTTCTGAAACGCTGGCTGGTCGAACACAATGAAGGGAAGTACACCCCCGAGGAAATTGAAAAAAACTATTCATCTTTTGCCGATTCGATGAGATGGCAGCTGATTGAAAACAAGCTGATCAAGGAAAATGGCATTGAGGTGAAGGATGAGGATATCCGCAACTACATCAGTACCTATATGTTGCGCCAGGTAAACATGGGTGAAATGGACCCTGAGATGAAAAAAAGATACGATTCCATCATCGATACCTTCATGCAGAACAAGGAACAGGTACAGCGGATCAACGATCAGTTGTACAACGGGAAACTGATGGATTACTTTAAGAACGCCCTCACCTTTACACCCAAAGAGGTGACCTATGATGAATACATCAAATTGGCCTCAGCCATGCATCAGCATGAGCATGAGCACGATCATGAGCACGATCATGAGCATGAGCATGATCATGAGCATGACCATGACCACGAACACGAACACGGACATACGCATTGATGAATCATTAAAATTTCATAATCATGGACGAATTTTCGCAATATGCAATTGGTCACAAAGGCATCAGCAGCCTGACCCTTGCGAAGTATAAATCAATTTCAGCAAATTATATCTCCCCTACCATCATTGAAGAGCGGCAACTGAACATCGCCACCATGGACGTTTTTTCACGTCTGATGATGGACCGCATCATATTCCTGGGAGTTCCCATTGACGACTATGTTGCCAACATCATCCAGGCCCAGCTGCTTTTCCTTGAATCAGTTGATTCCAAAAAGGATATCCAGATCTATCTGAACACCCCCGGCGGATCAGTTTATGCAGGTCTGGGAATATACGATACCATGCAGTATATCAACCCGCATGTGGCAACGATCTGCACCGGGATGGCCGCATCCATGGGCGCAATCCTTTTGTGCGCCGGTGAAAAGGGAAAGAGAACGGCCCTGAAGCATTCACGCATCCTGATCCATCAGCCGATGGGCAGTGCTGAAGGACAGGCGTCGGATATTGACATCACGGCCAGGGAGATCCAAAAGCTTAAGAAAGAATTGTATGAGATCATCTCCCTTCATTCCGGTCAAAACTACAAACGGATCCTGAAAGATGCCGACCGTGACTACTGGATGACCAGCCAGGAGGCCCTTGCCTACGGAATGATCGATGAAATTCTGGTTCGCTCAAAAAAGGAAAATTAACGTACCCCCATGGCCAAGTCTGTTGAAAAATGTTCTTTCTGCGGTCGCGAGAAAAATGAGACCAAAGTTCTGATTACCGGTCTCGAAGGACACATTTGCGATGCCTGTGTGCAACAGGCCCTCGTGATCCTTCAGGAAGAGCTGTCTTCGGCTAAACAAAAAGATATCCCTGATTTCAAGTTGCTTAAACCGGTGGAGATAAAAAAGCACCTGGATCAGTTCGTCATCGGACAGGATGAAGCAAAGCGGGTGATCGCTGTGGCGGTTTATAACCATTACAAAAGGATCATCCACGCAAAGGCAGTGAAAGATGATGAGGTGGAAATCGAAAAATCAAACATTGTCATCGTAGGAGAAACCGGTACCGGTAAAACCCTGCTTGCCCGAACCATTGCAAAATTGCTCAATGTTCCCTTCTGTATTGCCGATGCCACAGCACTCACTGAGGCCGGTTATGTTGGGGAGGATGTCGAAAGCATTCTTTCACGGCTCCTCCAGGTGGCTGATTTCAACCTGGAAGCTGCCGAACGGGGAATTGTCTTCATCGACGAGATTGATAAAATCGCCCGCAAGGGGGATAATCCGTCCATCACGCGGGATGTGAGCGGGGAAGGTGTCCAGCAGGCTCTTCTGAAGATGCTGGAAGGATCGATCGTCAATGTGCCGCCCCAGGGTGGCAGAAAACATCCTGAACAGAAAATGATTCAGATCAACACCCAGAATATTCTATTCATCACGGGTGGCGCCTTTGATGGCATTGAGAAAAAAATATCCAACCGGCTCCAAACGAATAAGATCGGGTACAAGACCGACAAAAAACGGGAGAATATTGACAAAGACCACATCCTTCAATACATTACCCCTGTTGATCTCAAGGCCTTTGGACTCATCCCTGAACTGGTTGGCCGTCTGCCCATCGTGACCTACATGCACACCCTTGACCACCAGACACTCCGGCGGATTCTGACCGAGCCAAAAAATTCCCTGATCAAGCAGTACACCAAATTATTTGAGTTGGATAATATCAAGGTGACTTTTGATGATGAGGCATTGGATTTTGTTGTGGAAAAATCCATAGAGTTCAAGCTTGGCGCGAGAGGACTGCGTTCAATCCTGGAAGGTGTTATGACGGATGCCATGTTTGAGCTCCCGTCAAAAACGTCCACCAAATCACTAAAGATTACCGCTGCCTTTGTAGCAGAAAAGTTTCAAAAGACCAGCATTGCAAGGCTAAAGGTTGCTTAATACCAAAATTGGCCTGGTTGTCGTTATAGTGAAGATCAATTTGCTCCGGGACGCCAATGATTAAAAGAATCCTCACATTTTTTCTGGTTGCTTTTTGTTATACGCTTGTTTCAGGACAAGACACAACGAAAGTTGCAAATCCTGTCAAAATCATTGACGGGGACACCGTCGCGCTCATTGATGTCAGACCGGTGGTTATCTTTCCTCCCATCAGAATCGAGACCAGGCAGGATGCAAAACGCTACAACAAGTTGATCTACAATATAAAAAAAGTATATCCCTATGCTAAACTGGCCGGACAAAGACTTAAATATTACAAGACGATTCTTGACACGATCCCAACGGAGAAGGCAAGAAAACTGTTTACTAAAAAAGCGCAGAAGGAGCTGGAAAAACAGTTTGGGGACGAAATCAAGGATCTGACCTATTCACAGGGAAAAATTCTGATCAAACTGATATACCGCGAAACCGGGAATTCCACGTTTGATATCGTAAAAGAGTTGAGAGGCGGTTTCACCGCCTTCATCTGGCAGGCCCTGGCAAAAATTTTCGGATATGATCTGAAATCAAATTATGATCCTGGAGGCAGCGATCAAACCATAGAACAAATTGTACTGATGATCGAGGCAGGAGCAATATAGTTTTTATTTTCCTCGAATAAATTTAACTTTACCGCAAAATCTTCAGTTACCGGATGAAACTGTCAATTGTCATCGTTAATTACAACGTCAAATATTTCCTGGAGCAATGTCTTCACTCGGTTCAAAATGCCTGTAATGGCCTTGAATCAGAGGTGTTTGTTGTAGATAACGATTCGGTAGATGGTTCAGTCAAAATGGTAAGGGACAAATTTCCTGATGTTTTCCTGATTGAAAATAAGGAAAATAAGGGTTTTTCAGCAGCCAACAACCAGGCAATCCGCAAATCGAAGGGGGAATATGTCCTTCTGCTCAATCCTGATACCATTGTTGAGGATGACACCCTCCGTAAAGTAGTTGATTTTATGGATGAACACCCTGATGCCGGTGGCCTTGGGGTTAAAATGCTTGATGGGAAAGGAAAGTTCCTCCCCGAAAGCAAACGGGGTTTACCATACCCCTCTGTCGCCTTCTTTAAAGTTTTTGGATTATCATCACTTTTCCCAAAATCGCGGATGTTCAGCACCTACCATCTCGGATATCTCGACAAGGACAAAACACACGTGGTCGATGTCCTGGCCGGGGCATTCATGCTTTTGAGAAAAAGTGTACTGAACGAGATCGGCCTGCTTGACGAGGACTTCTTCATGTATGGGGAAGACATCGACCTGAGTTACCGCATCACCCAGGCGGGGTATAAAAATTATTATTTTCCCGGAACCCGGATCATTCATTATAAAGGAGAAAGCACGAAAAAGGGCAGCCTGAATTATGTCTTTGTATTTTACAATGCCATGATCGTGTTCGCCAATAAGCACTTTTCAAAAGAAAATGCAAGGGCTTTTTCAATGATGATCAATTTCGCCATCTATTTCAGGGCCTTCATCTCCATCCTCACCCGGTTTTTTAACAGGATCATGCTGCCCATTATTGACACTGTGATGATCCTCCTTGGGATGCTGGTTATGAAAGACTACTGGGAAAGGCACTTCATCTATCCCGATGGAGGACATTATCCCTTTACCTTTATGTATGTCGCGGTTCCAATGTATCTTTCAATATGGCTGCTTTGCATTTACCTGAGCGGAGGGTATGACAAACCCATCCGGTTGCGGAAAATCATACAGGGTATGACCGTGGGAACAATCATCATCCTGGTTCTTTACTCACTCCAAAACAAGGAATACCATTTTTCCAGGGCCCTGATTATCCTGGGCGCTATCTGGGGCACCTTGATCATGGTCGCTGCCAGGTATGTTCTGCATATATTGAACATCAGCGGGTACCGGTTAAACTATGAGAAAAATAAAAGGTTTGTCATTATCGGGGAGAAAGAGGAGGCAGAACGCGTGTCTGAACTTCTTCAGCAAACCGGCATGAACCCTGCCTTTACCGGACTGGTCAGTTATCACCTTCATCGCAATTTCACCAACGGCTTTATCGGGCACCTTGGTCAGATCAAGGAAATTATTACAATTCATAAGATAAACGAGGTGATTTTTTGTGCAAAGGATGTTCCGGCACAGGTGATCATCGATATGATGTCGGATCTGAAGAATGAGCAGGTCGATTATAAAATAGCCCCTCCCGAAAGCCTTTCAATCATCGGAAGCAACTCAATCAATACCTCGGGAGACCTTTATGTCATTGAAATCAATGCAATTATCAAGAGATCGAACAGGAGGAACAAACGGATGCTTGATTTCCTGATCTCAATCACCTTACTTTTGTTTTACCCTGTGTTCATGTTCCTGGTGAGACGGCCGATCGGGCTTTTCCGTAATATTTTCTCAGTGCTGTTTGCCTGGAAATCCTGGGTTGGATTCGGTCCGCACACGGAACATGAAATTCATCGCCTTCCCGAAATAAAACAGGGTGTACTTAATCCCCTGGATGCTTTTAAGCACAAGAATATGCCTGAAGAAGCCATTGCACACCTTGATCTGCTCTATGCACGTGATTACAAATTAACCAACGACCTGAACATCATCCTGAAAGGATACCGGAACCTGGGCCGGCGTTGAAAACATATTTTATTTTGAACGTTTCAAAATAAGAAAAATCATTACCTTTGTAGAAATCCACTAAGTCAATCGTATATGGCAAATTATGAGGTAGTTGTCCCAAAACTTGGTGAGAGTGTCATTGAAGCGACCATCACAAAATGGCTGAAAAATGAAGGTGAAATGATCATGGTGGATGATCCTCTGGTAGAGATTGCCACTGACAAGGTCGACACTGAAATTCCTGCCCTTGTTTCCGGCAAACTTGTGCAAAAAATATTCAACGAGGGCGATGTGGTGCCGGTAGGCGCTGTTCTGGCACTTATTGATACACGGGAAACCGCATCGGGGAAAGCAACCCCATCAGAGGTTGATAAACCCGGAGCACCAATCGCTGAGCAATCCAAACCTGCTTTACCTGCAAGCCCTGAATTTGACACCCCAGCTGGAATTTTCATTCAGGAGGAGGGTGAATCTCCATCAGGCACCCGCTTTTATTCCCCGCTTGTTCGAAGTATCGCAGCGCAGGAAAACATATCCTTCACCGAACTGGATTCCATTTCAGGAACCGGAAAAGACAACCGTTTGACGAAGCAGGATTTGCTCAATTACGTAGCAGAGCGCCGGCAAGGGATAAAACCGGTTGAACCTGCAAAATCCACCGAGGCTTCTGCAATTTCAGCAAAAGCCGCAACAACGGTAGCTCCTGTCACAATACAGCAGGTTATTCCGGGTGAAGACCGCATCGTTGAAATGGAACGCATCAGGCAGCTCATTGCAAACCACATGGTAAAATCGGTGCAAACTTCGCCACATGTCACTTCATTCCAGGAGGTCGATATGACCCGCGTTGTTCAATGGCGTGATAAAAACAAGGATGCATTTTTCAAACGGGAGCATGAAAAACTGACCTTTACCCCAATTTTTATTGAAGCCATTGCAAAGGCCGTCAGGGACTTTCCCCTGATCAATGTGTCGGTTGACGGGTCGAAGATCATCATCCATAAAAATGTGAACATTGGCATGGCTGTCTCCCTTCCAAACTTTAACCTGATCGTTCCTGTGATCCGCAATGCCCACGAAAAAAGCCTTCTTGGTATTGTAAAATCGGTGAATGACCTCGCTGAACGTGCCAGGATCAGCAAACTTGTACCCGATGAAATAACCGGGGGCACCATTTCACTCACCAACCTGGGTTCCTTTGGCACCTTGATGGGAACGCCCATCATCAACCAGCCCCAGACGGCCATCGTCGCTGCCGGGGCCGTTAAAAAACGCGTGGTTGTTATCGAATCCGAGGGCGGCGATACCATAGCCATCCGGCCGGTCATGATGATGTCGGTTACCTATGATCACCGCGTGATCGATGGCTCACTCGGCGGACAATTTCTTGCCCGGCTTGTTCAACATCTTGAAACTTTTGATATCAACCAACCCATTTAATGAACCTGAACCTAACCAAACCCATCGCGTTTTTTGATCTTGAAACCACAGGTATCAAAGTCGCCACCGATCGTATTGTTGAAATTTGCATCTATCGTCTCAACGCGGATGAAAGCACCAGGATCAAGACCCTGAGGATTAACCCTGAAATGCCCATCCCGCCTGAGGTTACTGTAATCCATGGCATCACCGATGAAGATGTGAAGGATTGCCCGACCTTTAAGCAGGTTGCCCATGAACTGGCCCAATTCCTCGATAATTGCGACCTGGCAGGTTATAATTCCAACCATTTTGACATTCCCCTGCTTGTTGAAGAGTTCCTGAGAGCGGAGATCGATTTTGACCTGAAGGGGCGCCGATTTGTTGATGTCCAGAACATCTTTCATAAAATGGAGCCACGGAATCTCCGGGCCGCCTATAAATTTTACTGTGACAAAGAGCTGATCAATGCCCATAGCGCTGAGGCAGATACCATTGCAACCTACGAGATCCTGAAAGCACAGCTCGACCGGTACGCATCCGTAATGATAAAGGATAAAAATGGAAACCTGACCCAACCGGTGGTGAATGATATCAAGGCTCTCAGTGCCTTTTCCTATTCAACCAAAGCCGTCGACCTGATCGGGCATATCGTATTCAATGATAAAAATATCGAGGTGTTCAATTTTGGAAAACATAAAGGCAAACCGGTATCCCAGGTTCTGAAGGATGAACCCTCCTACTACGACTGGATGATGAAAGGAGAATTCCCCCGCTCCACAAAAAAGGTTTTAACCAGTCTCAAACTCAGGGGATTTAATAATGATTCAGTGAAACTTGAACTGTTTTAACTCCATTCTTACGAAATGAAAATCATCTGCATTGGCCGCAACTATGTTGATCACATCAAAGAACTCAACAATGCGGTTCCCTCCTCCCCGGTCTTTTTCCTGAAACCCGATACGGCCCTGGTTATCCGGAACAGGCCATTTTACTACCCTCCCTTCTCAAACCAGATACATTATGAAGTAGAGCTGGTCATGAAAATAAACAAAGTGGGCAGGAACATTCAGAAAAAATTTGCCCATACCTATTATGATGAAATAGGCATTGGACTTGATATGACGGCCCGGGATATGCAGGATGCGGCAAAAAAAAATGGTCTTCCCTGGGCTATTGCCAAGGGATTTGATCAATCGGCCCCCGTTGGTAAATTTCTCCCAAAATCAAATTTCGGAAACCTCAAAGACATTAATTTTCACCTGGAACTCAATGGCAAAACGGTACAGCAAGGCAATTCAGGCCTGATGATGTATGATTTTGATGACATCATCGCACACATTTCTCAATATATGACCATACGCACGGGTGATTATATCTTCACCGGGACCCCGGCGGGTGTTGGGCCCGTGAAAGTGGGAGACAGGCTGGAGGCTTTCATTGAGAAGGAGAAGCTACTGTCGTGCCTGATCAAATAGCATCAATTCAGCACGATTTCATCGATCACGGTTCCCCCTGCCTCTTTATTCAGGGCCTGGATGATTTTTTGCCGGGCGAATAGAATTTCATTCCTGAGTGCGGCAGAATGGACCTTCACAAAAAGCACCCTGTTGCGGATATGCAGCTGGCTTGTATGTTTTGCCACCATGGCACCCACCACCTTCTCCCACGACTGAATCACCTTGGTTTCATTCAGTTTATCGCGGAGATGAAAGGAATCAAGAAACTCTTCTATGGCTTCCTTCAATGGTTTTTCGTTTGATCGTCTCACTTTTTCAGGAGTATTGTGTAAAGGTAACAAATCATTGAACCTGAGGCAAAGGGAGGCTGAAAATCTGATGATCGATGGTCATGGCATCGAAAATGGAGAGAATTCGCGCCCTGCTGGTATCGGTAATAAAAACCTGGCCGAAACTGTTTTCACTGACCAGCTTGATGAGTTGGGATGCCCGCAGATCATCCAGCTTGTCAAATACGTCATCAAGGAGCAGGATGGGCTTAAAACCCTTCAGTTTTTTTGTATATTCAAACTGGGCCAGTTTCAGTGCAATGACAAATGATTTTTGCTGTCCCTGCGACCCGAATTTTTTAACAGGAAAGCCATCGAGGATCAATTCCAGATCATCCTTGTGAACCCCCATCGTGCAATATTGTGCAGCCCGATCCTTCGGCAGCGCGGCTTTAAACTGTTCCCTGTAGGAACTTCCGTTAAACTGGGAAAGATATTTCACATCGACGATTTCCGACCCGTTGCTCAGGAACCGGAAATAATGCTGAAAAAGCGGGATAAACTGCAGGAGAAACTCAGTTCGTTTCTTAAACACCTCCTCCCCCAGGCGGATCATCTGTTCATCCCAGATTTCGAGCGTGGATGCATCAAAATAATTGCGCTCATCAAATGATTTCAGCAATGCATTCCGCTGAAACAGCGCCTTGTTGTATTGAATGAGGTCATCAAGGTAAAACTTGTCGAACTGGGAAATGACACTGTCAATATATTTCCGCCGTAATTCACTTCCATCATTGATCAGGTCACGGTCGTAGGGTGAAATCATTACCAGCGGAAAATTTCCGATATGGTCGGCCAGCCGTTCGTACTCCTTTTTATTGATCAGGAACCGTTTTCTGTAATTGCGCTTTTGTATGCACTGCACGAAATCATTCGCATCATCTCCCCTTAAAAAAGTACCATGGATGGCAAAAAAATCTTCACCGTGGCGGATATTCTGCGTATCGAGACTTGTAAAAAAGCTTTTGCAGAAGGACAAATAGTGAATGGCATCCAGCAGGTTGGTCTTCCCTACGCCATTATTGCCGACAAAACAGTTGATCTTATCCGAAAAGGTGAATTCGGCCTGGAGGTAATTTTTAAACCCGGATAAGATCAGTTTCTGCAGGTACATTTCAGTGGTTTATTTTCAGAATTTCGCTTCCCATCTCTTCCATGAGCCACATCGGGGTGGAGGTTGCACCGCAGATGCCGACTGAATCCACATTCCTGAACCAGTCATGTCTCAGATCATCGGGGCTGGAAACCAGGTGCGTGTTTTGGTTCACCTCTTTGCATATCTTGTAAAGAATCATGCCATTTGAACTCTTTTTCCCGCTTACAAAGACCACCACATCAAACCTGGCAGCGAACGAGCGTAACTGCCCCGAACGATTTGATACCTGTCGGCAGATACTGTCGTTCCAGTCAAAATCGATGGGTCTGTCCTCAGTAACCTCCTCCATTTTTTCACGAATCAGATCCTTGATTTTATAAAATCCATCCATACTTTTGGTCGTCTGGCTGTAAAACCTGATAGGCCGCCTGAAATCGATCTTCGACAAATCCTTTTCATCCCCGATCACGATGGCAGTTCCGTTCGTTTGCCCCTTCAGTCCGTTCACCTCGGCATGCCCCTCCTTACCATAAATCACGATCTGCCCGTTTTTATCCTTCATCTTCAGGAAGCCCTGGTGGATCATGTTTTGCAAATGCAGCACGATCGGACAGGAGGCATCGATCAGTTCAATGTTGTTGAGGAGCGCAGTCTTATAGGTGTCAGGGGGTTCACCATGGGCGCGAATCAGGACTTTACAATCGTGCAGCTTATCAAGATCATCATGGTTGATGATGATAAGCCCCAGCTGTTTCAGCCGGTTCACCTCCATGTTATTGTGCACGATGTCGCCGAGACAATAAAGTTTAGGATTATTTCGAAGTTCACGCTCAGCGACTTCAATGGCATAGACCACGCCAAAGCAAAAGCCCGAATGAGGATCGATGGAGACCTGCAATCTTATTGTTTTTTAGAAAATTCCTGGAGATTCACGGCTATTGTAATATAGTTCCGCGGTATTCCTGCAGTGTAGGCGGCCCTGGTGTAACTCAGGTTGAACATCTTCACCCTGAGACCAGCGCCAATAGAGAAGCCTGTGAGGCCGGCCTTGCTGGTCAGTTTCAATTCCTGCCTGCGCTGGTAGTTATAGCCTATCCTGATTGAAAAGGCCTTGGCGATGGTCACCTCTGCGCCAAGAACAATGTGACGCATCACCCCGTCAGCGAACTTGCCGATGCCTGATTTTTGTTTCACTTCACCCGTGATCGGGTCAGGTACGTTGGCCGGATCGCTTGGGTCAAGATAGGTTAAATCCCATCGCTGAAGGTTGGTCAGCAATTCTGAAAAACGCAGTGGAATATGCTTGAGTTTCTGGGATAACCCAATCTGCAATTCAAATGGAAGCGGTTCATATTGTCCGGCAATATAGGGAACAATCTGGGTCCCGATATTCCTGCCAATCAAAGAAGCCGTGAAGGTTTGATCTTTTGAGGTATAGGTGCCTGCCACATCCACCGCAATGCCAAATGAACGGTAGGTATCCAGCTGGGAATAGATCAGTTTGCCATTTGCTCCGATAGAAAACAGGGGAGATAACTGGCGTCCCCACCCGATATTCAGGGCATATTCAGAGGCTGAAAAATCACCGGTCAGGTTTCCCGAAGCATCGGCACCCGTGAAGTTTCCATAGTTTAAATACTGCAGGCTCCCGACAAAACTGCCCACCTTGCCGAAGGTATGGGAATACATCGCGAACCCGTAATTGATTCCCCCGGTGCTGTTCACATAGCTCAATGCAAGATTGTTGTTCATGGCCGGAGTGATCAGCGAAGGGTTGGCCTGAGTAAGGGTAATGTCATTGTCGTTTATGGCAAGAAAACTGCCGCCCATGCTGGCAATCCGGGCCGAGTTGGAATAACCCAGGAATTTATAGGTTCCATTCCCTCCTATCTGCGCGTAGCCTCCAACCGACCAAAGACAACCAATGACAAGAAACAGAAAACTTCTGGTAAGTATATTGTGCACGATATGATTGTTGGTTTATGCTGTTATTAACGTTAATCTGAATAAAATATTTTCCCGCTATTCAATTAAGTCATCAATCCCCGGCCCGATTTGCGGATCTTCTTGTCAGTTGTCAGATCAGAAACAAGCTTATCAAGGATTCCATTGATAAAAAGTTTGCTTTTCTGGGAACTGAACTGCTTGGAAATTTCGATGTATTCATTCATGGTGACCTTTACCGGGATCTGCGAAAATGTGGTAAATTCGGTCAAAGCCATTTTGATGAGCAGAATATCGGTAAGGGCAATGCGGTCCAACTCCCAGTTTCGGGTGCGGTCGTCAATCAGCTTATCCGATTTCTCAGTATCCATGATGGTCTTGCGAAAAAGGTCCAGAATGAATTTCCGGTCTTCAGCAGGGTCATCCTCCTGATCCTTGCTGAACAGCAAAGTCAGCGACTCTTTTTCGCCGAATGCTTCGGACATCAGCTTGATCGATTTCAAAACAAAAACGGCCGCAACATCAAAATCATCATACCAGTATATGCTGCGTTCTTCGAAATAAGACTGCAGGTCGCCGGATTTGGCAACAAACTTCCGGAACAGCTTTTCAACGAAATCCTGATCCTCCCTGTAGGAATTCTCCCCTGAATGGAGGTAATCGGAAAGATCCTTGCTGGCCTTCAGTTTCTGATACACCTTCCGAACCATCTCCTGCTCCTCCGTCCACGAAATTTTATATTTAGCTATCTGCGCTTCCAGGTCGACATTTTGCTGCAACTGGAGGATCAGCCGGTTTTCGGATAACTTATAACTTGGATTGACCTCTTCGGGAGTAGGATAAAATTTGGTCTTCGACTCTTCCATCCTGAAGCGGTAAAAGTGGATGACCTCTAAAAGAAAGGATAGTTGAAGGTAATATAACTCGTAAACCTTGTCGAGACTGTTTAGAAGATTTTTTTCAGCAACTTCTATGCGTGACTCCCCTCCCTGAAAATAGGCATATAACGCCTGAAGTACTTTGATGCGATAATGTCTTCTGCCCAGCATAATCAATTTATGAAAAAGAACTAAATTAGGATTCCTTAATGCGGGTGCAAATCTACGGAATTAAGAAATAAAATTTTGTATTCAATAATTTTTTTATTTTTGCGTTCATTGATTTGAACGATGTCGAACAACTAATCTAAACCAGACTACAGAATGGAAGAAATTGAAAATAAAGAAAGGGAACGGGGAGAAATCTTTTCACGTGCTGTTCGTGCTGGCAAACGAACCTATTTTTTTGATGTAAAAGCTACTGTCGGAGAGGAGTATTATATTACCATCACTGAAAGTAAAAGACGTTTCAATAATGAACAGGGTAAGTTTTTTTACGAGAAGCATAAACTTTTCCTATATAAAGAGGATTTCGATAAATTTTCACTTGGACTGAGCGACGTGGTTGAATTCATTCGTACCGGCAAAGCCCCTGAACGACCTGAAGTTGATTCGGAAGTCCTGTCTGAACAATCAGAGGATCAGAAAATAACACATCGTACAATCGAATTTGAAGATCTCTCTTCTGATTCCGACCGTCACTAAAACTTCCGGGGTTAAATGGGTTGCAGACTGTCCGCCAGGATGGTTTGTTTGTTGTGAAAACTTTTCAACATTGTGCCAGGTGTTGCTATTTCGATGTAATTTTGTAACCTTGTTTAAAATACCGCATGGGTAAAGTAATTGCGATTGCCAATCAAAAGGGAGGCGTAGGAAAAACGACCACAGCCATCAACCTGGCTGCCGGGTTAGCTGTGTTGGAGCATAAAACCCTGATCATTGATGCCGATCCGCAGGCCAATGCCACATCGGGCGTGGGATTTGATCCGCGCAACATCAAAACCAGCATCTATGAATGCATCATCGATGATGTGGAGCCGAAAAACATCATCCTCAACACATCCACCCCTTTCCTTGATCTGTTGCCCGCCCATATTGATCTCGTGGGTGCTGAAATCGAGATGATCAATCTTCCCAACCGCGAAAAAATGATGCGGAAGGTGATTGCCAGGATCAGGGATGAATATGATTTCATTATCATCGATTGCTCCCCGTCTCTTGGCCTCATTACGGTAAACTCCCTCACTGCCGCCGATTCTGTGATCATTCCCGTTCAGTGTGAATATTTTGCGCTCGAAGGGCTTGGTAAATTATTAAATACGATAAAAATTGTCCAGACACGGCTGAATCCCGCACTCGACATTGAAGGAATCCTTCTGACGATGTATGATAACCGACTGAGCCTGGCAAAACAGGTCGTTGAAGAGGTAAAGACCCACTTTCAGCAGATGGTTTTCCGAACGATCATCAACCGAAATACCAAGCTGGGTGAAGCACCAAGTTTCGGACTGACCATCATGATGCACGATATCAACAGCTCCGGGTCCATCAACTATCTGAACCTGGCAAGGGAGATCCTCCAAAAAAATGAACTTACCAGATTAACAAACGCTGAAAAAGAGATCAATGTCTGATATCCACGGAAAAAAGAAGGCCCTGGGAAGAGGCCTGAGCGCCCTGCTTGAAAATTCCGGGAATGAAAATTCTCACAAGGAAATTTCAGGAGCCTATATGTCGGGGAGTGTGGCCATGGTTCAGATAGAACGGATCAACCCAAACCCTTTTCAGCCCCGCGTGCACTTCAATGAGCAGGAACTTCGGGAACTTGCCTCCTCCATCAGGGAGCATGGCATCATTCAGCCGCTTACCCTCCGGAAGATCGGGTATGAAAAATACCAGCTGATTGCAGGAGAACGGCGCATGAAAGCTGCATCACTCATCGGACTTACCGAAATACCGGCCTATGTCCGCATTGCCAACGATGAGCAGATGCTTGAAATGGCGCTGGTCGAAAACATCCAGCGCGAGGATCTTAATCCCCTGGAAATAGCCATCAGCTTTAAAAGACTTTTGGAGGAATGCCGGATCAGGCAGGAAGATCTGAGCCAGAAGGTGGGTAAAGACAGGTCGACCATTTCGAATTATATACGGCTGCTCAAACTTCCCAACGAAATCCAGGTTGCCGTCAGGGATAACCTGATTTCAATGGGCCATGCCCGGACAATTATCAATGTGGAGGATGAAAAAACGCAGTTGGTGATCCTTAAAAAAATCCTCGAACGAAAATTATCTGTTCGCGAAGTGGAGGAGATGGTCCGTAAAATTGGCAAAGGCAAAGATATTCCTTCATTCGCGCCAGCTGCCCTGTTGCCTGGAAAGTTTGAAAAAGCCAGAACACTCCTTCACCAGAAACTCCAGTCAAAAGTTGAAATGCAGGTAAATAAAAAAGGCGCCGGTACGATAAAAATCACATTTAAATCAGATGAGGAGTTTGACAGGATCATTTCCAAACTTGATTCCTAAATGAAGCAACATTTTGCCTCTTTTATATTGATCCTTTTGCTTCTTTGCCCGGCCATAAATGCCTTTTCGCAATCCGACACCACATTCGTGGAGTTACCCGATTCTATCCGTGAAAAGGAGCACTCTCCCACAAAAGCAACCATCATGTCGGCATGCCTTCCGGGATTGGGACAAGGGTATAATAAAAAGTTCTGGAAAATTCCGGTGATCTATGCCGGATTTGGATTGATGTCTTACTTTATTTACACCAATACCGATGAATATCTGAATTTCAAATGTGCCTATATCGAAGCATCCAATGGCAATACGAATGGTAACTACAGCTATCTCGTTAACAAATATCCCAACAAGGATGACTTATTAAGCGCCCGGGAATATTATCGTCGCAATCTTGAAATCAGCATCCTGATCACAGTGTTATGGTACGCAGTCAACATTTTAGATGCTACTGTTGACGCGCATCTGTACACTTTTAACATTACTGATAATCTGACCATGAAAGTTGAACCATCCTTGCTTCCGACCGGGATCAGCTACAAACCTGCGGCAGGACTGAGAATCAGCGTGAAATTTTAATGAACTAACATGATCATATGAAAATTGCCTTACTGGGATATGGAAAAATGGGCCAGGAAATTGAAAAACTGGCACTGAAACGCGGACACGATATTGTGTTGACACTGAATAATCTTGAAGACTGGGAGAATGACGGAGATCGTCTTTCTGAGGCCGAAGTTGCCATTGATTTTTCTACGCCGGTCAGCATTGTCGAGAATATTTATCATTGTTTTGATGCCAATGTCCCCATTGTTGTGGGAACAACCGGGTGGCTTGACGACCTGGACCAGATTCGTCACGACTGCCACGAAAGGGAACAAAGTCTCTTCTTTTCTCCCAACTACAGCATTGGGGTCAACCTTTTTTTTGACCTGAACCGCTATCTGGCCGAACTGATGTCGAAATGGGAAAATTATGCCATCTCCATCGAAGAGACGCACCATATTCACAAACAGGATTCGCCAAGCGGAACGGCCATCGTGCTAGCCAACGATATTATCCGGCACAGCGAACGCAAGGAAAAATGGGTGCATGAAACCGTTGAAAATCCTGAAGAGTTGGGTATAAAATCATACCGTACCGACAACGTTCCGGGCACCCATGTCGTGAGGTACGAGTCGGAAGAGGATAATATTGAAATCATTCATACCGCCAAAAGCCGGAGGGGTTTTGCCATGGGGGCCATAATGGCTGCTGAATGGCTGGGCGGGAAAAAAGGTTTTTTTGACATGAAGAATCTGCTGGAATCGCAAATATTATCAAAGGAAGGATAAGAAAAAGCTTGTTTTTACGTTAATAATAGAAATATCAGATGACTATGAATCTTTATTTAATTATCACCCTGCTGTTTTTCGTCCTCTCTTTGGTTGGGTTGTGGGGCATATTTGAAAAAGCGGGAGAAAAAGGATGGAAAACCCTGGTCCCGTTCTATAACTTTTATATCTGGCTTCAGATCATTAAAAAACCGTTGTGGTGGTACATTTTCCTGCTGGTTCCTTTTATCAATGTGTTTGTTATCCTCCTGATGATTGTTGAAATACTGAAATGTTTCAAAAAGCATGGATTACTGGACCAGGCCCTGGGGGTTCTATTTCCTTTTTTTTACCTCCCCTATCTGGCTTTTACACCAAAGGAGCAATATTCCGACCCGTCAAAACAGCCACCTGTTCATAAATCAGCCACCCGCGAATGGATCGATGCCATTATTTTTGCCGTGATTGCCGCGAGCATCATCCGCATATTCCTCATCGAAGCCTACACCATTCCTACCTCCTCTATGGAAAAGACGTTGCTGGTGGGTGATTATCTGTTTGTAAGCAAGTTAAGCTACGGACCGAAAGTGCCGAATACCCCGATCGCATTTCCATTTGTGCATCACACCCTTCCGCTGACCGAAACCACGAAATCATATCTCGAGTGGATCAAATTACCCTATTACCGTTTCCCGGGAATGGCAAAAGTAAAAAGCATGGATGTCGTCGTATTCAATTACCCGGATGGAGACACCCTCTCAACAAAATTCCAAAGCAACATGAGTTATTATCAACTCGTAAGGCAATTCGGCCGGAGTGCCGTGTGGAACAATAAGGAATATTTTGGAGATATCATTGGCCGACCAGTTGACAAACGCGAGAACTTCATCAAACGTTGCATTGGCACAGGGGGCGACACGGTCAGGATTGTTAACCGCGTTGTATACATCAATGGCAAACCGGAACAAAATCCCGGTAAGAGGCAGTTCAAATACCTCGTAAAAACCAATGGAGATCCGATAAACCAGAAAAATTTTGAAAAACTCGACATTACCGAGACCATCTCCACCGATAACAATGGGACCTATGAACTTACCCTGTCTGATCAGGCAATTGAAAAACTGAGACAATACAGCAATGTGGTTTCCATTGAACCCATGATTATTTCAAGTGATTACTGGGATCCGAATCTTTTCCCTTTTGATTCAACCTACCATTGGAATGTGGACAATTTCGGGCCCATCTGGGTCCCCAAGGCAGGGGTCACCATTCCCATCACCATGAGTAACCTTTGTTTTTATAAAAGGATTATCGAAGTATTTGAAGGGAATAAGCTTTTGATAAAAGACGGAAAAATATTCATCAATGGAAAGGAAGCCAAAGAATATACCTTCAAAATGGATTATTACTGGATGATGGGAGATAACAGGCACAACTCAATGGATTCGCGCTACTGGGGATTTGTTCCCCAGGATCATATTGTTGGAAAAGCAGTTTTCGTCTGGCTTTCCCTGGATCCGAATAAATCGATCTTTGATGGAAAAATCCGTTGGAGCAAGCTGTTCAGATTTGTAAATTAAGTATTTTTGTCACCATACTAAAAAACTCCACCATGAGAAAATCTCTTTATGCATTCAGTTTTGTACTGTTTATTGCCCTTTTCAGTTCATATGCAGGCATGTCGGGGAAACCCTTCGAGGGCGTTATTACCTTTAAAATAACCTACCCGGACAGCAAATTTTCGGAAAGCCAGCTGGCCATGTTTCCAAAGGTGCTTACTGTTTCCATCCGGGGAACAAAATCCAGGACCGACCTTCAGATGAGTGGAATGAATACGGTAGAAATCACCGATTACAACGATAAAACCAAGGTGGCCCTTTTAAATATGATGGGACAGAAATATGCCATTAAGCAAACAACTGCTGAAATTGAAAAGGAGATGGCCGATGCCGGGAAATCCACGGTGGAACTATCGGAAGAAACCAAGGTGATTGCCGGATATACCTGTAAGAAAGCCATCATCACAACGAACGAGGATGGTGTGAAGAGTTCATATGAGGTGTTCTATTCAGGCGAACTTGGATCAAAAATGGCCAACTTTGACAATCCGATGTATAAAGATATCGATGGCGTTTTATTGGAATTTCTCATGAAAAACAGGGATGTCAATATGAAGTTCACCGCTGTATCCGTTGAAAAAAAGAGCCTTCCTGCAAAAGATTTTGAAGTTCCTTCAGATTATGTACCCACCACCCAGGATGAGCTAAAGAGCAAATTCGGTGGAGGTAACGAATAAACCAGATGGCCCGTCAAATTAATCCGCCAAGAACAAACACATTTAAGGAAGAAACGAGAGAGGAAACCCTCTCGCCTGAGATATCACCCGTTGCGGAGAAACCCGCTCCGAAGGCGCCGGTGAAAAAGGCAAAGACTCCAAAAGCCCAGAAAGAAAAGAAAGTTCTTTCTGATCACGACCAGACAAAACGTGAACAGCGATACAGGATTCTGGGGTTGTTTTTCCTTCTTGTTTCTTTTTTCCTGCTTTTTTCCTTTAACTCCTATCTTCTGACCTGGCGGTCTGATTTTAGTTTCACTGATTCTGTTTTTAAACATTTCAGCTTCAACGTTTTTTTCGACAACAAACAGCCCGTTGAAAACTGGATGGGCAAAATCGGCGCACTGACGGGTTATCTCTTTCTTTCAAAATGGTTTGGCATTGCCTCCTACTGCATTATTGTCATCCTTTTCAATACCGGGATGATGCAGTTTTTTCATATCCGGATCCTGCCAATCCTGAAAACGCTGGAGTATGGGTTCTATATCATTATCTGGCTCCCTGTAGTGATGGGCCTTGTTGCACCCGGGAATGACCTGTATACAGGGGTTTATGGATTTCAGATGAACCTGTGGCTGGTCGATTTCCTCGGAACCAGCGGGCTGGCCATGCTCCTTGGCTTTACCGGTCTCAGTTTCTTGATTCTTGCCTTCAACATTCCTTTCCGTTGGTTTAAAGCAAAAAAACAGAAGAATATCCCCGTTTCAGATTCTGTAAACGAAGATCTCCCGGAACCTGAGACTCCTGAAAGTGAAATCGGTGCGGAGCCGGTTATCCCTGTCAATTACATGAAGGAGCCCATGGATCCTCAACCGACTGAAATCGACCTGGAAATTCCTCCGGCCGTTGAGCCTGCACCGGAAACCCACTCCGACATCGAACTTCTGATTGAAAATCCTGTCGAAGAGCCGCATGAAGTTGGAAAAATCGAGCACCAGACACTTGATACCCGCTACGATCCGACCCTTGACCTGGCAAATTACAAATATCCGCCGATTGATTTACTGAGTGATTACGGCGGCGACTCGGTCAACGTCAGGAAAGAAGAACTGGAGGCCAATAAGGATAAGATAGTACAAACACTGTCGAATTACGATATAAAAATCGCCAAGATCAAGGCAACGATCGGACCTGCTGTAACATTGTATGAAATTGTACCGGAGGCCGGCGTAAGGATCTCCCGGATTAAAAATTTAGAAGACGATATCGCCCTGAGCCTGGCTGCAATGGGAATCCGCATCATCGCCCCCATTCCCGGGAAAGGAACCATTGGCATTGAGGTTCCGAATCAAAACCCGGAGATCGTGTCAATTAAATCGTTACTGGCAACAGATAAATTCAAGAGTACCACCTATGAATTACCGTTCGTGCTCGGCAAAACGATCTCGAACGAAACCTTTATTGCCGATCTTGCAAAAATGCCCCATCTGCTTATGGCCGGAGCAACAGGTCAGGGGAAATCAGTCGGACTGAACACCATCATCACTTCACTCCTTTACAAAAAGCATCCGTCACAGGTGAAATTTGTAATGATAGACCCCAAAAAGGTTGAACTAACCCTTTATACAAAGATCGAACGCCATTTTCTTGCGAAACTTCCCGATGCGGAGGAGGCCATTATCACCGATACCAAAAAGGTAATCCGGACGCTGAATTCACTGAACATCGAAATGGACAGCCGCTACGATCTGTTACGCGACGCCCAGGTCAGGAATATCAAGGAGTACAATGAAAAGTTCTTGTCCAGGAAACTTAATCCGAACGATGGTCATCAGTTCCTTCCATACATCGTGATCGTAATTGATGAGTTTGCAGACCTGATAATGACTGCCGGGCGGGAAATTGAAACTCCGTTAACGCGTTTGGCTCAGCTGGCGCGGGCCACAGGGATCCACCTCATTATCGCTACGCAAAGGCCGTCGGTCAACATCATTACAGGAACCATCAAAGCCAACTTCCCGGCCCGGATTGCCTTCCGGGTTATTTCTAAAATCGATTCGCGGACCATCCTTGATTCATCCGGGGCCGATCAGCTCATCGGACGGGGCGACATGCTTCTTTCAACCGGGAGCGACCTGATCAGGCTTCAATGTGCCTTTGTCGACACACCAGAAATTGATAGGTTGACGGAATTTATCGGGTCCCAGCGCGGTTACCCTGAGGCATTTTCCCTGCCGGAATATTATGATGAAGAGAGCGGATCATCCACCAAGGAGTTCAACGCAAATGAAAAAGATGATTTTTTCGGTGAAGCAGCCAGGCTTGTTGTTCAGCATCAGCACGGATCAACTTCATTGATCCAGCGCAAGCTCAAGCTGGGTTACAACCGTGCCGGCCGGATCATTGACCAGCTGGAAAGCGCCGGCATTGTAGGACCATTTGAAGGAAGCAAGGCAAGAGAGGTTCGCTACAAAGATCTCGCATCGCTGGAAGAATATCTATCCATACTCGGACAAAAATAATCCAACTGTAAACGATGAAAACAAGAACGATTTTAGCCATACTGTTTATTTTCTCAGCCCTGGCAGGTTTTAGCCAGGGAAAGGATACCAAAGCCTCTGCCCTGCTCGACGAAGTGAGCGCAAAAGCAAAAGCATACAAATCAATCAAGGTTGACTTTTCCTATACCATGGAGAATGCAAAGGCGAAAATCAACGAGGAAAAAACAGGATCATTGCTGGTTTCCGGCGACAGGTATAAAATGTCGGCTGCCGGTCAGACCGTGATCTGTGACGGGAAAACAATATGGACCTACATCAAGGAGTCAAATGAAGTTCAGATCAATGCCCTCGAAAATAAAGATGATGCGCTGACACCGTCCAAATTGCTGACCTCCTACAATGCGAATTACAAACCAAAAATGATTAAAAGCGATGACCCGGCTACTGCCCTGGTTGAACTGATTCCCAACACCAGCAAAAATTTCACTAAAGCCATCCTGGGGATTGACAAGGCGAAAAAACAGGTAAAAAGCTTCACCCTGTTTGACAAAAGCGGAAATACCTTTACCTATAAAATCAAGACCTACCTGACCGACACCCCGGTGACAGATGCTGATTTTACCTTTGAACCAAAGAAGTTTCCCGGAGTTGAAGTCATTGATATGCGATAACCATGCAAACCTGGCAATCTGTTGATCCTGTTCGTCTGGAAGAAATAGCTGCCCGGATTCGTAAATCGGTTATTGCCAGCCTGACTGAATCAAAATCAGGGCATTTGGGTGGATCTCTCGGATTGGCCGACATTTTCACTGCACTCTATTTTTCCATATTAAACCACGATCCGAACAATCCCGGCTGGCCCGGACGTGACCGGCTAATTCTCAGTATCGGCCATGTCGCCCCTGTATTGTATGCATCCCTGGCCCATGCAGGATATTTTCCTGTTGAAGAGCTGAATACCTTACGGAAATTGGGAACGAGGCTCCAGGGCCATCCTGGCAGGGACCATGGTTTGCCTGGGATCGAATTATCGGCAGGTTCATTGGGGCAGGGACTTTCGGTGGCTGTTGGAATGGCCCTGGCTGCAAAAATGGATCAGGACAGCCACAGGATCTACTGTGTAAACGGAGATGGAGAACTTCAGGAAGGGTCCATTTGGGAGGCGGCCATGGCGGCAGCTCATCACAATCTCGGCAACCTCACGGCCATCATTGATCGCAACAGTCTTCAGATTGACGGTCCTACCGAGAAAGTCATGCATCTTGAACCTCTTGCCGATAAATGGAAAAGTTTCGGATGGAATGTCCTGGAATGCAATGGCCACGATTTCATCAGCATTCTCAATGCTTTCAGGAATGCTGCGGATTCCCCGGGAGTTCCATCAGTGATCATCGCGAAAACGATCATGGGAAAAGGAGTTCCTTCCATCGAGAATGATTATCGCTGGCATGGAAAAGTTCCGACAATTGATCAATCATCTGAATTTCAGCAACTATTCCCCGAATCAAAACAATAATCCATCCATCCCGGAAGGCACCCATGAATAATTTCATATATAAGGGAGATAAGGCTACAAAAACAGGTTTCAGCGAAGGACTGCTTGAAGCCGGACGCCGCAACAAGCAAGTCGTATGTCTGGGAGCAGATATTACCACCTCGGTTGGATGTAATTTATTTGCCGACGCTTTTCCCGACCGGTTTATTTCGCTTGGCATCGCGGAGCAAAACTGCATCGGAGTTGCAGCCGGATTGGCTTTATCAGGTAAAATACCTGTGTTCGCCACCTATGGCGTCTTCGCTGCCTTAAGGGCAGCCGACCAGATCAGAGTATCCGTATGCTATAACAATGTTCATGTGGTAATCGGAGGTGCTCATGCCGGTGTTTCGGTGGGCCCCGACGGTGCTACCCACCAGGCGCTCGAGGATTTAGGCATGATGCGCGTGCTGCCCAACATGACGGTGCTGTCCCCCTGCGACGCCACGCAAACAAGGCTGGCAACCCTGGCAGCAATCGAGCAATGCACAGGACCGGTTTACCTCCGTTTCGGAAGGGAGGCCATGCCCGATTTTACTTCGGACAGCATGGGTTTCGAGATCGGGAAGTCACAGCTTCTTCTGCCTGGAAATGACCTCACCATCATGGCCACCGGGCACATGGTTTGGGAGGCGATCCAGGCTGCAGAAATCCTCGGGTTCAGAGGAATCAGATGCCGTGTGATTAACATGCACACCATTAAACCCATCGACAAGGAGGCCATTATCAGGGCGGCTCACGAAACGAAGGCCATCGTCACGGCAGAAGAACATCAGGTAAATACGGGGCTGGGAAGTGCTGTGGCAGAGGTTGTGGTTCAGAATTACCCTGTCCCTATGGCTTTTATCGGTATGCCCGACCAATTCGGTGAATCGGGAGACCCTCATCAGCTGATGGAAAAATTCGGACTCACCGCCCGAGATATAGTGGCAGCAGCGCAAAAGTTATTTGGCGACAAAGTGTCCAAATGATGGCATTCCGCATTAATTTCAGTGGGTAGCCCGGGGAATTTCACGATTGTTTTTCAGTATGCCTGCCCCTGGGGGGTCAGGAAGATTTCTTCCGGATAAATAATCCTGTGCAAAACCAGTCCTTTGGCAGGAACAGAATCTCCGGCATTTGACCGGTCTTTGCTTTCGATGATGATCTTCAGTTCGTTCAACGAAAGCTTACCTGTTCCCATCGCAAGCAGGGTCCCGACAATGGCCCGCACCATATTCCTCAGGAAACGGTCGGCTGTAATGGTGAAGACCAGTTCCGTTCCCTCCATTTCCCATTTCGCATGGCTGATCAAACAAATATTTGTTTTTGTATCCGTATCCACTTTCGAAAAGGAGGTAAAATCACGATAACTCCTGATCACCCCGGCTCCCTCATTCATGAGTTCATCGTTGATATCGCCATAAAGATAATGCGTAAAATCCCGGCGAAAAGGACTCTGGACCCTGGAGATGCAATAACGATAGGTCCGTGAAACCGCACTGAAACGGGCATGAGCATCCTCAGTCACCGGTATGATCTCAAAAAGAACGATCTCACCCCCCAGGTAGCCGTTAAGCCTAAAAACCAGTTTCTCACCCTGGGCTTTTGTCAATGGTTCATTGTAATCAAAGTGTGCGAAAAATTCATTGGCGTGAACCCCGGTATCTGTGCGTCCTGCACCTGTGAGAAGAACAGGGGACCTCAACATCATCGATAACGCCTCTTCAAGTGTTTGCTGAATGGTTATGGCATTGGGCTGCCGCTGCCACCCGTGAAAACGGGTGCCATCGTATGCAATTCGCAGGAAGTATCTGAAACGGGGCATTTTCATCCTCTGGAAATCGCAAAAGTAAGAAATTGATGAATGCTGTTATAACTTCATTCATAACATTGAAGGCGATAAAAACAATTTAGACTACATATAAATTAATAAAAAGTAAAAAAATTCGATTTATCTGTGAAATTAATAACAAAGTTATTTGGTACATTTGCACGTAAATCTGTTAATACTTTCACAATTGATAATTTATAGTTCATATAACGCTATGTATTAACCATTTAAAAAATATATTATGACTGATTGCAAATCATTGATCCAGGAATTAGCTGACAAATATGGCCGTGATAAGACCAGTTTGCTTCCAATTCTTCAAGGGGTTGTAGCAAAAAACAATTTTCTGTCAGATACCTGCATGACCGATATCGCCAAGGAACTTGATCTTTCCGCAGCACAGGTATTCGGCACAGCCACATTTTATTCATTTCTTGATACTGAGCCCAGGGGCAAGTATGTTATCCGGGTTTGCAAAACGATAACCTGTGATATGCATGGCAAAAAGACCATCATTCAAACCCTGGAGGATATGTTGAAGATCAAAGTCGGAGAAACCACACCGAATAAAAAATTCACCCTCCTTGAAACCAACTGTCTGGGATGGTGTCATGAAGGGCCGGCCATGTTGATCAACGACACTCCCTTCAGTGGACTTACCACCGAAAAGGTGCATGATATCATCAGTGAATACACCAGTAAATAACATATTTAGAAAATAGGAGAAACAGTCATGTCAGAACAAACCCTTAAAAGAGTTGACTTAATCTTCGGGGAATATTCCAACGAAAAATATAAGGTTCTAGCCAGCACTTTGCAACGGAATAACGAAGAAATCCTGAATGATATATTAGAGTCAGGCCTTCGTGGCCGTGGTGGCGCCGGTTTCCCGACAGCCATGAAATGGAAATTCACTGCTGAAGCACCCAGCGATGAGAAGTATGTTGTCTGTAATGCTGATGAAGGCGAACCTGGCACATTTAAAGACAGGGAGATCCTGTACCGCGTTCCCCGGAAAGTTTTCTCAGGCATGGCTATTTGCGGCAAAGTGATTGGCGCAAAAAAAGGCTACATGTACCTTCGGGGAGAATATAAATTCATGGTTCCCGAATTAATGAGAGAACTGGAGTCGTACCACGAACATGCCAAACAACTTGGCTTTGATTTCACCATTGAAATCAGGATGGGATCGGGTGCTTACATCTGCGGCGAAGAGAGTGCCCTGTTCGAATCCATGGAAGGCGGACGTGGTGAACCACGCAACAAACCTCCCTATCCTACCACAAGTGGCTATTTGAAGAAGCCCACAGTGATTAATAATGTGGAAACCTTCGTGAATGTCCTCATGATCATGCGACTGGGTCCCGATCAGTATAAAAAGCTCGGCACTACCGACTCACGCGGTTCAAAGGTTTTCTCGGTATCAGGCGATACCCCGATCCCGGGCATTTATGAACTTGAACTCGGAATGCCACTCGATCGTTTTGTCGATGAATTCGGTGATGGCGATACCAAAGCAGTCCAGGTTGGAGGCGCTTCAGGATTCTGCGTACCACGTAAAAAATTCAAGGATACTGTTATTGGATTCGAAGGTGTTCCAACCGGAGGCTCCATGATGATTTTCAACAGTTCGCGCTCTATGTATAATGTACTGCATAATTATCTCGAATTCTTTGAAGAGGAATCCTGCGGTCAATGCACCCCCTGCCGTGTTGGTTGCCAGCAATTGCTGAAAGGAATTGTGGCTGTTAAAAAAGGTGATAAAAAAGCCGCCTATCTTGACCAGCTCATGAAACTGAGTGAAAGCATGAAAATCACAGCAAAATGCGGGCTGGGTCAATCCGTAGCCAATTCATTCTCCTCTATTGTCAACAACTTCAAGGAAGAGATGATCTACTAATTCAGTATTAACAAGAAAACAGAACAACGAGTTATGGCTAAAAAAATAAATCTCACGATAGATGGTATCAGTGTTACCGTTGATGAAGGCACCACCATCCTTGAAGCAGCCCGCAACCTGAATATTCACATTCCCACGCTTTGCTATCACGAGGACCTCTGTGTTGCAGGCAATTGCCGCGTTTGCGTTGTTGAGCAGGAAAAAGTCAGGAACCTTCCTGCCGCCTGTGCAACACCTGCTTCTGAAGGCATGGTGATCCACACCAACAGCATGAAGGTCCGTATGGCCCGCAAGCATATTGTTGAACTGCTGCTCTCCGAGCACAATGCCGATTGCACCAAGTGTTATAAGAACGGCAATTGCGAACTCCAGGGGCTCGCTTCACAAATGCTAACCGGCGACCACCTCTTTCTCGACCTGGTCCCCGATAAAAAGTACACCATCGACATGTTCAATACAGCCATCGTTAAAGATGACAGTCGCTGTATCCGTTGCCAGCGTTGCGTTCGCACCTGCGAGGAACTTCAGAGTGTAAGCGCATTGGGTGTGGCTTATAAAGGCAATAAAATGAAAATCTCCACCTTTTTTGAACATTCATTGTTTGAGGTGGTATGCACCAATTGCGGTCAATGTGTTAACCGTTGCCCGACAGGAGCTCTGATTGAGAAAAACTACATCGACCAGGTATGGGATGCTATTTATGATCCCACCAAGCATGTGGTTGTTCAAACAGCCCCCGCAGTCCGTGTTGCACTCGGTGAATCGCTTGGCATGGCTACAGGAAAAATCGTTACAGGTAAAATGGTGGCTGCCCTCAGGCGCCTGGGCTTCAACTCGGTGCTGGATACGGATTTCACTGCCGACCTTACCATTATTGAAGAGGGTCATGAACTTCTCACGCGTTTGAAGAGAGCGCTGGTTGACAAAGATCCAACCGTTTCGCTGCCAATGGCTACCTCCTGTTCACCGGGATGGATTAAATTTATTGAACATACTTTTCCTGAATATCTCCCCAATCTTTCAACCTGTAAATCTCCGCAACAGATGTTCGGGGCGCTGGCAAAAACATTTTATGCCCAGAAACGGAAGATTGATCCCAAAAACATTGTTTCGGTTTCCATCATGCCCTGCACTGCCAAGAAGTTCGAAGCCAACCGCCCTGAAATGAGGTCAAGCGGCTACAAGGATGTTGATTATGTGCTGACAACCCGCGAACTTGGAATCATGATCAAACAGGCTGGTTTGGACTTCGAAGCCCTTCCCGAAGAAAAATTTGACAGCTTCATGGGAACATCCACCGGTGCGGCCGTCATCTTCGGATCGACCGGCGGCGTGATGGAAGCTGCACTCCGTACTGCTTATGAAATCGTGACCGGGCGCCCGGTTCCTTTCGATGGATTGAATATCGTTGCGGTGCGTGGAACAGAAGACGAAGTTCGTGAAGCATCCATTAAAATTGACCATGTAAAACCTGAATGGAGTTTCCTGGAAGGTGTCGAATTGAAATGCGCAGTTGCAAATGGATTAGCCCATGCGAAAGAATTGATGCAAAATGTAAGGGATGGTAAAGCCAACTATCACTTCATCGAAGTGATGGCCTGCCCGGGCGGTTGCCTGGGTGGTGGCGGACAGCCGATCCCTACCAATAAAGAGATCAGAACAAAACGTAAATTAGCTATTTACGAAGAAGATATGGGAATGCCGATCCGTAAATCTCATGAAAACCCGGAAATTGCTGAAATCTACAAAGAATTCCTCGAACAACCACTGGGTCATAAGTCCCATGAATTACTACACACGCACTACACGCCTCGAAAGAGATACTAATACACAACTACCCTCAAAAGGCTGCCCGGATGGTGGCCTTTTTTTTTTCAAAAAAAAACTGCCGGTAATCAGCCGGCAGTTTAGCGCACATTACTAACAAATGTATGTATAAAGAACGGGTATGATTTATTTTTAGTCCTTCTCGCGGGCGTAAATTAATCCCACGGAATTCAGATCTTGGGTTTCTTGGTTGTTTTATTGTCAGGCGAAACGGTTGCTGGCTTCGGAGTTGAAGCCTTTTCAGGTGATTCCACTAACTTATCCGGTTTTACATCTTGATCATCATTCACATACACCCTGACCTGGCGGCTTGAATGGTTCCTGTTGCGGGATGCTCTGCCAGGGTCCCGTATGATAATGACATTTTCATGCCTTTCAAACATGGGGGCATCTTTCAGATCAATGATGATCCGCTTGCCGCCTTTACGTTCTTTGATCGAATAACTTACCACCCGATCCATGGGGATATCTCCCAGAACATCATTCAATGACTCACCGTCACCACCCGATCGTATGACTCTCCGCTCCTGTTCCGGACATCTTTGCTGCCAAAAGCAATTCTCCATGTTTTGCCCCGGAACCATTCCTTCCCACTCAATTTCATCCAGGTCTTCAAGCGCCGGGCACTCAGGTAGCGACGGCATCTCAAAGTCATAATTGAATCCTTCCGGCATTGGGTGCATCCTGATCCGGGCATGCTTTCCACCCTTCCCGATAACGATCACCTTGTCTATTTCTTTATGGAGAGAATCCATCATGGTTGAATCAGGCATTTCCATGATTGTGTCAATCACCGTGGTTTTACCATTGTCATCCCTGATAATTTTTAGTACAATTTTTTCAGATGATTCTTTTTTAGCAGTTTCCTGCGAATATACGGGCCTCGTGATGAAAATCGCAAGGATGGCAATTGCTCCGAATGTACAGGCAATTTTAAATTTGAATAAATTGATCTTCATGGTCTCCTCCGTTGTTAGGTTGTCGGATGCAAATCTATGATGAGTAAGTGGCTGAAAATGTTAATAAAACGTTAAAGTTGGTTAATGAATAGTTAATCTTGATCATTGGCCTTTTCCTTTCCTTATTTTTGCAACATGAACAAAAGGACATTGTACATCCTCATCGTAAGTATCTGCATCTCGCTGCTCGGGATTATCATCGTACAATTCTTCTGGATAAGGAATGCTTTCCAGGTGAAAGAGTCGCAGTTTGAACGCAGCGTAAATGATGCGCTGGGGAGTGTGGTCAATAAAATTGAGACCCGGGAAAACATGTACTTTATCAGCAGGAATTTTGAAGGAGACAGCATCATGCGGATTGTAAAGGCATTTGCCAGGGATACGACACAGGCCATTAAGGAGAGACTTGATTCGCTGATGGCGCTGAATGAAATGCCGGTTACAAAGAGGGCCCCTCAGCGCCCCCCTCCCCCTCCTCCCTACCTTCGCCACCTTCCCCCGGCCGGAGTAATTCACTATTCCTATCAGTACAACGTGGTTCCTGTCCAGGAAGGTTTTGATTCTGTAACCGTAAAAATGGAGCAGTTTTTCCAGGAGATGACTCCCCCCGATACAGATGAATTCAATTTTGAATGGAATGATCAGATTGGAAGAATCGATTCCCTGATGGAGACAAACATATCTGAGCCGGGTTGGCAACCTATGGATCTGCAACCCGAAGGTGAAAACGTCCAGCAAGGTCAGATAATTATAGAATCTCCTGGCAGCAACGGATCCCCCACGGTCAGGTACCTGATACCCCAAATCAATACCATCAGGCCGCAGCGAATGCCCAAACAGGTTAACAGGAACAGAAAACAATTCAGGGATGACAATATCCAAAAGCTTGACAACAAAGCAAAGAAGATCCGTGATTTTATAAAACAGATGGCCATTTCGATTGAAACCCAACCTGCTCCAATTCAGCAAAGGATCAATAAAAAAAGCCTCCAGGCAACGCTCAGTAAGTCATTTACAGATAAAGGGATAAACCTTCCGTTCGAATTTGCTGTTTTCTCCCCATCCAATGATACCAACCATATCCCGATCAGGTCGTCGGGGTTTACAAGTGATTATGAACAAACAGAACACAGGGTGTCCCTCTTTCCGAATGACCTGTTTCACAAACCAGACCTGCTTCTCGTTCATTTCCAGGGACAAAAAACCCATGTACTGAAGTCTCTGTCCCTGCTTTTGGTTGGGTCAATCCTGTTCACCCTGATCATCATCCTTTCATCAGGGGCCAGTATTGTCGTCATGATCAGGCAAAAGAAAATATCGGACATCAAGACAGACTTCATCAACAACATGACCCATGAATTTAAAACGCCCATTGCCACCATCTCCATTGCAGCCGATTCCATAACCAATCCCCGGGTCATTTCAGAACCGGAAACCATCAAAAATTTTACAAGGATCATCAAGGAAGAGAATAACCGGATGAATACACGTGTGGAGCAGGTATTGCAAATGGCTTTGCTCGACAGCCGTGAATTTAATCTTCGGCCCGACATTGTTGACATGAACGACCTGATTGAAAAAGTTGTATCACATTACCGTCTGCAGATAGAAAAACGCGAAGGGGCGATTTCGACCCGACTCGATGCCGAACATGCCCTGGCTGAAGTCGATGAGGATCATATTCGGAACGTTCTGCTCAACCTGTTGGATAACGCGAATAAATATTCCATCATAAAACCGGAAATTGAAGTATTCTCATTCAACCGTTCGGGTAAATATTACTTCGGAGTGCAGGATCGGGGAATGGGCATGAGCCACGATGCCCAACGCAGGGTGTTTGACAAGTTTTTCAGGGTGACCTCGGGAAACATCCATAACATCAAAGGATTTGGTCTGGGACTCAGCTATGTCAAAGCCATTGTCCTTGCCCACCATGGAGATATTTCCATTCAAAGTGAACTGGGAAAAGGGAGCAGGTTTGAAATCAGCCTGCCCGGTGTGAACGAGCAGGATGAGGAACTAGGTTAACAGAATATTTGAACAGGAGGCCGCTATGAATCAGAAAATAAAGATATTGCTGGTTGAGGACGATCCGAACTTTGGATCAATCATGAAGTCCTATCTGGAGTTAAATGACTTTGAAGTAGTTTTAAAAGCCGATGGGAAACAGGGATTGTCTGCCTTTAAAACCGAGTTGTTTGATATATGCATCCTGGATGTGATGATGCCTGAAATGGATGGATTCACCCTGGCAAAGGAAATTAAAAAATCAAACAGCAATGTTCCATTCATATTTCTAACCGCTAAATCTTTGAAAGAGGACATGCTGGAGGGATTCAGAACGGGGGCCGATGATTATATTACCAAACCGTTTGACTCTGAGGTCCTCCTGTTTAAACTGCATGCAATCCTGAAACGAAATCTCCAGCGTAATGAAAACGAACCTGAGGTAAACGAGATGATGGTCGGGAAACTTTTATTCAATTACAACCTGCGAACCCTGTCGCACGATAAACTGACGACCCAACTCTCACCCAAGGAGGCAAACCTGCTGAAAATGCTGTGTTCTGCCAAAGACGGGATCCTTTTGCGCAAAGATGCACTGGAGAAAATCTGGGGAGCCGATAATTACTTCAATGGACGCAGCATGGATGTATTCATTGCCCGCCTGCGTAAATGCCTGAAAGCAGATCCTGCCGTCGAGATTGCCAATATCCACGGCAACGGGTTCAGGCTGATCCTGTCAAATTAATCTTCTGACAGTTTATGGTTATTCCTGTCAGCAGTACCAGAATTATATAAGTTTTAAATTAAATTGTTAATTTTTTAACAAGGTTAATAATATAACAATGAGATTTATTAATTTTGCAGGGAAAGATATTTTTCAGGGAGAGGCGATTGGAGAAATTACTGCCTGAATCAGGAAATCACCAACCTCCTGACACAATAAATAAAATTATGGAAAAAATTAAATCATTGGCCGATTTAAAGAAAATGCAGGAGTCACTTCAGGCCAAAGCAGATTTGCAAGATCAGAGTGCAGGCTCCGGTTCACAGATCCTGGTTAAGGTGGCCATGGCCACCTGTGGGATCGCCTCGGGAGCAAGAGAGGTGATGGAGGTATTCACTGAGGAATTTGCCAAACGCAACATCAATGCATCGGTTATACAGACCGGCTGCATGGGCTATTGCTATGCGGAACCCACCATTGAGATCACAAAACCCGGGAACGAACCGATCACCTTTGGATATGTCGATGTAAAGAAAGCGATCAGGATCATCGACAAATACGTTCTGAACAACGAACTGGTTGATGGGATCATCCCGGTAAATTATGAAACCATTGATAATAAATAAAAGCGGAAATAATCAAATGGCAAAAATTAAATATCATATGCTTATTTGCGGCGGGACCAGTTGTCATGCTTCAAATAGCGAAGATATCCTGAAGAATTTTCAGGATCTGCTAAAAATAAAGGGACTGGATGCTGAGGTTCAGGTGATTAAAACCGGCTGTTTTGGATTTTGTGACAAGGGCCCCCTAGTGAAAATGATGCCTGACAATACTTTTTACATCCAGGTGAAACCGGAGGATTGTGCTGAAATAATCGAAGAACATATTATCAAAGGGAAAAAGGTAAACCGGCTTTTATACCAGGGTACTGATTCAAAAGAAAACCCAAGTAAATCCAATAACACGGGTCTTCACAAAAAACAGATCCGGATTGCTTTACGGAATTGTGGGGTCATCAACCCGGAAAATATCGAAGAATATATCGCCAGGAATGGATACCAGGCGCTGGGTAAAGTACTTACTGAACTCACACCTGAAGCCACCATTGAAATCATGAAGAAATCGGGACTTCGGGGCCGGGGTGGCGGTGGATTCCCCACCGGATTAAAATGGGAAATCACACGTGCTGTGAAGGCCGACCAGAAATATGTTGTTTGCAACGCCGATGAAGGCGACCCGGGGGCCTTTATGGACCGCTCGGTTCTTGAAGGCGACCCACATACCGTGCTTGAAGCCATGGCCATCAATGGTTATTGCACAGGCGCTGACAAAGGAGTCATCTATATCCGCGCTGAATATCCGCTGGCGGTAGAACGATTGAAAATCGCCATGAAACAGGCCAGGGAGTGCGGATTGCTTGGTCAGGATATTTTAGGGACAGGTTTCAACTTCGACATTGAAATCCGGTATGGTGCCGGTGCTTTTGTTTGCGGCGAGGAGACGGCCCTGATCCACTCGATGGAGGGATTGCGCGGCGAACCGACGGTCAAGCCACCGTTCCCATCCGAATCAGGTTTCCTTGGCAAGCCGACCAACGTGAACAATGTTGAGACCTATGCCAACATTCCCGCCATAATCCTGAAGGGTTCGGACTGGTATTCAAGCATCGGTACTGAAAAATCAAAAGGAACAAAAGTTTTCGCACTCGCCGGCAAAATTAACAATGTCGGGCTTATCGAAGTTCCCATGGGTATTACCCTCCGCGAGATCATCTTTGAGATCGGCGGCGGGATTAAAAACGACCGGAAATTCAAAGCCGTTCAAACCGGAGGACCATCCGGGGGGATGCTTACGGAGAAGGACCTTGACACCCCCATTGATTACGACAACCTCATTGCTGCCGGTTCTATGATGGGATCAGGCGGTATGATCGTAATGGACGAGGATGACTGCATGGTTGCCATGGCTAAATTCTACCTCGAATTTACGGTTGAAGAATCCTGCGGCAAATGCTCTCCATGCAGGATCGGGAACAAGCGGTTGTATGAAATGCTTGAAAAGGTAACCCAGGGTCATGCTGTCATGGATGATCTCGATAAATTACGCAATCTGAGTCATGTGATCAAAGACACTTCGCTTTGCGGGCTCGGACAGACCTCCCCTAACCCGGTTCTCTCCTCCATGGATAATTTTTACCATGAATACCTCGAACATGTAGGCGATAAAAAATGCCGGGCCGGAAGTTGCAAGTCATTGATGCAATACATCATCATTGCTGAAAACTGTATTGGATGTACGCTGTGTGCCAGGAATTGTCCTGTCGATGCCATTGCCGGAGAACGGAAGCAGGCACATGTGATTGACCAGGAAAAGTGCATTAAATGCGGCGCCTGTATGGAGAAATGTAAGTTCAATGCGATTTTTATAAATTAACCAGGAGGATTACATGGAAATGGTAAAACTGACCATTGACGGAAAACCTGTCGAGGTCGAAAAAGATACAACGATTTTAAAAGCAGCCAAGACAATTGGCATCGATATACCTACCCTTTGCTACTTTCAACTCAAAGACATGAACATTGAAAACCGCCCGGGCGGATGCCGCATTTGTGTGGTTGAAGTTGTCGGGCGGCGAAATCTCGCTCCTGCTTGTTCTACCAATGTAGCAAAGGATATGGTTATTAACACCCACTCAATAAGGGTATTGAACGCGCGCCGTACTGTTCTGGAGTTAATTCTCTCCGATCATCCTGCCGAATGTCTGACCTGTGCCAAATCGGGCTATTGTGAGCTCCAGACCATGGCACAGCAACTTGGCGTACGCGAATTACCCTTTCAGGGAGCGCAATCGACTTATCGCAAGGATACGTCGCCTGCGATCATCAGGGATGTTGACAAATGCATCATGTGCCGGCGGTGCGAAATGATGTGTAATGAAGTTCAGACGGTAGGTGCGCTTTCTGCCGTCAACAGAGGGTTTATGGCAGTGGTAGCTCCGGCATTCGAAATGAATCTCGAGAAATCTCCCTGTACTTACTGTGGACAATGTGTATCTGTTTGTCCTACCGGTGCCCTGACCGAAGTTGACCACTCGCGCAACGTGATTAATTCACTCGCTGATCCTACGAAAACAGTTGTTGTTCAAACAGCACCTGCCGTCCGCGCCGCACTTGGCGAAGAATTTGGCCTTGCGCCAGGCACCCTCGTAACGGGTAAGATGGTCGCAGCACTCAGACGACTAGGTTTTGACTACGTGTTCGACACCGATTTTGCTGCCGACCTGACTATCATGGAAGAAGGAAGCGAATTACTCGACCGCCTTACCCGTTACCTCAAGGGTGATCAAAGTGTAAAACTACCCATCCTCACATCCTGTTGCCCGGGATGGGTAAACTTCTTTGAGCACAATTTCCCCGACCTGATGGATGTTCCCTCCACAGCAAAATCGCCCCAGCAAATGTTCGGCCCGATCGCGAAGGAATATTTCGGAAAGAAACTGGGGATCGAACGCAAAAACATGATCGTGGTTTCGATCATGCCATGCCTTGCGAAGAAATACGAGTGCCAGCGGGATGAGTTTAAGGTAAACGGGGATCCCGATGTAAATTTCTCCCTGTCAACACGCGAACTTGCCCATCTGATCAAACTGGCCAATATTGATTTCAACAGCCTTCCGGATGAGGAATTCGACAATCCGCTGGGGGCTTCAACCGGTGCTGCCGTGATCTTCGGGAATACAGGTGGCGTTATTGAAGCAGCCTGCCGTACAGCTTATGAACTGTATACCGGCAAGAAACTTGAACATGTGGAGTTCAACGAATTACGCGGACTGGAAAACATCCGGCATGCAACCCTTGATTTTAATGGTTTACCCATTAATATCGGAATCGCTCATGGATTAGGCAACGCACGAAAACTCCTCGAAGATGTTCGGGCCGGTAAAAGCCAGTTCCACGCCATCGAAATCATGGCATGCCCGGGAGGTTGCATCGGCGGGGGTGGACAGCCGTTCCATCATGGTGATTCAGAGATCATTAAACAACGTGCTGCAGCTATTTACCGCGAAGATGCAGGTAAACCGATCCGGAAATCACACGAGAATCCGTTTATCATTGAACTTTATAAAGAATTTTTAGGTAAACCGCTGGGAGAAAAATCACACCACCTGCTGCATACCCATTACTTTGACAAAAGTGCCGCTACCTATGTGGAGGAATAGAAAACGAGTGACGAATGACGAATGACGAATGACAAGTGCCTAATGCCTAATGCCCAATGCCCAATGCCTAATGGCTAATGCCTAATGCCCAATGACGTTTTTGACTTTTAACTTTTTCATATGGCCAAGATAAAATTATCGGAAAGGAAGTTGCAGGAGCTTAAGGAGGTTTGCAAATCTTTCAACAATGACAAAGGCGAGCTTATCAATGTTTTGCATAAAGCCCAGAGCATTTTCGGTTATCTTCCTGCTGAATTGCAGGAGGTAATTGCAAAGGAATTAAACGTATCGGTAGCCCATGTTTATGGTGTGGTGACCTTCTATTCTTTTTTCACGATGACTCCGAAAGGCCAGCATCCCATTTCAATTTGCCTGGGAACAGCTTGCTATGTAAGGGGTGCAGAAAAGGTGCTGGAGGAGTTCAGACGCGTTCTGAAAATCCAGGTTGGCGAAACAACCGCTGATGGAAAATTTTCACTGAGTTGTCTGCGTTGCGTGGGAGCCTGCGGACTTGCGCCGGTTGTGCTGGTCGGCGAAAAAGTTTATGGCCGTGTTTCTCCCGACGGAGTGAAAGATATTGTTGCTGAATACAACAATTAGCAGCTTATGTTTTTTGGTTAATACTAGGTTGCAGAGCCTGTTGGATGAAGATCCGGCAGGCTTTTTTTCTAAGCGCCTGGATCAGAAAAACTTCATGGTCACCTCTTTCAGGAACTTCTCCTCGAGGGTGCGGGTGATCCGGTGAACGACCGTACGGCGTAGTTCCAGTTCAACCGGCATGGTGGGATCCTGGTGGGCTGTGTTGATGTTTGTTCCAACCAGGAAATGAATCTCATCACTTTCAATCAGGAATCTTATGATTTCGTCGGCCGGCCCTTTGCCAAGCATATAGTTGTTGTTGTATTTCTTGAGCAGTTCGCTGACTTTACTCAGGGTCAGGATTCCTTCGGTAATCAGCTCAACCCCGTTCATGTGCGAAACCGGCGGTAATTCCATATCATACCTCACTTTGGAATCGATGATCTCTTCGCTCCATTCCCGGGCAACCATATCGGCCGTAGTAGCCCCGCAAATGATCTTCTTCCCTTCAAACTGTTTTAAAAGTCCGGTGAACATGGCATCGACCGCAGGATCCTGGGGAGGACCGGAAAATATCATCAGTTTGCGTGGTTCCCTGAAATAAATGACCCCGCAACTTATATCATCCAGCGGATGAAAATTATCATTCTGATTGGCCTTGTTAACAACCCTTGTTCCCAATTTGACCGCCGAGATGTCCTGCTCGTCCCTGATGGAGTCTTCAACAAACTTTTGAAGGTTTTCGGCCCCCCACCCCATCAGCAGCCGCTCACTTCCAAGGCCTGACTGGGTGACCCCGTCGGAACAAAATACGATCCTGTCCTCCTTTTGTGGTTTAAATGTAGTGGTAAGTACCTCCCGACCGACATTTTTTTCACCTTCAAGCACCACGCAATTCCACTCCGGTTCATATAGTTTTGATCCCCGTAAAATGAGTGTCTTCGGATTTTCATATTCCAGGATGCGCACCTCTCCGTCTACATCAATTTCAACGATGGTAAAGGTCGAATAATTCATCTTCTTCATGCTGTCGACCGGCAGTGTTTTCATGATGATCTCAGTAATTTTCTGTACGCTTTTATGCTCCTGTGTGAAATTTACGGCGAGCGTGGCCGTAAGCGTTCCCAGCATGTTGGCCTTAATTCCATGGCCCATCCCGTCGGACAATACAACGATAATCCGGCCCTCCTCCTTGATCCTGCGGGATATGAACACATCACCGCAAACCCGGGCTTCGCCATGGCATTTTTGCTGACAGTTAACCTCGATGTAAAATTTTTCGTCCACTGAATAAGAATAGAATTGTCACGCGTCACGTGTTCCGTGTCACGTCTTCTTCCCCGGGTTTTTATAGGTATCGATCACCGAATTGAGCATCTGTTCCGATTTTGCGGCTCCCTCTCCCAACAGATAGGCTATTTTCTGAACCATGTCGAAGTTTTCATCAATGACTTCAGAAAGGCGGTTGACAATTTGTTCCTTCCTCAGTTCCGGAACATACATGTCGCGTAATATTCCTCCGACATATTTATGACTACGGATGGAGAAAATGGAAACGCCTAATTTGATATCGCCAAACTGAACGTCCTTGTTTTCAATTGGTTCATCTGATGACAACACATAGGAGAACATCTTGTAGAAATGAACCGGGAGCAATGATTTAAGGTCAGCGCCAACCAATCCGGGAATCACTTCATCAATCATGGCGGCCTCCTCCCCGACTATCCGTATAAAAGCTTTGTTAGACTGATATATCTTCAGATCTTCATCCACGATCACAACGCCTGAAATCAGTTTCTGGAGCATGGTGGAAATAATATCGGCTGATTCTTTCTGGGCCTCCTGCTCATGTTTTGCCTTCTCTTCCGACTCGGCCAATGCTGTTTTTGTTTTTGCCAGGCTCTCGTTGGTGGCACGGAGTGTCTGGATGTATTCCTGCCTGTTATGACCGCTGAACACATGACACATTTCGGTTGTTGCAAGGCCCTGGGAAATGGCAATGGCCAATTCCCGGCAATTTGCATATCCACAGGATTCACAACCAACCTCATTGTACATTTGACCCTCGCGGTCAATCATTTTCAATACTTCGGCAATTTTATCATCATCAGGAACCGGCAAACGCTGGTCATCAGGAAAAAACTGCCTCGAGAGATCAAGTGTTGCAAACAGTGCCATTTCCTCATCCCAAACCGATTTGTCGAATTTTACCAGCCGTTTATCGACATACTCTGTTACCAGTGTCCTTCGTAAAAATTTCTCACCTCCGGGTGATGTTCCCGGTCCCATCAGGCATCCTTCGTCATAAAACACATTGAAGTTTCGCTTGATCAGTTCAATTCTTGAATCAAACTCCTTCACAGCATCTAACATGTTATTCCGGCCTTCGGTCGTAATTACGCTCCCCGTAAGCAGGTCCTCACTGATCTCACCTGCCTGGAGAAGCCCGTTGCTTATCGGATAGAGTGAGCCTTTGTAACCCAGGGGAGGATCAAACTCTGAAAACTCCACCTGGCTCTCCCGGATATTAAAATCATTAAACAGCTGCCTGAGTTCAACAAAGGTCAGAACAGCATCAATTGTTGCGTCGCCTTCAAATTTCAACGCCTCATCTTTGGTGGCGATGCACGGGCCAATGAAAACAATCCTGACCTTCTCTCCGTACTTCTGTCGGATTATTTTTGCGGTGGCAACCATCGGAGATACAATGGGTGCAAGGTTAATGATCAACTCTGGGTTGTATTTCTCGATGAAGGAGACTACCGATGGGCAATTTGCCGTGATGTAATACTTCCCCCTGAAGTTTTCAAAGAGCTCCTTGTATTTCATGGCGACCAGGTCAACCCCGAAAGAGGCTTCGCTGACATAGGTAAACCCAAGCTGTTTGATCATCTCAATGAATTTCCTGTAGTCTGTTATGTCATGGAATTCACCCGAGATGGTAGGATCGCAGATTGCGGCTACTTTGTCGCCGGAGGATAACAATGCCTTCGTATTTTCAATGGAACTCCGGTATGTTATGGCATGAGGCGCACAAGTCCTGTAACAACTTCCGCAGCCTATACAACGATTCGGGATGATTGAGGGTAGTTCAGAACTGACGTCCACCCGGATAGCCTTTACGGGGCAAATCCTAACGCAAGAATAACATTTAATGCATAACTCGTGGGATATTGTAAAAAGGGGGTCTGATGTCATAAAGTGGTTCTGATGGTCAAAGTTAAGCATATCTGTCGGCATAAAAGAGCAAAAAATAAATTATTTATCACAAAAAGAGGTTAATAATATTTGTTTAATTATTCACATTGATAAATATTTCACAATAAAATTTTTTAATGTTCATTTTTATATGTTATTTTTGTAAGGCAGTTATCCAATATTATTTTAATCATGAAAGAACCGCTGGAGCATATACTGACCAAATATCCATCAAACAGGAAGGATGCATTGATTCCTATTTTACAGGATATCCAGAAAGAGCAGGGATATCTTCCTGAAGTGTTGTTGGATGAGGTTGGAAGGTATCTTAAAGTACCTACCAACAAAGTTTTCGCCGTTGCTGCATTTTATGATCATTTCCGGTTTAAACCGCTGGGTCAGTTTCATATCCGGATATGCAGGGGTACGGCCTGCCACCTGTTTGGTTCATCAAATTACCTGGCCGAACTTGAAAAGCAGCTCAAAGTCAAGGCCGGGAGTACAAGCCGTGACCGTAAGTTCAGCCTTGAAATTTCGAATTGCATGGGAGCCTGTGAATCAGCGCCGGTGATACGGATTAACGACTTGTATTACCACCATGTTTCGCCTGATGAATTAACGCAAATCATCCGTTCTCTCAAAGATAAAACAGAATAAGATGACCACATCGGATTCAAATGAAAACAAAGAATTTCTGGTCGAAAAGATCCTGAAAGCATATTCCAACATCTTTGATAAAACCACTGCCGATAAACTTGCCATTTGCAGGAGAGAAAAAGTGACCCGTCCGGTTATATACATTGGAATGGGTACCTGCGGAATGATTGCTGGTGCCGGCAAGACCCTTGAAGCCGTTTATAAATTTTTGAAAACCAACAATCTGGATGCTGAAGTTGTAAAGGTTGGCTGCCTGGGTTTGTGTTCGGCTGAACCTTTGCTCGATGTTCAGTTGCCTGGCAAGTCACGGATTTCATTTCACCATGCAACCGAAGAAAGAGTTGAAGACCTCTTAAACTCAGTTTTTCACCATTCGCTTGTTCCTGAAATGGCACTGGGACAATACAAACACGCCACGCACGAAGATTGGTCAAACATTCCTTATATTGATCAGCATCCATTTTTCGCCAACCAGCATAAAATTGTTCTTCGGAATTCCGGTGTCATTTCGCCACATTCAATTGATGACTACCTTGCATTTGGCGGTTACAGATCCCTGTACAAGACAGTGTTGAACTACACCGCAGATAAAGTATGTGACATAGTTGAACAAAGTGAATTGCGTGGCCGCGGGGGTGGCGGATTCCTGACAGGAAAAAAATGGGTTGTAGCCCACGGAACCGGGAGCGATCAAAAATACCTCATTTGCAATGCTGACGAAAGCGATCCCGGGGCCTTCATGAACAGGGCCCTCATCGAAGGGGATCCTCACCGCATCCTGGAGGGCATTGCTATTGCCGCTTATGCAATCGGCGCCAATAACGCGTATATCTATTTAAAGTCTGATTATGAGGAACCCATCCGGATCCTTGAAAATGCCCTGAAGCAGGCAAAGGAATATGGTTTCACAGGCGAAAACATCTTCGGAAGCGGCTTCAACCTGAATATTCACCTGCGCCAGGGAGCAGGGGCGTTTGTATGCGGTGAAGAAACTGCATTGATCGCCAACCTTGAAGGTCGAAGGGGAATCCCCCAGGCAAAACCTCCCTTCCCTGCTGAAAAGGGATTGTTCGGTCATCCGACTGTTGTGAATAATGTGGAGACCCTGGCGAATATCCCGTCCATCCTTGAAAATGGTCCATCATGGTTTAAATCGATCGGAACAAAACAAAGCAGGGGGACAAAGATGTTCAGCATTGCCGGGAAGGGTATCCATTCAGGATTCATTGAAATACCCATGGGGACCACCCTTTCTGAAATTGTCAACCAATGCGGCGGTGGTGTAAAAAATGGCAGGAAACTCAAAGCCATCCAGCTGGGTGGGCCAACGGGTGTTTGTATTCCTGCAGACCACCTGGATACCCCGGTAGGATACGAAACCATGCAGGAGTCTGGTTATTCTATGGCCTTAGGAGGAATCATCATCCTGGATGAGGATACCTGCATGGTGAATTTATCCCTTTTCTTTATGGAATTCCTTCAAAAAGAGAGCTGCGGGAAATGTATCCCCTGTCGCGAAGGAACCGGCCGGATGCTGAAAATCCTTGAAGAAATCACACGCCGCCCGAGGGAAGAAAAGACCCATGAAACACTCGAAAGGTTTAAAGGGGTGGTGGAACTTGAAAGCATTGCAGAGGTCATCAGGGATACATCCCTGTGCGGACTGGGTCAAAATGCGCCCAACCCGGTACTCTCCTCACTTAAATGGTTCCGGGAAGAGTATGAAGAGCATATTTTTGACCGGAAATGCCAGGCAGGAGTATGCCGTGATCTGCGGACATTTTTTATCGATGTGGAGGTTTGCAACGGATGCAATGTGTGTCAGAAGAAATGCCCGGAGAACGCCATTGTGGGATCCATCAAATTTCCACATTTCATCGTTGAGTCAAAGTGCAACGGATGCGGCATATGTTTCGAGAGTTGTAAGTTTAATGCTATTTACTTCAAATAAGCCAACATGCAATTTAACATTGAGGTAAACAATCAGCAGGTTTCAGCCAAAAGGGGCGAAACGATTAAAAATGTGCTTGACCGTATGGGGATCCATGTTCCAACCCTTTGTTACATGAACGGTTACAGTCCATCCGGTGGCTGCAGAATGTGTGTTGTTGAGGTTGATGGAATCGCGGGGCTTGTCCCCTCGTGCTCACACCAGGTAACTGAATGGATGAAAATCAAAACCCATTCTCCTAAAGTGCTTAAGGCAAGAAAAGTTCTGGTAGAATTACTGCTTGCAGCCCATCCTGATGACTGCCTTTACTGCGACCGAAGCGGAACGTGCGACTTACAGAACCTAGCTGTTGAAATGAATGTCAGGGAGCGGAAATATATTGGCAGGCGGCAAAGGATCCAGATCGACAATGTATGTCCCTCCATTGTGCGTGATCCTGCAAAATGCGTTTTATGCGGCCGGTGCATCCGGATTTGTGATGATATGATCGGGGTTTCTGCCATTGATGTGATTGGGAGGGGAACAGAAAGCAGGATCGGAACTTCTTACAACAAAGGACTGAATACCCAAACCTGCGTTAAATGCGGTCAGTGCATCATGGTTTGTCCCACAGGAGCCTTAGCTGAAAAATCCAGTATAAATGTGGTTCTCGAAGCACTGAATAACCCGGAACTATTTCCCGTGATCCAGTTCTCCCCTACTGTTCCTGCCTCCATTGCAGAGGATTTTAACATCAAAGCCAGTAAGGATATTCTGAACCTTTTGCGAGCCGCATTGAAAAAAGCGGGATTCAGGCAGGTTTTTGACACCTCCATGGGTGCTGACCTGAACCTTATGGAGGAGGCAGCCGGGTTTATTGAAAGATTGAACAGCGGGAACAGCCTCCCAATGTTCACATCCTGTTGTCCGTCGTGGGTCAGGTATATTGAAGAAAACAAGCCATATTTGAAGCCCAGTTTATCGACCAGTTTTTCGCCCCAACAGATCATGGGACGCCTTGTTAAAAACCACATTGCCAGTTCAGCCGGCCAAAAATCAGAGAATGTGTTTATGGTATCGGTGATGCCCTGTACTTCCAGGAAGTATGAAGCCGACCGTGACCGGATGAAAGATGGTAATTCACGATATGTGGATGCAGTGATCACAACCAGGGAACTTACAAAACTGATAAAACTGCTCGGGATCGATTTCAACAACCTTGAGCCTGAGCCAAGCGACGCCGCTTTCAGCATGCGCAGTTCATCAGGTAATTTGTTTGACGTTTCCGGGGGACATCTCGAGGGATTGTTAAGGACCATGCATTTTATGATGACAGGCCTGGAGATGAGCACCCTTAAGATCGGTGAATTACGCGGGCTTAAAAACAAAAAGGAGGCAAGGGTCAAACTGGGAAAGACTATTTTGAATGTGGCTGCGGTAAGTGGGCTGGCCCATGCGAAATCGCTGATCGAAGAGATTGAAGCCGGTCGTGAGAGTTTTCAGATTATCGAGGTGATGGCCTGCCCGTATGGCTGCATCAATGGCGGGGGGCAAAAACTGAATCCGGATGAAAAGAGCCTGAAGTTGCGTATGAAAGCGCTTTATGATGTTGATGAGGAGGAGATCATCAAGGTAGCCCATAAAAACCCCATCATTGCTGATATTTATGAAAAAATCCTTTCGAAGCCAGGAAGTGAGCAAAGCAGGGAACTGCTTCATGTTTCACCGGTTAAAACGGAGTTGTCATGAGCCATTCATTTAACAAGCAGCTGGTTTTCACCATTAAGGACCGATGCAGGGTTTGTTTCACCTGCGTAAGGGAATGCCCTGTAAAAGCCATAAAGATCATCAATGGCCAGGCTGAGGTACTCAACGACCGGTGTATTGGATGCGGGAATTGCGTAAAGGTATGCAGCCAGGGTGCTAAAATACCCATGCGGTCGGTTGAGGGTGTGAATGAGCTTTTAAAATCGAAAAGTAAAATTGCTGCCTGCATTGCCCCTAGTTTCCCGGCTGAATTCGAAGAGATCCCCGATCACAAGATGCTGGTCGGAATGATCAGAAAGCTGGGATTTGATTATGTTACCGAGGTTTCCTTTGGTGCCGACATCGTAGCACGGGAGTATGAAAAGATGATCAAGAACAGCGACTATGAGGGTGACATCTCCTCCGACTGTCCGGCCATTGTATACTTCATTCGCCACTATCATCCCGACATGGTTTCTTACCTTGCCCCCATCGCCTCTCCCATGGTCGCCATGACCCGGGTCATGAAGAAAAAGCATGGCGATGATCTGAAGGTTGTCTTCATTGGCCCCTGTTTCGCCAAAAAGGCTGAATCAGACGAAGTTGATGAGGTGCTTACCTTCCTGGAGTTACGCGACATGTTTGATATGTTTAACATTCGTCCTGAAAACACGGAACCATCTGATTTTGATCCGCCTCACAGCGGGAAAGGGGCAATTTTTCCGATCAGCAGGGGTTTATATTACACAGCCAATAACCAGGAGGTAATCCCCGAAGAGCGTGTGATCATCGCCGAGGGCCGGGTGAACTACAAAGAGGCGATCAAGGAGTTTGAAGAGGGGTTTATCAGAAACAAGCATCTCATGCTGCTTTGCTGTGAAGGTTGCATTATGGGACCCGGCACAGCTCCCGGAGGGAAACGCTTCGCGCGAAGCAATGCCGTGGGGGAATATGTCGGCAGAAAACTTCAGCACATTGACAAGGAGGCCTGGGAAAGGAATGTTGAAGAATACGGACAGCTGGATTTATCCCAGAGTTTCACCCCTGAAGACCGCAGACTGCCGCCGCCCAGTAACGAGGATGTGTTGGCCGCCCTGCATTCCATGGGTAAATTCTCTCCCCAGGAACATCTGAATTGTGGTGCATGTGGTTATGATACCTGTGTGGATCATGCCGGTGCGATCGTGAAAGGCCTCGCTGAAACTGAAATGTGTCTCCCTTATGCCATAGAAAAGCTGCATGACTCCATAAACAACCTGAATGTTTCCAATGAAAAACTTGCCAGGGCCAAGGCTGCTTTGAAACAATCGGAAAAACTGGCACATATGGGACAACTGTCAGCAGGTATTGCGCATGAGCTTAACAATCCGCTCGGGGTTATTACCATGTACAGCAACATCCTGATGGATGAGTCGCCTGAAGGAGCCGGGGTGCGTGATGATCTCAAGTTGATTGTTGAACAGGCTGAACGGTGCAAGAAAATTGTAAGCGGGCTGCTTAATTTTGCCCGCAAAAACCAGGTGAGCCTGACAGAAACCGACGTAGTAAAATTCGCACAGCATAGCCTGAATTCAATTGTGAAGCCCGAAAATATTGATTTTTCCTTTAAGTCGTCCATCGCTGATCCCATCGCATTGCTCGACATTGATCAAATGATGCAGGTGCTCACCAATCTTGAAAAAAACGCCATTGAAGCGATGCCGGGCGGCGGATCACTCAAGGTCAGCGTTGACGGTGATGCCAGTGATATCATCTTCATTGTTTCGGATACAGGCAGCGGTATAGAAAAGGAGAACATGGACAAACTCTTTACGCCCTTCTTTACCACCAAAGAGATGGGAAAGGGAACAGGTTTGGGGCTGGCACTGATCTATGGCATCGTAAAAATGCACAAGGGAAAAATCCATGTGAACTCCAATGCTGACCCTTCACAGGGGCCAACCGGGACAACATTCAAGATCACCGTACCCAGGGGGAAATAAGGGGCAATGGCTGTTATGCCGGAATAAACAGAAATGAAAACGAATCTATAATACTTGTTAAAATGAACCCGGGAAATATTACAATTTTGATTGTAGATGATGACCAGGATTACCTGTTCCAGCTGGAGTCGAAAATCAAGCATTTTGGTTTTAAAACCATTACGGCCGAGAGCCAGCAGGAGGCTGAAAAACTGCTTGAAAAGACCAAGCCCGACCTGGCCATCCTTGATCTGATGATGGAGAATGAAGACAGCGGCTTTATCCTGTGCTATAAAATGAAAAAAAAATATCCTGATGTGCCCATAATCATCGCAACCGGTGTGGCGGCTGAAACGGGTATCAATTTCGACATCAATGACGAGAATAACCGAAAATGGATCAAGGCCGACCGGTTCCTTGATAAAGGCATTCGCACTGAACGCCTGCGGGAGGAAATTGACACTTTGCTGTTAAAAAATAACAATTGATGTAATAATAACTGATTTTCGGATTATTTTTGAAGAGCAAACCAGCTATGTCAACACTAAAGATACTCGTAGTCGATGATGAACCCGGAATCCGCAGCGGAATTTCCAGGATTCTCCGGAATTTCAAGGTAGATTATCCTTTCATGGATGAGGCGTTTGAATTCGAGGTCATAGAGGCATCCACAGGCGAAGCCGGGATAGAGATCATCGAATCAAACCAGCCTGATATTGTGTTGCTCGACAATAAACTCCCTGGAATCCAGGGAATTGAAGTACTTGAATATATCAAGAAAAAGCAAAAAAGCATCATCGTGGTCATGATTACGTCGTATGCATCGCTTGAATTAGCGGTAAAAGCCACCAGCGACGGGGCCTATGATTTCATTCCCAAGCCATTCACACCCCAGGAATTGAAATCATCCATTGAGAATATTACCAAGCGTGTATTTCTCAAAAAGATGACCACTAAACTGCAGGATACCGGAAAACAAATCAGGTTTACCTTCCTGTCAGTCCTGTCGCATGAGCTTAAAGCACCGCTCAATTCCATTGAAGGGTACCTGAAAATGATCAGGGAACGGCAAAATGGTCCGAAACTCGAGGATTATGACGTGATGATCGACCGTTCTCTTGAACGCATCAAGGGAATGCGTCACCTGATACTCGACTTGCTCGACCTGACACGCGTTGAGTCGGGAAAAGCCAAGCGGAACATCACGGAGATTGACCTGGTGCCGGTGGCAAGAACTGCGATGGATACCATGCGACCCTATGCCATCCAAAGGGATGTAAAACTCAACCTGCACAATCAGGGCCCCATGGTCATTCAAGGAGATGCAGAGGAAATGGAGATCATTTTCAACAACCTGATCTCAAATGCCATCAAGTATAACCGGGATGGGGGCATTGTTGATTTCACACTCGAACCGAATGGAGGCTGCATGCAGATCAAGGTGGTAGATACAGGAATAGGAATGAGCAATGAAGAGATAGAAAAGATTTTTGATGATTTTGTGCGAATCAAAAATGATAAAACCAAAAATATAACCGGGAGCGGGCTGGGTCTTTCCATCGTTAAAAAGCTGATAGATAATTATAACGGAAAGATCGAAGTCAGCAGTATCCCGGACCAAGGCACCACATTTAATGTCAGACTTCCAATCGAAAAACCATGTTCATAAAAAATCTGCCCCATAAAACAGTCGAGCGACTGAGTCAATATCGCCGCTCCTTATTGATGATTCTTTCGAAAGAGAAGACCCATGTTTTCTCCCATGAAATAGCCCAGATGCTGCACATCACACCGGTGCAGGTCAGGCGTGACCTGATGCTGATAGGCTATTCAGGGAATCTGCGAAAAGGTTACGATATCAAAGAGCTGATAGAACTCATCGGTAAAATCATTGATTCGGAACGCGGCCAGCGGGTTGCAGTAGTCGGACTCGGGAACCTGGGGAAGGCCATCATCAGCTATTTCAAAGGCAAGCGGTCAAAACTGTCGATCATAGCCGCTTTTGATATAAATCCCGACAAGATCAACAGGGTGTATGATGGTGTTGCCTGTTACCACATCAACCAGATGACCGAAGTTATCAAGCAGAACAATATTTCGATCGGCATCATCTCCGTTCCTTCCCAACAAACAGCTGAAATTGCCGAGACCCTGGTTCTTGCGGGCATCAAGGGCATTCTCAATTTCACTCCAAAACCGCTCAATGTGCCACCTTTTGTTTACCTGGAAGAGTACGATATGATTACCTCGCTGGAGAAGGTTGCTTTCTTCGCAAAAAAGAACGATGAACGGTTTAAGTAGAAATACAAGAAGGTGAAAATTTTTTATGGGTTTGAGCATGTCGGTGAAATCCGCAATGCGGTTGTTACCACCGGATCTTTTGACGGGGTTCATATCGGGCATAAGGTCATTCTGCAGCGATTAAAGAAGCTTGCCGCCGAAATCGGAGGTGAAACTGTTCTGATCACCTTTCATCCGCATCCCAGGAAGGTCCTTTATCCTGAGACTGCCGGAAAAGGGTTGTTCCTGATCAATTCGCAGCCCGAAAAAATCAGTTTACTGCAAAAAGCCGGGCTGGATAACCTGATCATCGTGCAATTCACCCTTGAGTTTTCGAAGATCACCTCCATTGATTTCGTGAAAAATATCCTGCTGAACAAACTCCATGCACGGAAGATCGTTATTGGTTTCAATCACCATTTTGGGCATAACCGTGAAGGGGATTATGATGCCTTGCGCAAACTTGGCGCCATCAACGGATTTGAGGTTGAAGAGATACCTGAACAGGATATCCACAATGAATCAGTCAGTTCAACCAAGATCAGGAATGCAATCAACGACGGGAACATACAGAAAGCCAATGCATATCTTGATCACCAGTACATCATCATTGGCCGCATGAGCAAAAGCAGTCCGATACTGGAGGAGATCGGATTTCCCTGTTTCTCGCTCCAGATCGAGGAGGACTGCAAGCTGGTGCCTCCCAACGGCGTTTATGCAGTGACGGTGGTGGGTGAGGACATTTTTTCGCGTGCCATGTGTTTCATCAGGCAGCATGAAACCTCTCCGCTTGACACGCTCGTGGAAGTTCACCTGCTCGAAGACTACGGCAGAATTGAGGGGGAGATGGCTACACTCCTATTCCACAAACGAATCAGGGAAGAACGGATCCTCAAGACTTCCGACGACCTGAAGAAACAACTAACCATCGACCGCAACCAGGTTGATGAACTCATATTCTGATGCCAATGTACGCAAATGACCGGATGAAGATTACTTTTCTTGGTACGGGCACCTCCATCGGGGTGCCGGTAATAACCTGCGACTGTCCGGTATGCATGTCTGTTGACTTTCGTGACAAGCGCATGCGGACCTCTGCCATGATTGAGGTAAACGGATTGACCTTCGTCATTGATTGTGGTCCTGATTTCCGCCAGCAGATGTTGCGTCAGCAGGTAATGAACCTGGATGCCGTTGTCTTCACACACGAACACCGCGATCATATTGCAGGGCTGGATGATGTGAGGGCTTTCAATTACGTCCTGAACAAGAAAATTGATATCTACGGTACTCCGCAGGTGATGGAGGCCATTCGCATTGAATTCCCCTATATATTTTCCGAATCCCGGTATTTTGGGGCGCCGCAGCTTACCACCCACTTTATCGACGACCAGCCTTTTACCATCCTTGGTGTTGAATTCATCCCCATCATCGTGAGGCACGAGAATCTTCCGGTAACCGGTTTCCGGGTAGGCGATTTTACCTACATCACCGATGCCAGTTACATCAGTGCACCAGAACTTGAAAAGATCAAAGGTTCGAAGGTGATTGTGCTCAACGCCCTGCGCAACTCAAAGCATGTTTCCCATTTTTCGGTTGGAGAGGCTGTCGAAATCCTAAAACAACTCAATCCTGAAGCAGCCTTTCTCACCCATCTCAGCCATTTTGTGGGTCTGCATGAAGAGGTGAACAAAAAACTGCCCGATTTTATTCAGCTTGCGTATGACGGGTTGGAGATCGAAATTTAGTAACAAGGTGACA
>JBAXVX010000021.1:0-74223 GCA_037128705.1 Bacteroidota bacterium | reverse complement strand
GTATTGTGGTAACTGAATCCGGCAAATGCTACATAAATTATCAAAATCCGCACAAGTTGCATGTTTTGATAATTATGTTATTATCTTTGCTTCATGGAAAATTACATAAATCGAAAGGAATACATAAGCAAACTGCTGTCGTACAAAGACAAGGACTTAATAAAAGTTGTTAGCGGCTTGCGTAGGTCAGGAAAGAGTACATTGCTCGAAATTTATCAAGAGCAATTATTGAAACAAGGAGTCGGTAAACGACAAGTGCAGTTTTATAATTTCGAACTTCCGGAAAATTATCTGGGCAAAGCGTGGAGCGACATTTATTTCGATATAAAGAAAAAAATGCAACCCAATAAAATCAACTACATTTTTTTGGATGAAGTGCAAAACATACCTCTCTTTGAAAAATTAGTGGACGGGCTATTTGCCACGGAGAATACGGATCTTTACATCACAGGCTCAAATGCTTTTTTATTGAGTAGTGAATTGGCAACGCTGTTGAGTGGTCGTTATATCGAAATTTCAATCTTGCCCTTTTCGTTCAGGGAATATTTAAATGCTCGCAACATTGACCTTGAGAATAGGTATCTCCAGTATGACGCATTATTTTTTGATTACGTGAACGAAACTTCATTGCCCAAAGGGGTGGAACTGAGAGACAGCGGTTTTGATAAAATTTATGAATACCTGGATGCCATATACACCACGATAATAGAGAAGGACATAACGCAACGACACCAGATAAATGATAAGCGTGCTTTTGCCAACATAGTGAGATTTGTGGCTTCAAACATTGGAAATCAGTTATCACCAAGCAATATTTCAAAGACACTTAAGCAAGACGGGCAAAATATTCATCATGCCACAGTAGAGAAATACTTAGATTACTTAGTTTCAAGCTTTGTGTTTTATAAAGTAAACCGCTTCGACATAAAAGGTAAAAAGCAATTGGCAACTCAAGAAAAGTATTACATAGTGGATGCTGGATTGCTGAATGTTTTGGTAGGTAAAGATCGAATTACTGATAGAGGGCATATTTTAGAAAACACAGTTTATTTAGAACTTATAAGACGAGGCAATAAGGTTTGGACGGGTACTGCCCGCAATACTGAAGTTGATTTCGTGTGCAAAAATCCAACTGGTGATATTGAATATTATCAGGTAGCATGGCAAATGACAAGCGAAAATACGCTGGAGCGTGAGTTTGGAGCATTAGAGAGGATTAATGACAATTATCCAAAATACTTGCTCACGACCGATTCGTTTACTCAAAACCGCAGTGGAATAAAGCATATGAATGTATTTAATTGGCTGCTTAATTTAACAATCAATAAATAAGGGTGGTCACTTTACTCTGGCCCGAGATGGTCATAACCATCGGCGTGTCCACCGGCTTGTCCATTGTACTTGCGTTTCTAAATATAGCCTACTTTTATATTCAAATTTTCATGCATGCCAACTATTTTTGACAATATTGAACAACAATTGCTGAATGGATTGTTCGAGATGTTGGGTTTGCGTCAACTTTCATCCTATATCAAATTAAAAAATTGGTCATGCTTTTTTTCGACACACTTTGCACGCTAAACTATCTGTTACCAATTAAGGTTCATCATGAAAAAAAATATTGTATGAAACAGTTTATCCTATTCGTGATTGTGTTCCTGTTGCATTTTTCTGCCTTCTCCCAAAAATCGACCGACACCATTGAATCACAGTTAAGAGACCTGAAAGGTGAAAAAAGGATTGAGCTGCTTCTCAAGGCTGCAAGATCTGCATCCGGTTCAAATCCTGAAAAAACAATTTCCTATGCAGGCATGGCCCTGAAAATTGCCGGGGAATTGAACAGGCAGGATAACTCGGCAGAAGCCTGTTTTTTACTTTCCGGGGGATACCTCTACGCGGGCAAACCTGACAGCGCCCTGTTTTTTGCCCAAAAATCTCTTAAGCTTTACCAGTCTTTGAACAATACAGAAGGCATCATAAAGGCATCCAATAATCTCGGTCTGGTTTTTCTGAGTAACAGCAATACCGAAATGGCTGAAAAGATTTTCATACAAGCCTTCAACGATTGCAACCTCTGTCTTCAAACAAAACCTTCCAGTCAGCCGGTCAAGGATCTTGCAGCAGAAGTATTCAACAATCTTAATATTATTTACATCAAGCAGGGCAATTATGCAAAAGCTAAAGAAAAACTCCTTCAGTTCAGCAAGCGGCATGAATACGGACATTCATACTCCGGAATGATCATACAGCGAACGCTTGCGAGCGTTTACCAGTCGCTGGGTCAATATGACAGTTCCCTGGTTTATGCTGATCATGCGCTCAGTATGGCCCAGGAAATTAAAGATCCGTTTAACATTGGGAAGATATATACGGATATCGGAACTACGCACTATTACATGGGTAAATATTCCAAAGCTTTGAATTATTATGAAAAGGCAAGGGAAATACTTCTGCAGGTTAACGACAAACCGCAAATGGCCAAGCTCTACAACAACATGGCTTCCACCTATAAACAAATATCCTATTATGAAAAGGCCACCAAATACTTTCTCGAGTCGGCCAGGCTGAAGGAGGAACTTGCCGACTCTGACGGACTGGCGGCGACCTATAACAATCTCGGTCTGGTGTATTTTGACTGGGACAACAATAAAATGACAGGATACTTCCTGAAAAAAGCCATCACCCTTAATCTTAAAAGGAATAACAGGAAGTACCTGGCCACGAATTACACCGCACTGGGAGATCTCTACGTGGATCTCAAACAAGCCGATTCAGCTATATATTATTACCGGAAATCCCTGGAGCTCAAAACTGAAATGGGCAACAAATACGGGATCGTAATTTCCCTGCATTGTCTTGCTGATGTATATGCTGGTTTGCTGATGAACGAAACCCAGGCTATGGAATATTATGAGCAGGCCCTGGCCCTGGCCAACAGCATCGGATCGGAATCTGAGATTGCCAGTCTGAGCACCGATCTTGGTGAACTGATGTACAATAAAGGCAGACTTCATGCTGCAGGCGAACTGTTTCGGGAAGCCCTCGTTTATGCCAGTCAGGAAAATTCACTCGAACTCGTACAGAAGTGCAGCCGTTATTTGACTGAAATAAGCATAGTCACCGGGAATACAGTTTCAGCCAAGGATTATTTTTCGCTCTACAGGATCACTGGCGACAGCTTGTTCAGTGAGGGGAAGACGACAGCCATACTTGAGATGCAGACTCGGTTTGAAACTGAAAAGAAAGAGCAGGAAAACCTGTTATTGCAGAAAGCCATCGACCTTCAGAAATCACAGATAAAAAACCTGACAGGGGTTGCTGTCCTGCTTTTGATCCTTGGGTTTGTAATCTTTTTTTTATACCGTCAAAAGAGTAAGGCCTTCAGGCAGATCGTGCAAAAAAATCTCGAGATCGTAAAAGCCGAAAAACACATGGATGCCATGAATGAGATGAGCGTTCCGAATGATCATGCCTTTGTTATTCCACCCAACGATGATGTCGAAAACACCACACTGGGTTTGCTGGTAAAGTTCAACCGGCTCATGAAAGAGGAAAAACCATACCTGGAGGCAGGCCTCACGGTGGATGACATCTGCAAAAAGATAAACACCAACCGCTCCTACCTTGCGCAGATGATCCATGATAATTTCAATCAAAACTTCAACGGGCTCATTAACGAGCTCCGGATTAAGGAGGCGAGGCGGCTTCTCACAGAATCAAAACATGACCATATCTCAATTGAAGGCATCGGAGAGATGGCAGGATTCAGCAATAAGGTCACATTCCATTCCATCTTTAAAAAGCAGATTGGCGTAACACCGTTCTATTTCAGAAAATCCCTTGTCCACAGTTAAGATCATACCATTGAATCAACTTAATTGAAGTAATGCGAATTATTCGGCTCATTGACTTCGGATAAAATCTTAATCGCTTTTTTACAATTCCTTACTCCTTTTTACAATTCCTTACTTGTTCTGTTTGGAAACAGACTTTTATGCGTTTATATTTGTCTTGTAAAATGTCATTATTCTGGGTAATAAGCCGGCCTTTACGCGACATTTCTCCCATGACCGCCGTGGAGTTTAAGGCGCTGAAAATGAAAAAGAAGAAACGAAACATTGCTGAGGAGGTGGAGAAGCGCAGCAAACTGATATTAATCATAACATCAAATTGATAACCATGTCAAATTTCAGAAAAAAAATTGAAGAGCAGATCATTGAAAAAGCAATGAAAGACGATTCATTCCGGAAGAAACTGTTAGAGAATCCAAAAATTGTTTTCGAACTGGAGACCGGAGTAAAACTACCCGAATCCTTACAAATCAAAGTTCTGCAGGAAGATCGCAACAACGTATACCTTGTACTTCCGCCATTTCGGGCCGATGTTGATGAAGATGAACTTTCAGAAGCAGAACTGGCCTCAGTCGCCGGAGGGACAGCAAATTGGGGGGGACCCGGCCAGGGAACATAGCCCCGGCCTGCCCGGTGAGCGCTGTTACGGCAGTAAGAGATCTTTATGAAACGCACCTTCGTCGATCATATCGATATCATTTCCAACCCCCTTCATTCCGCGTTGATGGGGGGTGGTTGCATGGACGCATTGAAAGAGCTGTGTTCCCTTTTTCCTTTTGATCAGACCCGCGATTTTGGCTTTGAAAGCCGGTTGGGTGAGACTACTGCCATCTGCGATTTTTCGTTTATGATCGAGAACGGCACTGAAGGGGCAAAGATATTGGGCGGCAACAATCCAACAGCGGATCTGCATGAAAGTTTGCTTGCTGATCCCCTGTGGCAAAGAATCAGGAGGCTTTTTATTGCATGGAATACACGGGGACATCTTTTAGCCGACTCAGTGAAGTCGGTCTGGCTTGAGTTTGACTATGACGGACTATCATATAATCGATGTCCGAACATTTTTTTCGGGATCAGTGTTGACCATGAAGCAGACAGGAGCGCCCAGAGTGATGCGCTCCTCATCGTTCTCGATGAAATCTACCATATCCTTTTTGCCATTCCGTTCCCTGTTGAAATGGCCGGGAATCTGAGAACATCGCTCCTGGCCCTTCCCGAACATGCCGGTTTATACCAGACCGGATTTATGATACCCAGGCATACCGAGGCAGTGAGGCTGGTGCTTAGGCAAATAAATGCCGAATGTTTGGAACCTTACCTCCGGGATATCGGCTGGCCGGGTGATTTTCAGAAAGTCAGCTTTCTGACCGATCGATATGCCGGCCTGTTCGATTATTTCTTCTGCAATATCAACATAGGGAAGGATATCCTTCCCTATCTGGCACTGGAGATGCTCTTTAAGAATCTCAGCCAGCCTCGGTTTAACCCGAAGTGGGAGGGAGCGCTCGATATTCTGGAATCAGACAAATTGCTGACCCGTGGAAAACGGGATGCACTGCTCAACTTCTGCGGAAAAACAAAGCACTCGTTTCCATATCCGGCAAATTACCTCAGGGGCCTTAACCACCTGAAAATCGTGTACAAGGAAAACGCCCCGGTTGAATGCAAGGGCTATTTCGGAACCATGATACGGGATGGAGGGTGAAAATGATTGACCCTGCGCACCTAAGCAAATGAAAAGATCATACATTATAAAAATAAATTCAACGCTGCCATGTCGAACCTGAAACTGGAACAAAAGGAGTAAGGAATCGTAAAAAAGCTTTTGTCACTCAAAAATCAGTACCGACGGCATTTTTTCGGGCCAGGCCAAACGCAACAGTTCGTAACCAATACCTGAAACTCCCTGGAAAAAGCCCGGGTTGAAAAAGTCATCCCCCGCATTGGGAAAGAGGGAGTAGCGGCCGTTTTTTGCAGCCCGTGAAACAACCTGGCTGGCCCTTTGAAGCGCAAGAGCCGACAACTCCTGTTTTCCGGTTTGAATGGCACTGTATAAGAGGATATCTGCAATTCCGAGGTTGCCGCAGCAAAGATGGTCCCTGTCCGTCAGAGGTGTTTCTTTGGTCGTTTCTAAAGCATCAAGGATGTTTTTCTGGATGGCGGTGTTGTCAAGCAGATGCTGCGAAGCAAGGCGGGCCAGTGCGATCCCGGGTGCGCCATGGCACCAAGAGGAGATAAAATTAGGGCCTCCCGCCGTCGTAACCTGAAACTCCCTGATATCCTGCCAGTTGCCATGTTCATCCGAAAACAGGCTGTTTTCATACCATATGGCCCTTTCGGCTGTTGCGCGGTAAATGTCATTCTGCGTGACTTCAGCCAGTTTCAACAGGGCATAGGCAATCCCGGCCTGGCCATGCGAAAAGCCGGCAAGCATCTTCCCCTGCATGGTAATCCAGCCACAGTTGCCATCGGGGTTTTCAACCTTGTTATTGAGCAGGTGATTGCCGCAAAGTATCGCCTTTTCAAGGGTTTCAGCATCTCCTGTAACGCTGTGCAACGACAGAAGCGACAGAATAGCTCCTGCGCAGCCCGAGATAATATCGTACGATTTTTCCTTTGCAATCATCGGGGCGCTAATCATCCGGCTTAGCCTGAGGGCGTCATCCATGAATGATTGATCGCCCAGGAAGGTTGAAATTTTAAGAAATGAATAGATGATCGACGGGATTCCGGATGTAATTCCGATCGATCCCAGCTGCGGGAGCATGCCATACTTTTGAGTGTATACCATACCCTGTCTGATGGACCGGATAGTTGCCCGGTTCAGCAGTTTTATACCCGGATCATCTGAAACAGTGGTAAGCGCCGAGAGGAAAAGCGCCACGCCCGGAAGTCCGTCGTAAAGGAACATCGACATGGGCTGCATCCTGAACCGTTCGGTTCCCGGGATAATCGCAACCGACATCCAGGTGCAGCTGCCATCCTTCGAAAAAATAGCTTCCGACCTCAGTGTCCCGGCGATTTCTATGGCTGCCGCCAACAATGTTTCGCAACTTGCCGGCTGAATTCCCTCTGGGATGCCCTCTTGTTTTTCTAAGGTACTTTTACTGTAATCATGCCCGATATCGCGAAAGAAAAGCGCAGCGCGTATAAATTTCACCTGCTTTTCAAGATCTTTTTCATCCAGTTCCGGCAATTTGCTTACCACCTGCCCGTAAGCTGCCGTGCTCATAATGTCGGGGCAAACAATCCCTGAAGGGTCTTTGATATCTTTTTGGTCTGAATCGGCCCAGAAAATAGGGAAATCGGCCTCCTCCATCTGCTTTTGTTCCGAATGAAATACAGCCCAGTATGGATTTGGCGCCGGGGAATGGAGAAACGCCCGGCATAAGAGTTCGGTTTGAATGCTTCGTTCAATGCCGGTTCGCATGAATTTCGGGTTCATCATCTTTTTCATGATCATCCCGTAGATCCGGGTCGAACGGAAGATGAACCTCAACTCTTTCCCGGCAAAAAGATGAATGGGGAGTTCATGGCGGTGTTTGATCGCGAGATGGTAAAAATGGGTAAACCCGTCGGCAATTTCCTGATTGTAGGTAACAGGGGTCTGCTTCTGACCATCCAACACCGGGATATTTTCCTGATCCTGAAGTATGGCCGGGATAAAGACAAGGTTCATCCTGTCGGTATTGATAAACTCCCAGTTGCTTCGCTGATAAGGAGATACGCCCTGATCGTAACCACCAATAGCGCTCACATCGTAAACAAACCCATCCTTTCCTGTGATCCAGGAGGGTAAAAGACCGGTACGGAAAACGGAGTAACCGAACTGTTCATTGGCAAGAAACTGGGCGCTGTCGGTAAATTCGTCGGTAAATGCCTTCCCTTCGTGATGCATCACCGACTCGAGGTCGATGAGTATGGGCTGAGAGCCTGAGGCAATAAGATTCTCATGGTGGCAATCATTGCCGTGGAGAAGGTAAATAACTCCGATGAGTGAGCCGATACGCCGGTAATAATCGGCAACTTCCTGTTGCGAAGAACAAACGGCCCCTTCAATAAAACCAACCCATCCGTACCCGTTTCTTTGAATAACATCCAGGGGTTTTAAATCAGGCGTTAACCCCTTTTTGTTAAGCCAGATCAGAAATTCAGACCAGGCCTGTTCCAGTTCCAGATTCTTTGGCTTATAAACCAGTTTCAGTCCCGATTCAAATTGAAGAGAGATCACTCCTTTGCCATGATTGTGCGAATCGGAGACTCCTCCTTTGAATTTGTTGAGAAGGCCCGGTGGAAGACCCCTGGCGAAATGGCTGGTAATCTCACCAAAGTCATCCGCCAGACGGTCTATAAAATCGGTACTGTTGCGGGTCCAGTTGGCAGCCAGGATCGTCATGATCTTTGCCAGGGAACTGTATTCGGCAAAGAAATCCTGCCATCCATTCTCATAAATCCGGTTGACAAACTGCAGATAGAGCTCGTTTTCAGGCTCCTGCCCGGCAAGCGACTGGTCGAAAAGACGCGACACCGGCGATTGACGGGTTGAGATAAATACCTGGAACTCCAGTTGAAAGGTTTGTGAAGCATAAAATCCCAGCATCCTGGCCAGCTGCAAATGCATCATCCGGCTGGCCTCCGTTGAGAACAGGCTTGCTTTCCTCTCCCCCGCAGCCTTTTCAAGATTTCTGACCGCATAAGCCACGACCGGGGTCATGAGATGCAGAAAGGGTATTTTCTTTTCCTGTTCATCTCCGAAAAGTTCTGACATCTGCACATGGAGATCCGCCGCGTCATAGTGCCGGAGAAATTCCATCATCTCTTTGAATGAAACGATCCAGCCGGGAAGCTGCTCTTCGCTTTTAAAAGTGGCATTTCCCAGCAGGTTTCTGAAATCATCCATGCTGAGGCCGTCATTTTTAAGCCGGATTTCGAACATTTCAGCATCATCGGGCGCCACCGCATTGCGCCATTCAGCCAGGCGTTGCTCAAACAGATGGCCGGTCGCCTCCTGAAAATTGAACCGCCAGGGTTCATTAATTTTTTCGGGCAGCGTAGCCGCTCTTTCTGCGACTTTGAGATAATAGGAGGAGCCTTGATTGCCAATGTTTGTCATATTCAAAAACCTTATTTGGATAATCCTTTTGAAAGGAATTTACCAAAGGACATGCCGGCTTGCTCATAACATGCCTGCAGGCGTTGGCCAACAGCAAAATCGAATGTCATGTCGCCATATGACACCTGGACCTTTTTAAGTACATTTTTCATTTCAATCGTAGCAGCTACCTTCGAATGATCTGCTGTTTCTGCCACATCGATCATCAGGCTGATGAAGGCCTCCTTTTTTGAAACCCCGATATTCCATCCCGGATCAACAAAAACAGTTTTCACTACCAGTGTATACTTTGCATCGGATCCATCCTCTTTTACGACTACTCCTTGTTTTTCGAGTTTTTCATTGAGTTCTTTCAATAAAGCTGGCTGAAAAAGTCTGGCACGGTCATCCTTCCAGGCCTGGGCCCAGCGGTCGCCGTCCCCTGGTTTTTTTTCATTGAGCTCTGAAGTCTTTTTTGCCACATACTCTTTTTCAGGGGTACCTTTGCCTGTCGCGAAGGGGTTTGCCGGATTGCCAACGGTTATGTTTGAATAATCAAACACGACATTCAGCGTTTTTTCACCTTTTAATACAACGATGCTGCCGGAGGTTAATTTCTGTGCAGACAAACTGACGGATGATAACGCGAACACCGCCATCAACAGTAAAATTTCTGGTCTTCTCATAACAATTCACTTTTTAGTTAGATAATCTCTTGATTTTATTAATTCTGGAATAATACGCATGCTTGCTCTATAACTGGCTGATAGTCCGTAACGGGCATTCTGCAGCTAATTCGTTTGCTGTTCACAATAATCACTCCCGGAGATCTTTGAGGACGAAGTTTCACCTAAATATGAAATTTTCAAACTTCCATTTTTAGTTGTCCCGCTGGCTGATATTTTCACTGCAGTGGTTGAAAGCACATTTACGACCACCGTCCAGGGCAGGGTGGGATTCGAAACAGTCACCGTTCCGGTAATCGTCTCATAGCTGAGCGATGAAATGGTCCCGTCTCCTGTTTGTGTGGCGGTGTATACCACTGACATATCAACAGGAGGCTGATTGGCTGCCGTACTCAGGTTACAGGTGATTTCGCTTCCTTTTTTGCATCCGGAAATACTCAGGAAAAGGAGGCACAACAACATTATTAATGTCTCATTTTTTTTCATAAAATTTTGTTTTTGGTTCAATTGAATATTGACAAATAGTACATTTATGTAGTTGGCAGAATTGTTTTACCCTACCTTCGGATAACGATCTTCCTGTGAATAATGCCATTGGTGGTTGTTACCTGAAGAATATAGGGCCCATCCTGCAGGTTCGAAACGGTCATTCGGTAGCCGGACTGAAGCCCGATAAAGTTTACTGCGACAAGCTCACTTCCTGTAATGCTGAACAGTTTAACTCCTGAAATAACGGCCCGCTGATCTGCCGATTCAATGAAGAATTGATCATGAACAGGATTGGGATAAACCCTGAGACCGGCAAGCGGCATCTGATCATCTACGCCAAGCGGATTCCTGCTTATCTGTATCATTGCTTTGTACGTGCCTGTCTGACCGGGGTAATAGGGCGAAACCTGAAACATGATTGTCCCGCCATTCTCCAGGTTGATATGGCCGGGGATGGTGTCATCATAAGCCTCCGTCCATGTTGTGCCGTTTGTGGACCAAGACCATTGTGCATCCAGCGTGTATACCTGATCAGGGTCATTGTAAGCATCAACCATGTATCCTGCAATGATATAATTAAATCCTACAGGAAGAGAAAGTGTGTAAAAGTCATAATCAATGCCTTCATGGCAGTTTGCATCGCTCGTTTGAATAATGGCCGGGTTTGTTGCGAAACTCACCGGGAGGTTGGTGGCAGCCTGGAGCGTGTTATTGGGCTCATACTGATCGGCGATCAAAGGAGCTGCATTGACCTCGATAATAACCGGGTTTTCATAGGCTGTTGATCCTATGAGTTGCCAGTCTGACGTTCCGGCGGGCTGGTACCAGAGTGCGATAAGATAACTGCCGGGAAGGACATTGATGCTGGATGTGCTGAATGTTATTCCACTGGTATGCTGTTTAGCTGGAAGCGAAAAATTTGTCTTCTCACCTATAAAATTCACATAATAACCGTCCAGATCATAAATTGAAAGGTCAAGTGTGCCATTAAAATCAGTGGTTCCATAATTGAATAAATCAAGCTGTACCGATACGGCATCTCCCTGGGTCAAATGTAATCCGGGACTTATATTCATCGCTGAATACAGTTCGATGGGGTTGGAATTTATGACCACCAGCCGCTTGTTATTGTGAAACGCATTTGTATCAGAGACAATGATCCAGTTTGTGTCGTTCGTGCTGTACATGATACCCACAAAATAGGTATTGGGAAGCATGGAGGAGAGCCCGGGGTTTGTGAAAGTTGCGCCGTCGGGCAGGTGGCTGCCGGGGATCAGTGCAATTCCCTTGATGGTTTGGACTTCATGAATAAAGTTCCCGTTGGTGTCGAAGATACAGGCGGTGATGTCGCCGCTGAAGGTGGCATGGCCGTTATTGATGATGTCGGTGTGAAATGAGAGGGAATCTTCGTAATTAATGGTATCGGAAGGGCAGGTAACCGGTGCATTTAACGCAAGCTTGAAAAACCTGTTTCCGGTTCCGCCTGAAGCTGGCTGACGAATCCCGATAATGGCCTCCTGTCCGTTGGTGTAGGATCCGGAGCCCCCTCCTGTCCCGGTTCCGCCCGGGTTGAGTGAGGTAAGAAGAAAATATCCGTCGTAATCTCCCGACCAGCCCCAGTTGAAATGAAAATAATCACTGTCATTATACCCATCACAGACAAAGCAGTGCGCTCCCCCTGCATAGACCATCGGCCGGCTAGCATCAAGTTCTGCCTTCAGAAGGCTGATCCACCCGCTGTTGGTGTAGTTTGCTTTCTTTACGCCCTGCAGTGTGGTTGCGTAACCGAAATAGTTTTTCAGTGAATTTTCAGCACATTTCGGATCGTCTGAAGCAATGACGTAAGCTGCACTACCGCCCTGGGAACTCACGTTGTATTCCATTTCTACGCTCACGCCGCAATGATACATCAGGGTGGCCACGTCTGTGTTTGCTGAAGTGACGCTGTTGGGCATGCTGGTCCAGTTGTACGTTGTAGCCCCGAAATTAGCCGACAGGGTTCCATACCGGGTCGTATTGTATGAATAACTGCCAATACCAGTCGTAGGATAACTATGATATTTCATAACCTGAGCCATTGCAGTGGCAACGCATCCGGTTACGGTACGCTCATTTTTGGGATTGTCAAAAGGACATAAACCGTTATAGAACGGGTCCTGACCCCAGAGTGTTGTGATCAGCGGGTTAACTCCCGTGGCCGACTTAAGTCCATTCCCCGGCAGGGGGCCGGCATTCAGGGCTGCCCATTTCGACATAACGTCAGGAGCGGGGTCCATGTTCGTTTTGATTGCATAACTGATCTCATGCTCATACCCTTTTAGCCAGGCTGCAACATTCGGTGGAATGTTACCGGCAGTGAAACTGGTTTCAGAGGAATAAGCAAGTACCGGGGAGATAATATCATCCGCCGAAATAATGACAAAGCCCCGGGAACCATTTACATTAAAGACGTAAAATAATGGTGTTGAGGACTCCTTCAGCCCTGACGCGTTGTTTTCAGCAGATGAGTAAGACAATGTCAGCCCGCCGGGAATTCCTTGAGGAAACTGGATTGTCATTGAAGCCAGGTAATTTTCAGCAACCGTTTTTGCACGGTTCACATCAACAGTTTTTCCAAACCCATTGCTGATCAATGTCACAGCACACAGGAGCAACAGCATCATTTTTTTCATAGCATTTAGTTTTTAGTTCAAGTCAATATTGTTTAACCGGATGTTCTCATATATCTTCATCCTGCACATTGAAACGATTGACAGAAACAAAGTAATCATCATAAATTCAGGTTTCCAAGAAATACAAGTAAGGATTTGTAAAAAGGAGTAAGGATTTGTAAAAAATATTTGTATATATTTGATTATCAGGCATTATAAAATTTACCTCCTGGCTCTGGTCTGGCCTCGCCGATGGGTGTTTTTCCCCTGCCAAGAGAATTTTCTCCAGCCAGGAAAAGATCATTCCTGATCTGTTCGAACTTCGCTTCAAGCTCATCTGCACCGACAGGGCTGCTCATCCATTCCATTCCCTGATATAGTCCGGCAGGAACCATGCTGAACTGTTTAAGGGCCTTCTCCCTGACAGAAACCGCATTCAGTACAATGCGTATGGAGGCCCCACCCAGCGTAAGATTGAAGGAGGATGGAATGCCATGGATCGCCGTCTCATCCGCGAAGTCATCCTGCTCTGAAATCGCTTTGAGTCTATAGGCAGTCCGTCGCAGCTCCCCTGAAAGAGATTCCAGAGTCGAAGAAGGTATTTCGGAAATGATGCCGTTCCGCTCAATACAGGCAGTCAGATAAACCCTGTCGATCCCTATGGGTGATGGAGACCCCAGGAGGCTGAACAGATCTTTTGGTTCCCGTTTTCCTCTGATACTGTAAAATTTGAAGGCAACCTGGCTGAATTGCAATAAGAGATTCACCTGGGCCATCATGGCCTTCCGTTGAGCATATCTCAATATATCGCCCCAGTGAAAACTGTAAGCCGATGCGATGCCAACGATATCGAACAGATCTTTAGGGTCATCACGCTCCAGAATGGTTTTGAGTTTTTTGACCAGCATGTTCTTCATATTATCTACCGGAACCATACCTGCCATTACAGGTAAACCCAATTGTTCGGAAATGTCGTTCGACAGGCTGATCTTGAGCTTATCCCTGCCCTGTATCCAGAGGTGGAAATATCGCGGGTAAACAGCCGCATTATCAGCTGTAACATGGAATTGAGTTTTCAGCAGGTCAACTACCGGAGTGGCATTTCTCAGAAAGCAGCGTTGAAGATTTACCGAAAGATCAAGATCTAAAGTGAAGCGATGGTTCAGATAGTATCTTGAGAGGGCAGCGCCACCCGAAAGGTAAAACGGCCCGAAATGACCCGAAAGGGCGCTCAGCACCTTATCCTGAAGGAAATATAGTTCAGTATACTTTTCGGCAGGGGTCGATTGTTTCATCGGGCTTCGGGTTTTATTGTTCCGCGATGGGTCTTTTGACAGCACACCAGCGAATCGAGCACTGCTGCCGTGGTAAACAACGACCTGTGATCGCTAACCACGGTCCCCCAGGCCGCTCCTTTTCCCTTCGGCCAGCTAACGGGATCGACCGGGATCGTCATGAATGGGGGTGGAACCTGCAGCAAGGCAGAAGGTTGCCACGACCCGTCCTCCTTCTGCCGGCTGATCAGCCAGCGGGCAACCGTCCCCGATTTTTCACGGATCTTGTCATTTTTTCCGGCAAGCAGCAGCGTCTTCAAAGCAAGGGCTGTGGCAAAGGGCGATCCCTCACAATAGCTGTCATTGGCAACGAAAGATTTCTTTCCGAACTGCTGCATCGCCCAGGAGAATGCCCTCTCAATTGCCTGGCGGTGTTCAACACCTCCTCCGGCAACAAGGGCCTCAGTGGCAAGTGCTGTAGCATAGGCGGGGTCGCTCCACCAGTATCCGTTCCAGTTCCCGCCGGGGAGCTGATGCGTCAGGATGTATGGCAACAGCATCTTTCTGAACTTCGGAATTCCGGCAGCAGCCGCGGTCACACACATGTGGGAACCCGTCCAGCCTGAGATATCATCTTCAGGGGTGGCGCCAATCAGTTTTCTAAGCTCTTTTTCAAGGATATAAGTGGTGATCCCTCCATCTGTTGTCCGATGTTTCAGAAGGAACTCCTCTGCTATCTTTGTCCTGCCCTTCCCCTCCAGGCCGAGACTGAGCGCAAACCTGATGCCCCATACAGTGCTGTCGGCATCCTCGGGGGTGAGCGGGTTATATCCCCAGCCCCCGTGACCGGTGAACAGGTTTTGAGTGGCATACTTATTCCAGACATCACGCGTTTCGTTGATGACACGGTCATCACCGGCACTGGCGAGGATTGAACCTACAAACCCTGTAACCCACCCGCTGCTCTCTCCGACGGGAAGACGGAAATCGGACCACAGCCCACGTGCATCCCTGGAATATAACAGAAACCCCATGGCTCTGTTGATGGCTTCAGCGACCAAAATATGAAGAGCTCCGGTCATTTGTGTACAGTGTGTTATTTTTTTTCTGGTGAAGCAGCCGACCCTTAAAGAATCAAAAATAAGAAATCCGGGGGTTGCCATACTCCTACTCAAGATAATTACAATAAACCTGATAAAAGGTTGGTGGCTCCTTCTGCTTTTTTACAATTCTTTACTCCTTTTGTTAAATCCTTACTTGTTTAATTTGGATGCATGTCCACATGAAGTTATTTTTGGGGTATGCAATAAAAGTCTATACCAATGAAACAGCAAAGTTTGACTTTAGTAGTTATAAACAGAAAAAATACCGATTCTATGAAAACCAAATTCACATTCCTTTTAATTTGCCTTAATTGTCTATTTATCAATTTAAAATCTCAGGATATCCTGGTTTATAAAAACGGAGACGAAGTCCAGTCAAAAGTTATTGAGGTTTCTGATGACAATATAAAATATAAAAAGTGGGGTAATCTAGACGGACCATCGTATACGGCCATTAAAAAGGACGTTTTAATGATAAAATATCAGAATGGAACAAAAGATGTATTTAACAGTCAGCCGGCTCCTACTAATTCAAATACTACTGTTGTAACACAGAAAAAGGCTGAACCGGGAAAAATCTGCTATTATTCTTCAGATAAACGGATTGATCAGATAGATATTTATGTTTATTCTTTAGATGAGACCGGAGAAAAGAAAACAAGAGTTGGTCAGTTGGATTTCTATTTCAAATCCCGACCCGATTGCGGTCAGGATGGAACGTATACTTTAAATCTTCCACCAGGCGATTATGACTATTATGCTGTTGACGACGTTATTTACGAAATGAAGGGCGCTTTTTCCATTAAAGAAAACCAATGTACATATCTTGATGTCATTTGCAGATAAGCAACACCAGAAAACCAGGTAAGGCCAATGAAAAAAAATACTGCTTTGCAGAATTCTTTGTCCTTTCTGATGAAAACGCTGATCTGTATTGCCACGTAACAGATAATTATTGTAAAAGCGGATAAGATACTTCCGTGCACCTTCTTTTTCAGGAGACAGCATTTTCTTATCGATAAGTTTTTTGATCTGACGTGAGATGATGGCATTATCCTGACCGACAAACAAGTCATTAATATCCCACGCCTGAATCATATGCTTATCCAATGCCCGTTTTAATATATTTGCCTCAAACATTTGACAAAACGAGTTTTGTTCGTTGATCAATTTTGATTGAGTTCATGCTGCTGTATAGTTTTCTTGTTTCCAAAACTTAAAAGTATCAAAAAGCAGGATTTCTGCGCTTTTTTACAATTCCTTACTCCTTTTGTTAAATCCTTACCTGTTTTGTTTGGATGCATGACCGCATGAGGTTACATTTGTCCTGTAAGCATCAATGTATCCTGTTCACCTCAAATAATGAATAATCAAAACCATGACAACAAAGCTCTTAAAATTCAGAATGAAAAAGAAACAGTGGATCGCGGCAGCCATGATCGTTTTGACCCTCATCGTGGTTTCGGTGGTCGCAGTCTTCAATTTTCCTCCAGAAAAGGCAAAAGTGAAAGGAACCATGAGCACCAGCGGCACTTATTACCCGAGTCAATACGACCAGGGAACGAAATTGGGCGCCATTATAGCGAGTGGATCAGATTGGATCGTATTTGTTCATTTTGACAACGACCCTGAACCAAACCATAATTTCGCAAGAAATTGTCACGATAACCTGACAAGCGGGACGCGTGTATACGCGGTAGACCCTGATTGTATCTGGGTGAGCGCCTTGTAATTGCACCATAGAAATTAATTTTCCATTTCATCTAACTTTTCACAAATTTACCGTATTTAATAAAATTCTATACCAATGATACAGAGAAAACAATTCGAACAGCGCCTCATCGAAAAAGCGATGAAAGACCCGGAATTCAGGAAAAGACTGATTGAAAACCCGAAAGCGGTCATTCAGGAAGTGACGGGGGTTGAACTTCCTCCATCCTTCAACCTGAGTATTCTCGAAGAAGATCCTCAAACAGTCTACCTGGTCCTGCCTTGTATTCCAACTCCGTTGGATGAGATGGAGCTGACTGAAAATGAGCTGGAAATGGTTGCAGGGGGAAGGGCAGAGGATTCTGTTCTTATATGTACGGTTTTTGGTTGCCCCCCTCCCGGTGATCCGGGCGGGTGAAAACCAGGCGATACCCCGGCGGTCATGACATTGATTCAGAATTAAAAACTAAACGTATGAAAACAAGAATTACAATTTCAGCGCTTTTACTCATTCTTTGCCTTGAAAACATGAATGCTTTCGGATGGTCGGGTTCAGGTACCTCGACTGATCCATACCAGATAGCCACCGCGGCCGACCTGGCAACCCTGGCGACAAATGTCAACAATGGTTCAGATTATTATAATACATACTTCAAGCTGTTGAACGACCTCAGTTTATCGGGTTATTCTTCCTGGGTTTCTATCGGTCAAGAAGGCTACCCCTTCCGCGGAAAATTTAATGGAAACTATAAAACGATAACAGGGTTAACGATCAATAACGACGTTAACAACTCTAATTTATATTGGAATGGCGGATTATTTGGCCATCTTGGCCCCGGTGCAAACATCCAGAACCTGACCATCTCTGGTTGTAATATAACCTCCAATGGATCCTATACCGGAGCTCTCGCCTCCGCTACAGTAATTCCTTATAGTATTACTCCAAGTGAAACATTTCCTATACAAATTCGCAATTGTCATACGTCGGGGACAATCATTGCAACATCACCAATCTCAGTTGCAGGCGGGTTGATAGGATGGGTGTCATCAGCCGGTACTCTTTCTGGTCTTAGTGTGATCCAATTGCGATTCTGTTCATCCACGGCAGCAGTTTCAAACGTTTCGAACCAATGTCAAAATGGTTATTATTCTAACTCTTGTGGCGGATTAATTGGTTCGACAGAAGGAGACATGCCGCAGCAACCTAATTATCTAGGTAATTTTGCGTATATCGCGTGGTGCTATTCATCGGGTCCGGTCATCAACAATTGTCCGGACGGGATGGCAGGCGGCTTAATTGGAAGCATAGCGTTTACTCGTCTGTATAACTGTTATTCAAGGTCAACTGTAACCAAGGCGGCGGGTAATTCCTGCGCAGGCGGTTTGACCGGCTACATGATTGGCATCTCGGATGTTAAACGTTCCTATTCCACAGGCTTGGTAAGCCCGGGAACGGGAATGGGGTTAATAGGCGTCAATGACCCAGCTTATGGCCAGAATTCAGCGCTGTGGAGCTATTGGGACACCCAGACTTCGGGACAGTCAACCAGCAACGGGGGAGGTACGGGCATGACCACGGCCCAGATGAAGGACAAGAATACCTTTTCGGGTTGGTATTTCGCAATCGATTGGGCAATGTGTGACACCGTCAACAACGGATATCCCTACCTTCCAAAAGATATCTTAACTTGGCTAGGTTCGATAAACTCTGACTGGAATACGCCGGGTAATTGGTCACCGGTGGAGAACCCTTATGGTTGGTTGTATGCCCCTCCTTCGGGCGCCAGTGTCGAAATAGTGGTTGGCGCTAATCCTGTAATCAGCCAGGGCCAGTCGTCGCCGGTTCTTCTCACAAATCTAAAGATTGGATCAGGAATGACGGTAAACATCGCTTCAGGCGGCGCCCTGACCGTGCCGGGCATGACCGGCCTGAACGGGGGTGAAAACCTGGTGATTGAAACGGAGGGGTCGTTTATCGACAATGGCATAACCGGGACCGGAACGGTAAAAGTGAAACATGATCTTTCGGGCAACCGCTGGTGGTATATCGGCTCCCCCATGACCAATGCAACCGCCGGCTCTTTCGGAACATTGTCTCCGACCCCCAATACCGGCACAAGGCTGTTCTGCTGGAATGAACCTACCAATGCCTATATAAACATCACCGACGGCAGCGCCGCGCTGGTACCACTGAAGGGATATTCCTATAAAAATTTCACCGGCGCCAACACGGCCATATTCACCGGAAACCTGAACAGCGGATGGATGGGTTCCGACAACAACCTGAGCTTCACCAGTGGCGGCGCGAACGCAGGGTACAACCTGGTTTCCAATCCGTTTCCGTCGGCCATCAACTGGGGAAGTCCTGCCAACCCTGCAACGGGCATTACCCGAACAGGCATCGATTCAACCATCTGGTACCGAGCAAACAGCACCTATTCAACCTACAACAGCGCCTCCGGCACCGGAACCGGAACCCCTGTGGGCCAGCAGTACATCCCCGCCATGCAGGGCTTCTGGGTTCATGTATCCGATGCAGCCTCCGGTTACGGAACACTCAAGATCGGAAACGCGGCCAGGGTCCATAACAGCCAGCCATTTTACAAAAGTACGGGGGAGTCCAATATTTTCAGGTTGTTTGTAAGCAGAGATACCTTGAAGGATGACATTGCCGTCGGTTTTTACGAACAGGCACAAGCCGGTTTCGATCCCTTCGATTCCGAAAAACGTTTCAATGATGCCGGCTATCCTCATTTGTTTACCCTTACCTCCGATAATCACGTGGTGGTGATCAACGGGCAACCGCTCATGCTGAACCAGGACTCGCTTACCATTCCCCTGGGTTTCGGAACAGACGTGGAAGGGGTGTTTACCATGGAGGCGACCAACATGAATGAATTTGACCCCGCGTTATCGGTCATACTGTCCGATAAACAGGGTGGCATCAGGCAGTCTCTGCGCGAACACAGCGCCTACACGTTTCAGTCCGGCGTGGCAAGTCCCAACGCAGACCGGTTTACGTTGACCTTTTCAAAAAAAGGCGCCGGGGAAACCGAATTGGCGGATCAGTCGCCGGTCCATGTTTTTTCATGCCGCAACATGCTGTACGTCGATGTGCTTACCGGGCAACAGGCAAACGTCGAATTGTACAATATGCTTGGACAAAAGGTGTTGAGTCAACAGGTGGAACACGGTCTTCATCAGATCGAAGTAAACTGCTTAAGAGGTGTTTATATTGCCAGAGTTCAGCAGGGAGCTCAGTTAATCACCAAAAAAGTCATCCTGGGAAAATAATTGCAAAATGAAAAAATTTTACATTTTACTGGCTGCTGTGCTTGTATCAGTTGCCGCTACGGGACAAAAATCAATACCAGCGATATCAGTATCCGGCGTAAATTCCGTACCCGGCCCTGCCGGCGTACAGCCCGGGTACGAGATGAATCATTGGAAAACCCTCACACCGCAAACAAACAGATCACAGGACCTAATCCAGCTATTCGACAGCATCTACCAATGGGAATGGGATACGACCGGCGCATCATGGAGTATCAAGGCCAAAACCAATGGTTATATTTATGACGCCAACCATAATCTGACTTGGGTCCTATCACAAATATGGAGCGCCAGTCAGTGGATAAATGCCCGGCAAGTTACAGCAACTTACGATGCCAACCATAATCAGACAAGTTGGTTGTCGCAAACCTGGGACGGCAACGTATGGGTGAATACCGAACAGATCCTCTCGACATACGATGCCAGCAACAATCTGACAATTGAATTGGGCCAGGACTGGAACGGCAGTGTTTGGGTGAATTACGCGCAAAGCCTCAATACTTACGATGCCGGCAATAATTGTACAAAACAGGTTAACCAGAAATGGGATGGCAGCGCCTGGTTGAATTCCGGGCAAAACATTGCTGCTTACAATGTCAATAACAACATCATTAGTTATTTAGGAATGAAATGGGAGGCCGGCCAATGGGTAAATGTGTCGTTGGCAACCTATACTTACGATTCCAGAAATAATCTGATAAGTTATCTGGTCGAAAAATGGATCGGCGGCAACAGGGTGAATTCCTGGCTAACCACCTGCACGTATGATGTCAATAACAATCAGACCTATTGTTTATACCAAAAGTGGGATGGAAGCCAATGGCTGAATTACGGGCAAACAATCTCTACTTTTGATGCCCGTAATAATCAAACAGGTTGCCTTGATCAAATCTGGGATGCCGGCCAATGGGTGAATTCCGGGCTACTCACTTTTACATACGATGCAGACAATTTCAGACAAAGTTCATCAGGAAAATATTGGAATAGCGCCGGAATTAAAATAACGGGAGGGGATAGCGCCTTCTATTATTATCATACAGCTCTTGGAATAAATGACCTGATGGTGCAAAATGGGAGTCTTACTGTTTATCCCAATCCCGCATCAGATTATTTGACCATCGAAACATGTGCAGCGCAAACTCCAGGCCGATTATCCATATTAAACCAGGATGGCCGGCAAATCATCACCTTACAAATCACCCAACCCAAAACACAACTTAACCTCAGCAGCCTTCCCGCCGGAGCCTATTTTGTGCGGCTCACAAACGGCAAGGCCGTGTCGACAGGGAAATTCATAAAGACAAGGACGTATTGACCTGCCTTTACGCTTTTTTACAATTCCTAGCTCCTATTGTTAAATCCTTACCTGGTAAATTTGTAAAAGGGTTGATCTGCGTTTACATTTGCCAAGTAATTGTTAATTGAAAATTCCAACATGAAAGTTATTGATATAATTGTACAATGCGGTTATACTGGATAAACCATTCACTTTGACCAGTGTCTGCCGATCCAAATTGACCGTCACAGAGCATTGATTGTTAATAGATTGTGGTGGCCTGTTTAAATCAGCGTAAGATGGTAAGATGCTCCGGTTTTTCCATTCAACACTGGCAATTCCGCATTGATCTGCACCGAGTCCAAGGGCAATGGTTTTTATGGATTCCGCTGTAAGCATGCCTGGTAAATGATTATTTCACCTTTGATTTCACAACCTCCGCAAACTCCTTTGCCGGTTTAAACGCCGGAATAAAATGAGCCGGAATTTTCATACTGGTACCCTTGGTAATGTTTCTGCCAGTCTTTACAGCCCGTTTCTTAAGCAGGAAGGTGCCAAATCCTCGGAAGTAGATATTCTCCCCGTTAGCCATCGATTCCTTTATGACGACCATAATGGCTTCAACGGTAACTTCAACAACCACTTTCTCCAGCCCGGTGGCCTTGACGATATCTGCTACAATTTCTGCTTTTTTCATTGTGATTGAGGTTTACTTGGTTAATCAGTTGGTCCGGATATGTTTTGTGTTGCAAATATGGTCAAATTCTCGGTAAAATCTTCGATGTTCGACTCTTTGATTTGTTTTAAAGTTGCATTTTATGCGTAGAATCATCCATAGAACTGACTGGAATTACGTACTTCCGGAAAAATAGTATTATATGGGACGCTATTTTATTGATCTTTAACATTACATTTACACCAATAGCCTTTTAAATCCCTGCGATTAATTTTGATCAACAATGCTTGTCATTCATTTTAACGAAGCAGATCAAATATTATGTATTGATAATACTGGTGGTATTTCCTTTCAGAACTTAGCATTTGAATCGTATAGGGTCATTCAGGAAAAGAAATTACCGCGAAACCTCAGGTTTCTTGAACATGCAACTGCGTTCCTCATTAATTCGGATGTTGATCAACTAAAAATACTCAAGGATAAGCTATTCGAAAATACATTACATTTTGATTCTGTAAAACATGCGATAGTAACCAGTGACCCAGCGGTCACGGCATACGTTATGATGATTAAAACATTTATGGGAAATTCGAACTATACCCTTGAAGTATTTTCGAATAATGAAGCAGCGAATCATTGGTTTTTAAGTTAGGTTTAGCAGAATTTACAGGTTGCACCACCTGTAAATATCAGTGAAGTATCCTGTAATCAAGATGGTGGGATGCAAATAAATGGCTATCAGGTTTTTAAACGTTTGAATTGGTCAATCGAAATCGGCGCAGCATGGTCAAATGGTCCGATTTTTCTATTGTAAACTGATGCTTCCTTAACTTTTACTTGACTTTGATTGTTTATATTGTAAATTTACCTCGCTACATTACAAACCACAAAAAATCATTTTATGGGAACTTTTCTCATTGCTATTTCAATTGTTTTTTCTCCCCTGGGACTTTCTTATCTTTATTCCGCTATAACCGGAAAAAAATCAAAGCACCTCATCGACATTGAAGCACATTATGGATTTCTGAAAGAAAAAGGGGGACTTTGGGTATTGATTTTCCTGATCTCAGCCGGCCTGCTCTTTATTTTCAACCAGATTGTAAGGCTTTTGTGGCTGGTTACTGTTCTTTTCCTCTTCATCATTGAAATTTTCAGGTGGCTGTACGAAAACATTTTTGCTCCCACCATTGTTTTTCTTTTGAAGATCATTTTCCACTACCTGATCAAATGGCCGTGGTGGTTATTCCGGTTATCGTTCGATCAGTTTAAAAACGCAACAACCAAAAGAACCTATAAAATGAGTGCCATTGGCTTGTTTGTATCCATGCTCATTCTTTTCCTTTTCAATTACTTTCAATACGAATTTGACTACCCGCCGGCAATCATGATCATTTTTGGTGTAACCCTTGCCCAATTGCCACTGGCATGGATCTTTGGGACTATTGCATCATGGCGTAACAGCCGGGAAAGTGAAAATCATGAAGCTGAGATCAACGATCATTCAAGCCATGGATTTAAAACTATACAGTTCATCTGTTTTTTTATTGTTTCAGAATTCGGACTTCTGCTGCTGGAACTGGCGCTGGTTTCAACAGGACTGTTCAAGGAATTTGGTATAACGCTGAACGGATTGTTTTCTGGTCCCAATATCATTCTTGCGGCCCTGCTGATCCTGAACACCATTATCATTCTGTTTGCCCAGGCGATTGCGCCCACATTTCTTCTTTATCATAATGGACCATTCCTGAAAAATGCACTCCCTTTTCTCAATGTGATAAAATCCAAATTCCTGCAATATATTTTTGGAACCATTTTGGCGCTCCCGATGATGATCATACTCTCCATCCTTCCATTGCTATTTCTCGCAATATCGCTCGTTACCACCGGGTATTTCTTTAATTCGGTCTATTCCTACAGGATCAATACGATCGAAGGCCGCCTGAATGAAAATCAAAAAGCTATAAGCTTGTACGGATCAAATGACCTGTTCAATGCCAAACAAGTGACTGATCTTCAGTTTTCCGAATTTTTAAAGAATCTTGATGAACGACAAGTGCTGATTGAAAAAAGAAATGAATTGTACCTGAATAACTTTTACTTCAAAAAATATTTTAACGTAGTTGATTTTATCAATAAAACCCCGCTTTTCCTGCAACCTGTCCGGTCGAAACAGGAAATAAACCGTATGGCAGATCAAACAAGAAAGGAATCTTCTCTGTTGCAAAAAAGCAAAGAGGAACAGGTTACCCAGATTATTCTTTCAACAGATAATATCACAAAACAAATGAAGAAATTGGTGGGTGCAGATTCCACAATGCAAAATTTCACCGGAAAAGACACCTCCAGGTTAAGGGTTTTGAATGAGGAATTGATCAGCCTTGATATCCGGAAAGAACGGATAACAGACATTACAAGCCATAAGCAACTTTATCTTACTGAGACGGAAGCAACACTGAAAAATGCTTTTCTGTACGAGCGGCTGGCCTACATTTTCCTGGGGATCTGGAACGCATTGCTTTGGGCGCTCGTTCTCGCCTTCATGGCATCTCTCTTCGGAAACCTGTATTATGCAATCTACAGTTTTAAAAATGAACCGCGTGAAATTTACATCAAGCAACTTGCCACTGAATTACATACAAAAAATCGAAATCAGCCACTGCTGGGTATTTCTGTTATGTTGATATTCCCGGCCATATTCTTCATCGGGATGCAGTTCATTTCGGTAAATGATTTTTTTAAAAACATAAACATTTTCAAATCAATGAACAACATCAACAGGGCCCCATTGTTGAACGAAACCTTTTTTACTTCATCGGCCCAGTCACCAGCACCACAAAATATTTCGGCAGGTTCTGATTTGGTAGATGCAGAAATTGAACAAACACCAGTGAATAGCTTTGATACGCCCCCTCCCCCTCCTCCTTCCGCAGTGGGAAATGAAGTTGAAGTTACGGCTGTGGCCGAAGATTCGCCCTCGCAGGGGCAGGTATTTACTGTTGTTGAAGTGCAGCCACGGTACCCGGGAGGCCAGGAAGCCTGCGCCGAATTTCTTGCTGAGAACATTCATTATCCGAGGGAGGCAAAAGAACTGGGCATCCAGGGGAAGGTGTTTGTAACCTTTGTAGTTGAAAGTGATGGTTCCATTACCGATGTAAGGGTGCTGCGTGGCATTGGTGGCGGATGCGATGAAGAGGCAGTCCGCGTAGTGAAATCCATGCGCAAATGGTTACCCGGAATACAGCGTGGAGACTATGTACGGGCTCAGTTCAACCTGCCGGTTAAATTTACGCTGCAGTAAATAAATGGAAAAATTATCTGATAATAAAGGTGATTTCCTTGCAAAGTTCAATGTACAAGGATCCTTCTGCATCATGTCTTTGAATAGATTTTGAGTTTAATGGTTGATTATAGGAAATAGGTCTTTCATCATAAATACTATAATTTATTGAACCAACATTAATGTCGTAAAAACATTGCTTTTGACCAGGCTGAAGTGTGCACGATAATAAAATCCCCAAACCATAAGGTCTGGCATTTACTTTCAGGTCTGCCTTCGTATAATTATGAAAGCAAATATCTCCGGTGTTTGCTTGTTTACAATCAGGGTTTTTGCTCTTTTTATCAGTCCCGATACCTGAGGCAGCGCCACTATTATCCAAATTACCTGCAAAGGAGGATGCTGCATTTTCAATGTAATTCTGATATTTTGTTCTCATACCTTCAGTAGCAAAAAAACTCACGAGAATACCGCCAATAGGGGTCTGACTACCGGCAGAAGGATTAACTGCTTTTACATTCACGGTTACCTCATCATCCATTAAGGTTATAATTGCATAAATAACAACATCGGAGCTGGAAATCTCACCTAACCGCTGAATAAATTTTGAATCAAAATCGCCACTTCCACTTTCAGTTTTTATTTGCTGAATCGCTTTAACAACATCAGTATTGTTCTTTACAGAAAATGCGCCATCTGAGGTGTTTTCAAGATGCGTGGTGAAAACGCCGGATAACCAACTACCAAGTTCACTGATCTGTTTATTCGAATTTTCAAAATCCAGCACTGCAATATTTTGTTTGCCAATAGCTTTGATTTTTGAGGCAATTGATATTGCAGCTTTTTCCAATTGTTGATTATAATCAGATTGAGATAACACCATCCCATGAATGGCTAAAAATGCAATTGTAAAAATTAAGTGTCTCATATCTATTATTTTAGTTGCTGTAATATTCTTTCCGTTCAATATAGTTACTATTTATATCAGAAGTTCGGTTTTGATCTCGTAATACGTTTACATTCCAAAAAGAGTTAATTCTCAAGATAGTAAGATGGCTTCGCAAGTTAATAATAATCAATACCAAAATGGTTCTATATGATATAAACTGTAAACAAAAGAAGCCACCAATTTGGCAGCTTCGCACGATCGATCAAACCACTTCCCGTCAGCGATTCACACATTCAATCGCTCAATCAATCAATTCTTTCACCAGATTCCCTGGCATCGAAGCCGGCGCCTGACTGGTCATCAAAGATCAACTCACTGTTTCAGCCGGTGGGGTGTACCTCGATGGGATTTACGCCAACGTGAAGGTTGGGTGGTTGGTTAAATAAACTGGGAAAAACGCTCAATTTGGCCTTTACCTGGACATGCCGGCCTAATTGTCAACACTACGCCGATTCAAATTGACCACCTCATCCCACTGGTAATCAAAACCATCAGCGGTCAAGGCTTAACGGTGGAGACTAGTCAATTTGAGTAGTTCTTCCAATAATGATCACCGGCATTGCTTAAAGTTGCTGACATATAGTTCTTTTATGGCATCCCTAATGAGAGGATTAAAAGACTATTAAAATGGTAGATAAATATTTACCATACTGTTGGCTCCTATCGGACTGGACATCCAATATTATTAATGTTTAAAGCGTGTTGATAATATTTACTTGACATTTTGTAATTTTGTATTATCTTTGCATTAATAAAAAGGTGGAGGCGAGGGGAATCGAACCCCTGTTAACAGTGTCTAAGGCTATTTTCTGAACCAACAGACGCCCCCACAACAATCTTAAAGGAAACAGTTACCGCTGTTTCCTTTTTTTTATTTATATTTTCATGGTTTACAAAATTATTTTGTTAAAATATTCTTGTCTTAAGTTGTCTCCATCAAACCATTCAGCCAAACCATAGAAGTATCTTTTATCAATAGGGTTGGTTTCAATTTTGTGCTTTTTAATTGTTCCCTTTGGGGTTATATTTGAAAAACGCCCGGAAAAATCATAAAAATTCTTAATGACAGAATCTGTGGGGGTTTTTAAAAAATCTTCATAACACTGTCTTGTTGTTCTGGGTCTTCCATCAGACAATATACTCAAAACACCCTGTTTAAAAGTGGGGTTGGTTCTAATTATTTTCCTATTAACCGCGACAGTAATGTCTTCTGGGGGCATAAGTTCATTTAGCATACTTTGCCAAGAAATAAACTTCTCTTTTTCCGTTTTAGCTTGTTTTTCCGCATCTTCTACCTTTTTCCTCTGTTCTTCCAATTTAATCGTTAACACCTTTCTTGTGTTCTCTATTTCTGTTTTACTAAAGGGCGATTCCATGTCGATAGTCTTTTAATTTAACCCCACAAAGATATAAAATTTTAAAGACTTTGTCAAGTAAATATAAGACGTTGTTGATAAATAATTACCGACATTATATAACGTATACATATACAGCTTGTTATAGTTAAATATTTTTTTTAATCTATAGAGATTGTATTTTAAACAATGTTTTTGTATCTTTGATCTATGAAAAAGAAACAAGAACAGCCGTTAAAGGCTAATACCACCTTCGAGGAGTTAATGAAGGCTGCAACCAAAGGAAATCCCAAACCCAAGAAGTCCACAAAGCCCAAGAAGTCCTAAGAATCACACAGGATGCCGATCCAGGGTAAATTTTTCCTTGTCCTAACTGGGATATAGTTACCAAGATTTATTGGTTAATCAGGTACTAAGGGTTTGATTGATCTTGCAAATATGAAATAAATATCCGAGGAACAGCTCTATATTTTCAATCTCCCCCGTGCTGCCAGCATTTTCCATTCGGACTATACGTCATCCGTGAACATTGCTTACCCTTTTTTGTGGTTGCCGAACATTGAACCGATGTAGTTAGCTTGATGGTGGCACGCTGGTTTTGATTGTCTTGCGTCTGCACTCCTCCAACCTGACTCTGATGAAGGTAGCAATAGCCATTGAGATTGGTTGTTTTATTCTTGCATTGGTTGCCAGCCTTGGTCGTGCCACTACATTGTACGGACTGTGAACTGCCCTCCTTCATTGATTGGGTTTTTGTCGCCGTCCAACTCCACTTGCTCAAATCTACGGTACTTTCAATAATCTTTTCCTGCTCATCCGGCAACTGGTAAAAGAAATCGGTACCCGTCACCCGCTCCGCGCTGTCAATGCTTACCACATAATGCTGCAATGGTTCCTGGGAACCCTCGTTGGGCATTATGAACCCGATGCCCTTGATGTTCGGCTCGGTGTAGTCCAGAATTACCTTGTAAAAGTATGCAGGAACGGTTATCCTGTTATTCCCAATGGTGGGGAGCCCTTTTGTTAAAACCGTCCCGGTTACCACATAAACCGCCCTGTCATCAACCGCCCATTGCCTCACCTGTGCTTCAAGTTTTGACCATATACCCCTGTTGAAACCCGGGTTCTGGGGCGCCATATTCGAAAGGTAGAACGATTCGGCCATGGTCTGGTATGAATAGCACATATCGGCCGACGGAGCCAGATGCCACCGGTCATTGCCCGATCCTTTGTAGTCGGCATTTGAAACGGGGCCGGATGAAAGTAGCGGGTCCGGAATAAACCGGAATAAACTTGTTATTGCGTTTAATCACCGGAACGGTTTCTTCAGCGGTGAGTTCATAAGCAACCCAGTTGGCAATGTGAAAGTCTGGGTTGTACGAAAGGGTGTAACCGGTATGCATGATGATCTGGCCGTGGGCATTGGGCCTGGGAAGTTCAAGGTGTTCAATGGATACCGGGTGAATTTCTGCTACTGTTTCAGTCTGGGCTGGCTTCCAGGTTCCGTCGGGGTAAATGAGAATTTTCTTACCGTCAGCGGTGGTGGCTTCGGTCTGAGTGAACCCGGAAAGTGATTGCAGGACGAAAAAACAAACCAGAAAAGTGCTTGACTTCATCTGTAGTTATCTTTTGCAGTCAGTTCATCATCCTCGATCCGGTTCAGGTTTATAAGGGAATCAACGGTGGTTTCAAGCGTCAGTATCAGTTCAACGAGTTTCTGGACGTTGATATCTTCAGAGTCCTTGAAATGCTGCAGGTGGAACTCGTAAGTGTAGCCAGAATCAATAACATCGTCAATATCGCTGAACTCGCCCTTCATCGCAAGGTTCACGATCTCGGCGAACAGTTGTTGCCTCACATCGATAAGGTAGTTCACTGAATTTAATAGCATTTTACGGTAGCACTGCTCCATCTTGTCTTTATTTGTTCAGTTGTTCTTTCGTCAAACTTAAACTAATTTTTTCAACTGAATTTTTCCATAATTCTTCTTTTTAAATTCTCAATTTTTCAGTACGAACTGGGCTTTTTTCTATTGAATTTTCATCTTCATCATAGTCAGGTGTATATTTCAACACGAGAATGTCTTCCCCAAGACTGTCGTTTTTAATAAGAATAATTGGCTCATCTTCATCATCATGCAATTGAGAACCAATTGCATAGACAGTTCGGTACTTGCTATATTTTTCAATTTCTAGATTTGTATCGATGTCGATTTTACCATCGATTAACTCCATGCCGAAATCATAATCAGTTTCTTCTCCTACATCCATATATTTTGTCAGTCGTAACATTGCAGATGGATGACCCTCAATCGTATTTGCGTAATAGGGTTTAAACCTATTGTAAAAAGATTCTTCCCAGTCATGCTGAAGTTCCATTATGAACTTGTTGGTAGGGATGTGAGTCCCATCATCCATAAATTCCGTTTTAGGAAATGGCACCACTAACTCAAAAGATTTATATGATTGTTCTGGTGATCTTGTTTGATAACCTAAATCTAAATCTCTTTTTTGTTCAGGTTTTGGAATCTTTTCATAACCAGTTTGATTCCGGCTGTGTCTATCGGCTGGTGGTTGTGTTCTTGTAAAGAATTCATTCTTATTTACCATTAGGTCAAGTACTAAACGCAATCCCCCGATTTTTGTATAATCATCATGTGTCGCTAATGAATAGTCTTTAAGGTTCAAATACTCCATCATATTATTTCTATCATCCTCATAAACCACCAACCCGTCTTTCATTCGGTTAAGGAGCCAGATTTTAAATTCATCATCACTAAGATGTTTCGTTTTTTCATGATAAAAGTTTACTGCTGCGTGCAAATGAAGGCCTTCTAAAGGCACATTATTAACATTTATAGTACCTATTTCTTTATCGACATTTATTTCAATTGGTCTAACTACTTTCATATTTATTTGATTAAGTAATCCTTTCGCCTTTGGAGTCAGTCATTTCTGGGATCAAGTTGGTTTCATCATACAGAAACCTTTTTTCCCTTTTGTTCAGGTTCAGGTTTGGGTAAATCATCCTCATCACCGTCCCCATCAGGGTCGTCATCGTATAGTAAAACAAACTCTTTATCAGTCAGTTCGGGTTCAGTAGCAATAGCAAAAAACAACTCACAGTTATCCTCTGAAAAGCTGGTTATCGTCCCAAACTCATCGTTCTCCGAGATTAAAGAGTCAAGATAATTTCCAATGTTCTCATCGACTACAAGAAGAAGGTTGTTCTTTTTTTCCTCATTTATTGACGTAATAAAGTCGATTTGGGAATAAGTATGCCTGTTGGCAAGTAAAATGTTTGGATAAAGATTATAAATCTGGTGAAAATCCTTGATAGAATCAGCGATACAATGATCCCAATCATTCCATTTTATAAACTCATATTTTTTGAATACCTCCATAACTGACACTAAAAACACAAACCCACCTCACGCTAAATCATTTTCATCCACCTTTTCTCGATTTCAGCCATCTCCTCATCTGTTTTTACTACCCAAGGAAATTTTTTAGCTAATTCGTCGCTTCTGTCTCTTGATCTACCTTCGAAATCTGCTGCGAACTCTTCAATAGGAATTTCTTCGTGAAGTCTGTCTTCTTTATTCATTTTCGTTATCATTCTTTATCAAATTTTAGTTTCGCTATTAATCTTTTACAATGACTGATCTTATCATCAAATATTTTCAATGTTTCCGGGTCCTGTGTAACACCCATTAATAGATCAAATTTCTGATCCTCCAATGGTTGAAGTAGATTTTTTCTGATATGATTAATAATTGGGTGTCTTGCAATGGTCGTAATACAAATGTGCCGCCTGTTCGCTTTATCTCTCCAATCAATGAATCTTTTAATACCATGGTCTTCAATTCCGGATGCTTGGGCGGAAGCCAACCTGTTGTTTATTGTAATTTCCAGCGCTTCAACTATTGTTTGAATGTCGGTATCATCTAAAGACAATAGGAGTGTTTTCCTTTGGGGAGAGGCTTCAAATACCTTTCTTTTGTGTTCTTCCGCTTCATCATTACCCTCAACTTCTTCTGGTTCATTCAGAAGTCTCTGAACCTGTTTCCGCATCTGTTCCAATGACGCTGGGTGTTTCAACCTTTCCTCTGCCGCTTCTAATGCAGCTTTGTTCCTTTGTTTATGATATTCGTTGAGCATATGATTTGAGTATTTAAATTATTCATCAAGTAAACCTCCCATGATCGAAATGTAATCAATATCGTTCACACTACCGCAACCCGGGAAAATTCTCCACAAATTTGACCCTGATATCCGGAAAATCATTGACTATCTTGACCTTCAGATCAGGAAAATGCTCCACGACCTGCCATTTTCCGCAGCCATCGGGAAAATCCCTGACAAGTTTTACCTCCAGGTCAGGAAAGTTTTCTACAACCTTGATCTTCAGATCCGGGAAATCATTCACGAACTTGATCTTGCCGTAAAGTTTAAATCCATTGAAAGTGCAATCATCTTTCCTAACCTTTGGATTTGAAGGATTTAAAATCAATAGAAATGATAAAAAATACAAGGCGTTCATAATCAGTTAAATTAATCATCAAATAAACCTGCAGTCATCGAAATATAATCGAAAATGATTTTGGTAATGATCTCTACCTTCTCATACTCGAATAAGATTTTTCTGGATTTCAAATGATTGTAAATGTGTTGCTCAATCTGCCCTTCGGATATATATTCACCCATTTCAATTGCATTATTCCAGCAATCACCAAAAGCAGTATCAATTTCATCCCATATACAATTTGAAAGTTCAAATTTAATCCTATTGTACACAGCACGTTTGGCTTTTCTGGGATCAATTATCCTGCCTTCAGAAATATATGATCCAATATCATTCTGCGGGTGTAACTTTCTACTGATTTCCATCCTTGGATATTCAAACACAAGGGTGTTTCTTAAATTGCACTCTTTCTCAAATGCATCGTACACCCAGTCAGTGTTACGCCTGTCCATTTTTAGGATTTCCATGCATTTTTCAAATTCTCCTAAATTTCTGTGTAATTCCGCGATCTTTGTTCTATGAGATGAATCATTCATATTAAGATCTTTCAAGAGCCAGTAAATATTATCTGTATAAACGCTTTTGTCCGAATCATGTTGAAAAAGAGGCTCTCCACTGCGTGTTCTATCATTAAAACCCCAATGAATCATATCTCTGATATAGACCTCTTCCTCATAATTATTTTCTTCACAAGTCGAACGGTTTATACACTTTGTAAGGGCTTCAATGTACTCATCGAGGGTTAGAAAGGCAGCACTTTCCGATTTCTCCCACCGCTCATCAATTTTAATGCTATGCCCGGCTTTTTTGGATTTAACATATGTTCTGATTCGTATAAGATTATTGGTCCAGAAAATGGTTTCACATTTTGAACATTTAGTAATGACCGGATAAACTGGTGCGCCAGGTGGGACTGTTCTCCCATCCGAAAAGTCTCTTCGAATAACTGAACTACCAACGTAATAGATGCCAGCAGATAATATGTTTTCACAATTGGGACATTGGTGAATCCATCTGGGAACATAAGGCAGCAAATTATAATTAAGATGTTGCATGTTGCCGCAAATTTTCGGGGTCATATGATTTTTAGCTTAATCAATTTGGGATTAGGAACGGATCAGTGTTTTGTCAACGACACTTTAATTTTCTCACCTTCTACAGGTATATCCGGACCGAGGTCATCTTCATCATGCTCCGGAACATATTTAAGAATGACCACCCCGTCGGGCATGCTGTCATCCCTGATAAAATACAAAGGTTCGTCCAGGTCATGGTTTGATCCGAGTGCATAAATTGTAAGTCTTTTACTGTAATTCTCAATCTTCAGATTCGTATCAAGATCAATTTCTTCATTTATGAGCTCCATCCCAAGGTCTTCATTGGGCTCCGTAACCAGGCATTGGTTTGCCAATATCATCGTGGAAGCATTGGCGTACAGATAATTTGCGAAAAAGGGTGAATATCGGTCGTGAAAATCATCCTCCCATTTTCTGATCAGGTCCAGGAAACATTCATCCACCCTGGTGCTGTTCCCATCCTCATTAAACTCCACCCTGTTGAATTTGTAATGCTGTTCCATAAATTTTCATTTTTCTTTACTTATTTTTTTTCTTGTCACGCGTCACGCGTCACCTGTCACGATTTTCTGTCACGCGTCACGCGTCACGTGTCACGTTCTACGCCACCCTGAACCCAATCGCCTTCGGCATCGGAATTGAAAAATCCTCATCTGAATAATGACATACATCTGCCAGAGTCATCTCGTGGCTGAAATTGGCCGGGTGCCCCAGTGTTTTTGCAATGTGCGATGCTTTTTGGATCGTCAGCGGCTTGAATTCGTATTTGGCGATGATCCGGCCTTTGCGTAGCAAGGCTTTATCGATCCGTGAAATATCCGTATTGAAAGTGCAGATCAGTTGCAGGTTCAAACAGTCACTCAGAAGCCCATCTGATATATTGAGCAGATTGGAAACGCTGATATTTTCTTCGTTCATCCGGTCACAAACCACATTCTCAGCATCTTCAATGATCAGAACCGCATTGGGATGGTCTATCATCAATGCCAGGAAATCCGGCGAAGCAATCTGGGGCGCCATTTCGGGCGGAATGAAGATCATCTTTTTACGGATCAGAGAGGCCAGGTGGCGGATATAGGTGGTTTTTCCTGTACCGGGGCGGCCATGCAAAAGAACGATCCCCTTACCATCAGATTGGTTGAGTCTTTCGACAACGGTATCATGAATGGCACGAAAATCATCATTATAGGCAAGAGAGATGTCGATATCAGGCATTGTAACAGCAAATTCCTTGATATACAACCCCTCCATGGGATCAGCCACCAATACGCCGATGCACCTGGGTTTTGTTCCGGGTACCATCGTTTGAAGGTATCCACATACCTCTTTCAACAGCAATTTATTCGTACTTCCCGAGAATAGGATTGAAACCGTGGGCACATCCTGCAAATTTTCAAAATAGACCAGCAGGTTTTTTCGGATCATGAGCACCCCCTGGTTCTTGACATATTTGCCTGCCCGGGGATCATAAACCCATTGGATAATGGCATTGGTTTCCGTAATCTTGAACCGCCTGATAATCTCATCTACTGTTTCATCACCCGGAATAATCCAGTGCATGACACGGTGAGAAGGGATCTGCTTATTATGAAAAATGAAAAAAGTGGCCGGATCAAGGCTGCTAAAACTTGAATCATATTTTATCCTGAATGATTCACTTCGGGCAATAGAATGAATGCTTAAGGGCGCTGGTCCTCTTTTTTCCTTGAATGGTGTTGCTGAGTTCATGATTCCGTTGATTGTAAAACAAAGGAAGAACATCACACCGTAATCTATTTATATCCCGCATAAAATCTTCTGTCACGCGTCACGCGTTCCGGGTAGAGCGGTTAGTTGCCTCCCCGCTCCCCCACAGACCCGGACGAGCGGATTTCCCGCATCCGGTTCCTCAGGTTAAGGTTTCGCTGCATAGACCGAGTGATAGATTTTTGGTTTGATTAAAATAAAGGCCTCTAAGGTAAGCTTATTGTAACGATCCCAGGTAAAACCATGGTTTGAACGCCTGGAAAGCCATTTAAACCAAAGACGAGTAACAGCCAGATAATATAATTCCAGACTGCGGATGTTACCCGTAACACCAAAGTACTGATAGTGTCCCCGGAGTTTTACGTTCAGCTTTTTCCATTGGAGTGTAAGGAGCTCGTGACGGTTATGTTTACACCAGTCATTGACTCGGCTGATACTTCTTTGCAGCCGGTCTTTGGCGGTTTTTCTCATAACGACCCAGTGGCCCTTACGTGATTTTCCCCAATAGAAAGTGAAGCCCAGAAAGTTGAACGTTTCTCGTTTCTGGTCTCCCTTGTTGTAACCTTCGGGAGGTCTTGAGAAGTAGATCAGCTTGGTTTTGTCCGGATGTAGCTTGAGTCCAAATCTGCCAAAACGTTTGGGTAGAACCCTGAAGACCTTTTCTGCATCTTCTCTCGTCTCAAAGCCCAGTACGCAATCATCGGCAAAGCGGACTATGGTTGCCTTGCCTTTCAGCAGTGGTATGATCTCTTTGGAAAACCATGTATCAAGTACTTCATGCAGGTAGATGTTGCTTAGCAAGGGTGAGATCACCCCGCCCTGCGGACTACCTTCATCTTTGTAACTGACTGCTCCCTCTTCGAGCACTCCTGCTTTTAACCATTTGCCTATTAATTTTGTAATCACCCCGTCCTGCACCCTCTGCTTTAGAAATTCTCTCATAAACGTGTGGTCGATCGTATCGAAAAATTTTCGAATGTCTACATCGATCACCCAGCTTATGTTCTGTTGACGGAGCTGCTTCCACAGGTAGTCCACTGCATCGTGAGCCGATCGCTTTGGCCTAAACCCGTAAGAGAAGTTCAGAAAGTCTGTCTCAAATACTGGTTCCAATGCCATCAGCACTGCTCGTTGCAAAATACGGTCTTCTACCGTGGGTATGCCAATGGGGCGTTGTTCGTTCCCATTGCCTTTGGGGATGTATACGCGCTTTACCGGGGGAGCTACATACTTCCCCGATTTTGCCGACTCCAGCAAAGCCTCCAGATTATGCGTAAGATTTTGCTCGTACATCCTTATAGTTTGTCCATCAACCCCGGGACTTGTACCCGGATTCACCCTGTGGCAGGCTTCCATCATCCATTCCAAATCAATGTGATGATGAAGCGATACCAACGCCTTGCCCTTGAACTTCTCAGCAATTTCTGCTATTCGATCCTGTTTCGTTGACACATTCATTTGTTCCTGTGTACAAATTCGTGTTTCTCAAAATCAATTCCTTAACCCGATGCTTCCCTTCCCTACTCACCGGCTCCCTCGGTCAGGTTCGCCGACTTTCCTTCGGTACTATGAAAGCACTAAGACTGCCTTTGCTCTTCTCCTTCCCTTCACTCATCGCTCGGTACGGATACCCCTGACGGTCTCATTGGTTCGCTTATACCATCGGTGAGACGCCTTCGGTATACCTGGGCTTGGGTCGACCAGTTGCCCTATTACTGGTTGGTTATCGTCGGGGAAGCAGGAGGCTCTCCCATGTTCCCGTGAAACCCCCGTTTACATTTGCTCTGTCGCAATACCCCGGATGGACCTTCACACTCACCCTTGCGTGCTTATGGTTCTGTTCCTGCACACGTGGCAGCAGAAACTCCATCAATAAACGTCTTACGAGGCCCTTAGCATAGCTTTTGTAATCGCTGTCTACGCTTCATGCAGGCATTTCTACCTACTATGCAAGACTCGCTTCCGGCCGATGGTTGGTCTTTGCCGGATAGGATTGGCTACCTACTGGGTTTCTTCGAAAAGTTTCAATGAACAACATTATCCCCTTTTCACGGGCTTATCATGGCGCAACACGTGTCACGATTTTTTTTCCGTAATGTTATTACGTTCACATTTAGTTATACATTTGATATGTTGCAAAAGGAAACATCACCTGCAGCGTTTGTATCAGCCCAATTCCACAGCCTATGCCTGTTACAAAACATTCATTCGCCCGCTACCAGGTTATCGATGCATGCATCCGCAACAAACAGCGGTCTTATCCCGGTATTGAGTACCTGATTGAGCGATGCAGCCAGCGGCTTGACCAGCAAATCTCCAGGTCAACCATTGAAAAGGATCTGAAGGCCATGAAGGATGATCCTGAACCGGGATATTATGCCCCCATCCGGTACGATCGCATGAAACGCGGATATTATTATGAGGATCCTGAGTTCTCTATTTCAAACATCCAGGTAAAAGAGGAAGACATCGATGCCATTGAATTTGCTGCCAAAATCCTTCGGCAGTACCGGGGTTTTCATATGGTAAAGCGTTATGCAGAAGCCATTGACCGTATTATTGACGTTGTAGATGTCAGGCGCATCCTTAGCATGGAAGAGTTTGAGGAGTATGTCCAGTTCGAAACCCCACCCTACATTGAAGGAACCGGTTATATCGAGCCAATCATCCGGGCGATTAAAGAAAAAAAGGTCATCCGTATCGAACACTTGTCATTTAAAGCATTTAAACCGCAACCCTCCGCCAACAAGAGCAAATCTAAGATCAAAGCTCCACCGGCCACATTCCGAATTCTTCACCCTTACCTGGTGAAAGAATATAATAACCGATGGTATGTGATTGGCTGGGATGAAAACGAAAAGGATATCCGCACCTTTGGCCTCGATCGGCTCAAATCGATCGAACCATTGGAGAATCCTTATCGCAAATCAGATTTCGATCCGCGCGAATATTTCAAATACACCATTGGAATCATCGCTCCCCAGTCGAAACCGCCCAAAATTAAAATCGAATTCACTAAACAGCAAGCGCAGTATCTCATCACCCAACCGATCCATTATAGCCAACGGTTATTGAAGGAGACAAAAGATAAGGTGGTGGTCGGGTTTGAATTGCATCCAACCTATGAGTTTATTTCCTTCATTCTTGGGTCACGGGATAATGCAAAGGTGATTTCCCCAGGATGGCTGAAAGAAAGGATGAAACTAATGCTGAATAGAATGGTAGAAAATTATAGCTAACCGTAATATAATTACGGTATTAGCCAATACATTAGCGTGTTTTAAAGTGATTTTAAGAAATATTTAGAAAATAATCTTTATGAACATCCTCCACTTCCACCACGATCTCATTGAAAACTATAAAAAATACATCAAGAGTTTTATCAACATCAAAGATCCTGGTATCAGAAAGTTTGTTGATAAGGAAATTCAGGATAAGCGTCTCTGGCCCGAACCACTTATCCAGTTTAACCCAACTTTCGAAAAGGGGAAAACCATTGAAGAACTCACTAGGACCGGAACAATCCATCCGGAACTAAATAAAATATTTTCTGGATATCAGCTTTACCGACATCAATCAGAGGCGATCGAACTGGGTGCGGATGGGAAGGATTTTATTGTAACCTCCGGGACGGGTTCGGGCAAATCGCTTACTTTCCTGGTGACTATTTTTAATGAAATCCTGAAACTTGGCGGTGCATTGCAGGATAAAACCATAGCGGTGATCGTTTACCCGATGAATGCTCTGATAAACTCACAATACAAGGCGATCAATGATTATAAAATAAAATACGAAGAGCAGCAAAAGGCTGATTTTCCTATAACCTTCGGGCAATTCACCGGACAGGAGGATGAGGAAACCAAGGAAGGAATGCGAAATAACCCTCCGCATATCATTCTCACCAACTATATGATGCTGGAACTCCTGATGACCAGAGGAGGCAGGGATGTGGAGATCCGGAATAACTTCCTTGCCAACATCCAATTCCTTGTTTTTGATGAATTGCATACGTATCGCGGACGACAAGGTGCTGATGTCGCCCTGCTTATCCGCAGGATCAGGTCGGGGGCCCACAATACAATTACAACCATCGGAACGTCGGCAACAATGATCTCCTCCGAGACATCAACATTACAGGAACAAAAAGTGGAAGTTGCCCGGATCGCCTCCCTTATTTTCGGTAAAACCATATCAGGCAACCAGATCGTGAATGAATACCTTGTCCGGAGTCTTGGAAATGGAATGTCGGTCACCCCTGAACAGGTCAAGGCTGCTGTTAACAGGTCTATTTTAGTTGGTGGTCCACCAGAAGACCTGGAAAACCACCCTACTGCAAACTGGCTTGAAGAGGAAGTCGCACTGGAAGTCAGGGAGGGGCAATACATCCGACGAAAACCGGTCACAATTCCGGAAATTGCAAGGCAACTTTCGGAATTCTTTAGTGAGGATGAGGCCAGGTGCTTGGTTCATTTACAGGAATTGCTCGACTGGGTTAATAAACTAAACGAAAATCCTGCACTGAAGAAAACATACCTCCCCTACCGTATTCATCAGTTTTTTGCACAAACAGGCTCTGTCTATGCCACTCTTGCAAACCAGGACAGCCGTGAACTGCTGATGGATGCCGGCCTCTATTCCGAGACGGATAAAAGTTTCATCTATCCACTCGTTTTTAGCCGGTACTCTGGCCATGAATTCTATTGTGTGCAGTTGAATTTCTCTGGCAATAGCATTGTTCCAAGGGAATTCTATAATACAGGAGATGAGGAGGAGGAAGAAGATTCGCTGGATGGCTATATCTTTATTCAACACAAGGAGGATAACGAACCTATTTGGGATGAAGATCGGGACCTGGAAGCACTGCCTGAAACCTGGTTCAATCCGCCTCGAAGAGACGGAACTGCCACTCTGAAAAAAGAACGCAAAAACAGGATCCCCCGGAAGATCTGGTTTGATAAAACCGGCAATTTTTCATTTGATCAGGAGAAAGAATTTTCTGGCTGGTATATTGCCAAGCCCCTGCTTTTTGATCCTACTTCTGGAACCCTGTTCGATAGACAAACCGGTGAATATACCAAACTGATCAAGTTAGGTGGAGAAGGACGCAGCACGGCCACGACTGTTCTTGCCTTTGAGACAATCAGGCAGATGCTCTCGTTCAACGAATCATCGGAAAGACAGAAACTATTGAGTTTTACTGATAACCGGCAGGATGCCTCTTTGCAATCGGGTCATTTCAATGACTTCATTAAAGTAGGTCAGCTTCGAGCAGCCATTTTCCAGGCAATTGATGAGTTCACCACACTCGACTATTCTAACATCGCAGACCGGGTGTTTGCAAAACTGAATATTCCACAAGAGCAGTTTGCGAAAAATCCTGCTCTGTTTCCGGGACCCAAAAAGGACAATGAAGATGCCTTCAAAGACCTCATCATGTACCGGCTCCTTTATGACCTCAGGAGAAGCTGGCGTGTGGTTATGCCCAACCTGGAGCAGTGTGGGTTAATTGCCATTGAATATCGTCATCTGCAAGAATCATCCATTGACAATGCCCTTTGGGGAACCAATGAGATACTTTCTGCATTTGGTGAAAGGAAGCGTGTCGAGGTGCTTCACCAGGTATTTGATTATTTCAGGAAAGCTTATGCTCTCGGATTTTCGATGCTTGAACCTGCGGTGATCAGCCAGAATGCTAAAAAGATTAGGGAAAAACTCAGGCAACCCTGGACGCTTGATGATTCGGAAAAGATTGAATTGCCAACCTTTATCCGTGTTGAAAAACTGGCCAGTACAGCCGCCAATCTTTATACGGTCAGCGCAGGCTATCAAAGTGTTTTCGGCAGATATTTCAAGCGTATTGCAAGGGAATCGGAAATTGATCTCAGAGGAAAAGAACATTACCAGCAGCGAATGTACGAGTTGCTCAACTTCCTGTGCGAAGCTGGGTGGCTTACCCGAAAACTTGTCAGGGCCGATAGTGGGGATGATGTGTTTATCTACCAGCTTAAGGTCGATGCTATTTTATGGCATCGTGGAGATGGAACCAGTATTAGACTCGACCATATTAAACAACGCAGTTATAGCAAACAAGGATCACCACAGGTCAATGAATACTTCAGGGATTTTTACCGTACAAATTTCAATGCCATAAAGCAAATTGAAGGGCGTGAACACACCGGACAAATAAATTCCCAGAAACGTAAGGAGCGTGAAACTGATTTCCGGTCGGGCAAGACCAGCGTGTTGTTTTGCTCACCTACTATGGAACTTGGTATAGATATTTCAGACCTTGATGTGGTACATATGCGAAATGTTCCACCTTCACCTTCAAATTATGCTCAGCGCAGCGGACGTGCAGGGCGCAGTGGCCAGGCTGCACTGGTCATGGTCTATTGCTCCAATTTCAGTCCGCACGATCGACATTATTACGCGCAACCCGCTCAGATGGTTGCCGGTACTGTAACGCCACCCCGTCTTGATCTCCTGAACCAGGAATTGCTTACAAGCCACCTTTATGCCTCTATTCTTACACGACATCCTATTGCGGGGTTAAGCAATTCTGTTGGGCATATTATCGATAGGGAAAATTTGTTAGTGCTGCCCATTAACGATGGGGTGAAAAATGCACTTACATTGACAAATGAACAAAAGGAGAAGGTTAGGGATAATTTCAATCGTGCTATTGCCGACCTATATAAAGTCACTGAATTTGCAGCGCGATTACCCGAATGGCTCACAGCTGAGTGGATTAAGACGGCAATTGATAGATTTTCTGCCGAATTCGACATGGCGTTCAATCGTTGGCGGAAATTATACCGGGTTGCACAAACCCAGATCAAAGAGGCCACATCAATCATCGAAAACAGGATTTATGCCGATGGACATGATAAAAAGAGAGAGGCATACCGCATCCTGTTCCAGGCGGAAAGACAAAGAGACCTTCTGTTGAACGACCCAAAGGATAAAAAAGGCAACGCTCCAAGTTCATCAAATAAGGATCAGTCAGAATTTTCCCCATACCGGTATCTGGCCGCCGAAGGCTTGCTTCCCGGATACGGTTTTACAAGATTGCCAATAAGGGTTTTTCTTGAAAATGCCGAAGCGTCCGGTGAATATGTATCAAGGTCCCGGGTGGTTGCCCTGAATGAATTCGGACCACGAAATATCATCTACCATGATGGCGCAAAATACAGGATTGACCGAATCATCCTGACTGAAGCTGAGACTAATCTGGAAAGGGCCAAGATTTCTCCCTATTCCGGGTATATTATGATGAAGGACCAATATAGTTTTAACGTAGATCCGATAGTGAACATCAACCTTGACCAGGGCATGGATAAATATGACCATTCCGACCTGGTCGAATTGTCGGAAACCAGAGCCTATGAATTACAGCGAATCACCTGCCAGGAAGAGGAACGGGTGCGCAGGGGTTTCGACACGAAGACCTTTTTCTCCGTCGATGGTGGTTTTGATAATATCATGGAAGCACATGTAATGCTGGCAGATGAAAAACTGCTGCATATCCATGCTATTCCATCGGCCCGGCTGGTACACGTAAATTTCAAGTGGAAATCCTCACCGGAAAACGGATTTGCACTCCATCTTAAAAACGGTTATTGGCAAAATAAGGGGCAGGAACATGAAGAGGGAGCCTCCGACGATATCAGGCGCGTGAAACTTTATACTTCAAATACGGCAAATGCGCTTTATATGCAACCCGTCAGGTCGCTTGGTCTTACGAGTGGAAAGTCCGGGGTTATCACGCTGATGTATGCCTTGAAAAGGGCCATTGAAGCCTATTTCCAGGTTGAAGCAAATGAAATTGGCGCAACGATCATGGGTGACATTGAAACCCCCAATATTTTCCTTTATGAAGCCTCTGAAGGAAGCCTTGGGGTGCTTTCCCAGATTGTTGGTTCTCCTGCCGTGTACAAAGCCATTATGAAATATGCGTTTGATTTATGTTTTGTAAGAGATGGCATTGAAATCCCTGAGGAGGATTTGGTTCCTGCCACCTATGATGACCTGCTGAGCTATTACAACCAGCATCATCACCGTGAAATTGACCGCAATCTGGTCCGTGAAGCATTGCGAATGCTCATGCAATCAACAGTTGAGGTGTTGACCACACCCAATTTTACAAGCTATGATGAACACTACTTTGCCATGCAGGCAGGAAGGGATCCGAACAGCAGTACTGAAGATGAATTCCTGAAGTACGTTTATAAAAATGGGTTGCGGCTCCCGGATGAGGCCCAACCCAAAGTGGAAAAAATGTACGTCCGGCCTGATTTCCTTTATAAGCCCAATATCATGTTATTTTGTGATGGAACACCCCATGACGATCCTGCTATTAAGCTTGACGATCAGGAAAAGCGCAAAGCGCTCACGAATTCGGGTTACCAGGTGCTTTCTTGGTATTACAAAGACTCATTACCCGGTTTCATAGCAAAACGACCTGATATTTTTAAACCTGTTAAATAATGTTGCATGTCATTTGATTTTAAACCAGGAAGCCTGGTAACGCTGAGAGACAGGCCATGGGTCGTTCTGCCTTCGGAGGATAAAGAGCTCCTCCTGCTGAAACCCCTTGGCGGATCTGACGAAGAGATTACGGGAATCTATAAACCGCTGGGGTTTGAAAATGATAATCCCGTATCTTATGATTTCAATAAACCTGACATTGATGACCTGGGCGATTTCCGGTCGGCAAAACTTTTATACAATGCATCCCGTCTTTCCTTCAGAAATGCAGCAGGTCCTTTCCGCTGCATGGGCCGACTTTCTTTCAGGCCAAGGGCATACCAGATGGTGCCATTGATCATGGCGCTCAGACAGGATGTTGTAAGACTATTAATTGCAGATGATGTCGGCGTCGGGAAAACCATCGAAGGGTTGCTGATTGCCAAAGAGCTTTTTGACCGCAAAGAGATCAGGCAATTCGCAGTGATCTGCCTGCCCCACCTCTGCGATCAATGGCAGGATGAGCTGAAAAGCAAATTCGGTATCGAAGCTGTGATCATCCGTTCAGGAACAGCTACCGGCCTTGAACGAAAACTCCGGACCCACGAGAACATTTTTCGAGCCTACCCTTTCCAGGTAATCTCCATTGATTATATCAAATCGGGAAGCAAAAGGCAGGTCTTCCTCGACCATTGCCCAGAAATGATCCTGGTTGATGAAGCCCACAGCTGTGCAAAACCAGCTGGTGCAAACCACTCCCAGCAATTACGACATGATTTGCTCCACGAACTCTCCGGTAAAAAGGACAAACATATAATACTTCTCACGGCAACCCCTCATAGCGGGAAACAGGAAGAGTTCCAGTCGTTGCTTGAATTTCTGAAACCTGAATTCGGTCAGTTGGATATTACGCAGGCCAATGAAAACGAACGAAAGGATGTTGCCAGGTATTTTGTTCAACGCAGGCGGGGTGATATCATGAAGTGGCTGGATGAAGAGACAAAATTCCCCGACCGGAATCCGGAAGAGCTTGCCTATAAAGTAGGTGGGACTTATGGTGACCTCTTCAACGAAATCTTATCCTATGCGCGCAATATAGTGGCAGGAAACAGCTATGACAGGCGAAAACAACGCTACACTTATTGGGATGCCCTGGCTTTACTGCGGGGTGTGATGAGCAGTCCTGCTGCCGGTATGGTCATGCTTAAAGCGAAGGCAGAGAAAAAAAGGCTTGCCGGGGAGGACATTGAATCAGATCAGGAGGATCCCGACCTGGAAAACAACAATATCATGGATGCGAACCATGAGTCAGATGACAATCTCTCGCTGTCTGCCCTGGGAAAATCTGGTACGGTTGAAGAAAGTGAATCCAGACGGCTGCAGGGCTTTGCGAAACGGATGGAACAAATCCGCGGGCTTGAACATGATCAAAAGGCCAGAGAAGCGCTTTTCAAGATCAAAAACTGGATTGATCGCGGCTACAACCCAATCATCTTTTGCCGGTACATTCAAACGGCAAACTACCTCGGCACAATATTTAAACAGGGTCTTACAGGTCGCGCTTACAGGAACCTGCATATCGAGGTAATTACCAGCGAACTGAACGACGAACTCCGCAAGGAAAAGATCGACCTGATGAATCATTCTGACCGTAGGCTGCTTATTGCTACCGACTGTCTGAGCGAAGGTATTAACCTGCAGCAGGGATTCAATGCACTACTTCACTATGACCTACCATGGAACCCCAACCGCCTCGAACAGCGCGAAGGACGTATTGACCGGTTCGGCCAGCAATCACCGTCGGTGGAAGTGGCATTGTTATACGGGAGCAATAATCCCATCGACGGAGTTGTCCTCGAAGTGCTCATCCGTAAAGCTGTCGCCATCAGGAGGTCAACCGGGATTACCATCCCCTTCCCGGAGAATAGTTCAACTGTGATGCAGGCTGTTATGAATGCCGTTTTGCTCAAACCTGCAGTTCAGGTAAGGCAGGTTGATGAACAGTTATCCCTGTTTGAGGCCGAAGAGATAGAAACTGAAAAGAAAAAAGTCTCTTCTTCCCTTGAGGAAGCGGCAAACCGTGAAACTGTTTCCCGTAGCATCTTTGCACAGAATACCATAAAAGCCAACGAAATTGAAGGAGACCTGAAGGCAATGGACGATGCCATCGGTGATGTGAAAACCGTGGAACATTTCGTTACCGAAGGATTGCGATTCCTGGGCGTCCAGGTAGAGGAAAAGAAGGAAGGATTTAAGATTTTTACCATCAACATCCCGCAGCGTCTCAGAGAATTCCTGACCGACAAGAACGAAATCCTTGTTTCTTTCAAATCACCCACACCCGAAGGGTATCATTATCTCGGGCGAAACCATCCCTTTACGGAAAATCTGTCACAAACTCTCCTCAACAACGCGCTCAACAAAACAGGAAGTTCGGCTGCCCGGGCCGCAGTGGTGCGAACTTATATGATCGCCGAAAAAACGGTTCTTTTTCAGTTCCGTGTCCGCAATGTAATAGCAGAACAATCATACAGTAAGGAGATCGTAGCCGAAGAGATGTGGCTATGGGGATACTCCGGTGATGTTTCGCAAAACAATGAAATCGGTCATGAGAAAGCGCTCGAATTACTCCAGCATGCCGCCCCTTCGATGAATGTAGAGCTGGGTGAGCAAAAATATTGGCTGGAGGAGGAGTTGAAATGGGTTCACGATCCCGTCTTTTTCAGGAGAATTACCGATCCCATTGCCACTAAACGTGCCGAAAACCTGGTGGATTCCCATATCCGTGTTAGGAAACTACTGAAGGGCAATGTCTATAAAGTGGTTGAACCCATCCTTCCGATGGATGTAATGGGCGTCTATATTTTATTACCCGTCATCAATTAATTTCAGCATGAAGTACTCCTGCATCAACATACAAGGTAACCTGATCACTGAAGAGATCCTGCAGAAAATTGAAGAGGGTTCGGCAGATGGCCAGGCAAATTCATTTTTCGGACTTGACCCATCATCCAACCTACGCAACGAGATTGAATACGCCTGGAGCCGGATACGGCTTGACTGGAAACACTTCAGCGAGAAAAGTCAGAATCTTCCTGCAGGCGATCCTTATGGAACCACCATCACAAGGCGATGGATGGAAAACTTCCTGAATTCCCTGGGATTTTCACTAACCCGTCAAAAGACCTCCCTGCCCGGCGATAACCAGCAAACCTATTTTATCAGCCATACCGTTCAGAACCTTGATGACCTGCCTGTTCATATTGTCGGTTTCACAGATCCCGCCCGACCGGAGAAAAACACCATCGACATGCGATCCAGCGGTGGTACCAGCCGACTATCGCCGCACAGTACAATGCAGGAATACCTCAATGTTACTGAGCATCTTTACGGAATTGCTGCCAACGGCTGGAATCTCCGCCTGATGCGCGACAGCGGAAGGCTGGTAAAACTCACCTACCTGGAGTTCGACCTGCGAAGGATGCTTGACGAGGATAAATACAGCGAATTCACCCTGCTTTACAGGTTGATGCATGCTTCTCGCTTTCCCCGATGCAAGGAGGAAACAGAGCAATCGTTGCTGGAAAAATACTATCAGCAAAGCATCGAAACCGGGAACCGTATTCGTGACGGGTTGAGCCTTGCCGTGCAGGATTCGCTGGTTTCGCTTGGGAATGGCTTTCTCCAGTCAGTTGAAAACAATGAACTTCGGGTAAAAATCCGTTCACGAGAACTTTCAACGCAGGATTTTTACAGGCAGATTCGCAGGTTGGTGTACCGGCTGCTTTTCCTGATGGTTATGGAAGAGCGCGACCTGGTTTACGATCCCGATGACCGGGTTGAAGATACCATGAAGAAGAAGGCAATCTACATTGGGCATTATAGCATAGCCCGGTTGCGCAACCTGTCAGAAAAACGTTACCTGTACGAAGATCGGTTCACAAACCTTTGGCAGGGACTGATGCATACTTTCAGTTTGTTTGAGGCTGTTGGCCCTGGTAAAAAACTGGGTATCTCCCCGCTATCCGGCGACTTATTCAGCAACGAGGCACTCAGGGATATCGGAACCTGCATGATTAGCAATAAACTGCTATTGGATTGTATCCGGAAACTGAATGAATTCACCGATGCAGACCATAACCTTGTCCAGATCAATTACCGCGCCCTGGATGTGGAGGAACTGGGATCCGTTTACGAAGGGTTGCTCGAGTTGCATCCTATCATTGAAAACATTGATAGTGAACATCCTGCTGCAATCAATTTTCTATTTCACGAAGGAACCGATCGGAAAACAACAGGATCTTATTATACCAGGCCGGAACTGGTGAATGAACTGATTAAGTCGGCATTGATACCGGTGATTGAGGAGCGGTTAGCTGGCTCAACCCCCTTTAAATCTCTCCCTCAAGGGGGAGACTATAGAAGGCATGGTGAAGAAGCACTATTGTCTCTGAAAGTTTGTGACCCTGCAGCAGGAAGCGGACATTTTCTGCTTGCGGCGGCGAGGACGATTGCATGGTACCTGGCCAGAGTGAGAAGCGGTGAAGAGAACCCACCTCCTTCAGAATACCGCAGCTGTTTACGGGAGGTTATTCAGCATTGTATTTATGGGGTTGACCTGAACCCTGATGCTGTGGAGCTGTGTAAACTGGCGCTTTGGCTCGAAAGTCACAACAGCGGAAAACCCCTGAGTTTCCTGGATCATAAGATTCGGTGTGGGAACAGTCTGGTTGGTGTTACCGATTTAAAAGCACTTACTGAACCCTTGCCAGATGAGGCATTCAACCCCGTTACCGGCGATGATCCAGCTGTTTGCCGGGAACTGAAAAGACAAAACAAGGCTTACCGTAATTCACGACAGACCAGTCTCTTTTCTGCAGCAGTGCAACAGATCACACTGGACAAAAATAATCTAAATGAAGATTATGCTGCCATTGGCCGCATTAGGCAGGATACCATTGAGGCCATTGATGAGATTAGAAAAAAATATGGGAAGGCCAGGACGAGTTTATTTCACGAGGAGGCTGCATGCAATATCTGGACATCCGCCTTTTTCCATACCTACATTGCCATTGATGACCCCACTAACCCCGGTTCCGAGAAACTTTCCCAGTTCTTCCTGGCGCCAACACAATGGGGAAAGCTTGTTGGTAAAGTCACTGCCCTTGCTAGCCAATATCACTTTTTCCATTGGCCACTTGAATTTCCCGATGTATTTAAACAGGGAGGATTCGATGTGATGCTGGGGAACCCACCCTGGGAAAGGATCAAACTCCAGCAGGAAGAGTTTTTCGCTACCCGGGATGTAAAGGTGGCTAAGGCTTCCAATGCCGCCGAACGTAACCGCATGATCAGGGATCTTAAAGAGACGAACCCGGATCTGCACAAAGAATACCTTGAAGCATTGCATGGAGCCGATGCTTCGGGAAAATTCATGCGCGAAAGTGGACGATACGTTTTAACGGCAGTAGGCGACATCAACACCTATTCGATCTTCTCGGAACTCTTTTTACAAACGATTCAACCAAAGGGCCGGACAGGGTTCATCGTGCCAACAGGTATTGCAACGGACGACAGCAATAAAGCTTTCTTTGGTTACCTGGTTGAGAACAAAAGGCTGGTCAGTCTGTTTGATTTTGAAAACAGGGAGGCAATATTTCCTGGGGTTCACAGAAGTTACAAATTCTCCTTACTTACGATATCCGGCTCTTCCGACGAAAAAAGGAAAAGTAATTTTGGATTCTTTCTCACCCGTGTCGAGCATCTACAGGATAAACTCAGGATATTCAGCTTAACCAGTGAGGATTTTATACGACTAAATCCAAACACAAAAACCTGTCCGGTATTCAGGACAAGCGTTGACGCTGAACTTACAACCAAGATTTACAGGAATGTTCCCATTTTAATCAATGAACAGACAGGTGATAATCCTTGGGGAATTAAGTTCAAAGCCATGTTTCATATGGCCAATGATTCCCACCTTTTCCGAACCCGTCAACAAATGGAATTGGAAGGCTTTACTTTGTGGGGCAATAAGATGCGTAGAGGCAGTGAAATTTATTTGCCACTCTATGAAGCTAAGATGATTTGGCATTATGATCATAGGTTTGGTACATACGCCGGAGTGGGAAACAGGACATCAACACAAACTCCGACACCAACAATTGAGAAATACCAAGATCCCGAACATTTGATTATTCCATGGTATTGGGTTGACACAAACCTTGTTAATGATTGTTTGTCAGCAAACACTATTATTGGTTTCCGTCGAATTACCAACAACACAAATGAACGGACCTTCGTAGGAACATTGATTCCCAAAAATGGCTTCGGGGACAATACATTTTTATTATTATCAGACCAGAGCATTATTATGCAGACATGTTTAACAGGGCTTCTTTCATCATTGGCTTTTGATTATATATGTCGCCAGAAATTAGCTGGTATGAATATGAATTTTTTTTATGTCAATCAATTCCCGGTTTTAATGCCAAACCTATTTTCAAATTTTATAATGATGGAAATCGTGCCGAGGATAAGCGAGTTATCATATGCTTCCTGGGATATCAAGTCATTTATTGATGAAGTTTGGGATGAATCTGATGAACACGTTAAATACGCCATCCTACGGCAATGGAAGGGAAATAGAGAATCTACCGGTGGACATGAATGGACACCCCCCTATTGGGCCGAACAGCCTGCCGATCCAAATGAACCCGGCTATACAGGCTGCCCCTTACCTCCATTCAAATGGGATGAAGAGCGTCGATCCGTAATAAAAGCCGAACTCGATGCCATTTATGCCAAACTATACGGACTCACCACCGAAGAACTTCAATACATTTTAGACCCACAGGATGTTTATGGTCCCGATTTTCCGGGAGAGACATTTCGGGTGCAAAAGGAGAAGGAGATTAGGCTGTATGGGGAGTATAGGACGAAGAGATTGGTTATGGAGGCGTGGAAAAAAATAGATTAACAAACTAATACATCCCATGAAATCATTCAATGTAATTTACCAACATGGTCATTTTATTGACAAGGAAACAGGTAAAAATCTAAATCCTCAGCAAGGTTTTGAATTTGTAATAATTGCTGAGCCAAATTCTTTGCTTGAATTTGATGACAAGCTAACCGTTGCTGAAGCGAAATCATCAGAAGATAAGAAAAAATGGGCCATTAATCAATTTGGAGAAGGAAACTATATAAAAATTGGAGACGCGGGAGATCAATTAAGATTCAGGATCGGCAACTCAAAGTTTGCTAAAGGGGATGAGACCAACCAGTACATTTTATTGTGTTCACTAAATGAAGATCTCTATATCCATTTAATCAGAGGCCGGATGGGAAATAAACCGAACGATTGGCGATTAGCGGAATGTATTTGTAAACTTGAAAAATGTTTAGAAGGAAATTTGCGGCTCAGTGAAGTCATTAAGGCAGAATCGCTAAACAAACTCTTCAGCCATACTGTTCAGTTTTTCTTCTCTACGCAGCGATCAGGAAGTACGAATGTTTTTACCACGTTTTATTTCTATAAAGAAATCATGAAACCAACAATTACAACTCCGTTTAAAGGAATTTATGAGAGTTTGGATGATCGGAGATTTAAAGCAGTGCGCAGTTTTTTAAAAACAAATCATTTATAAAACAAACAGGGAGGTCTATTCTCTTAGCCATTCAATTGAAACATCCACATCTCGAAAGTAAGAAATTCGGTTTTAGGTTGAATTTAGGACGAAATGGTTGGTGATAGAGGCGTTGAGGAGGTTGGGATTTGACAGAATAAGATGTGTTGAATAATGAAATTTATCATTGCTGAATATGAGAGCTTAGAAGCTGAAATGCTACATCGAATTTTAATCTTAAATACGAATAAACAAAATATTTTATGCAACAACTTGGCTGGATTCATTTTTCACCTTCTTTTAAAGATAAGATTAATTCCATCCTTGACCTCCTGGATCAGGAGGAAGGGATGGTGGATGAATTGGGTTTAGGCCCCATAAGGGATGCCTACGCCGATCTCTTCTTCCCGGGAACGTCAACAGTGCAAACACGGGCGAAGTATTTTTTCATCGTACCCTACCTGATAAAGGATTTCTTTCTGCAAAAAGGAGGGAAAAGTAAAAATCTTGAACAATTCCTAAACGAGGAGGAGCATAAAATTATCTGGGAACTGGCAGATAGGTATGGTCATGACCGGAATGCCGGTTCGGGTGTCATTGGGATAACGAAACGCAAGAATCAGATGCTGGCAAGGCGGCCGTCATCAATCTACTGGAATGGCCTGCGATCCTATAATTTTATAGACACCTCGTTGAGCCTGAGCGAATACTATGTAAACGCCAACAAACTCCTTGAGGAACTTTTAATTGTCAAAAAAAGCATCAAGGATGACAGTTCTGACGATCAGGATATTGAATACACAGATAATCATCAGGTAAAAGTAAGTACTTATCAAAAAGGCTGGCGAGAGGTTCTGGATCTGCCGCTATCATACGAAGAAGCGGATTTTTTCCATAAACGCATTATTGAAATTTTCCCCCAACGGCTTATAGGAAAAATTGTAAGCATCCCTAAGTTACGGGATTCATTTCTAAATACTTCCGATTTTGAATCATTCGCCAAATTGTGCTTACAGGAGAATATCGGGGACGAACTAAAAAAACAAATAACCCAGGCTCATGATCTGAATGAAATCACCAAAGGATTGCATTTTGCCTATTCACACCTGATCAATGCAAGACATTATACAAATGATGTATTCCTGGCTCAATTTAATGTGTGGCAGAAAGACTTATATGCCAATTTGATTGATCTGAACTCTTTGACATCAGAGGCCATCCATTTCTCAACAGGGATAGACAACAACAGCGTTCTGGCTTTTATACAATCCATCTTAACTCTTATTAAACGGCATCAGTCAGGTATCAGTGATTTTTCGGAACTAATTATTAACCAGGAAATCAGGATCAAAGGCAAAAAAGCACGTCTCAGAATTGGAGCCCAGCGAGATTTTGACCAGGGAAAATCAAAAAGTCTGTCGCATTTGAACTATCGTGATGGAAACACCCGGACCATCATCAGAGATATATTTACCGCATTAAATCAATAACTATGCTTGACACCTGGAAAGACAACCTGGATTATGGAAAAATCCTACAACCTCCTGATGGATACCAACTTAAACGGGCTATCGGCACAACCTATTCAGTAGACCCCTCCTGCCTGCTATTGATTCCGGTTGCCATGTTTTATTCCCGGCCGATGGAATCACAATTGATCAATGAAGTGAATCGGTTTGATCTCTTCGATGCCATTAACCGGGCTTCTAAAGTAATCACCCTTTTTCACCAGAAGAACAAGATTTCTGTTCCCAAGAGGGTCAGTAAATTGTTGCATTATACGGAGGGTTGCCTGGCCGGCATAAACCAGGAAAACCAATTCAGTTCTTTCCATCCTAAATGCTGGTTCCTGATATTTGAAGATCCGAAGACAAAACAGAGAAAGTCCCGGTATATCATCACCAGCAGGAACCTAACGTTTGACCAAAGCTGGGACATTGTATTCCAGATGGAGGGAGAAGTTTCTGACAAGGCCATTGAAAAAAACCAGCCTTTTGTTGACTTCCTGGACTTCCTGGAAAAAAAATCGGGAAAAAAAATTGAACCCTGGGTTAAGAATGATATCAAAAAAACGAAATTCAGGGTGGAGCTACCTTTTACCGACTGGCGATTCTGGCCTATTGGCATTGGTGATGGGTTCATTCATCCATTTAGAAAAAGATCGTTCAGGAGTGAACAATTTCTGATGATGTCTCCTTTCCTCGATGACAAAATGGTAAAGGATATTTCCCTGAAAGCAACAAAGAAGCGGTGGTTATTCGCACGAAAAGACGAACTCGAGAAATTGAATAAGGGAACTTTTTCGGAGATTAAACCAGCGGAATACTTCTGCATTAATGAGCGTATCCTTTCCGGGGCGATGGATGAGAGAGTTCCGGAAGATTCAGCAGATTCTCCACCCTCCAACTATGATTTGCATGCAAAGCTGTTTATTAACCGTGTGGCGAATTCAGCAACATGGTATGTTGGTTCAGCAAATTTATCCTCGGCAGCATTCGATCGGAATACAGAATGTTTGATTGAGCTAAAATCAAATGACCGTTCAACTTTTCCTGAAACGATAAAAAAACTGCTCGTCACCAACGACAATCAAAACAACCTGTTTGAACAACTTGATCCAAGCCAGTTTATTCAACCAGAACCAGATGATCAGCTGAAGCAACAACTCAGAAAGCTGGAATTCGACCTGGCGTCATGCAAAATTTCAGGGAAGTGCAATCCAACTGCTGCCGGTGTAGACTTATTCCAATATGATATTGCTATTGATACGAGCAATATAAGCTGGCTTCCTGATTTTTCGATACATGTCAAACCATTATTTCTTCACAAATCCCCTGATCCAGGATACCAGATAGCACCTGAGGTTTTAGTCTCGTTTACATTTCAGGAATCATTTACACTAAGCCAGCTCTCCAGGTTCTTTATCATCAGTATTTCACATACAAAAGAGGAAAATATTAAGAAACAGTTTTTGTTGCTTAGTGACATTGAAGTTCCGGAATCAAGGTTGGCAAGGGTTTTTTCGGAGGTGATAGATTCCTCGGACAAATTTTTAAAATATTTGATGACTTTACTCAATGAAAGTGGGCTAATAGAGTCCTTTGTTCCACAACAAGGTATCGATTCCCCGTCAATTAATATTTCAAAGTATCGGACGGTTGCACACAATTTTTACGATGTGCCCCTTTATGAACAATTATTGCAGGCTGCTTCCCGCAATCCTTCAAAACTGAGGAGTGTGGAAGAGGCTATTTGCCGAATCAAAGAAGACACCGAAAAGCAGGGAATCGTACCTGATGAGTTCATGGAAATGTGGAAAATATTTAAATCCTTCGTCAAAAATGAAAAATAAAACGATAGACTACATTGATGAAATAAACCATACCTGGAATTCGCTGAAAGATTTTCAGAAAAACACAGTGAACTATGTTTATGATCAATTTTATGCCAAGGACAGAAAAGCATTTCTGATCGCCGACGAAGTTGGACTGGGTAAGACGATTATTGCGAAAGGGCTGATTGCAAAGGCCTACCAGGCATTTAAGCCATCAAAGAAAAATCCAACTTTCAATGTGATTTATATTTGCTCAAATCAATCTCTGGCAAGGACGAACCTCAGAAAATTAAATTTTTCGCGAGATACCAGCTTGGTTGAAGATCCCTTAAACAGGCTGATTTACCTCGCGTTTAATGACAAGAAGGAACCTCAATCATTGCGGTTTGATTCTCTTACCCCGTCCACCTCCTTCAATTTATCGAACAAATCGGGGGTTAAGGATGAAAGAGCAATTATATATGCACTGCTAACTCACTACAGCGAGTTCTCGAAAAGGAAGAATGGGTTAAAATGGTTATTGAAAAGTAGTGTCTCAAAAGACAACTGGGAGAAAGCAATAAAAGAAAGGTATGCAAACCGTAAAATTCATTTCAGGCCAAAATTGTTCAGTCAATACAAAGATAAACTACAAAGCGAATTCGTTGACGAAGCAAATGCCCCTAAACTTTACAACTCCCTCGGGCTAACAAAATCCACCTCGGTTTGGAGTGTCCTTTTAAAATCCTGCGAAGTGATTGATGGAAGGAGTTATAAAAACATCACTTATAAAAATGAATTAATATTTCTTCTGCGGCATATACTTACAAAGATCTGTCTTGAATATCTCGGCGCAGAATTGATCATTCTGGATGAATTTCAAAGATACAGTGATTTGATTGACCAGGGCGTTGATGAGATGTCACCGGCAGTTGAATTGGCACGTGCTGTGTTCGATCTGAAAGACACCAAAGTCCTGATGCTGTCTGCAACACCCTTTAAACCATTTACTACTCAGTGTGATGAGGATTCTGGGGAAAATCATTACAAGGAGTTCATGAAGGTTTTACATTTTTTGATGAATGGAAGGGACCCGGAATTCTGGCAAAATTTTGAAACTGATCGCCGAAAGTTATTTTCCCTTATTTATGACACCAGGGTGGATTCCAACAATGGTAATTTATCTGATCTGGCAGAAATAAAATTAAGAATACAAGATCGGTACCTTCAAGGAATGGTGAGGACTGAGCGCACACTGGTTTCAGATGACAAGAACCTTATGGTTAAAACCTCGCAAAGTGAAGTAATCAAGAATCTAACACCAGCGGATATCCTTGATTTCATTGCACTTGATACAGTAAATCAAAAAATTAGTGAAATGGGGAAATTCAGAAGTATGAACCCCATTGAATTTAGCAAGTCATGCCCTTATGCACTGTCCTTTCTCAGTAATTACTCAATACGGGAAAATTTAAAGGGATTATTAGGCAAACCGGAAATTGCAGAGGTGCTGAAGAAACAAAAATCTGCCTGGCTCGATCTTGCCGCCATAAGATCCTATAAACCACTTGGTAAAAGTGGTACTCTTTCGGTTGTGCCAAATGCCAGAATGCAGGAATTATTGGAAACAACCGTCCAGAATGAGGCATGGAAATGGCTTTGGATTCCTCCCACTATCAACTATTATACACCAAATAAAATTTATCCGGCAAAAACTACTTATTCAAAAACGCTGCTTTTTTCTTCCTGGCTAATGGTGCCCAGGGCAATTTCAACCATTCTTTCCTATGAAAGTGAGAGGCTTGCTATCTCGGCATACTATAAAAAACGAAAAGAAAAACCATCCTCGTATTTTGCCGATTCAAAAAAACGAAAACCAGGGCGACTGTTACAAATCAAGTACGATCCAAAGCGAAATCCGTTTACATCAATGAATTTATTGACTCTTTTATATCCAAGCGAGTTTTTGCGTGACCTATATGACCCCGAGGATAATATCTATGCACGGAAATCATTGAATGAAATCATTGAGGAGCTTTCCATGTTAATCGAAAAAAGGTTTAGTGAATTACATTTTGACCGGTTCGTTACCAAAGGAGGAGAATCAGACCGATGGTACTGGGCTGCTTTGATGCTTCTTGATAATGAAACAAATAAAAAGATCAGTAATAAAACTGGCAATGCACAGTCAATGCTTTCTTCCATTTTAAAGGATTTTGCGAGCAGGGCAAACGATGAGAAAATTGAAAAGCAATTTCTGCTGCATTGTAAATCAATAAAACTTACCAATGAAGAGATGAATTTAGGAGAGATCCCACCGGACCTGTTCAAAGTTCTGGCAACAATTTGTCTTGCCTCACCCGCCGTCATTTTTTCGAGAAGCTTGTTAAAAGTTGAAAAACTCAACGAACCCGGCGATCACAATCGTGTACTGGCCTATTTCTATGCCCAATCTAAGGTTAAATATTTAGACAAACCAGAAAGTATTACTGTCATCCGAAGTAATTACCCTTCAAGCATGCCATATTGGGAAGCGGTTCTGAACTATTGCCTTGAGGGAAATATTCAATCAGTAACAGATGAGTACATTCACATGCTTACGGATTGTGATTTCATCCATGATTCTGATGAGATCCAGGGAAAACTTGATGATGTACTTTCACTGAGAACCGTAAATTTTAAGATAGACGATTACTCGAGTATTAAAACAGGTGAGAATAAAAACATCCGGACCCATTTTGCTGTCGACTTTGGAAACCAACTTATAGAAACAGAAGGAAAGCCAAATCGTAGTTTTAGTGTCAGGGATACCTTTAATTCGCCCTATCGCCCATTTGTTTTGGCTTCTACCTCTATTGGACAGGAAGGCCTGGATTTCCATTACTATTGTTCCCGGCTCGTCCATTGGAATCTTCCTCATAATGCTATTGACCTTGAACAACGTGAAGGAAGGGTCAACCGCTATAAAAGTCATATCATCCGGAAAAATCTCGTGCTGAAATACCTGGCTGATATGAACCTTGACCGGCCCGGTAATTCCGTTTGGGACAAACTGTTTATCTGGGCAAAGGAAAAAGAAGGTGTTGAAAAGGGCAAATGCGATCTGGTCCCCTTCTGGCACATAGAACCCATTGATGGTTGTAAAATTGAAAGGATTGTGCCACTCTATCCATTCAGTAAAGATATTGCCAAATATTCCCGGCTGAAAGAAGTGCTTACATTTTATCGTATGACCTTTGGTCAACCCAGACAAGAGGAACTTGTTGAAGTACTAGTAAAGAGAGGGTTCACTGAGACAGAAATTGAGGAACTGATTAAGAATGCCATGATAGATTTGACCCCGCCTTTAGTTTATTAAGATCAAATTTTAACTTTGGAAATGGTCTTTTCAATTAGTTCACTTTATTCACTTTAAACCAATTTTTAATCCATCATTTCATTTTGGGTTTTTTGTATGCAGATAATATTTAAGGGGTACATTTGCCTGAGTGATTCCTAGCACAATCGATTTGTATGAATGACAAGAAATACCCTCATCTACTCTTTAAAAACCCTTCTAAAGGCCTGAAGGAATATAAACAAAGGCAGGGTGGTGGCAACGATGACAAAAAACCAGAAGAGGAAAAGAATTATCGACCAATGGCAACTCACTTATCCACCTGCCTTGTAGAATTCGATAATGACCAACAACTTCGCTATAGTCAACGTAATAATAATCTTGGTATTCACACACATATTGATGCAATTGAGATCGAATTTTTTGGACCGTTTAACCGGCATGATTTCGAGACGTATTATATAAATCAATTCGGAATTGCCATTGTAAGTCTGACGGATTTTAATCGTACCGGGTACTTTTTAATAGTTGACAGATTACAGTTTAACCATTTTCAGGAACAAATTAACCAGTTTATCAACAATGCACTTAATAATATAAACAAGGAGTATGATAAAAAAATCAATTTCATAAAGAGTTTTATTTTCCATACTTCCGGAAGAATTAATAAAGCACACAACAAAACCAAGGTTGTTTATCTGAACCTTTTTCATGCCGATCTTTTTGATAAACAATTCATAAAGCCCATCAAAGAAAGTCTCCGAATCTATCTGCAGAAAAACAATCTTAAATTCATAGAAACGGAATTTTATTTCGAGGTGGAAAATACTGACACCCATACGATCAATGAGATTGCTCAGAATTTCGATATTCTTCAATCCATTTCAACACATTTGTCAGGCCTTGTAAAACCGACAACTTTTGGACTCGCAGATAAAAGCCATGGGTTCATCATTTCAAACTCTGAAGACAATCTTCCAATTATCGGGATTATCGATACCGGCATCAGTAAAGAGTGCCCGTTAAATCCTATCATCGTAAACGATTCAAACAGTGACTTTGATGCTACAGGTACAGGTGCATTGGTTGATGACGTGGATCACGGCACAGGTGTGGCAACACTTGCAGCCTTGGGGCGTAAATTATATCCAGGTCACATCGGATCATTTGAAGCAGATGCAAAAGTTCTCTCTATTAAAATCACCAACCAGGATAGAAATGCAGATATCAAACAGTCAGATGTGATAGAACTGATTAAAAAAGCATATAAAGATAAAAGTGTAAGGATTTTTTGTCTGACAATCGGCTATCAGGATTTTCTTGATGACAATCAACACCCGTCAACCTATGCATTTGAATTGGATAAACTTGCGTATGAGCATGATCTGTTAATATGCATCTCCACAACCAACAATGGATTCATCAATGACAATTCAACCTATCCCGAAGCTTTTAGAGAACTTGAAGCTAACATCTCCTCACCGGCAGAAAGTTTCAATAACATTACTGTAGGAGCCATTTCCGATAACTGGGAAGTGGGATCCAATCTTCGGAGGAGTCCCGATAAAGAGTTTCCTGCAATCTATTCAAAAAAGTTCCATTATGATATGGAAACCTTGACTCAGACAATCAGAAATTCCAGGTTAAGAAAACCAGATATTCTCCTGCAGGGAGGAGACTATACTGAAAACAGTACAGATTTTGGGCTTTTTTTTGATAGTGACCAGGAAAATGCCATGAAATTTCTTTCAACAAAGCTTGGGGATTTTTATACCAGAACTGTTGGAACAAGCCTCTCAGCTCCAATTGCAGCCAATCTCGCAGCCAGAATCACTAGACTGTACCCGGATTTGAAGATGCAAACTGTAAAAGCGTTGATTGTAAACTCCGCAGATTTCAATGAAGATCTCTTCGCGCAGGGAATTTTTAATTCTGCCCAAAAACAACGCGTCATCGGCTGGGGAATTCCTATCGATGCACTTTGTTTAAATTCAAGAGATAAAAATGTAACCCTTATCATTGAGGATTCAATTAATTGTGGAAATGTCAAGAGTTTTCCACTGAATATTCCAAGCTATTTTTCAAATGCTATAAAGAAGAACAAGATATTGGATATATCTGCTACCCTTTGTTTCAGTTTCATGCCTGATTATTCCAATCAGCTCTCTTATTGCCCTGTACATGTAAATTTTATAATCACAAAAGACGTCATCCTTGAAAAAAACGTACGTGGTACTATCTATGGGAAAGGTGGTACTGAACTCAAAATAAATTCGGCTCATCCAGGATGGTCTCAGGATTATTACTATAAAGGGAAATTGTTCAGCAATTGTCAAAAGATGGAATTCACTTTGAAAAAATCAGATTTAATAGCTGAAGATTTTTCGTTACAGATCGCCATAGGCTCAACCGTGCACAAAATGCTTGGCCAGGGTGACTCTAATCGCTATCAGGGAAAACCGATCAATTACAGCCTAGTCATAACACTTAAAGAGTATGATGACAAAGCAATTGCCGGCTATAGCCTGTATGATGAATTGTTTGCAATAAATGCGCTTGAAATACTGGGAGAGGCAGAATTATCCCTTGATCTGTAATTTGATTTCCTGGTTTATTAGTGTTTTCCAGATCGACAAATCGATGGCCTTAAAAGGTTCATTGGCATTATAGGATTCAAAAAGACTGCGTTTAATCGAGTTTACGAGCGTTTTTTGAATTGTAAAAAATGACAACCCTTTACACGAATTTATTATCTGTGATAATTCATTATTGTCTTTTAGCTTAAAAGGCGATTTTTCAAGAGTTTTGAAAATGAGTTCCTTGATTTCCTTTTCGTCGGGAAGTTCAAGCTTGATCCACATATCGAACCGGCGTATCAGGGCCGTATCAATCATCTCTGCCTGGTTTGTTGCTGCAATAACAATACTCTCCTGTGGCAGATAGTCAAAGAGTTGAAGAATCGTATTTACAACTCTCTTCATTTCTCCGTGATCCTGGCTGTAGTCACGTATTTTGCCAAGTGAATCAAACTCATCCAATAGAATAATACACTCCTCGGCAGCAGCCCTCCTGAATAATTTAGCCAGGTTCTTACTTGTTTCACCCAGTCGTGATGATACTATGGCCCCCAGGTTAATAACGATCATCATTTTCTCAAGCTCTCCCGCCAGCACATAAGAAGCAAGAGTTTTGCCACAACCGGAGGGTCCTGAAAACAGAATTTTATTGGCAATGGGAAGATTATATTGTTTTAACATCTCACTTCCCCGATGTTCCTGTACAAAGAACCCAAGTTCATCTTTGGTTTCTGATGAACAGACAAGATCATCGAATGAATAATCAGATGTCAGTTTTTCTATAACCAGATCATTAACTTCCTGGTCCTCTTCTCTCAAAAGATGTTTCGCCGAGCCGACTTTTACAAGGCCACTTGTTTGTTGTGCTCGGAGTCCCTCCTTAATGAGAGATTGAAGTTGCAAGGCAAAATTGATCTTCTTAGTCTTTTTTGAATGTTCGATAAGATCATTCAGAACATGGAGTAGCCGTTCCTGATCATTTTCAAGACCATACTTGGCAATTTCTTTTATGAGATCAAACTGGGTCATGAACTTTCTTCCGAGATTACAAAGATAAACTGAATTGTCCCGCGTTAATTATTTTCTTTGAAATTTGTGAACAGGAGAAAGTGAATAATTTCGGCAGTGCTAATTCCCTGATTGATGGCAAGCAATTATTTCAAGGATTCTCACCATGCTCAGTGTATCCATCTTACAATATTCCAGTAGGTTTGCCCGCTTCATCCGCAGCGATTCCGGATCCTCATCCCAATATAGACCTTCATAGGTCATGTTGGCTGTGCCGCCCTCTTGTATTTCCAGATTGGCATAGGAGAGGTCGGGGATAAGAGCCGGCAGAACTGCCTTCAGGGAATATGACCCATTCATTTCAGGGGTGTAAAGATTTTTTCTCCGGAAAGGAACCATCAGATCAGCAAACCGGTCAAATAACATCTCGATCCTGGTGGCATATTCCGGGAAATCCCGGGCGATCTCCTTCAGCCGCGTTTTTTCAAAGGCCTGGTTCCACACGATGATGCTCCCGCTCTCCCCGATCCTGGCCAGAAGCGATTCGATAAATTCCGGCCTTGGATCCTCCGGTGGTCTCCCGAGAAATTCATAATGCTGTAAATCACCTCCCTTTTCGTCCTCTCCCCGGCTGTTGTTTTCGCCACCTGACCACCTGGCCACCTGACCACCTGATTGTACATGCAAGGAATACTGGAAAGGTATCTGCTGGTAAGGACGGCTTTCGTCGTACCTGGGCACGGCAATCTGGATGGTTTCAAAATCCAGGAAATAAAGCGGGTATGCAAGATCATCCAGGAATTCGTCCAGGGCATCCTGGTCCCGGCTTGCCTGTCTTACATCAACCTCCTCTTCTTCGGCCACGCAGCTTTTCCGGCAGAAGTCCAGGAAATCGCAGGAGAAAGGTTTATTGCACTGTGGCCCCATCGCTATGTCGGGGAACAGGTCCGCTTTAAGCATCTCCTGCAACGATAGCAGTGCAGCCGGGATATCTTTCTGCATGGGCATTATCCTTCGGGTCATTTCTTCAACAGTGAACAATTGCTGCAGATCCAGTTCGCCGTGCCGCACATATTGGTTGTTGACATGCACCAGCGAGATCCGCTTCAGCGGAAGCCCTGACCGTGTGATCACATAATACTGGAAAGCAACGTCCTTTACCTGGTATTCCTTAACCTGGGTCGAAGCCTTCACCTCGTAAGCAGCCCAGCCATCGGCCTCCTTCACCAGGATATCCATGTAGCATAAGGTCTCACCATCGCTGAACGCGGCTTCGTAAATCACAGGCTGGCCGCCATCAATCAAGGCTGCAGTATAGGCCACCGCCTCCTGTATTTTCTCATATTCCCCCCGGCTCGCATCCACTCCTCCCGGGAACAATTGTTGCGCCAGTAAACCAACGTTGTGTCCGTTGTCGAAGATCTGTTGTTGCGAATCGCTGATCTCATCCCGTTCCTCAGGCTGGTAAAAATGAAGCCAGAGAGACTTCGGGCATTGCATCCCCCTGATAAAACTTGATTTTGAGATCATGTGGTTAAGTTACGTGCTTTCATTCTTTGTAATCAGCCTCTCCTGATTCGCCAATATTATTGAGGTGTCAAAGATAATTCCCCACTACGCCAATACATGACATACACCTTCCCCTTTGCCCTCGATGCGCCGATAAATAACTGGAACAGGTTTTTGGGATCAGTAAGCGATGAGCAAACCAGGAACACGGTGTCCCATTCCAGCCCCTTTGCCCGCAGTGCGGTTGTGTAGCGCACTTTCCCGGAAGTATTATCGAGGTTGTCAATCGTAAGCAATTCCAGGGTGGCTTCTTTTTTGATAATCTCTTTAAGGGGTGAATCCTCCTTGAGGAGATCGGCAGTAAAGAGCGCCACCATATTTTCAGAAGTACAATGGCTGAGCGCTTTTTCCTGGTCAATGTATTGCTTAAGAAGGCCGGGAACCTCCGCTGGTGTTTTCCAGGAGATAAAATTCACATCGTTCCCGTATGCTTTTTGCGGATCTGCCTCTCCTTGTCCTGCATCCTTGATCAGTTCGGTGATGCCATGTCCGGTGTTCACACGCAGGTTGGCGAACTGAACATAATAGGCCGAAGCCTCCTTCAGCGTTTCTCTCGTGCGGATGTAGGCATCCAGATTCGCAAACCGGGGGAATGCCTGGTTGTCGTCGAAAAAGATATAATAGTTTCCTTTTTGCAGGGGGTTGTTTACCTTAAGGAGTGATTTGATCACCTGGTCAAGGCCCATTTCGAATAGGTCCTGTGCCTCATCAGCCACGATGAAATCGTATTTGGGAAGTTTTTTAGCCTTGTGGAGTTTCCCCAGGCACGCATATATCATATGCCCGAATTCACCTTTTGCTACGCTGTCGTAAGTCGGCATGAGCGCCGGATCACCCGCAAGGGTGGCCAGTTCTTCAAGAAAATGATAATAGGCCAGCGCCCTGATGCTGTCGGGTGGGTTCTTGCTCAATGAATGCTGCAGTTTGTGATTCATCCGGGCGGCAAGAAATTCGTTCCAGCAGAGGTAAAGTCCTTTTTTTTCTTTTGATTTACATAAGCTGATAATCAGGTCGAAGGCATAGGTCGATTTTCCGCTTCCCGGGGGCCCCTGAACCATAATCCGCTGATTTTCGCTTAATCCGTGGAGGATATGCAATCCCTCCTCCAGCCTCCGCTCCGATTCACCCAGGTTCAGCCTTGATTGTGAAAGAGACCGCCGCGGATCGAATTCAGGTTTGAGTATTTCAGTTAATGCTTCTATCCTTGCCTCATCCAGGGTTTCCCATGTGATGCGCATCGCAACGTTTCGCTCATCCTGTTTTTCATAGAATTCGGCAATCTGTTCCCTTTGCGAATCCATGATCATCGGCAGCCATTCCTTCTCACACCCCCGGTGCCACAGATATTTATACTCCATCCCATCGCAATCAAACACACATTCCGGGAAGCACACAACGGAACCTACGAAAATGTTGAGTTGCCCCTTTTCCCGCAAAAAACTCTGTATCGCATGCGCATTTTCATCCGCCTGCGTGAATGGATTTTTGACCGGTTCCCGATGATCATCTCCTGTTAGGCGGTAAAATCCATGATCATGATGATCAGCAGAACCATAGCCCATGATCCCACCCTTCACCTCCACCACCGTGATACCCAGCTTCGAGAATATCACAAAATCACACTCCCCCGACATCTGCACCCGGTGAAACCGTGAAGAAATCCGCAAACTGTGCATCACAAATATGGGCTCCTCCTCCATCTTCCCCTGAAGCATCAGCTGCCGGTCAGCCTCTCGTTCGCCATCATTGGTGATATGCCAGGAATTGTACAATCGCTTGATCATGGAACGAAGGTAATAAAAGTTCTATGTTAAAATCCCGGTTGATTTATAACATTACGATAAGTCCCCATTTTTCTTCTTGATCCATTCCCACCAGTAATACGATCCCTTTTTCCAGGCTTCATATTCTTCCTGCTCCTCTTTAAATTTGACATATTCATTGCAAAAGTTTGTACGCAGATAGATAACCACAATCATTTTACCATCCTGAAGCCTGTACCATACATTATCGACATAGAAATGATCACCCCAATAAACTGGATAAAAAAAGTCTACATAAAATGATGAACCAACCCGGGGTGTTTCAGGCAAGGTAGTCACAAAGTAGAACTTTTTATCCTGTTCATTGCACGATATATGATGTTCCAATTTGTTAACCACAAGCCCTGGATTATGCTCATCCTCGAGCATTTCAACAAGGTCAGCATAGATCTGATGCATCCACTTTCGATACAAAACAGGTTTGATATCAAGGTTTTGCATAATCGCCTTGTCAGTTGGAAACGGTTCATTGCCATCTGCATCAAGTTTCAGGATTTCGAGAAGCAACTTCTCATAAGGTTTTCCAATGCCGGTGATCTTTTTTGAAAGAATAGGCATTCGGGAGATGGCGATTTTGAGCGCACGTGAAGAGTATTTCATTTTATCCATAACCCAATGGTTTTAAGTTTACCATATGAAGTTAGATAAAATTTTAGTCTACTGATTGTCGATTATCAGTCCTAAAATGGTGTCTTGGAAAAAAGTTTTGAACAGGGCATAAGCTAAAACAAGGATACAACCCAGCATACAACCACCCCAATAAAAAACCCCGTAAGTGCTTAACCTACGGGGTTTTATCATCTTGTGTCCGTGCCCAGGACAAGACTCGAACTTGCACATCCTAAGGACACTACCCCCTCAAAGTAGCGTGTCTACCAATTTCACCACCTGGGCATTTTGAAAAACGAAATATGAAGAACGATGTATGAATGAGGGTGCAAAATTAAGATTTTTTTTTGGATTCCTTCAAAGAAAAATTCAAACTATTATGTCGCAGGGGACCATGTCATTAAAAAGCTGGTTGTAAAATAGAATGCTGCAGTCTGCCTTTGCTGCAAACCCAGGAGAATATACAACCGATGAATTACTCAGAGAATGGAAAGCCCGAATGCAACAAGCAATCCAAAGCAGACCGTGATGAACTTCTGGAGGTTATACTTGTGGTTTTCCTCAGTTTCAAACAATATCGATGTAGAGACATGCAGAAAGATGCCGATGACCACTGCAAGAATATAGTTAAAGTAAGATTCAAGGGAACTTGTCAAGGCAGAATCAAGAAGATTGCTGAAAACTGAACCCAAAGGTGTCATCAGGGCAAATATGGCCAGATAGATAAATGCCCTCGATTTGGAGCAGCCATAATGAATAAAGAGACTCATGAGGGTAAGAGATATCGGGATATTGTGGATTACAATCCCGATAACCAGTGTATGCTGCAGTTTCAGGTCAAAACCATGCACAATGGGCATCCCTTCCAAAAAGGAATGGATACAAAGTCCGATAAGCAAAAGAAAGGGAGATGCCTTTTCTCCTTCGGCATGGGCATGGGCATGACCGTGCTCGGCCCCTTCGGTAATCAGTTCCAGTGCAAGTTGCAGCAGGAATCCAAGCAATACAAACAGCCCGGTGTATAAAGTAGGTTTGGCAAATACCTCGGGGACCAGTTTCAGGAAGGTGATGCCGATCAGGAACGCTCCGCTGAAAGCAAGCAGGAACTTCAATACCCGCTGATCATCCGGCTTGAACAGGAATATCAGCCCTCCGCTTATTAAAACTGTCAGAATCAGAACCGAATAAACAATCATATCCTCCAGTTTTTTTGTAATATTCTTTTTTGTCACGCGTCACGCGTCACGATTTTTACTGTACATCAATTACCCGGTAATCGATACTCATTGGAACCCCCTTGAAATTCTCCGCTAACCGTTCAGAAACCCTCGCCAGGCAACCAGTGTCAGATGGCAGGCCGAGTTTTGCCAGGTCATCGACGGCCTTTTCATAGAATTTTTCACTGAGCACAATTCTGTTCTCAATGCTCTTTCCCATCAGGCGTGCAGTCAAGTCAATATCACTTCCATAATAATCATCGGCCCCTTCAAAAAAGGTGATATTGTACACTTCGGTACAGAAATGAATGGCAACTTTACAATTCAGGAACAGGTCAGGATCGGGGTGATTCTTGATCAGATAGAGGCCGGCATAGATATCTTCAAGCAACGCGAAACAGCTGTTGTTCGAGGTTTTCTTATGCAGGGTCTCATCCGGAATAAAAAGCATCATCTCATCACCGATTCCTTTCACGATGTGATGCTGAAAATGATTGGCGTATAAAAGATTATTGAAGGTATTGTTCAGTTTGCGTCCCCAGTCCTTCAACCCGCCCTGGTATTTCATATCTGTAGACCGGTTGATATCCATGAAAAAACATATTCCCGGAGAGCGCGGAACATGCTCCAATTTCCGAACCATCTCTTCCGAATTCGGATCGGTAAAGTGGATGTATTGAACCATTAAAACACCTTCAGGGCCTCATCCTGGGTTGTATAAATTTCAAAAATATTCGTAAACCCGGAGATTTCAAAGATCTCCCGGATATTCTCCTGCAATCCGCACAAAACGAACTTTCCTTTAGCCATGGTGACCTTTTTCAACGCCATTAGCAAAATACGCAGTCCGCTACTGCTCACATAATCCATTTTTGAGCACTCAACCAGAATTTTATCATGATGATTGTCGATCAACTCCATGAGTTTTTTCTCCAAAATGCTGTAATTTGTGGTATCTAGCCGGCCCGTAATGCCGATGATTACACACTGGTCTGTTTTCTGTTCGTTGATTTCCATATATTTATGCGTCGTTTGGTTTAAAAATTCTTGGTTAAAATTACAACATTTTTATTATCTGCCCTCTGATATTCCACACTATTCATCATCTCCCTTACGAAATGAATGCCAAGGCCGCCAATCTGCCGATCCTCAAGCGGTTTATCAAAAACATCAGCCACTTTTTTCTCAAGAAGGTTGAAGGGTTTGCCGTTATCTTCAAGCTGAATCTGCAGCTGATGTGCATCAATCAGCATGAAAGTGAGATTGATGTCGTGTTCATCTTTATCATCGAAGGCATAAAAAACAACATTGGTAAATAGTTCCTCCAGCACAAGGTTGATCTCCATGACAATCTTACCCGGGATTTCCCATTTTTCAGCCAATGTTTCAAGATTGACAGCAATCTGGTCAAGTTCTGGAAGTTGATTTTTAAGTTTTAGCTGAATGGTTTCCATGGGTCTTTCATTGGTGACTGAAGGATTTTTATATTGTAAAGCCAGGATCGTAATATCGTCGGCCTGCTCGGTCCCCAGCGAAAATCGCTTCAACTCAATGATCAGCGAATCGGTGAGCCCCTTGGTGTTTTTATTGGCCATGGATGCGAGGGATGCCGCCAGCTTGGTTTCTCCAAAGAAATCATTCGAAGCATTGAGCGCATCCGTAATGCCATCGGTGGTCAGTACCAGGATTTCACGGGGTTTAAAACAAAAATTTTCAGATGTATATCTCATGGTCTCATACACACCGAGCGGAAGTCCTCCTTTGGCCTTAATCTGGCGGATATCACCGCCGGGGCCCAGAATATACGGGTAGTTATGACCTGCATTGCAAAATTCCATCTCTCCGGTTTTCAGGTGAACAATGCCGGCAAAAAAGGTGACAAACATCTGGTTGGGATTATCCTGGCAAAGTTCATGGTTGATGCTCTGCATCACCTCGTTGATGGGAATTCCTGCGATGGCCTTCGCCCGGAGAAGCGTCCGGGTTACCATCATGAAAAGTGAGGCCGGCACACCTTTCCCGGCAACATCGCCAATGGCAATGCACAAATGATCGGGATCCAGGTAAAAGAAATCATACAGATCACCCCCAACAGCTTTCGCCGGATCGAGTGTAGCATACAATTCCCAGTTGGATGGGGTATTGAAGCCTCTCGGGAGCATGCCCATCTGGATGGTGTGGGCGATTTGCAATTCACTTTCAATCTTTTCTTTCGCCATGGTGGTTTCCTGCAGGCTCACCACATAATTTCTCAGTTCATCCTGCATCACCCCGAAGGCATTCGTAAGCTGGGCAATCTCATCTTTTGATTTCCGGAAAGGCAATTTCGCGTGGAAGTCGCCCTGCCCTATCTTTTTCGTGGCTTCAACGAGGCGGATGATGGGCCTGGTCAACCTCCTGGTGATTAAGGTGGTTGCAAGCAGCAGTGCCAGGATACTGTACAAGAATATCCACAATATCTTTTTAAAGAACCTGAAAAGATCATCCAGCAATTCATCCGCCGGAAATACAATGCCAAACGACCATCCGGTAGAGGCAACGGGGGCATAAGACAAAAAACTCGGATGATTTTTTGCTTCAAGGCCATCGGTTGAGGTAAACCCGGTTTTTCCCTCCAGCATGGCTTTAATGGCCTTAATCGTTTCATGTCCTTTTCTATCTCTGGCTATTTCAAGAACATTTTTATTCTCCATGACCATCATGGGCGAGGCAATGATCTTTCCATCAGCCGATACCAGGAATCCATAGCCAGACTTATACACCTTGATCTCCTTCACCATGTGTTCAAAAGCATTCAACGATATATCCATGGTAAGGACACCGGCAAATTTGCTTATTCCGTTTACAGTTTTATAAAAGGGTGTGGAGTAGGTACACATCAGGGCATCCCCGCCCCCTTTGTCAAAATAGGGCTCGGTCCAGACCGGTTTATTGAGCAGTTTGGGCAGCCGGTACCAATCCATTTTGAAATAATCATAACTCCTGCTTCCCAGCATCCGGGTCGACACATTTTTACCCTGTTCATAAATGTAGGGAGCGTACCAGTATTGATCCTTGTCATATCCATAGGGCTCAAAAGCAAGGCAGCTGCCGAAAACAACCGTATCCTGGATAACGAACTCCCTTGAGATACGAAGGATATCGTTATAACTGATGTTTGGGTTTTCCATGGCATTGACCAGCGTCCGGGGAACCAGTTCGGCCGGCAGGAGTACATTCTCAAAACGCGCAATGGTTTGCTGTGTAAGGATGGTTGCATCCTTCTCGGCTCCCTGGAGCAGCAGGACACTTGAATAACCATAACTGTAAACAAAGGCAATGAAAAAGATCAATAGGATCGCTGCCAGGAAAAACAGGCTGTAACGGAAAGCAAGACCTCCGAAACGTAAAAACTTTGGAAATCGGATTTGCAAAACTGTTTATTTAAATTTTCAGGGTAAAGGTAAAAAAATAATACACCAGCATACGCTGAATTTTGATATTTTTGACCTCACAAATATAAACAGTATAGCGCTTTCAATATGAGTAACAACATCGAACAACTGAAGCCCGACCGGCTTTGGTATTATTTTCTTGAGATCTGCAAAATTCCGCGACCTTCTAAAAAGGAGGAGAAAATAGCTTCCTATATCAGGAATTTCGCTTTAAAACACGAACTGGAGTGCAACGTTGACGAGGCGGGAAATGTCCTTATCCGCAAACCTGCCAGCCCGGGATACGAAAACAGGCAGTCGGTCATTCTGCAAAGTCACCTGGATATGGTTTGTGAAAAAAACTCGGACACCAGCCATGATTTTGACAAGGACCCGATCGTCCCATGGGTCGACGGCAACTGGGTGAAGGCCAGGGGCACTACACTGGGCGCCGATGACGGTATCGGAATTGCCGCTGCATTGGCCATTCTCGAATCGAATGATATCATACACGGACCGCTGGAAGCACTGTTCACCTCGGATGAAGAAACTGGGCTTACCGGTGCATTTGCCCTGAAACCCGATCAGTTGAATGGGCGGATCCTGATCAACCTCGATTCAGAGGATGAAGGACAATTATTCATTGGCTGTGCGGGAGGAAAAGACACGGTGGCCTCAATGCCGTTGGAAACCGAGCAGGTTCCCGAAGGACATGTCGCATTTAAGGCGAGCATAAGGGGGTTGAAAGGCGGTCATTCCGGTGATGACATTAATAAAGGACTCGGCAACGCAGTTAAACTGATGAACCGTTTCCTCTGGAATGCCCAGGATACATTCGAAATCGCCCTGGCTGATTTCAACGCCGGCAACCTGAGGAATGCCCTTGCCCGTGAAGCCTTTGCTGTGTTTACAGTGTATAAGGATAATATAAAGGATTTGCTGGATTATGCCGGAAAGTTCGCCAATGATATCAAAATCGAACTTCACGTCACAGAGCCTGAACTGGAGTTTACCATTGAAGAGGTCCCTTTGCCCGAGTCCGTTGTCTATGATGTTCTTCAGGCCGATCTTCTTGATGCTTTATACGCCTGCCCCCATGGTGTGATTGCCATGTCGCGAGAGATTCCTGATTTCGTTGAAACATCGACCAACCTGGCGTCGGTGAAGTTTATAGATAAAAAGATCATCATCACCACAAGTCAGCGAAGCTCCGTTGAATCATCCAAAAAGGATGTTGCGGATATGGTTGCAAGCGTATTTTACCTGATGCAGGCCAACGTAGAGCATTCATCAGGTTATCCTGGATGGAGACCCAACCCCGACTCGGAGGTTTTGCGCATCACCGTGGAGGCCTACCGGAGGTTGTTTTCGCAGGAGCCAAAAGTTCTTGCAATCCATGCAGGACTGGAATGCGGGCTTGTGGGGGCGATTTATCCTGGAATGGACATGGTTTCCTTTGGCCCGACCATCAAAGGAGCCCATTCTCCTGATGAGCGCCTGGATATCCTGTCGACCAAAAAATTCTGGGATTTGACGCTCGAGGTATTGAAAAACATCCCTGCCAGATAACCACCCGTTATGTTTCGGAAACTGATCATACTCCCCGTGCTCTGGATGCCTTTTTTTCTCAGTGCACAGGGAGTTTCCTTTTCCATGGATGATCCCTCTGTCAGGGAGCGGATTGTTCAGGATATGGCCGTACTGGCCTCCGATTCGCTGGAGGGCCGTCAAAGCGGGACAGAGGGCGAACGCCGTGCAGCCAGGTATCTTTGCGCTCAATTTGCTGCGATCGGCTTACAGCCGAAGGGTGATACGGCCGGCAGTTACTGCCAGCGATTTTCGAAATACGAGGTTGGGTATCACTGGAGCACCAGACTTGTCGTGAACGAGGTGCCGTATGTTTACCGCGAAGCTTTCGGAGTTACCGCTTTATCGATGAACGGTCATGGTCTTGGCACCCTGGTTGATGGCCGGCAGGGACTCGTCATACCCGAACTGAAGATTGACCAGTTGTCCGGCCTTGGCGATCTGAAAGGGAAGTTTGTCCTGATGGACCTTCACGCTTCCGAAAACCTGGTCAAAGACACTTCGGTCGTGTCAAAGCTGACACCCAGGTTCAGGATGCTGTCGGCACTCAGGAAAGGTGCGCTGGGAGTTATTTTCTGGAATCCTGATTCTCCCTGGTTCACCGGGTTATTTGACTTCGAAAGCTCAGACACCCTGCCTGGTCTGGCATTGTATGTGAACCGGGCAACCGCTGAACAGATAATTAAGAATTCGGGGGCAAAGGCAGAAGTGAACGTCCAGATCAGCCGGAAAACCATTGTTTGCTCCAATGTGGTTGGAATGATCGCCAACCATGCGCCGCGCACGATTGTTATCGGAGCACATTATGATCACCTGGGTCTGAAAAACGGGAACAAAATTTTCAGCGGGGCGGATGACAATGCAAGCGGCACGGCGGGAATGCTCGAAGTGGCAAGATACTTCGCCGTCCATCGCGACACCTTGAACAATTACCTGTTTATTGGTTTTACAGGAGAGGAGGAGGGACTATGGGGGTCAGGCTATTTCGTAAAACATCCTGCCATTCCCCTCGACTCCATCCGGTTTATGCTGAACCTGGATATGATCGGCCGTTTGGGCTGTGAAGGTAACAGGGTTGAGATAGAAGCAGCGGGTTCATCTGCCGAATGGCATGACATCCTTCAAAACACGCCTCATCCGGGGTTCAGTTTGAAGAAAGTAAATGCATCTCTCCCCTATTCAGATCACGACCCATTTTACAAGGCAAAAATCCCGGTACTGTTTATTAATACGGGGTTGCATGATGATTATCATACGGTACGGGACAAGGCTTCCACAATAAATTATGACGGGATGGTTGAGATCATGCGGTTTGCCGAGGGTATTATAACAAGCTCAAACCAGGAAGATTCGATTCGTTACCGCCAGGTACCCTTTACAGCCCAGGCATCGGCATCGTTCGGTTTCTTTTTTCAGGCCCTGGATTGGCTGTTCACCGCAAAAAATTAACTGATCTTCAGAAGGAGATGAAATTGTCCTGGTTCTCAGCCAGGCTTGAATCCATTAAACAAACCTTAGAGCCCAACGCCTACGCCCAGTCTGAATATGGGGTTTGAATAGGGTGAGTTGTAGGAGTCGTTTAAATTAAAGAGGATCAGGAGATCGATGAATACACGGTTGGTAACGGGTTGCCGGTATCCTCCACCCACGAAAATGCTGTTAATCTCGATGACTTGGTTGCCCGGGCGATACCAATAGTTGTAGGGATCCTGTATAAAGCCATCCGGGGGAGGACCACTTTGTACAAAGGGTCTGGTATAGGTCAGGTATTCGTATTCAACATGGGCATAAACGTTTCCCAGGAAATTATCAAACAGGCTGGCCAGGTAGTACCGGAGGTAGATTCCGCCGCCATACACGCTTGATTGAAAATCGATGTAGGTTTGATTTTGATAATCCCAGAAGTAATTTTTATAGCTATAATACTGGTAAAGAAAACGGAATCCCACGTAAAGCTGATCCACAGTCCTGATGCTGACTTCAGGGGAGATGGTGATGCCGGTTACGCTGCCGAACTGGAAGCCGAGGTTCCCTCCCAGTCGCACCCTGTGCCAGAAACTATCGGGTCGGCGGGGGGTGGAGGAAAGAGAGGGCAGGGTATCCTGAGCTAGCGAAGCGGCAGCAAAAGAGAGACAGATAAGGGAGGTCAGGATCAGTTTAAGCGTAGTTTTTTTCATAACAGAGGGATCATAAGCACAAATAACAAAGAAGAGTACAAAGATAATGCAAAAAAGATTGATTCATAAACACCACAATGCTATTGTTTTAAGAATTTAATGAAAGAAATAATGAAAATAAGATGAAAAAAAGTAAAATAAGTCTTGGTAGTTAAAATATAATCTGTACTTTTGCACTCCCGTTTCGATGTTCTTTGAATTTGATTGCAAAAAAAACCAACAGTGGCGAGTGATTTGAGATGATTTTGGTAGTGGGAAAAACTTTTTTATATTTTTTTTTAAAAAAGTTTGGTGGAATGGAAAAAGGTTGTAATTTTGCAGTCCGATTTTGAAACAAAGTACCCGGATGGGGAAATGAAGAAACGTTCTTTGAAAGTCTGAAGTAAATGTAGTAGCAAATATCCCAGATTAATAATTAACCTAGTTAATTTC
>JBAXVX010000020.1:0-76570 GCA_037128705.1 Bacteroidota bacterium | reverse complement strand
GCAAACTAGCCGCCGCGTTTATTTATTTGATTTTTAACCCTTGATTCACATTATATATAATTTCCGATATGCCAATCTGGATGGTTCAAATGAGCAACTTGTTGCAGAGGATCTGAATGGATTCAGATCAAAGGATTTTTTTGGTTATTCCTTAATAACCAACGAAGTGGTGGGATTTCAACCAGCTAAATCTACGTGGGATATCCTCTTTACCAAATATGTATCGGTTCAGCCCGACGGAACCCCGTACCCTGTTGTTGGTGTATTGTCCAACGACAGTGTGAAGGTGAAGCATTTTCACCCGGTTTCGATTTTCTACAATGATTTTGGCCCGGGCAGCTGGGATTCAACACGTTCGCCCATCGGCTGGAACTGGAAGAAATTTGACCTGGAGAACTTCGTTTATGTCGTTCCCGATACCAATGTCTACTTTGTCAGGCAGGTGAAAGGAGATGTTTATAAGCTTTATTTTACGGGTTTCTCAGGAAGTTCAACCGGGGCAGTGACTTTTGTAACGGGTAAAGCCGCCGGTGCCGGAATAGCCCCCCTTAATGACAATGATATTCAAGTCAGTATATTTCCCAATCCTGCCACGACCAGGATTAATTTCAATGTGACCGGTGGAACCGGTGAAGACCTTACGTTTACTCTTACAGATCTGGCAGGCCGACAACTCCGTGCAGATCGTCCGGGACGAAAGGCTGATGGGCTGTGTGCTTATTCAATGGATGTAACCGGGGTGCAACCCGGGGTTTATTTTGTGACCGTTTTTACTGCAGCTTCAAAAACGGTAACCAAAATAATCATCACCCGTTAGGCATGACCAAAGGACCATTCAGTTTTCTAATCGGACTCCTTAGTCTTTTGACCGTAACCGTTGGTTACGGTCAAAAGGCTTTTATCAGGATAATGGATCAGAAAAGCCATGAACCGGTTTCCTTCGCCCATGTTTGCTTTGAAGGGTTGAAATCGGGTTTGCCAAAATATGGTCTCACCGATCTCAATGGGACCGTACCGAATGATGTAAAAGAAATTTCGAAAGTAGCCATCAGTTACATGGGCTATGCCACCTGTTTTGACACGATAAAACCGGGTGAATCCATTGAGATACAGCTTTATCCAAAGGTGTTAAACATGGATGAAGTTGTGGTTACGGCCCAGTATACCCCTGAGCGGGCCGATAAATCCATTTACAAGGTCGAAGTGATTAATTCCCGCCAGATTGAGCAAAAGGCAGCCACCAATATGGCCGACCTGCTGAAAGACCAGTCGACCATGAGGGTAACCCAGGATGGCGTGCTTGGAACAAGTTTACGTATACAGGGCATGTCGGGAGAAAATATTAAATTCCTCCAGGACGGAGTTCCCCTGATCGGCCGGATGAACGGGAATTTCGATCTCAACCAGATCAACCTGTTCAATGTTGATCATGTGGAGGTGATCGAAGGTCCCATGTCGGTAATCTACGGGAGCAACGCTCTGGCGGGGGTCATCAATATAATTACCAAGGAAAATAAATCTTCTGTTTTTAGTACTTCGGCCAGTGCGTATACTGAATCTGTCGGTGTTTACAATTTTGATGGTGCGGTGTCAATCAATCAAGGCAAGCATGGGTTTTCACTGGATGGCGGCCGTAATTTCTTCGGTGGCTATTCGCCGGTTGACACCAGCCGTGCGCAGACTTTCAAGCCGCGCCGACAGTATTTTTTTGATGGGTACTATACCTTTACAAACAACGTTTTAAAACTCAAGATTGCCGGAGATTACTTCAATGAATTGCTGGTTGACAAGGGTCCGTTGCTTGGTCCTTACAATGAAACTGCTTTTGATAACCATTTCACTACGATAAGATATTCGGGGCGTGCCGATGCCTCCATCAAACTTGGTAAAAGCCATTTCATCAGCCTGCTGGGTTCCTGGTCGGGGTATGACCGCGTAAGGGAGACAATTTACAAGGATCTTACCACACTCACCGAGACTGTGGTCCCCCAGTCGTGGGCCCAGGACACCACCACCATCAACAACCTCGTTGCCCGCGGAACCTTTGCCAGGAGCAATCCCCTCAGTAAATTCAACTACCAGGCCGGGTTTGATTTCAACCTTGAAAGCGGGACCGGGAAAAAGATTGCAGATTACAAGCAGGAAATAGGCGATTATGCTGCTTTCCTGAGTGTCAAGTGGGACCCATTGCGGAAGGCGGGAAACCCCGACAGGGTTGTTCTGTCAATCCAGCCAGGAATCCGGGTAATTTACAATACCAAATACAATGCACCGCTGGTATATGCCCTGAGTGCCAGGTGGAACATTGTTGAACCCTTAAGCCTGAGGTTCTCCTATTCCAGGGGATTCCGATCACCCTCCATCAAAGAGTTATACCTCGTATTTGTGGATGTAAACCACAACGTTCTGGGCAACCCGGATCTGAAAGCAGAAAAGTCAAATAATTTCAACCTTAACCTGAACTGGACCGTTGAAAAAAGAAAGGTGGCCTGGTCAGTTGATGTGAGCGGATTTTACAATTTTATTGAGAATGTGATCCTCCTGGCGCAAACCGGCAACAGTCTGGAATATAGTTATGAAAACGTCAGCAGGTACAAAAGTGCAGGTGTTCAGCTTGGTTGTTCCTATTCCATCTACCCGGCGTTTAAATTGCAGCTGGGATTTGCTGAAACCGGCATCACCGGCAGTCCTGATGCTTCCATCGGCTATGAACCCTTCAAATGGTCAACAGAGGTTACACTCAGCCCTTCCTATCATTTCAACAAGCCGGATATCACACTTTCGCTGTTCTACAAATATTCGGGAGCAGCACCGCAACTCATTTTTAATGAGAAGGTCTTAAGCTGGCAATGGGTTGATCCGTATAATACCATGGATTTTACGGCAGGCAAAGGATTCTGGAACAGCAGGATCCGCCTCTCCGCCGGCGTAAAAAACATTTTCGACACCACCATCATTCCAACTACCGGCGGCGCAGGCGGCGCTCACAGCGGGGGCGACGGCGGAATGAACATTGGTTGGGGAAGAACCCTGTTTTTGAAACTGTCATTTCAATTCAACAAGTACAAATGATACGGCCAGGAAAAATAATGTTTCTTCTTATGTGCAGTCTTGCATTGCACGCTTGTTTCAAGGAGGATGAAATGGTCACCCCGCATCCAAGGGGCGATGTCAGGACCGATACGATTGCCATGACCGAAAACTACCTCCTCCAGGTTTTTTTTGATCTGAATTCAGGCAAGGTGGTAAGTTCTGATGCGAAGACTTCGACTGATCTTGGGTTCGAGTGCAGTGAGCGCGGCTGGCATGTGATCCTGAATACCAGTGATTTTATGAAAGTTTCTGATCTGGGCGAAGTGACTTTCGGGCAGGCATACGATACCACCGGGTTGAAAATGCGCTTTGATAAATCGGATGGGAATCCTGATTCGAATGCCATCGGCCAGTGGTTTACCGTGACCGGGAACGATACTGTTTCGAACAGGCATGTATATGCGGTCAGCCGTGGCATGGATGAACTGGGAAACCCGCTTGGGCTGTACCAGGTGATTTTTGACAGCCTGAAAAGAGGCAGTTATTATTTTCGCTATGCGGCCCTGTCGGGAGGCACCATCTCGGCGGGAATTGTGAAAAAAGATCTGGCAGTCAACTATATCTTTTTTAACCTGAAATCAGGAAACATGGTTTCATTGGAACCTCCAAAGCAAAGCTACGACCTGATATTTACCCAGTATACCACCATGCTTTATACTGACCAGGGAATTCCCTATCCCTATCTTGTTACCGGCGTTCTGCTAAACCGCTACAAGGTTGAAGCAATCATGGACTCTGCTGCCGAATTCCAGTCAATCACACTGGATAAAGCGATGAAAATGCAATTTTCAAGTTCCATTGATGCCCTTGGTTATGACTGGAAATATTACAATTTTTCGACCGGGGTATACACCATCAGGCCAAATCTGAACTATATCATTCACGGAGTATCGGGGTTTTATTATAAACTCCGTTTCGTTGGCTTTTATAACAAAGACGGGTTGAAGGGCTACCCGGTTATTGAATATCAGCTCCTCTGAATTCTCCTTTCTCAAAATCATTATCCTGTTTCACACTCCCGAATAGTAATTATCTTCGGGCCGTGCTAAGAACAATACGTGCATGGTTGCATCTTTTATTCCCCAAATGTTTTTATCATTGCAGGCAAAACTTTATTATAAGCTGAATGTCAATGGAACACATGATCAGAAAATACAGCAATGGAGAGGTTACGGTTGTGTGGCAACCCGATAAATGCATTCATTCCTCGATATGCTGGAGGAATCCGGAAGGATTGCCGGAGGTTTTCAGACCGGATGAAAAACCATGGATTGATATTTATGCAGCAGAAACAGACGAGATCATCGAAACGGTGAAAAAATGTCCCTCACGCGCATTGACTTACTTTATGAATGAAACAGAAAGTGCACCCGTCGAGGTGGAAGATGAGAAACAAGAAGGGAAGAGTGATTGTGTGGTCACTGTGATGAATAATGGTCCATTGTTGATTTATGGGAACATTACGATCAAAGATGCGAAGGGCAACGAAACCCAAAGGAGCAATGTAACTTCATTTTGCCGCTGCGCACGTTCGAAGCAAAAACCTTTTTGTGATGGAACGCATCATGATATTCAATTTGATGAATGATTTTTTTTCTTTTATAATGAGAGAAAACAACAAACAGGGGATACAATTTATCCCTGTATCGAAAGTTTGTGAAATATTGCATAATTTTACCGCATCATGCAATAGGACCATCACGAGAGAATTATAACCAGCAGAGATGTAATACATTGAATTTTTAAGATTGCCCGCCTTTTTGCCACGCTCGCGATGCTTTTATTCCATTTATTTATTTGAACTGATTGCCTGTTCATTTGAATCAGTTGGATTTTATTATTTTCCAGTTTTGTATGTTGACGACAGTTCTCTCAACATTGACTGAAAAATGGATTTATCTGCAGTTTACCGAGGTTAGCGAATTCAATGGTAAAGAAAAAGAAAAATGGATAAAGACGGAAAGCAACCAGATCAGGGGAGGTTTCGGGAAGAGGCGGAAGCGATCCTGAAAAACAGACCGGGCAAAAATGATGCATCCCTTTCCCAGGAAGAGGCACGCAAACTCATTCAGGAGATGGAGTTGCATCAGATTGAACTGGAATTGCAGGTGAATGAACTCATCCGGGAAAAAAACCACCCAAAGAATACTGCTGATGAGCATTCTGAATTATATGATATCGGACGTGATTTTCTTTTACAAAGTGAAACCGATCTTAATTATGCCCAGCGTATGGCTAACATGGGAAGCTGGGAATACAATTTTATCACCGGAAAAACAAAATGGTCGGAGAACCAGTACCGCATGTTTGGACTGGAACCATTTAAAACAGAAATATCAAGAGATGACTTTAAAACGATGGTTCATCCCGATGATGTGCACATATTGGATGAAACGCTACAAGAGATAATCAGGAATAAAAATAATTCAACCATTGATTTGCGAATAATCATGGCTGATGGGACTATTAAATGGATACAGAATTATATAGTACCAATTTTTGATGGAGGTGCAATAACAGGGATAAAAGGTGTAAACATCGATATCACCAAAGAAAAGTATCATAAGGAAGAAATAAAAGATCTTAACACAAACCTAGAAAAGAAAATTGCAATCAGAACGCAACTGCTTGCTGAAACCAATGAAAACCTTCAGAAAGAGATAGAGGAACGCAAAAGGGTGGCTGAAGCATTGGAAGAGGCCCTGGACCGGATTAAAAAAATTGCCAGTAGTGTGCCGGGGGTGGTTTACCAGTACCGCTTGCGCCCTGACGGTACTTCCTGTTTTCCTTATGCAAGCGAAGGGATCTGTGACATATACAGGGTCAGACCTGAAGAAGTATCTGAAGATGCCTCGGCTGTATTTTCCAAACTGCATCCTGACGATGTGGATGGCGTTGTTGCCTCCATTACGGAATCGGCAAAAAACCAGACCATTTGGCGGGATGAATACCGGGTAAAGTTTGATAACGGAGAAGTGCGTTGGGTCTCGAGCAATGCAGCACCACAAATGGAAAATGATGGTTCAGTGCTCTGGCATGGATTTATCAAGGATATAACTGACCGCAAACTGGCTGATGAGGAGCTTGAAGAGAGCAGGGAAAAGTACCGGGGATTATCTGAAGCATCGATTGAAGCAATTTTCTTTTCCGAAAAGGGTGTTTGTATTGAACAAAACCTGGCTGCGGAAAAGATGTTTGGTTATACTTCAGAAGAAGCTTTAACCAGGTACGGAACAGACTGGATTGTGCCGGAGGACAGGGAGATGGTCATGAAAAATATGCTCGCAGGCATTAAAGAACCATATGAAGCCACCGCATTAAGAAAAGATGGAACAACGTTCCCATGTGCATTGCAGGGAAAGATGATGCATTATAAGGGAAGAGATGTCCGGGTGACTTCCATGACAGACATCACCAGGCGAAAGAAGGCAGAAATACTATTGGAACAGACCAGGCATAATTATGAAATCTTTTTCAATACCATCGATGATTTTCTTTTTGTTCTCGATGAACAGGGGAACATGATCCACACGAATACCACGGTTACCAGCAGGCTTGAATATTCAATACAGGAGCTTTTGGGAGAATCGGTTCTTATGACCCACCCGGCCGAACGGCGTGAAGAGGCCGGCAGGATTGTGGGTGAAATGCTGGCGGGGACTGCTGATTATTGTCCGGTTCCCCTGATCACGAAATCGGGTAATTATGTTCCAGTTGAAACAAGGGTGAAACCTGGTTTCTGGGATGGAAAACCGGCTATTTTCGGAGTAAGCAAGGACATCTCAAAAATAAAACTTTCGGAGGAAAAATTCTCCAAAGCATTTCAGTCAAATTCTACCCTGATGGCCATTTCTAATGAAGATGGCAGATTTTTGGATGTGAATGAAAGATTTCTTGAAACTTTAGGCTATTTACGTGAAGAAGTTTTAAATAAAACTTCACAGGAGTTACACATTTTCAGAGATTCTGGTTGGCGTGAAAGAATGACTGAAGAGTTAAAACAGAATATTCCTGTCAGGGAGGTTGAAGTTGTGGTAGTTAAAAAAGACGGTTTGGAAGTAACGGGATTGTTTTCAGCGGATACGATTTATATTGGAAAAGATTTGTGTTTATTAACGATGATGGTTGACATCACAGCGCGCAAACAGGCGGAGGAAGAAATCAGAAAGGCAAGGAATGAGGCAGAGAAGGCGAATCTTGCAAAGAGTGAGTTCCTCTCGCGCATGAGCCATGAATTAAGGACCCCCATGAATTCAATACTGGGTTTTGCTCAATTGATGATGATGGGAGACCTGAATCCGGCGCATAAGAAGGGAGTGAATCATATTATAAACAGTGGGACACACCTGCTTACTTTAATCAATGAAATTCTCGATATTTCGCGGATAGAGGCGGGACGTATAACATTATCGCTGGAACCCGTAAAATTGAACAGTGTAATCCTGGAGATGATCGACATTATCCAGCCGAATGCCTCCAAGCGTAATCTTCGTGTTGAGTTTGAACAAACTCCTTCAAATCTCCTCTATGTTAAAGCCGACCGTCAGCGATTGAAACAGGTGCTGCTTAATTTGATCAACAATGCAGTGAAGTACAACAGGGAAGGGGGGTCTGTCACGATAAGAACTGAATTACATCAGGTATCTGCCGCGGATGTTCCCATGGTCCGTATTTCAGTCATAGATTCAGGTGTCGGGATCAGCAGGGAAGAATTCAGCAAGCTTTTTCTCCCGTTTGAACGGATAGGGGCGGAGAGGTCCGACACTGAGGGGACCGGACTCGGACTTGCAGTGGTAAAGAAACTGATGGATGTAATGGGCGGAGTGGTCGGTGTTGAAAGCATCGTGGGACAGGGAAGCACATTCTGGATTGATCTGCCGCAAGCTGAGAGCATGGAAAGTCAGATAGCCCGAGTATCAGAAGTATCAGAAGAAGATATGATCGCAATGGAAAAGAAGGGAACCATTCTATACATTGAAGATAACATTTCCAATGCTGATCTTGTGCATGAAATTCTTGAAAACCATCGTCCGGCAATCCATCTGGTGACCTCAATGTATGGGTCACAGGCTGTAAAACTGACCAAAGAGATTCATCCTGATCTAATTTTACTCGACCTTGACCTACCCGACATGCATGGAAGCCAGGTGTTGGCAAAACTTAAGGAAGATAGTGAAACATGCCGGATTCCCGTGGCCATTATAAGTGCCGATGCCATGCCGCAGATGATCGAACAGTTAATGCTGGCGGGGGCTGAAGATTATTTAACCAAACCTCTGGATATCATTGGTTTTCTGCTGATGATAGATGGGTGGATCGAAAACCATCCATAATTAAAATATATTGAACCGATGATGGATATATCGTTAAAGGATGCTAAGATTTTAATCGTCGATGATCAGCAAGCCAACCTTGACATGTTGGTTGGGTTACTCGAATTTAAAGGGTATTCAAATTTGAAAGCCATAACCGACCCGAGGCTGGTTCATGGATTGATGGAGTCTTTCAATCCTGATATTATATTGCTTGATTTATTGATGCCTTACCTCACCGGATTTGAGGTGATGGAGGATATTAAAAAGATTGTTCCGGAGGGAGAATATTTTCCGATACTGGTACTTACAGCGGATATGACTATCCAGACAAAACAAAGGGCATTGGCAAATGGAGCAAAAGATTTTCTTGTCAAACCATTTGACCTGATTGAAGCCAGTCTGCGGATTAATATTCTGCTTGAAGCCCGATACCTGCATCAGCAACTTGAGAATCAAAATAAGTTGTTGGAGGAAAAAGTTTGGGAGCGTACAATGGAGGTGGTTGGTAAAAATGTTGAACTGGAGGCAGCCAGGGAAAAAGCTGAAGCAAGCGACCGGCTGAAAACTGCTTTTATGCAGAATATTTCACATGAGGTGCGCACCCCGCTGAATGGAATAGTTGGTTTCGGGAATTTGCTTGCTGAAGCTGATCTTTCCAGTGAAGACAGAAAGCTGTACATTTCACTTCTGAAGGTATCAAGCAATCGACTGGTAAATACCATGACCGATTATATGGATATTGCTTTAATTGCATCCTCTTCTATGGAAGTTCATCGAAAGGCTGTAAACATCGTGGATATTCTCAAAGAATTAGAAAGTAAATTCCAGAATCAGATCGGCATTAAAAAACTCACATTTGAGCTTAAAATTCCGTGGCATGCTGAAGAATTCTTCATTGAAACCGATCCTGAACTTTTCAGAAAAATCCTATCCCATCTGCTTGACAATGCCATTAAATTCACGCAACAGGGATCCATTACCCTTGGATACTCATTCGGGTCAGATAAACTTGAATTTTTCATAACAGATACAGGTGTTGGTATTTCTGATGAAAAAAAGGATATGATTTTTGAGAGTTTTATTCAGGAGAATTCAGAAATGACCCGGGGTTATGAAGGCAGCGGACTCGGTTTGTCAATTATAACAGGAATATTGAGGCTTCTTGGAGGCGAAATCAGGGTTGAATCGGCAAAGGGAGAAGGTACCTCCTTTTTCTTTACACTTCCGGTTCAACCTGGTTTCAATGATTTTGTTGAAGGCGATGCAGCCGGGTTGAAAAATGAATCTCCCTTGATCCCGGTTTTCCTGGTTGCAGACGACGAGTATGCTCATCGCGTTTATATGGAATCATTTCTGAAAAAAATCGCATCCGTGATATTCCTTGCCAAGAATGGCAGGGAAGCAGTGGATTTAATCCATGAACATTCCGAAATATCCATGGTATTGATGGATTTGAAAATGCCAGTGATGGATGGGTTTGAGGCAACGAAAGAGATTAAGTCATTCAGGAAAGATCTTCCGGTCATTGCAGTAACCGCTTATGCCATGTCGGGGGATGAGAAAAGGGCATATGATTGCGGTTGTGACGATTATATTGTCAAGCCAACCAGCATTGAGGAACTGCTGCTAAAACTTAAAAAGTTCGGGATCGGGAATTGATCATACCAAGCTTCCTGTAAAAAGGTCAGGTAAAAACAAGCGTCACAGTTTGTTTCACATCCGGGTGGAGGCTTAATGCAACCGGGCAGTTCTTTACCGCATATTCTATTATTTTCTTCTCCTTTTCCGAATAATTGACCGATGGGAAAGTCAGTTCAATAATGATTTCCGCAATCCGCCTGGGTGGTTCCTGGGTCATGACCTTGGTGATCACCAGTTTCGTCCCGTCAATGTTGAAATTGTGGGTGCGTGCAGCAATCCCCATGATCGTGATCATGCAACTGCCCAGCGCTGCCGCAACGAGATCGGTTGGCGAAAAGTATTCCCCTTTCCCCTGGTTGTCGGGAGGGGCATCGGTGAAGAGTTTGATCCCCGACCGGATATGGGTGGCTTCGGTACGAAGTTCGCCCATGTAAATGGTTTCTACGGTTGCCATTTTTTTAATTTACGATATACGATTTACGATTTACGATTGCTATTTATAGCCGATTGCAGCGTAACCTACCCAGTGATGCATGTTTGCAATGGCGGTCTTTCCCATGTTCAGGTCTTCAACCGGAATGGCTTGCTGCATAATTGAATTGCTGTATCCCAACAATATTCCCCTGGATGGATTCGATCGCAGGTTCTGCTCCATGTAAAATGCGGTGAGTAACCCGAATGGCACCGAATAACGACCGCACCAGGTCCATCGGTATGCCCGGAAATTGGTGTCCTGCACGGTATATTCTGAAAACTGCCTGAGTTTGGGTTTTGTAATTTCTCCCAGGAGACAATGGTTGATGATCTCATATTCATGCGACAATGCCTTATTGTACCCAGCGCTGTCGCACCCGTACTGTGCATAATTCTGCCCGCCCCAGTCCTCATCGCCGTAATGCACAGCATCAGTCGAGATGACGATCGCAACATCCTTGTTCCAGCCAAGGTTCATCTCCTGCATCATTTTGGTAACAGCCAGTGCCAATGAACCTGCCAGTGCATCCATTTTGCTGAACGACATGGAGGGGATAAGGATCGGCACAATCTCAATTTTCCGGTTGTAATACTGCAGCACCGGGATAAGCGCCTCGAGCGAATGTTCAGCCTGCTGCAGCGAATCGTGGATGATATAGGTAGACCGCGGCAACTGGTTCATGATCTTTTCGCGCAGGATGGAGACCTTCACCGGGCCATAGGGTTCAGCCCACCGGTCGAAGCCGTCGAAGACCATTTTATCCTCCAGCCCAAATTTTTTGGCCTGATGGGCCACCCCGATCAGGATGACAGTTGATGCTTTTACATTACGCAAAACAGCCGGATACAGCCAGCCTGCATAGGTGTAATCATCGTGGGGACAAATGGCAACCTTCCAGGGAGTGAATTTTTTGATGTCATTGCGGGCCCATGCATTCAGGATTTTTTGCCCCTGGATATTAAAGATACGGTTCATGACCGAATCCATTTGCCATGCCTGCGTAGCAAAGCCAACCTTGTCAACCGGTTTGCGAACCTTTTCAGGAGGCATTCCGCCAGCCAGCAGCATCAGGAAAGCAATAAGAAACCAATTTCGAAGAAACATCTTTAATTACGAATTACGAATTACGATTTTTTTACTCCATTACTCCATTACTTCATTACTTCATCACTTTTCACCCTGTCACCCTGTTACCCTGTTACAAACCTAAGTAATTTTTTGATATTTTTGCAAAACATTTCATATCCTCAACTTGCATCAACTTTTATCTTCACAACTGAATTTCCGCGATCTTGGCGGGATACGGACCATTGATGGCCGGATGGTCAGGCCAGGGATCCTTTTCCGCAGCGGCGATTTGTTTTCACTTCAGGCTGAAGATATCCGGCGGCTGGAAGAGATGAAACTCGCCTCCATCGTTGATTTACGTGCAAAACGTGAAATTGACGTCCGACCGGATAAGCAGATCGGTACGGTGAATGAGGTCATTCACATTGACATTCATGATGCAGCGCGGGACAAGGCACAAAAATTTCTTGAAACCAATGATGCAGACGGATTGGAAACCGTGCTGATCGGCGATTATGTCAGGATGGTCAACATCCACCAGGATGACTTCCGTAGATTTCTTGAAGTTCTGGCAAACACTGGCAACCTTCCACTGGTATACCATTGTGCGGCAGGGAAAGATCGTACAGGTCTTGCCACCGTATTCTTTTTATCGGCGCTTGGAGTTGACCTGGAAAACATCTGGGCTGATTACATGGATTCGAACATCTATTCCGAACCCACCATCCTCCGGATCATCCGGAAAGTAACCGAATCGGGAATGAAGGGTGAATTACTCCGGCCATTGCTGGAGGTGCGCAAGGAGTATCTTCAGGCTGCGCTGGATGAAATTGATCTAAAATACGGCGGGTTGCAAAGTTTTGTGATCGAAGTCCTGAAAGCAGATTGTGAGAAACTGCAAAAGAAATATTTGGCTGTATGAAGGTGTAATTTGTCAAGCGTCACGTGTCACGATTTCAATGATTCCCCTGTTCCCATCAAGCCTCACCAGATCTCCATCCCGGAGGAATCTTTTTGAACCTTTGGCTCCGACCACTGCCGGGATCCCGTATTCGCGGGCTACAACGGCGCCATGTGAAAGCGGGCTGCCTATTTCGGTGATCAGCCCGGCAATAATGCTGAAATAAGGGGTCCATCCGATGTCGGTAAAGGAGGCGACCATAATTTCCCCTTCAAGCAGTTGTTCCGCATCGGCGAGCGAATGGATGATGCGGGCACGGCCTTCAACAACGCCTCCGCTTACGGGAGTTCCCATCAACTGTCCTTCATGGATTTCAATTTTCACCTCCTGCTCCAGCGGTTCCGGTATGCCGAAACTCACCTCCTCGAAGATCAGTTTATCCAGTTCAGGCAATATTGAACGGCGTTTATTGGCTTTCAGCTTCCATTCGGGGTTGTGATCGCCCAGCAACAGGCCGATCTCTTCATGGGTGAGAAAGTAGATCTGATCCGGATCATCAAACAACCCCGCCTCCGTCATGGCATTTGCCAGGTTCCGGTATCCTTTCCGAATGGTACTCACCATTTTGATGGATAACGCCTTGGAGATTTCCCGCCGGGCGACCGCTTTACGCGCAGTGGGAATCATGGTCCGAAGGATGCTTCGTTTTACCAGCGACAGGTGACTGAGCGCCTGTGTGATCTCGTTATGAACATTGTGGGATACATGTTTCACCTCCCCAATCCGCACACGGGTTTGAAGCGTCCGAATGAGTTGCTGCGGGTTCTCCTCCCATGTTTTCTCCCGGAGTTCCGATTCACGCACACACCGGTGCCCGTGGCGTTCGATAAACGCGCTGAACTGGTTCCTGATTTCCAGAGGGGCATCCGTTTGAAGCATTTTCAGCGCTTCGGCAGGGGAGGATGTTGAAAACTGACTGGAAAACTGCGGGTCCTTGCGGATCAGGGATGCAAACCGATCCAGGGATTTTACCGCGTCGGCGCTTTCGATTTCCGGAATATTCAGCAGGAGCATGGTGGCAATGTGGTGATCATTCGCTGTCGGCAGCCGTTTTTCACCGGTCATGATGCGGATAAAAGCAGAATAGAGGGTGCCCGACTGTGCAGAGGTTCCCAAATGATATCCAAATCCAAAACCAAGCAATAACCTCCCTTTTCCAAGGTTGGTGTGTGACTGCTGCATGGTACCTGAGGTGTCGATCCTGAAACCGGCCTCCAATTTTCTGAGGTGTTCAAGGTGCTTCGCAGCCCTTGCCGTGTTGATAACCTGGCGAAAGAAATTGATTACACGGATGGGCCCGATGCGCTCCGGCTTTGCGTCAATTCCGGGGAACACCTTCCCGCTGAGAGCAAATTGAACATCTGAGGCTTTGTTGAGCCAGACACTTTTCGGGTAATCCATCATGTTGCTCATGTTGATGAACAACCGGTTGTAAAACATCTGGATGTATCGGGGAGCAGTGCGGTCCTTCAGTTTAAATGCTCCCGCACGGTGCGCCAGGACGGTCATTCCATAATCGATCGCCTCAGCACTGACTGACCATGTGAGGGGCGTTGCCACGCCCGGCATCATCTCCCCGATATTGCCAAGGGTCCATATATCTCCGCTATGCCCTTTTACCGAATCGAGTTCGTTGTAATGTACGTCATTCAATGTGGTTACCGGTCGCACCTGCAGCCAATGCAAGTTGCCTTCATGGTCGATGACCCATTCGAGATCGACCGGTTTTTTCAGGTGATTTTCAGCTTGCAGTGTGCCATCCAGGATCTCTTTCAGATGTTTTTCATCCAGGAGATGCCCGTTTTTTCCCACTTCAATTCGGAGGTTTGAACCACTGCGGAATATTTCATAGTGATGGGCATCTTTCATGCCGCTCACCAATTCTTCCCCTTTCCCGGTCACGGCATTGACCATAATTTTATCCCAACGGTTGTTCACAGGGTTTACCGAAAAAACGACCCCTGCAACACGGGCATCCACCATGTTTTGTATGACAACCGAGATGCGCAGATCAGCATCCGACAAAAGATTATCGGAGTAGGAGATGACGCGCCCGGCTCCTGCTGCCTCAACACATTTGGCTATGGCAGCTTTGATATCTTCAAATGAATGGAGATCCAGGAAGGTTTCAAACTGGCCTGCAAAGGAGGCGGCGTGCCCATCTTCGCTGATGGCCGAGGATCGAACTGCTTTGGGACCATTCCCCAGCCTGTCGAGGTAGCTCCGCAGAATTGCATCATCAATCTGGTGGCCTGTCGGGTGAATCAGAACAAACGCTGCAGGAACCCTGAACCCCAGGCTCATCAGCAATTGCAACCCCTTCGCTTTTCCACCAACCGGTTCGTCCTGAATATCTTGAATAAATTTGATCAACTTCTTAAATTAAGCCGCAAAACACTAAATGAATTCACCACGGATTCATGGAATCAAACCTTATATTTATCTGCATGAAATCCGAATTCAACCATACCAACGCCATCGGCTCCATCGAATTTGTAGGTGCCAATGCCTTCGCGCATCATGTATTTGCCATCATGGAGGTAGGGAAATTCTCCATGCCGCCAGAATTCCAAACGGTGAATCTTTCCACTGCGGGTCTTTATTTCAATAACTCCGTGATCGGGGAGTAGCTTTTCCTTTGAAACGGTCTCCAGGTCGGTACACTCTGTAATCGCATCGGTTGTTCCATCGGCTGCAGTGATAAAACCAGCTGTAAGCCGGCCCAGGAACTGCCATTTGATCGTAGTCACTGTCCAGTGGATGCCGGCATCGGATACCCCGGTGATCCAGTAGTGCCTGTCCCAGGTAATCCAGTTCCGGGAGCCAAAGGAGTGGTCGCGTGAGGCCATCATGTTCAGGTGGAATACATTGTCATCGAGCGTAATGGTCCCCTTGAACCTGCCGGTTTGCTCATAATGAACCTGGTGTGTGTCTTTCATGTGGAAGAAAAATTCCCTGGTCCATTTTTCAGAGGAAATGGCATGTGCGATGGCGCTGTGATCGGAACTCTTGGCAAAATCGTAAATCGGATGATCGCCGGTAAATACCAGATTCGTCTTGCAGGCGTGGGCTTTGCCATTGGGGTCGTATACGATGCCTTCGTAGGTAACCCGCCAGATCTGGCCGGTCTCGATGGGCTCCCATTTAAGTGCGCCCTGCTGAAACCCGGGACCTTCGGCACCCGGCGAACTTTTCAATCCGAAAAAGCCCTGGCCCTTCAGGAAGAAATCAAACCAATATTCATTGCTGCGCTTTGGTTCCCTGAATGCCATGCGGGTAATGAATGCATTTCCCTCCTTGTCGCCTCCGTAAAAATAGGAACTATCGTTCGGATAGGGTTGTTTCTGGTCGACATGTTTCTGTTCAAGATAGTCGACGGGGTATTGCCGGCTTTTGGTTCGTTTTACCATTTGCCTGGCGATGAGTTGTTTGAGCATGTCTTAGTTTTTGAGGCGCAAAAATAATAATTTATCAGGCGCGTCCGCGGCCTTTTTTAGTTTTACGATCTTTTCCCGGGAAGAACCTGTCATCACGACCTTTTGCCATCTCCTCCTCCCATGGTTTACGCTTCTTTTCCGGATCGCCCGACTCCTGTTTTTCTTTTGGTTTATAGCTTTTTTCAGTGACTTTGGATTCCTTAGAACCGCCGTATTCTTTTCCTCCCCTGAAATCTTTTCCTCCTTTATATTCCTTTTTTCCCTTGAAGTTGTCCTTCTTCCCAAAGGTCCGGCGTTCGTTCACCTGGACCTGCGACTGGCCAGGAGCAACATGGACCGAGAGATTTGAACCATTGTATTCAGCTTCACTCAGCGCCTGGGTCAGGTAACTGGCAAACTCGGTATCCACTTCAAAAACCCCGTCATTTTTACCAAGGGTGATATCGCCGATACGGATCCTTTTACCCGGGCTGTTCGCATTGATCAGTTCAATGAGGGTATTGGGATAAAGGCCATCGCCTTTGCCGACATTGATCGACAGGCGGGTAAAAGAGGAGACCTCTTTCCTTGGTTCGCCGCGGGTTCCTTTGTCGCGGAACGATTCCTTGCCCCCTTTGTCGCGGAACGATTCCTTGCCCTTTTCCTCGTACACATTGATATCCTTGGCATTCCTGTAGTATTCAAGGAAACGGTTGAATTCAAGTGCAACGAAACGTTTGATCACATCTTCTTTCTCGAGCCATTCCAGTTTACGGTAGATCGAAGGAAGGAATGGATCAATTTCAGCATGTTCGATTTCAACATTTTCCATTTTATTGATCAGGTTGAACAGCTGTTTTTCACAGATCTCACGCCCCCCGGGAACTTTGGCGGGAATGAAAGATTTGTTTATCAGTTTTTCTATCTGGCGGATGAGATGTCTTTCCTTCAGGTTGATGATCGCAATGGATGTTCCCGCTTTTCCGGCACGGCCGGTTCGCCCGCTGCGGTGCGTATAGGCTGAAAGGTCATCCGGCAGGGCATAATTGATGATGTGGGTAAGATCATTTACATCAAGTCCGCGCGCTGCCACATCCGTCGCCACAAGCAGCTGCACATGCCTGATCCTGAATTTCTGCATCACGCTGTCGCGCTGAATCTGTGAGAGGTCGCCATGCAATGCCTCGGCATTGTAACCGTCGGCGATCAGTTTATCGGCAATCTCCTGGGTGTCGATCCGGGTGCGGCAAAAGACGATCCCGTAAATGGAGGGGTAGAAGTCAACAATGCGTTTCAGCGCAGTGTATTTATCCTTGGCGTGCACGGTATAAAAGAGATGCTTGATGTTCTCGGCCCCGGCATTGCGATCGCCAATGGTGATCTCCACCGGCTTTTTCATGTAATTCTTGGCAATGATGGCTACCTCCCTGGGCATGGTGGCCGAAAACAGCAGGGTGTTCCGGTCTTCAGGCACCTCGGCAAGAATGTCGTTGATGCTGTCGAGAAATCCCATGTTCAGCATCTCATCAGCCTCATCAAGGACCACAGCGCGCACACAGGTGAGTTTAATCGCCTTTCTTCTCATCAGGTCGAGCAACCGTCCGGGCGTGGCAACCACAATCTGAACCCCCTTTTTCAGTGCTTTGATCTGGACCTCCATGCTGCTGCCGCCATACACCGGTAAAACTTTCAGGTCGTCAACATATTTTGCAAAATCGTTCAGGTCTCCTGCAATCTGCACACACAACTCCCGGGTCGGACAAAGGACCAGGGCCTGGGGCAAATGGTTATCCGTATCGGTTTGCTGAATCAACGGCAAGCCGTAAGCTGCCGTTTTCCCTGTCCCGGTCTGAGCCAGGGCCACAATATCGGTTTTATCGCCAAGCAATAAAGGGATCACCTTTTCCTGCACAGGCATTGGAACTTCGAAACCAAGGTCAACGAGGGCAAGCACAATTTCTTTGCTTATACCCAATTCTTCAAATGTACTCATGGAATTATCTTATTAGTATTTATTTAATCTTTTCTTAATACAACAAATTTTATTTCATGGCCATCCTCATTGGCCGAAAAATCGATTTCACGTACCAACCCTGGCGTCTCAAGCAGTGACCGGAGGGTGGTTTTGGTTTCAACAACAGCAAACCAATTGTCCCAGATGACCTTATCACCGGGTTGCAACAGACTGACATTTCTCATGGTAAGGTCACGACGCCGGAGACCATTGAAATGGTCAATGTTCATCGATTCGCTGAGGTATGGATGGGTATACAGCATTTTGTTCTGGGGCGGAACAGGATTTTGAGCCATATAGGAAGCAACTGCCTTCGCCATGGTTTGCTCCCTGGTAGCCTTCATGTCATTCGAAAAGCGGATCGCAGCCGGGTTGTGGGTAAAGGGGAAAATGACTACATAGGTAACAAGCAGTCCACCCATAATGCGCGTGACAACTTTTTTTCCCGGGATTATTTCCAGAGTCAGCAGGTTAAATCCCCTTAGCGCCATCAGGCTTATCAGTGGTGCAGCGCCAAGAAGGACACGCTTTAATCCCATTGAGTTGAAGATGCCCAGATACCAGAAAAGAGAATGGGCGATGAAAAAAAGGAAAAATCCGGCAAAAATCAGGATGGTCTCATCGGGTGATATCATTCCTTTTTTTCGGATCCAATGCCACAGGTAGCTGAAAATACCGGCCACCAATAAGAGGTACAGCGGAACTCCAATCACGTAATTCATCTGGGTCACGAAATGGAGCAGGGGGCCGCTTCCATACTTCGCATCCAGGCTGCCATAGGGTATTTTGGTGAAAATCCACAGCAGGTCATGGTGAACGGAATATCCGGCAAAGGAATACAGGATATGCCCGGCCAGCAGCCAGGGAATATATTTCCATTGCCTTTTGCAGAGCAGCCAGCCCCCGAACACCACGATAATGATCAACCCCTCGGAGCGAACAAAAGGCATCAGGGATACCACGACCGCTGCAGCAAGGTATTTTCGGTGGATGGCAAGGAAAATGGCGCCAATGAGGAACAACGCAAAAAGGGGTTCCGTAAGGCCTGAAAAGGTAAGAATATACTGAAGCGGCATAAAGATCAGGAAAACGACTCCCAGCAACGGGTTCGGCATTCCAAGTGAACGGGCTGTCAGGTAGGTGAGGTACAAAGTAAGCAAAGAGACCGAGAGATTGAACAACTTCATCCCGTTAAAACCAAATTGGGCAAACGGCGAACTGATCAGCACGAACAAAGGTTTGGCCCAATGATCAAAGTAAAGTTCAGGATGAACGGGCGCATACCTGGCAAACAGGTAATGCATGATGCTGTCGCCGCTGTCGCCGGTGCCGTCAAAAAACACAATGGTCATCACCCCTGCCAGCCCATAAGCTAAAAGCACCAGGTAAATTGCATTCTGTTTAAAATATTGAACCAGCTTGTCTTTCACGTTTTACTAAAAATATTAACATTCAATGGTCATTGGTCATTCCTTTATCCGCAGGGCCGCCAATCCTCCCTCTGCGGTCTCCCTGTATATTCTCGGCAGGTCATGCCCGGTCTGCTTCATGGCCTGGATCACCCGGTCGAAACTTACGATGTGGTGCCCATCGGAGAGCAGGGCATACATGTTGGCATCAAGGGCACGGGCGGCGCCAAAGGCATTTCGTTCAATGCACGGAATCTGGACCAGGCCCAGCAAGGGATCACATGTAAGTCCCAGGAAATGTTCCATGGCAATGGAGGCCGCATATTCAACCTGGCCCGGCGTTCCGCCGAACATTTGTTCAGCAGCAGCTGCTGCCATTGAACTTGCACTGCCGATCTCTCCCTGGCATCCGACCTCGGCGCCGGAAATGGAGGCGTTGGTCTTGATCAGGTTTCCAATGAGCCCGGCCGTAGCCAATCCCCTTAAGATCTTTTTTTCGGAGAAATCATACTGCGTTTTTAACAGGTAGAGCACAGCAGGGATAACTCCGCAGGAGCCGCAGGTAGGGGCGGTGACAATTTTCCCACCGGCGGCATTTTCTTCTGAAACAGCCAGGGCATAGGCAAAGGTGAATGCACGCCGTGCCAGGGTTCCCTTGAAACTCCGGGCCTTTGTGTAGAAGGATGATGATTTACGGGGGAGATTTAACCGCCCGGGAAGTACTCCTTCAGTTTCAATACCGCGTTCAATAGCCTCCTGCATCACCTTCCATACCTCCGCAAGGTGATCCCATAGGTCGGGCGATTCGTGTTGTTCAACAAATTCCCACATGGTCCTTCCGTTTTCCTCGCACCATTTCAGCACTTCACTCATGGTCGTCAGCGGATAGATCAGGCTGTTCGGGTTCCTTTGTCCGGTATCGCTGATATCGCCACCACCGATGCTGTAAATGGTCCAGGTATCGCGCACATTGTCCAGCTTATCCAATGCCTCGAATGTGAGTCCGTTGGGGTGGGCTGGTAAAAATATCTCCGGTTCCCATAAAACCTCCGTGCTGAAAGGGTGCAACGCTTCCGTTAAGGCTTTATCCGTCATATGGCCCTTTCCTGTTGCCGCCAGACTTCCATACAGGGTGACCCTGAATTTTTTTATTCCCGGGTTCCTGGCTTTAAAAATTTCAGCAGCTTTACGTGGTCCCATGGTATGGCTGCTGGACGGGCCATAACCAATTTTAAATATTTCTTTGATCGATTCCATAGTCCATAGAAAATGAAAGAAAAGGCCGTCGTAACTCAGGACGGCCAATTTCCGAATAAACCTGTCTTGTGATCCACTTAGATATACTTCGGTACCGTGAAGAAAAATGTCGCCCCTTTCCCAACTTCTCCGGTTGCCCAAATTTTGCCTCCGTGTTTCTCAACAATACGTTTTACCGTTGAAAGTCCTACTCCCGTTCCCGGGAATTCATCCTGCGAATGAAGCCGTACAAAAGGGGTAAAGAGGTTATGAGCCTGGTTTGGGTTAAACCCGGCGCCGTTATCTTTAACAAACACAGTTGTATGAGTTTCATTGGGTTGGGTCCCGATATATATTTCCGGATTGGCCGTGTATGAGGTATACTTCCATGCATTTCCAAGCAGGTTTTTCATGACAACCATCAGAAGGCTGGGATCGCCGGAGACATAAATACCCTCTTCGACCATGAACCTGATCTCCCGCTCCGGGTTGTCCTGCCGCGTCCAGTCAATGACCTTTTTTGACAGATCGGTGAGGTCAACTTTCTGCAAGTCGACCTTGATATTGCCTGAACGTGAAAACTGAAGCAGGTCGCTGATCATGTCCACCATCGATCGCACAGTATTCAGGATGGTATCCAGGTATGAGTTGTCCTCGTCATTAAATTCCTTCTCATGCTTTTGTTTGAGCAGTTGCGTGCTGACGCTGATATAGTTAAGCGGTGTTCGCAGATCATGGGAAATGGTGTAGGAGAAGGATTCCAAATCACGATTGGCAATGGCGAGGTGCTCGTTGGTCTGCTGCAACTGTTTCTGAGCCTCTGTCAACGCCTGGTTTTGTTCAATGGATGTTTCATAAACCGACAGCAGAAGATCGAGAATCTGCTTTCTCTCTGAGTTAATGGCATACCTGTTCCCTTTGAACATGATCTCGAGCATCATATCGGTATTGCCCGCACTCCGCAGTTCGCGGTTGGCAAGAAGGTAATTGACCCTGGATAACAGGTACTTTGATTCAAATGGTTTGGTGATGAAATTATCGGCACCGACCTGCAATCCCCGGATGATATCCAGCGGATCATGCAGCGAGGTAAGAAGGATCACAGGCACATCCATCAGAGAAGGGGTTGATTTCAGCTTTTCGCAGAATTCAAACCCATCCATGACAGGCATCAGGACATCAGAAATGATGAGCATTGGAAGCTCCTCATTTGCAGCATCGAACGCTTCGGCCCCATGGTGGAATACCTTGACTTTATAACCATGTTGCTTTAGCAAGGCTTTCACCATGGTGGATTCGACCAGGGAGTCTTCCACCACCATGATGTAACCTTCCATGTCTCCATGCCTGAGAATATGGCTCATATTATCCCATTTTCACAACCAGGTCGGCGAGGCGGCATGAGTATCCGTATTCATTGTCATACCATGCAATGACCTTTACAAGGTTTCCGCCGAGGACCTTGGTCAACTCTGAATCATATACCGAAGAATGATTATTGCCAATAATGTCGCAGCTTACCAGTGGTTCGTCAAGATATTGCAGGACCCCTTTCATCGGGCCGTTTGCGGCAGCCTTCATGGCAGCATGAATTTCGTCCTTGGTCACATCGCGGTTCAGTTCACAGGTGAGATCAACAAGTGATCCATCCGGGGTCGGAACGCGCACTGCAAACCCGTCCATCTTACCTTCAAGTTCAGGAATAACCAGGCCGATGGCCTTTGCAGCACCGGTCTTGGTCGGAATGATCGAAACAGCAGCCGCACGTGCCCTGCGGAGGTCTTTGTGGGGAGCATCCAGGATGATCTGGTCATTGGTGTAACTGTGAATGGTATTCATCAGCCCTTTTTTAATTCCGAAACTGTCGTTCAGGACTTTGGCGATGGGTGCAAGGCAGTTCGTGGTGCAGGAAGCATTCGAGATCAACTTCATTTCAGAAGTCATTGTATTGTCATTTACGCCGAGAACGATGGTGGCATCCACATCCGTTTTATTGTCGGACGGGACGGAGAGTAAAACTTTCTTGGCTCCGGCTGTAATGTGTTTGGTCATCTTTTCGCGGGTGCGGAAGATGCCGGTACATTCGACCACAATGTCAACACCAAGGGCTCCCCAGGGAAGATTTGCAGGATCTTTTTCAGCCATGACCTTGAATTTCTTTCCATTGACGATCATGCTGTCACCTTCAACTGATACTTCACCTGAAAATGTTCCATGAACAGAATCATATTTAAATAGATGTGCCAGTGTTTTGGCATCTGTAAGATCATTGATCGCAACTACTTCAACGTTGCTTTTTGCAATAAGTGCGCGGTAAGTTAGGCGGCCTATGCGCCCGAATCCGTTAATTCCAACTTTAATTGTTCCCATTGTACGTAATTGTTAATTTATAATATTTTAACTCATAAAAAATGCAAAATTAAGGATTTAAATGTTAGTAAAAAAAACCTGTGATTAATTTTGCCGGGAACCAATAAAAGTTATAGATTTATCCGCATCAATCCCTGTGGCATGAATAAAATTTTTGTCGTTTCCGATGGCACCGGCAGGACCGCGGAACAAACGCTCATGGCTGCCCTGACTCAATTCCCCGGGACCGAGGTGGATGTCATTCAAAAGGGCGATGTCCGGACGGAATCCCAGATTGAGGAAATTGTGGCGGAAGTGGTCGTGCACAGGGGTTTCATTGTACATACGCTGGTTTCGGAATCATTGCGCGAAGATATGCTTCGCATCAGCCGTATACATAACATTGACGCCATTGACCTGATGGGGCCGCTCTTATCAAGGCTCGCCCACCATTTTGCCGATTCGCCCACCGGGGAGCCCGGACTTTTCTTTTCGTTGAATAAAGAGTATTTCAAACGCATTGATTCCATGCAATTTGCATTTAACCACGATGACGGTCAGCGCGGTGAAGAATATGACAAAGCGGAGATCGTCCTGGTTGGGGTGTCGCGGACCTTCAAAACGCCCCTCAGTATCTACCTCGCATTTAAGGGCTGGTTTGTAGCCAACTATCCCATCGTCATGGGAATCGATCTTCCCGATTCGCTTTCCAACATGCCGCATGGCAGCGTTTTCGGACTGATGACGCAGGCGCACGACCTCTCCAGCCTGCGTCTCGTCAGGCAGCAATATCTGGGGGGAGCGACCGGCGAATATTCGTCGGTTGACTTTGTCAGGAAGGAGCTTAGCTATGCGCAAAACATTTTCAACCGGTTTGAATGGCCGGTGATCCAGGTGACCAACAAACCGATCGAAGAGATTGCTTCCGAAATCCTGGCCATCAAAAGACGCATCAGAAAGGGTGGAAATTAAATAATTTACCGTAAATTTGCAAGGGTACAGTCTTCAACACTATTTTCATGTCTAAAACAAAATACATTTTCGTCACCGGCGGAGTGACCTCCTCATTGGGGAAGGGAATCATCTCCTCCTCGATTGCAAAACTGCTTGTTGCACGGGGATTTAAGGTGACCATCCAAAAACTTGATCCCTACATCAACATCGATCCTGGAACACTGAATCCCTACGAACATGGAGAATGTTTTGTAACGGAAGATGGTGCTGAGACTGATCTTGACCTTGGACACTATGAGCGTTTTTCCAATGTGCCCACTTCGCAGGCCAACAATGTAACCACTGGCGTGATTTATCAGTCGGTGATTACCAAGGAACGGAAAGGGGAATATCTTGGCGAAACTGTCCAGGTAATTCCGCATATCACCGATGAAATCAAATATCGCGTCAAGTTGCTTGCCAACCGTGGAGATTACGACTTCATCATCACCGAAATCGGAGGTACCGTGGGTGACATTGAATCGCTTCCGTTCATTGAAGCTGTGCGTCAGTTGCGTTGGGAACTGGGAAACGATTGTGTGGTGGTGCATCTTACCCTGGTCCCCTACCTTGCAGCAGCCGGTGAATTGAAAACAAAACCTACCCAGCATTCGGTTAAAACCTTGCTTGAATCTGGAGTTCAGCCTGATATTATTGTTTGCCGTACAGAGAAACATCTTACGGAGGGCATCCGCAATAAGATTGCCCTGTTCTGCAATGTCAGCCCGACATCGGTCATTGAATGCATCGATGCCGAGTCTATTTATGACGTGCCGGTCCTGATGCGCCAGGAAAACCTTGACCTGGAGATACTCAAGAAGACCATGATGCCCAGTGATAAGGAACCTGATCTTTCTGACTGGGAACAGTTCCTGTATGCGCTCAAGCATCCCTCCAGCGAGGTGAATATCGGGCTGGTCGGGAAATACGTTGAACTGAAGGATGCCTATAAATCGATCAATGAATCGTTTATTCATGCCGGTGCGATCAACGGGGTACGCGTCAAGGTTCAAACCTTCCATTCCGAATTTATTGACGAATCGAATGTGGCTGAAAAATTGGGCAAGCTGGATGGTATTCTCGTAGCTCCCGGTTTTGGCGAGCGTGGGATCGAAGGCAAGATCACCGCCATAAAATATGCGCGTGAACAAAAAATTCCCTTCTTCGGGATTTGCTTAGGCATGCAGTGTGCCGTGATTGAATTTGGCAGGAATGTGCTTGGTCTCAAAGGCGCTCATTCCACCGAATTTAATAAAATCACGCCCTACCCGGTGATAGATATGATGGAGATGCAAAAAAAGATCTCGGGCCTTGGAGGCACCATGCGCCTTGGATCGTATCCATGCAAACTGAGTAAAAATTCAAAAGCCTTTGGCGTGTATGAACAGGAAAATATTTCGGAACGTCATCGGCACAGGTTTGAATTTAACAATGAGTTTGTTGAGGTATACACCAAAGCTGGTTTGAAACCGGTTGGTTTGAACGAGAAGGACAATCTTATTGAGATCATGGAACTCGAAGGTCATCCATGGTTTATCGGGGTGCAGTTCCACCCTGAATATAAGAGCACCGTCGCACGGCCGCACCCGCTTTTTGTCAGTTTTGTAAAAGCTGCAAAGGAATACGCAGACAGATAATAACAATTTTGTACCTTTGCACCCATTTTTCCAACAATCGCTATGAATAAAAACACCATCATCGGACTTGTCCTGATATTCGGGATTTTCATCATTTACAGTTACCTGATGAGCCCCTCGCAGGAACAACAACTTCAGATGAAGCGCAAAGCCGATTCTGCCTATCTTGCAAGCCAGGCCCGTCGTGATTCGGACATCAGGGCACTCGCCCGCGACAGGGCTCTCCAAATGGCCAGGCAAAAGGAAAAGGTACTCGCCACCGGTCAGAAACTCGATTCCATGACGGTGCTGCGCCTGACGATGAAAGATGAATTGGGGGCATTTGCCAACGCTGCCGTTGGAAAAGACACTTCTTTTTCAATTGAAAATGATGTTTATACCATTAAAATTGCCGCCCGGGGCGGGAAAATTACCCAGGTTGAGCTGAAGGATTATCGCACCTGGGATCAGCGTCCGCTTTTATTGCTGGATAAAGATTCACTTGAATTCGGGCTCTCCTTTTTCTCAAACAACAGGATCATCAACACAAACAATCTCTATTTTCAGCCTTTCTGGCCCGATCAGAAGAATAACGGTCAGTCAATGATTAAAGTGACCGGGAAGGATTCAGTAAGGTTTGGCATGCGCCTGTTCGTGGCGGCAAACGATACCTCCATCGACCCGACAAAATATATCGAATATATTTATACCGTGAGGGGAGATGAATACATGCTTCGCTACTCGGTTAAATTGGTGAACATGGCCGATGTGGTTGACCCTTCAACCAAATACCTGGTGCTTAACTGGAATGAAAACCTGAAGCGGCAGGAGAAGAGCCTGAACATGGAGCGGATGAGTACCGGCTTATTCTACAAGTATTCTGAAGATAAGGTAGATAACCTGTCGGAAACCAAGGATGAAGAGAAGATCCTCAAGAACGAACGGCTGAAATGGATATCCTATAAGCAGCAGTTTTTTACGAGCACGATCATAGCGGATGAATTTTTCAGCGATCCGAAATTGAAGGTGGCTACCTTGCCGGGTGGCAACCACTACCTGAAAACCATGACTACCGAAGTCGGGATACCTTATGTTCCGAAGGAGAGTAAAGTGATTGGCATGTCCATGTACTTTGGTCCCAACAAATATTACGGGTTGAAAAGATATCATCATGACCTGGAGAAACAGATCCCCCTGGGATGGGGCTTTTTCCTGATGGCCTGGATCAACATCTACGCCGTAATTCCGGTATTCACCTTCTTTGGTAATTTTGGCTGGAACTACGGAATCATCATCCTGATCCTGACCATAATCCTGAAAATTATCCTGTTCCCCATTGCCTTCAAAACCTACAAGTCATCTGCAAAGATGAAGGTTCTGAAACCGGAAATCGATGAATTAACCAAGAGATATCCGAAGAAAGAGGATGCCATGAAAAAGCAGTCCGCGACCATGGAATTATACAAAAAAGCCGGGGTGAACCCGATGGCGGGTTGCATTCCCTTGTTGCTGCAGATGCCGATCCTGATTGCCATGTTTCGCTTTTTCCCCTCCTCCATCGAACTTCGTCAGCAGGCATTTCTCTGGGCAAAAGACCTTTCGTCGTACGATTCAATATGGACCTTCCCGAATGGCTTTACCATTCCCTACTATGGTGACCACGTCAGTTTGTTTGCCCTGCTCATGACCATCTCCAGCGTGCTTTATACCAAGATCAACGAGCAGATGATGGGCTCCCAGCAAACACAGATGCCCGGGATGAAAACCATGATGTACCTCATGCCGGTCATGTTCCTTTTCTGGTTCAACGATTACTCATCCGGGTTGAGCTATTATTACCTGCTGGCCAACCTGCTCACCTTTGCCCAGATTTATATCATCCGCGCAACGATTGATGAGAAAAAACTCCATGCACAGATTGAAGCCAACAAGAAAAAAACGGTGAAGAAATCAGGATTCCAGAAACGCCTTGAAGATATGGCCAAGAAACGCGGGTATCCTGTTAAGAAATAATTCGTCACTCGTCATTCGTCACTCAGACAGGTAACCTAAAAATTTCGATAGTCCCATTTTCTTTTTTTCATCGAAATCGTAGGAGATATTGTTCTCAAGGTACGAAAGGCAATCGTCACAACCTGGCAGTTTATCACTGAAATATTCAAGCGACTCACGTTTGTGGCTCACTCCCCAGGCAAGGGCCCGGCTGAACTGCATCAGCCGGTCATCATCCAGTTTTTTGCGTGAAACCCACGCTGCAAAGACAAATGGCAACCCGGTATAATCGATCCAGGCTTCTGCAAGGTCATAAACATAAGGGAAATTCGGCCTGATCCCGAAGGTCTTGTCCCCAATGGCTACCAGCGACTCCAGATTATCCATCGAGAGGGCCTCACCCGATTTCAGGTTTTTCCATTGCGGGTCAATCTTCCAGGATCTCTTTGCAAGCACCTTGACCAGCTCAACAGAGGTGCGCGAATCATAGTCAAGGTAAACCTGGCTTATCTTTTCCAATGGGACCTTTGACAGAAGTAACACGGTTTTTACTTCACCCACAGCACCAATACAATGGTCGGAAATATGATGGAACTGCCCGATCCCGGGCAACGCACCCACCGGAACCAGGGCGATGTCGACCGTTCCGTTTTCCAGCTTTTCAGCACAGATGGAGGGAACATCCAGCTCAAGTGCGAAATTTTGTAATAGTCCGGATTCCCTTATCCCGTAAACAAATGGGAATGTATTCAGATAGGAGACGGCAGATATTTTCAGTAGTTCCATAAGACAGGTTTCTCACGCAAAAATACGCGATTTGGCATTCAGGTTTCCCAACAATACAAATTTCTTTACCTTTGCGGTTCATCCGGCACCTTCTGAATTTGAAAAAATCTCTGGCTTTTCTGATTCTGTTAGTTTTGCTTTTCAACTCGATTGGATATTATCTCCTTTTTGAAGTGAAGAGACATGTAATTAAAAAGGAGATGCAGGCTGCCATTCAGCATCGTTCCTCAAAAATGGTCATCCTGAAAATCGACCACCCGGAAAAGGATCGTGAATTCCAGCGGATCGATAAAAAGGAGTTCAGGTACAAAGGCGCCATGTATGATATTGTCAGGGAAATATCAACCGGGAATACCACGGTGTTTGTTTGTATCCATGATGTCAAAGAGACCGGACTTTTTGCCGGACTGAAACAGGAGCCCAAAAACAGGGACCATCCGGCTCTATGGGATCACCAGGTGATGATCTTTTCGTCCATTCCGGCCATCGAACTTAACATGGACGGATTCTCCGAGCTACTGTTCCCGAAACTCGAAATCTCTATTAATTCTCCAACTCTTGGCACCTGGAGTCCTCCTCCTGAGTTAGCCTAGCATTGCCTCTTCCTTTATTATTTTTATTTTCATGCACAGCTGTCGCCAACGGCTCTGTTAAAATATATATTTAACCCCATTCAAATGAGATTAACTAAAATACTTTTTTTATTCCTGGTTTTCTGCGCTGTTTCAGCGCAAAGCCAGAAGATTAAAGTCCTGGACAAATCTGACCTTCAGCCCATCGGGCAGGTCAATATTTCTAATTCCGGCAAAACTGTCATGGTTGTGACCAACGCGGATGGTGTAGCTGATCTCACTGGTTTTAAAGCAGATGAGTCAATTAATTTTACGCATGTAGCATTCCAGGCATTCAGCGTTTTAAAATCCGAAGTTCCCTCATCGGGGTGTATCTATCTTACTGAAAATGTGATCAAACTCGACGAATATGTGGTTACAGGGAACAGGGCTGAAGAAAAAAGATCTGATCTGCCCAACAAAATCGAGGTGATCCAGGCCAAGGATATCGCTTTCCAGAACCCGCAGAATGCCGGGATCATGCTTGAACAAACCGGACAGGTGTTCGTTCAAACCAGCCAGTTGGGTGGTGGCAGCCCGGTACTGCGCGGTTTCGAAGCCAACAAAGTCCTGCTGGTTGTTGATGGAATTCGCATGAACAATGCAATTTATCGTGCTGGCCATTTGCAGAATGCGATTACTGTTGACCCTTTCGGATTGGCTTCGACGGAGATCCTGTATGGTCCGGGTTCCACCGTGTATGGAAGCGATGCCCTGGGTGGTGTCATCAACTTCATTACAAAGGATCCGGTGTTGTCAACAACCGGAAAAACAGAGATTCATGGAAGCCTGCTTGGGCGGTTTTCATCTGCAAACACGGAGAAAACAGGTGGTATCAATCTTAACCTTGGATGGAACAAACTGGCTCTTCTCCTGAATTTCTCTTACAGCGATTTTGGCGATCTCCGCGAAGGCAGGGTATGCAACCCGGCCTATGGTACATTTGGCCAGCGCCTCTTTTATGCCGACCGTGTGAATGATAATGACGTTACTGTTGCCAACGAAAAGCCATGGATACAGAAAGGTTCTGCATATTCACAGTACAATTTCCTGGGTAAAGTACTTTTCCAGCCATCAGTTCACAGCCGTTACATCATCAATGTCCAGTACTCGAATTCGAGTAACATACCTCGCTATGACCGGTTGACTGAGATGCAGAACGACAGCACCATGACCTATGCCGAATGGTATTACGGACCGCAATCCCGTTTCCTCGGCTCACTGAAGGCAGAATACAATGTAAATGGTGTTATCTTCGATCACTCCTCAATTATCGTTGGTTACCAGTATGTTAAGGAAGACCGGATCCAGCGTGGCTTTGGAAGTTCGAAAAAGAAATACAACCTTGAAACAGTCGGGGTATTCTCAGTGAATGCAGATTTTGATAAAAAGATCTGTGCCAGTGATAAACTCTACTACGGCATCGAACTTGATTACAACAAAGTTGGATCCACCGCGTACAATGAGAATATTAATACCGGCAGCATTACCTACGACCGTGCAACACGGTTTCCCGACCAGAAGGCCAACATGATGTATCTTTCTGCATTCCTGTCGAATAACTGGCAGATCGGAAAAGTGCTGGAATTTTCACAGGGACTCCGTTTCAATTATGTGACCATGAACGCAGCCTACTCCGATACCATGGTGAAAATAGCAGCCATCCCGTTCGATCCGAACATTTCCCAGAAGAATGCCGCATTGAACGGCTATCTGGGCCTTCTTGCAAAACCCGGATACGACTGGAAATTCTCGCTGGTCGGTTCCAGCGGATTCAGGGCGCCCAATATGGATGATCTAACCAAAATCAATGTTGTGGAGGCGCAGACCATTGTTGTTCCCAACCCAGACCTGAAACCCGAATATTCGTACAATCTTGAACTTTCTGTTGCCAAAACGATCCTCGGGAAGGTAAGGATTGAGGGAACCGGCTTTTACAACTGGCTGAGGAATGCACAGGTAATCAGGCCGTTTGCCTACAATGGTCAGGATTCAATTACCATGGACGGGGTTAAATACCAGACCCTTGCACCTGTGAACACTGGCAGCGCATACATCTGCGGACTGCAGGGAAGCATCCTGGCCCAGGTTACCCGTTCATTTTCAATCCTGAGCAACCTTACCTATACTTACGGATATGACGAAACGGCAGGATTGCCGCTTGATCACATTCCACCGGTGTTTGGAATGACCTCCTTCCGCCTCGAAGTAACGAAATTCAAGGGTGATTTCTACGTTGTGTACAATGGATGGAAGCGCATGAGCCAATACAGCAACAGCGGTGAAGACAATGAACGGTACGCCACCCAGTATGGGATGCCGGCATGGTATACCCTGAACCTGAAATTAAGCTACCAGATTGAACGTCACGTGAATGTTGAGTTGGGTTTGGAGAATATCACGGATGAAAATTACAGGAAATTTTCTTCAGGCATCAGCAGCCCCGGGCGTAATTTCATTGTTGCGGTTCGTGCCAATCTCTAGCAACTGTTGATGAATGGCCAGGACCTGGGGAATGACAAGTTCGGAGCCGTCATTGCGGATGATGAAATTTGCCAGCAGCGATTTCTCTGTTTCTTCAATTTGAAACTGCATCCGCCGAAGTACAGAATGGCCATCGATGTTGTCTCTTTTCATGACACGGTCGATGGCTGTTTCTTTTGGACAGGAAACATGAATAACATAATCATATTCCTTGCCGGACCCGCTTTCAAAGATGATGGCCGCCTCCTGCATCACGTAAGGTTTTCCTGTTTGAAGGTTTGCCCAGTTGCGGAAATCCTCCTTAACACGCGGATGGAGAATCGAATTTAAAATGAGAAGCGCTTTCTCATCGGTGAAAACAATGGATGCCAGCGACCGGCGGTTTACCTCATGATTGTTGGTGAGGATGCCATAGCCGAAATGCTTGATGACCGCATTTTTAACATTCGGATCATCCAGGAACTTTTTTGATTCCCTGTCGGCATTATAAACGGGAATCCCCAGTACAGAGAAAATCTCTGAGACCATGGTTTTGCCGCTTCCAATGTTCCCGGTAAGACCTATTTTTAACATCAGTCAGTGCTTCTTTGGTATGGTTTTCATGTCAATGTGATGCATCAGGCTGTCCGACAGGTGCATCACCGTGTCTTTTCCACCTACCTGCATCCTGATAAAGGTACTGGATGTGCGGGCAGGAATGCGCTTTATCGATGACTTCTCGAATTCAAAAAAAAGCGTGTCGGGCGAAACAAAATAGACATCGCTCGGGAAATTCGACTGTGCAATGATCTCCTTTCCGATCCGGTTTGTCACCAGGTATCCCAGGATATGATCGCCGCTGTTCGTTAATCGCACATTGCGCAGGCTGACTTCGAATTCCCTGTCCTGTTTGATGATGAATTGCTCAGAGAAAAATTCAAAGCCCTGCACCTTGATCCGCAGATTCATCGTTGAATCGGAACAGCCCGTCATTTTTAGGTTTCCGGGTACATGGGTAAAATTCAAACGGTACTCGATCGAATAGTAATAGTCTTTGGAGAGCCTTACCAGCGTCCAAATAAAAATTGAAATAACCAGGCACACAATGAAAACAGGCAAGTGATTCCTGAATTTTTCACTGCGGCGTTGCCGGGCATTTCCGATGAATTCAAGAAAATCGGATTTCATCGGTCGATGGTTTTGAACAATTTACTTCGCTTCGATGGTCTGGGTGTTGTCCATGGCGACGGCTGTTTTCTCAACGCGGAGCCGTACATTGTTTTCAACTTCGATTGTTACGGTAGTTTCCTGGATCTCAACAATCCGGCCATGTATGCCACCAATGGTGATTATTTTCTGTCCCTTCTGGAGGTTTTCTTTGAATTTTTTCTGATCTTTTGACCGCTTCATCTGAGGACGGATAAAAAAGAAATAGAAGACGACAATGATCAGCAAAAGGGGTAAAAATGACATCCAGCCACTCTGCTGTCCGCCCTGGCCCTGAGGAGTCATCAATAGGATATTCAAAAGGTTTGTCATAAAAATTGCGATTTTAGATTTACGAATTAAGAACTACGATTTTTTTCACTATCTGACCAGCTACTTTTCTGTTGCCGGATTCACCACCTGGGCTTTGATCCTGATGATGGTGGTATTGGGTTGGGTGTTGGAAACGACGACTACATTTTTATTCTGGAATCCTCTTTTCCCATTGCTGTTGAATGCCACTTTCACGGTTCCCGATTCTCCCGGGCGAACGGGCATCTTAGGGTAGGAGGGAACGGTACACCCGCACGAGGTGGATACCTCTGCAATGATGAGATCGGATTTGCCGGTATTCTTAAAATTAAAGATATAGGAAACTGTCTCACCTTCAAGAATCCGGCCAAAATCATGCTCGGTTTCAGTAAAGGTAATGACCGGAAGCGCATCATGATTGGCTTTGCCACTGGCCGAATTGGGATTGTTCACCACATCGGTTGAAAGGGTCCCCTCCCCGTTTGGACCACCCTGGTTGCATCCCCACATCAGGAGGAGGGTTATCATTAGAAATAGTTGGGAAAGTTTTTTCTGAAGCATGTTTTGACTCCTTGTATTGCAGTGCAAAGTTATGAAAAATATTCATAATTTTACAGCAATGCGTATCTACCTCATTGGTTATATGGCCTCGGGAAAATCGAAACTGGGGCGCCTGCTTGCTGAAAAGCTTGGGTTCTCGTTCCTGGACCTCGATCATCTGTTCGAACAGCAGTTCCGTATCAGGGTCCTTGATTTTTTTGAAAAATATGATGAAGCAGGGTTCAGAACGATCGAACAATCGCTTCTACTCGAAACGATAAATTATGATGATGTTGTAATCGCCACAGGAGGAGGAACCCCCTGCTTTTTCGACAACATGCGTTTTATAAAGGAATCGGGGGTTTCAATTTACCTGAAATGGGAAGTGTCCGACCTGATCGGACGCTTGCAGCAGGCCAAATGGAAAAGGCCCTTGCTTAAGGCCATGCCGGTGAATGATTTTGAAGCGAACGTCAGTTCACAGATTGAACAGCGTAAATTTTATTATGAACAGGCAGATTTTACAGTCGATGCAAAAAGACTGAATCCCGACAAGCTCGTTGAATGGATCCATAGCCGGCAGGGGTAGCCTTTCTTCTGAATGAATATGACCTGAACAATTAACAGATTCCCTCCCGCAATCTCAGCAGCGCAACATTTTCAACATGGTGTGTATGTGGAAACATATCTATCGGCTGACATTTTTCCATCAGGTAGTGTTCGTTCATCAGGGCCAGGTCCCTGGCCTGGGTTGCCGGATTGCAGCTGACATAAACGACCTTTGATGGTTTTGCATCCAGGATGGCGTGCACAACTTTTTCGTGCATCCCGTTTCGGGGTGGATCGGTGATGATAATATCCGGTCTGCCGTTTGATTCAAAAAAAGCAGGGGTCAGCATCTTCTCGGCCTCCCCGGCGAAAAAGAAGGTATTTTGGATTCCGTTGATCCGGGCGTTGACTTTCGCGTCGGCAATGGCTGCTTCCACTGATTCAATCCCAATGACCCTCTGAACATACGGGGCGATGTAATTGGCGATGGTCCCAGTTCCGGTATAGAGATCGTATACATGTTCATCGCCGGTGAATTCTGCAAATTCTGCAGCCGTCCTGTAAAGGTTCACTGCCTGGAACGAGTTGGTCTGGAAAAATGAGGCAGGCCCGATCCTGAATTCAATCTCTTTGCCTCCCGGGCGGAATGACGGCATTGTCTCGATGATATAGGGATCACCCCGGAACAGGTTAAAGCCGAGGTCGTAGATGGTGTCGTTCTGTTTGGGGTTGATCACATAGAATAGACTGGTTATTTCGGGGAACCGGGCTGCAAGATGATCAAGCATTACAGGGATGATATCATCTTCGTGGCGGAAAACCATGATCACCATAAAACCCCCGGCTTCGGTATTTCGGATGATCAGGTTGCGAAGGAAGCCCTGCCAGGTGCGCACATCGTAGAAACTTAGCTTATGTTCAACGGCAAATTTCCGCATTTCAGTCCGGATGGCATTGGACGGATCCTTTTGGTGAAAACATTCCTGAATATCGACGACCTTGTCAAAAAACTGGGGAATATGAAATCCCAACGCATCGGTGTTTACAGTTCCCGACTCCCGGATGCGGTCATCATCAGTCAGCCAGCGATGGTTTGAAAAGGTGAAGTCAAGCTTGTTCCGGTAATACCTGATTTTTGGTGAAGATAAAATGGGCAGGATGGTTGGATTTTCCAGTTTTCCAATCCGGGTGAAACTGTCGAAAACCTGTTTTTGCTTATAGAACAGCTGATCTTCATATTTCATGTTTTGCCAGCGGCATCCGCCACACAATCCGAAATGGGTGCAGTGTGGCTCAATTCTCTTGGAAGAGGCCGTGTGCAGAAAAACCGCCTTTCCTTCAAGATATCTTTTTTTCTTTCGGGTCAGCTGGACATCCACCACATCGCCGGGCACTACGAAGGGCACAAATATGATCTGGTCGTTGATCTTTCCTACGGCCATGCCCTCTGATCCGGCATCGATGATCTCGACCGATTTATAAATGACTGGTTGCAGGTTCTTCATGATCTGGTCTCTCTTTCCCTGTAATGCAGCGAATCGCCCCATTCACCGTACCCGATGGTATCGCCTGCCATGTAGATGCGTGTTTCGAGGCAGCTTTTACATTCTTCGGCCTCTTCGTCAATGCAGGGTTTGTTTTCGTAAAGGAGATAATCCTGGCGGTATTTCACGGGAGTAAGGTTGGGCATGATGACGTTGGCGCCAACCATCAGGGCTTTTTCCCGGCCCTGCGGGTCAATGGCCTGCATGGCCGTGGTGGCCGCAATGTTGATGTTTTTCATCATGATCCGTAAAATCGCAACCATTTTCAAGGCCAGGTCAAAGCGCTCCGTAAGGGGTACAAGTTTATCTTTAAATTGATAAAGCGGGGTGTCAGCATGTTCAATATATGGACCCATGCCTGCCATGTCAATATCGAACTCACGAAAAAAAAGCAGGTCATCGGCCAGGTCGGAGAGGGTTTGAAACGGCAGGCCGATCATGACGCCGGTACCAACCTGGTAACCGACTTTCCGAAGCAATTTCAAGGCATCGAGCCGGTTCTGATAGTTGTGGGTTTTATTGTGTGGATGCAATTTGCCATACAACTCCGGATTTGAAACTTCTATTCGCAACAGATAACGGTGAGATCCGGCCTCCATCCAGCGGCGGTAAGTCTCTTCGCTTTGTTCCCCCAGTGAAAGCGTCACATGCATTTTCCCTTCCGATTGCTCCGTGATCCTTTTCAGCAGGGATTCAATTTTGGAAACGAACCGCTGGTTCGTCTGCTCACCCGATTGAATCACAATGGAGGCATAATGATTCACTTCAGCGTACCTGACTGCCTCAAGAACCTCTTCATCGCTCATCTGGTAACGGGCATAACGGCTGTTCCCGGCCCGGATCCCGCAATAGTAACAGTTTTTCCTGCAAAAATTGGCGTACTCGATCAATCCCCTGAAATAGACCTTATTCCCGACAAACGCGGCTTTCGTCTCTTTGGCCTTTGTGAAAAGAGACAGCCGCTCTTTCCCTGCGGTCCCCAAAAGATAAATGAGATCGTTACGGGTCAGAAAAGGTTTTTCTACAATTTTTTCAACAGTGGGCAAAATCATGGATTTATATTAATACTTTAGCAACATTACAAGTAATGTTATTTTTGCAGTAAAATTACTATTTTTACGCACATTTTTGATTGTATTTTTCAGGGAATTCAGCATTATTCACAGGCAAACACACATTTTATGAGTGACGTAATCAAAACGGTACTGATCGATGATGATAAAAGTGCCATCATTATTCTCCAGACGCTGTTAACTTCCAATTTCCCGAATGTTGAGATCGTCGGAACGGCCAACAATGTAAGTGAAGCTATTTTTCTGATCGATGCGATCAAGCCTGAACTGGTATTCCTGGATATTAACCTGCCCGATGGCAAAGGATTCGATGTCATCGAACGTGTCTCATACAGGGCTTTCCAGATAATTTTTGTAACCGCTTTTGATAAATATGCCGTCAGGGCTTTTGAATTTTCGGCGCTCCATTACCTGGTTAAACCGGTTAACCTTGAAGTGCTGAAAAATGCGATTGAACGTTTCCATGAGAACAAGGTCGACGACATTGATTCCAGGCTGAGGGTTTTGCGCGATTCTCTAAAAAATAAGAATGAAAAGATCATCATCCCTTCAACCGATGGTTTGAATATCGTGAAACTTGGCGACATCATCCGCCTGGAGGCGAGCGATGTTTACACCCTTTTTTACATGACCACCGGTCAGCGCTTTGTCGCGTCAAAGCCGCTGAATAATTATGAAAAAATCCTGGAAGATCTCCCTTTTTCGCGCGTTCACAGCAAACACCTGATCAACCTTATGTTTGTGAAACGATATGTGAAGGGAAAAGGTGGTTCCATCATCCTTGAGGATAATACCGAGGTTGAAGTGTCGGTGAGGAAAAAAGCTGATTTTCTTGAAAAGCTGAAAAACTATGCCCGGTTCGTTTAAACGTTGAACCGGATGTGCAGGATATCCCCGTCACCCACCACGTAATTTTTACCTTCTACCATCAACTTCCCGTGTTCCTTGCAGGCATGCTCAGATCCCAGCTGGATAAAATCATTGTATTTCATCACCTCTGCGCGGATAAATCCACGTTCCAGGTCGCTGTGAATAACGCCTGCTGCCTGGGGCGCTGTCATGCCGTTTTTAATGGTCCACGCACGAACCTCCTTGGGCCCGGCCGTGAAGAAGCATTGCAGGTCAAGCATCTGGAATGCAACCCTGACCAGACGGTTCACGCCAGGTTCGGTTAAACCGGCATCAGACAGGAACATGTTCCGGTCCTCTTCAGTTTCAAGTTCGGCAATCTCAGATTCCATCCTTGCAGCGATAACCAGCACTACGGCATTTTCATCCTTTACCGATTCGATGAACCTGGATGAATATTCGTTTCCGCTTATCGCAGAGGCATCATCTACATTGCAAACATACATGACGGGCTTGTCGCTCAAAAGGAACATGTCATCCAGAAACCGGCGTTCATCAACCGAAACGGGCGCTGTGCGTGCTGACTGGAATGATTCAAGATGGGCTTTCAGGGTATTGAGAACCTCCACCCCGTGCCTTGCATCCTTGTCTCCGGTTTTGCCCAGCTTCTCCATCCTGATGATCTTTTTTTCCACCGATTCAAGGTCTTTGATCTGCAGTTCCAGGTCAACGATCTCCTTGTCACGCACTGCATTTACCGAGCCTTCGAGATGAGGCATCTGCGGATCATCAAAACAACGGATCACATGGATGAGGGCATCCACATTGCGAATGTCGGACAGGAACTTATTTCCTTCGGTTTGACTGCCGCCTTTTGAAAGACCAGGAATGTCAACCATCTCAATGGTGGTCGGAACCACCTTCACCGATTTGATCAGCTGATCGATGGCATAGAGACGGGCATCGGGAACATTCATCACGCCAAGGTTCGACTTGGTGCCGGCAAAGGCAGCCTTGTGCGTTTCCGCACGGTTATTTGAAATACAATTGAACAGCGTGGTTTTCCCTGAACTTGATAGACCGATAATTCCGCATTTTAATGGCATAAAGAAGCATTTTAGGGTGCAAAAGTAGGTAAAAAGTACTTCATTCCACCATGATCCTCACAGAGCTTGCCTCCAGGTAGCTGCCCTTACCGGGATGGAGCGGATCGAATAGTACATCCAGGTATGATCGATATGAAGCGGTAACGGGATACCAGCTTTGTTCCATCAGAGTAAGTCGCATTGAGTCGAGCGACAGGGTGGGGAACATGGCAGCCATGCTCTTGGGCAAGGCAGGCAATGTCATGAATGTGACTGTGTCGGGTCCGTGAACGGTCCATGCGAAAGCGAGGTAGTCAGCATCCTGAAAATGCCAGGTTGCCTTGGTTTCCGTATACGATCCGGATACGGAAAACCTGACGCTCCCGGCTGACGGATGAATGCCGGAGATGACAGCTCCTGTTTTGACAAACTCGCCAGGGATGGGGCCAAATTTTGAGTAGGTATAGGTACTTGCCGAATCCCAGTTCTGGACCAATTCGAGATAGGTGTGGAAGTTTGCAAATGCTGACGGAGGATAGCTGACAACAATTTTGTCTTTGGCCGTGCCATCCCCCAATACTTCATCTGTTGTTACCATAAGGGCAGAATAATCGCTTGTGTCATTATAACCTGACACCCTGGCCAGGAAATCCTGAGCCGTTACCGGCAGTGAAATCGTGCGGGTTTCGGCTGCCTGCATGGTGGTAAGGTCGATTTCCAGGCTGGTACCGGCAGCCAATCCGCTTTTCCACTTATACATAGGTCCGGCAGCTCCATTGAGCTTAATATACAACGAATCAGGGGATTTGTATACCGGCAGGCTGCCGGCGTCTGCAAAGGTCAGGTTTGAGTACCCGGAGCTTGAATAGAGGATCAGGTCAGAATGCTGCGGAACATTCGTTAGGCTGTAGCTTGCATCACCGGTTGAAACGAGTCGGTTCCCCCTCATGGTCCATTCTGCAGGAAGTACGTGGGTATAGGTGTTGATGGTAACAAGGAAATTATGCATATCGGGATCCCATGTTGCAACCGTTACCTGGTATGGGGGTGTGGTGGTCTTATAGGTGGAAAGCACCAGCCTGGGATTACCGGTCACGCTGGTATCAGCCAGGGATTTCCCGGCGGCATCAGAGACGAATACGATGGCCCCAAGCTTCGGATTAATGAAATTGTTTGTAAAATTAATCGTCATAAGTACCTGCTTATCAGGGACAGGTGTGTCGTCCTGCTTTTTTTTACATGAAATGCTGATCAGCAGAAGGAACACGATGACAATGGGAAACCAGGAATGGAATTTGAATTTATTTTGGTTTTTCATTTTTATTCGTTTGTGCAAATTTAAATACAAAGGAACACACAATTGATTTACGAATGACGAATGAGGAATGACGAATTTCGAATAATAGGACAAATGAGCCCTCAACAAACAGCTCGAAAAAGCCTGGACGGAGCTGAAGGTCAAATAGAAGCAGGGTATAATTCAATCTTCTCTTGTGAATTCCAAATTTTCTTCCTACTTTTGCACTCCATTTTCAAAGGGGTGGAGATGAAAAGCGTTCTTTATTTAATCCCCCGTCAGTTAACCAAATGTTAAACCCGGTTGGTGCTTTCGCACCGCCACAAAGCAAAATTGAATGACTCCTGAAGAAATGAATGAAAACGTGGAGCAGAACATTGAGCCCATTGTAGAAAAAGTTGAACCTGCTGAACCCGAAGCCGCCCAGGTGGAAGAAGTTGTTGCAGAAGTTGTTGCAGAACCTGTTGTTGAAGTTGTTTCAGAACCTGCAGTAGAAATTGTTACCGAAGCTGTTGCCGAACCCGTTGCAGAATCCGTTGAGGAACCTGTAGCAGCAACACCGGAAAAAAAGAGCAGAAGAACACCTGTTGCCCCTGTATCACTGGCCGATTTTGACTGGGATGCCATTGGAAAGAAACATGAAATCTATTCCAGTGATGAACGCAAAAAGCTGGAAGAGACTTATGACCAGACCCTGCGCGCCATCCAGGATCATGAAGTGATTGAAGGTACGGTGGTCACCATGACCAACCGCGAAGTGATTGTGAACATCGGCTTCAAAAGCGATGGTGTGATTCAGATGAACGAATTCCGTTATAATCCCGAACTCAAGATCGGGGATAAAGTGGAAGTTTATATTGAAAACCAGGAAGATACCAGTGGACAGCTGTTATTGTCACACAAAAAGGCCCGCATCCTGAAATCATGGGAACGTATCAATGACGCCTACGAAAAACAGGAAATTATCAAGGGTTATGTAAAATCACGCACCAAAGGCGGTCTCATCGTCGATATTTTTGGCATTGAAGCATTCCTCCCTGGTTCACAGATCGATGTGAAACCCATCCGCGATTACGATGTGTATGTTGATAAAGTAATGGAATTCAAGGTTGTGAAGATCAACCACGAATACAAGAATGTGGTTGTTTCGCACAAGGCCCTCATCGAAGACGAACTCGAAGCGCAGAAGGCAGAAATCATCAAGAGACTTGAAAAAGGTCAGATCCTTGAAGGCACCGTTAAGAACATCACCAGCTATGGTGTATTTGTTGACCTCGGTGGCGTGGATGGTCTCATTCACATTACCGACCTCAGCTGGGGCCGTATCAATCATCCTGAAGAGATCGTAAAACTCGATCAGAAAATCAAGGTGGTTATTCTCGATTTCGATGAAAACAAGAAGCGCATTGCCCTTGGTCTCAAACAGCTTACCCCGCATCCATGGGATTCATTGAACCAGGAGTTGAAAATCGGCGACAAGGTTAAAGGTAAAGTGGTGGTTATTGCCGATTACGGCGCCTTCGTTGAAATCACAACGGGTGTTGAAGGACTCATCCATGTTTCCGAAATGTCCTGGTCACAGCACCTGCGCACTGCCCATGATTTCCTCAAGGTTGGTCAGGAGGTGGAAGCGGTTATCCTCACACTCGATCGCGAAGAACGCAAAATGTCGATGGGCATCAAGCAACTCATTCCTGATCCATGGGCCAATATCAAAGAGAAATACCCACTCAAGTCAAAACATACCGCTACCGTTCGCAACTTTACCAATTTCGGTATTTTCGTCGAACTGGAGGAGGGTGTAGATGGACTTATTCACATTTCCGACCTGAGCTGGTCGAAAAAAATCAAACATCCTGCCGAATTTACCAAGATTGGCGAAAGCATTGAAGTGATGGTGCTTGATGTGGATGTGGATAACCGTCGTCTCAGCCTTGGACACAAACAACTCGAAGAAAACCCATGGGATGTATTCGAGAATGTATTTGCTGTTGGTTCGGTTCATGTTGGAACCATCGTCAGCATGAGTGACAAGGGCGCGATTGTTGCCCTGCCTTATGGCGTTGAAGGGTTTGCCCCGCTCCGTCATCTTGGCAAGGAGGATAACACCCAGGCGAAAGAGGAAGAAGCAATGGACTTCAAGGTGATCGAATTCTCGAAGGAGAACAAGAAGATCATCCTCTCGCACAGCAAGATCCACCAGGATGTTGCCTATGCAGAGAAGAACAAGGAGGCCAAAGTCGGTCAGAAAAAGGAAAGCGATACCAAGAAAGCGGTTAAGAAACTCAAGGATAACCTGGAGAAGACAACCCTTGGCGATATCGAATCCCTGGCTAATCTGAAAGCTGATATGGTTAAGGCCGAAAATCTGGCCCGCGACACCAAACCGGCAAAACAGGAACCAGCTATCGAAGCTGAGCCAACCGAAGAAGAACCGAAGGCTGAATAATCTGCCATGACCTTCTCGTTGACTGTCCTGGGAAGCAATGCTGCCATCCCGGCTAACAACAGAAACCTAAGCGCTCATTTGCTCAATGCAAATGAGCGCTTCTTTTTAATTGACTGCGGGGAGGGAACCCAGTTCCAGTTGCGCAGGTACCATATATCCTTCCAGAGGATAAAGCGCATCTTCATCAGCCATCTTCACGGAGATCATTTTTTTGGACTGATAGGTCTGCTCCATTCCATGCATTTGCTGGGCCGCAAGGAGGAACTCCATCTTTATGCGCCTGCAGCGCTTCAGTCCATCATTGATATACAGATGGAGGCCTCGGAAACCCGGCTTATCTACCCCCTGATTTTCCATTCCCTGCAAATGGATCAACCTGATCTTGTCTGCGAGGAAGAACGGATTTCAGTTCACAGCTTTCCGCTTAATCACAGAATTCCCACCTGCGGCTTCGTGTTTCGTGAGAAAAACCCACCCCGAAAAGTGCCGGTTGCACGCTCCTATGCCTATTGCAGCGATACAGGTTATTCTGAAGCGATCATTCCCTTCGTCACCGGCGTTGACCTGCTATACCATGAAGCCACCTTCATGCAGGATAAGGCGGCCGCCGCCGTGGAGAAGCTGCATGCCACAGCCATCGATGCGGCAACCATCGCCGCCATGGCGAAGGTGAAAAAATTGCTGATCGGTCACTTTTCTGCCCGTTACGAAGATATTGCTCCATTGCTTGCCGAAGCCCGGTCAGTATTTCCTGAGACTTATGCAGCCGAAGAGGGAGAGGTGATGGCCATTTAATTACGAATTACGAATGACGATTTCTGTCACACGTCACGCGTCACGCGTCACGCGTCACGACCATTTGCTCTGTTACTTTTTTTACCTTTACAACCTCAACTTAACTTCAAATTTATGAATCGTACAGTTATCTTATTCGCCGCAATGGGATTAATTATCGGATCAGTAGTCGGGCAGGGGACCAACCCGTTTTTTGAAAAGTGGACAACCCCTTTTGAGGTTCCTCCTTTCGAACAGATTAAAAATGAGCATTATATGCCGGCATTCCTGGAGGGGATGAAGCAGCAGCAGGCTGAGATTGCAGCCATCGTGAACAACACGGATGCCCCTACTTTTGAAAATACCATCGTGTTGCTTGACAACAGCGGTGAATTGCTTGATAAGGTCAGCTCCGTTTTTTATGCATTGAATGGTGCAAACACGAATAAGGAGATGCAGGATATTGCCAGGCAACTTTCGCCGGTCATGTCAAAACATTCGGACGATATCAGCCTGAATCCCGGGTTATTCAAAAAGATCAAGGAATTATATGAAAGCCGGGATAGGATGAAGCTGGATGCAGATCAGCGGAAGCTTCTGGAGGAGAAATACAAAGGGTTTGTCAGGGGCGGAGCCAACCTTGAACCTGCCCAACAGGAAAAACTCAGGGAGCTGAATAAACAGATCAGCATGCTCCAGCTCAACTTCGGGCAGAACCTACTGGCAGAGACCAATTCTTTTAAACTCGTGATCGATGATCAGAAGGAACTTTCGGGTTTGCCTCCGGGTGCAATTGCCGCGGCCTCTGAAGCTGCCGATGAGAATCCTGAGACCAGGGGGAAATGGGTGTTTTCTCTGCAGAACCCCAGCATCATGCCATTCCTCCAGTTTGCTGACAGCCGCATGCTTCGTGAAAAGATCTTCAGCGCCTATATCAACCGCTGCAACAATAACAATGACAAGGACAATAAAGCGGTCATTGAAAAGCTGATTCCCCTGCGCCTGGAAAAGGCGAATCTGATGGGTTTCGAAACCTGGGCCGACTTTGCCCTGGATGACCGCATGGCAAAAAAGCCCGCGAATGTGTATAAACTGCTGGAACAGGTATGGACACCGGCCATTGCAAAGGCGAAGGAAGAAGAAACCGCAATGCAGCAATTCATTGATCATGAGGGCGGAGCTTTCCAGCTTGAGGCCTGGGATTGGCGCTACTACAACGAAAAGGTGATGAAACAGCGTTTTGACCTCGATGAGGAGATGCTGAAACCCTATTTCAAGCTTGATAATGTCAGGGATGGGATCTTCCATGTTGCCAATAAATTGTATGGGATCACCTTCACCGAAGTGAAAAATGCCCCTAAATATTTTCCGGATGTGAAGCTCTATGAGTGTAAGGATGCTGATGGCAAACACCTTGGCGCACTATATCTCGATTTTCATCCCAGGGCCAGCAAACGCGGTGGCGCATGGTGCGGGAGCTATCGGTCGCAGTCGTATAAGGATGGAAAGCGTGTTGCCCCGGTGATGACCATCGTGTGCAATTTCTCGGGACCTACCAAAGATAAACCTGCCTTACTCACTCCCGATGAGGCCGAAACCTTTTTCCATGAATTTGGCCATGCTTTGAACGGGTTGCTTAAGAATGTGAAATACCAGGGGATTTCTGGTGTTCCGCGTGATTTTGTCGAGTTGCCTTCCCAGATTATGGAACACTGGGCCTTTGAACCGGATGTATTGAAAGTGTACGCCAAACATTATCTTACCGGGAAGGTCATTCCGCAGGAACTCGTTGATAAAATGATCAAAAGCGGCAAATACGGACAGGGGTTCAAAACGACCGAGTACCTTGCAGCCTGCATCCTTGACATGGATTATCACACCACCAAAGAGCTGAAGGACCTGAAAGTACTGACCTTTGAATCGAATTCGATGAACCGGATCGGTTTGATCCCGCAGATACTGCCAAGGTACCGTTCAACCTATTTCCAGCATACCATGACCGGAGGATACACGGCAGGATACTATAGTTACATCTGGGCTGAAGTGCTTGATGCTGATGCTTTCCAGGCATTCAAAGAGGCAGGCAATATTTTTGATAAGACCACAGCCTCGAAATTCAGAAAATGTATCCTCGAAAGGGGAGGATCGAAAGATGCCATGGAATTGTATGTCGATTTCAGGGGACATGAACCAACCATTGATGCATTGCTGGAAAACCGGGGATTGAAATAAACCGGCTAAAGCAGGGCATCGTACAGGATTTCGATCGGATGTAAGGCTTTCCGTCCTGTTCCATCCTCGATCTGGTGCCGGCACGATGTTCCCGGGGCGGCAATGATCATGTCGGGGGTGGTTTTTCTTATTTCAGGAAAAAGAACAAGTTCACCTACTTTCATCGAAACATCATAGTGTTCCTTCTCATAACCGAATGAGCCGGCCATGCCGCAGCATCCCGATTTGATCTCCTCAACCTGGTAATTGACCGGTATCGAAAGCATCTTTTTCGTTGGCTCTACCGATGCCAGGGCTTTCTGATGACAATGGCCATGTAGTTTGATCACTTTCGCATCACTGGTAAACATGGACCCGAGATTTTTTGTTTTCAGCTCCATGGCGATGAATTCATCAAACATCAGTGCATTCTCCGCAAGCTTTACGGCTGCGGGCCTGAGCTGTGCATCGGCCAGATCGGGGTATTCGTCTCGGAAGGCAAGAATGGCCGATGGTTCAATGCCGATTAAAGGTGTTTCGCTGGTGATGAGATCCTGCAACTTTCGGATATTTTCATTGGCCAGTGTTTTGGCTTTTCTGACCAGTCCTTTTGAAAGGTAGGTTCGGCCGCTCTCTCCATGATCCGGAATGATGACCCTGTACCCGATCGAATTCAGCAATTTGATGGCTTTAATTCCGATCTCTACATCGTTGAAGTTTGAGAATTCGTCGGCAAATAAATACACGGTTTTTAATGGTTTCGGACCTGCGGCTGCAATGGGTACATACATCCCCGACGAAAGATTCCTGGCCGCCCATGTACGGAGGGTGGTTGAATAAAGCAGCGGGATGTTACGTTTGGGGGCAAAACCCAAAAGTTTCTTGGTGATCCCCGAGAGGGTCTTATTTTTCTGGAAGAAATTGAACAGGGCAGGGGCGATGCTGCCCAGCCGGTTGACGGAAGTGATATAGGCGATAAGCCTCGAGCGGAGCGGTATCCCGTTGGCGTCGTACCAGTGCTGCAGAAATTCAGCCTTCAGTTTGGCGATATCCACGTTCGAAGGGCACTCCGACTTGCAGGCCTTACACGACAGGCACATATCCATCACTTCATAGATTCCCTGGTGGTCGAATGGATTTGCCTTCACCGAATTGGTCAGGAATTCCCTGAGGATGTTTGCCCTGGCCCGCGTGGTGGCTGTTTCATCCTTCATTGCCATGTACGATGGGCACATCCAGTGGCCGGTGATGACCGTGTTGCGGCAATCGCCCGAACCATTGCACTGTTCGGTTGCCCGCAGGATTCCATGGCTGGCCGAAAAATCGAACACGGTCGGGATGTTTCTCACCGGTTTCCCCGGCTCAAAACGAAGGCTGGTGTTCATTTTAGGAGTCCCGACAATTTTATTGGGATTGAAAATATGACCCGGATCCCACAGGTCCTTTATCTCCTGGAACAGCTGGTAGTTCTGCTCCCCAAGCATCAGTGGGATGAATTCCCCCCGTAACCGGCCATCACCATGTTCACCAGAAAGTGACCCATTGAATTTCTTGACCAGCTTCGCAGTTTCCAGCGCAACTGTGTGGAAAAGTTCTGCATCGGCGGGATCTTTGAGATTCAGCACCGGCCGCAGATGCAGTTCCCCCGAACCTACATGGGCATAATACACACAATCAAGACCTAAACCGGCCAGCATCTGGTTGAATTCCTGGATGTACTCCGGAAGGAGATCAGGCTTTACAGCAGTATCTTCCGTCACAGGGACAGGTTTGCGGTCGCCGGGATAATTGGAAAGCACTCCCAGTCCGGCTTTGCGAAGATCCCACACCTTTTTGACATCCGGAGGGAAAACAATCGGGAAATGATATCCCAGTCCGTTCAATTGAAGATCGGCAACCAGTTTATCGTAGATGCCTAGGATCTCATCCCGTGTGTTTCGTGCAAATTCGATGATCAGGATGGCTCCCGGATCGCCATCGATGAAAAAACGGTTCTGGCGCTGGGTGATGTTGTCTCTCGTACAATCCATGATGGCCTTGTCCATCAGTTCGACCGACCCCGGCTTATATTTCAGAGCTACAAGATTGGCCTTCAGCGATTCGGCAACCGTGTGACAGTGTACGCATACCAGGGCTCTCTCTTTGGGAGGCAATGGAACCAGGTTGAGCTTGATCTCGGTCATGAACATCAGCGTGCCTTCCGAGCCGGCGATCAGTTTGCTGAAGTTAAAGCGTGACACGTGACGCGTGACGCGTGACGGAGAAAATGATTCATCATTCGTCAATCCAAACGGTTCACTGTCAAGCAACAGGTCGAGCGCATACCCGGTATTGCGCCGGTGGATCTCCGGGTCAGGGTATTCCTTTCGGATGTTTTCCTGGTTTTGGGGATTTGAGAGGATCCCAGTCATCTGGCGGTATATCCTGTTTTCGAGGGTTTCGCCGATAGATTTTTTCCTGAATTCTTCGGGCAAAAGTTCTTTGAACTCCACCTCCGACCCATCACTCAGAAACCCCCTGACCGAGATTACATGGTCGCGGGTACTTCCGTAGAGGATGGAGTGGGCGCCGCATGAATTGTTGCCAACCATTCCGCCCATCATACACCGGCTGGAGGTGCTGGTCTCGGGTCCGAAGAAGAGCCCCGACTTTTCAACCACTTTATTCAATTCATCGAGGATGACGCCCGGTTGCACGCGGATCCAATGTTCGTCAGCATTGATCTCAAGAATGTTCGTCATGTACCGTGAAACATCCACCACCAGGCCGGCGCCAACCACCTGCCCGGCCAGGGAGGTGCCGGCAGTTCTCGGTATCAGCGGAATGCCTTCAGCACCTGCAAAGGTGATCAGCTTTTTAATGTCGGCTGCATTTTTCGGACGGGCTACCCCCGATGGAATTTCCCGGTAGGCCGAAGCATCGGTGGCATAGAGAAGACGCTGGGTTTGATCGGTGAAGATATCTCCTTCAAACTGGGCCCTCAGTATGTCAATTTTAGTTTTCAGTAAATTGAGATCCATCATTTCATCTTATGGAGAAGGTCAAAATAGGCGGGTGAATTTTTAAGTGCTTCGAAATCAGACTGTTGCATCATTCTTGATTTGTCGGAAAAACCTTTGCCGACGGCTGTTTCCAGCTGTTTAACCGCGGCAGTGGTGTCATTTTGCTGAACAAGGATGATGGCGCGCATGAAATTCGGTTCGGGGTTCTGCTGATCGGCTATTTCATAAATTGCGATCACCTTTTTTGCCAGGTCCGGATCATGCTGCTTCATGGCTTCATTTGCATTTGAATAGCAAACGAGACTGAGGAAGGTCTTCAACCGGGCGTTCATCAGGGTATCTTCGGGATTCAACCCCATCATGTGCTGACTGTCCATGCGGGAAACCCGTTTTTTCCACCATGCCTCGCCCTTTGTAAAAATGGCATTCATGAGCAATTGCTGCTCATCGGCCTCTTTCTTCAGAATTTGAGCGCGGTATGCCGCCTGTTTTTTATATTCCGGAAGTTGCTCCAGTGTTCGAAGCTCATTGTTAAAATGATCCGTTGAAATCAATCCTTCCGCAAACTGGATGGCCTCCCTGCATGCTTCTGCAGCTGCGATCAGGTGATTTTCGGACTTTGCACCGGAAATCCGGCTGTCAAAGCGCGACATGATCCGGTTAATGACCGTGTCATTGCGTTTCATGGTCCCGTCTTTCATTGCATTGAGGGTGATCCATTGAAATCCCTCTTCCATAACTCCGGCCGGGGGCCAGGCATGGGGGCCGGGGAAAGTGGTTATAAAATGACGGAGCCCCAACTGGGAAAGGATTTCGTTCAGCTGAACCATCTCATTCAGGTTGAAGTCAGCAGTGCCGGCAATGCCAAAGTAATCGAATTTATACGACGGTGGCTGGGCCCCGACGGGAAATCCGGCCCCGCACCCGATCACTCCCTTCACCTCGCTGTGAAACATGGCGGCTATGGTAGCAGCCCGCGAACCACCGGAAAAACCGGCCACATAGATCCGGTTCGTATCAACAGGGTAAACCTCATGTACCTCGGCAAGCAGGCCTGTAATAAATTTACTGGTGAGATTTCCGGGTTGTCCGTTTTTCGAATCATTCGAACCAAGAAGTATGAATCCATATTGGTCCGCCAGCTCCCGGTATATTTTTACAGGCCTTAGCCCTGATGCGCCGGGATCAAAGGCAATGATGACAGGATAGACGGCTTTATTCTCTCCACAGCCAGCCGGGAGATACAGCGCATAGGAGATATCTTTGTCAACGAATCCTGAAATCCGCTCATGAATCACTCCGGGTTTAGGAAGCCGGAAATTTTTTACAGTTGTTTCATTACCACCGGATGAACAGGATGGCGTGGTTCCAAGAAATATGAGTGCAATACAGAACAGGAGGGATCGTTTCACTTTTTGTAGAAATTGGTGGACTCGAAAATTTTATCAGCCGATTTGGCAATGAAACCGCTGTAGAGCTTTCCATCCCGGTCGGGATACCGCCTGGCAAACTCATAATAACATCCGGGGATTTCATTTATTCCTTCCACGAAACTGAATTTCACCATTTCGGCACGTGTGCTCGACTGTTCAAGCAACTCCTCCGGTGTTCCCTGGATCTCTCCGCCGGCATCATTCAGCAGGAATCCATGTGATTTTAAAAATGTGTTTACTTTTTCGAGCGAGTCGAATTTCTTGAGGCCATTCACGCTGACCGTGAAATGGTTGGCACAGAAACCGTTTACATACAGCCAGGCTGCGTATTCCGATTCTTTCCTGAGTTTCTCATACACGGAGAATGACGGCGTCCCGGAAACATTGCCGGCATAGATCAGCCCATCGGAATTGTAAACGGACGAAGGGATGCGGGCAATCCAATCCTTTACAGTCTGCTGCACGAACGGACTGAACTGATCCGTAAGCAACTCACTGATGAACACGCGGGGCGCATGCGGATCTGTTTTATGCTCAAAATGCTTCGCATAAAGCTTCTTGGCTTCAAAGGTGTAATCTCCCTTGAATTCATAACCCTGGCCGAGGAAAACTGTGGCAAGTTTATCCACGCCAATGGCCTGATCCCTGAAGGTGCGAAATGCAATGTGATCATTGATCACAGTTTCCCCTTCTGCATGAAACAGGTCATAGACTTTCCGGGTCGAAGGATTCCGGTCGGTGTAGCCCATCCACAACCGGGAAAAAACATGCATATAATCCATAAGAAACCGTTTGGAAATCAAATGTACGGAAAGATCATGATACATCAAAAATATCGTTTTAACCGTTTTCTTATTAATTTAGCCATACGATTGTCAACTACCCTGACTGGGGCTGGGTTAAAATGCAAAACTGAAAAAATGGAATACATTGATTATTACAAAATTCTGGAGATTGACAAAGGTGCCAGCATTGCCGATATTAAAAAGGCCTATCGGCGGCTGGCCCGGAAATACCACCCTGACCTGAATCCGAATGATAAGACCTCCAAAACAAAGTTTCAACAGATCAATGAGGCCAATGAGGTACTGAGCGACCCGGAAAAGAGGAGCAAATACGACAAATATGGGAATGACTGGAAGCATGCTGAAGAATTCGAGAAGGCAGGCCCGCAGCGGGGGCAATACAGAAGCTCACCGGGGAGGCAGCAGGATGCAGGAAATTTTTCACAGGGTGATTTTTCCGATTTTTTTGAATCTATGTTTGGCGGGACTCCCGGTGGCAAAAGAGGCGGCCAGGTTAAATACCGGGGGCAGGACTTTAATGCTGAGCTTCAACTGAACCTCGAAGATGTGTATAAAACCCACAAACGGACTTTGACAGTCAATGGTAAAAATATCCGGCTTACCATTCCGGCTGGCGTTGAGAATGGTCAAACCATTAAAATTGCCGGGCACGGCAGCCAGGGGCTTAATGGCGGACCCAACGGAGACCTGTACATAACCTTTTCAATTGCCAACCACACAAAATTTAAACGGGAAGGCAATAACCTGTATGCCAATGTGGAGATTGATCTCTATACCGCAGTGTTGGGGGGTGAGATCACCGTCGATACCTTTGACGGGATGGTTAAACTGCAGGTGAAGCCTGGAACCCAGAGCGGATCAAAAGTAAAACTGAAAGGGAAGGGTTTTCCTGTCTATAAAAGCGAGGGAGAATTCGGGGACCTGTATCTTACCTATCAAATGAAAGTTCCTGTAAACCTGACTCAGAAGGAGAAGGAGCTGTTCAAAGAATTATCCAAAATTCATCATCATGGAAACTGAAAATTTAATTACCGTTGATCAGTTCTGCGGACATTATAATATCGAGTTCTCATTTATTGACTCCCTTCACGAATTTGGCCTGGTTCATATAACTGAAATTGAGGAAACCAGGTATATCTATCTGGAGCAGGTCAACGAGCTGGAACGGATGATTCGCCTGCACTATGACCTGGATATAAATGTTGAAGGCATTGACGCTATCTCACACATGCTCCGGCGAGTTGACCAGTTGCAGGATGAGTTGAGACTTCTGAAAAACAGGCTCAGGTTATACGAAGCAGAGTAAACATGCCCGTTTGACAAAGCTTTTCACAAGTTGTATATTTGAATTCAATTTGAATATTTTGAATTATGGATAAAAATGCTGATCAGGTTGCACAGCTTCAGGAAAAACTCGAGTTTCTTCTGAAAAAACAAGCCGCCTTTCAAAGAGAATTGAATGATTTACAAAGCGAGATTATCTTGCTGAGATCATCTGGAACCAAAACTGAGGATGTCGAAAACCAGTCGCAACCCTTCCCCGAATTTCATGCCCGTCAACCAGAAGTCCCGGTTGCCCGATTTCAGGAAGATCAGCCCGCTCTTCATGCTGATCCGGTGATTGTTGAAAATGTACCAGCCGCCGATCAAACCCCAAAACAGCTCCCTGCTGACCCCTCCCCCAAAAAAGAGCCGAAAATTAAACGGGATTTTGAAAAATTCATAGGTGAAAATCTCATCAATAAAGTGGGTATCATCATCACCATCATTGGGGTTGGTATCGGAGCGAAGTATGCGATTGACCATGATCTGATCAGCCCCTGGACAAGAATTATCCTCGGTTACCTTGTGGGGTTGGGATTGCTTGGTTTTGCTGTATGGCTGAAGAAACAATTTGAAAATTTCAGCGCCGTTCTCCTGAGCGGAGCCATAGCCATTGTCTATTTTATCACCTTTGCCGCCTTCGATTTCTATGGATTAATTCCGCAGGGGATCACCTTTGGGCTGATGGTGTTTTTTACTGTTTTTGGAGTTGGATCAGCGATTACCTATAACAGGCAAATAATCGCTCACATCGGCCTGGTCGGGGCCTATGCCGTCCCCTTTCTCCTGGGCGATAAATCGGGAAGCCTCCTGTTCCTTTTCAGCTACATAACCATCATCAATGCCGGGATCCTTGTAATTTCATTCGTGAAGTACTGGAAACCGCTCTTATATTCATCCTTTATCGTTACCTGGCTTATCTTTCTCACATGGTTCATCCCGAACTATAAAATGGAGGATCACTTTGGATTGTCCCTGACCTTTATATCCATTTTCTTTGCACAATTCTACCTGATCTTTCTTGCGTACAAAATATTGAAAAAGGAGAAATTTGAGATAGAGGATATCTTACTGCTGCTGGCGAACTCCGCTGTGTTCTACGGATTTGGTTATGACATTCTGCGGGGGAATCAAACCGGAGAAAAATTTCTTGGATTGTTTACCCTGGGGAATGCAGTGGTTCATGGATTGGTTGGTTTAGTGGTTTATGGACGAAAAGCAACCGACCGGAAATTGTTGTCTTTCCTGGTTGGAATGGCCGTTGTTTTTATAACCATCGCCATCCCTGTTGAGTTTGACGGGAAATGGGTTACGCTGTTTTGGGCTGCCGAGGTGGCCCTGCTGTTCTGGATCGGCAGGACAAAAAATGACAAGGTGTATGAATTGTTGTCATACCCGCTCATGTTCCTGGCATTATCCAGCCTTTTGCATGACTGGCTTACCGTCTATAATGGATATGATCCCGCTCACCCGGAAACCAGGATTATCCCGCTGTTTAATGTCAACTTTCTGACTTCGGCCCTCTTTGTCGCTTCATTTAGCTTTATCTGCCTGGTCAATAACCAGAAAAAATATATTTCCTTCTTAAGCATTCATAAAAGGATCTCAGGAATAATGAATTTTACCATCCCGGCCATTTTGGTGGTTGCAGTTTATTTCGCTTTCATCATGGAAATTTCTACTTTTTGGAACCAGTCATATGTTGATTCCATGAGAACCATCGACCAGGATTTGACCTTCCCTCAGCATTTGTGGAATGAGGATCTTTTAAGATATACCACCCTTTCAATACTCAATTATTCACTCCTGTTTTTGTCTGTGCTATCCTTTGTGAATATCCGGAAAATAAATAGCAAGGTACTGGGAATCATAAATCTGTGGATGAATGTGGTTGCCCTGGGATTATTTCTGTCAGTTGGATTGATTGCCATCGGCGAACTTCGCGAAAGCTACATCAGTCAGTCCTTGTCCGGGTATTATTACAGGGGGAATATGAACGTTGCGATCAGGTATATATCATTTGTTTTTGCAGGAGGAATGTTGTACTCGGTGTACACCTATATCCGGCAGAAATTTCTCTCAGTCGATCTGAAAATGGAATTTGATTTTCTCCTTCATGCAACACTGCTGACTGTTTTATCCAATGAATTCATCAACTGGATGGATCTTTTCCGGTCAGAGCAATCCTATAAACTGGGACTGAGCATTTTGTTTGGCATTTATGCATTGTTCCTGGTCGTAATCGGGATATGGAAGAAGAAAAAACATCTGAGAATCGGAGCCATTGTGCTTTTTGGAGCGACGCTGATCAAACTGTTTTTTTATGATTTAACAGCACTCGATACCATTTCCAAAACCATCGTATTCCTCTCGCTCGGAATTTTACTGCTCATCATGTCATTCCTTTATAATAAATACAGGAAGCTGATATTCGATAAGGATTAATTCCAAATCTTTTACCTTTGTTCCTGTTGGTTTCACGAAACATCCTTAACGCATGGTGATTTATAAAATGTTCAGCCTGAATACGCCCAAACTGTTAGCTGGCTGATGAAAATGATTTTTACAATTGGGCTGGGCAGTTTCCTGGGTGGAATTTCCCGCTACCTGATCACGGTTTTCATACAGAACAGGGTGTTTACATCCTTCCCCTTTGGGACCCTCAGCGTGAATGTAGCAGGGTGTTTTCTGATCGGAATCGTGTTCGGTCTGGCCGACCGGGGAAATCTGACGCAGGAATGGCGGTTGTTCCTGGCAACCGGGATCCTGGGCGGTTTCACGACCTTCTCGGCATTCTCCAATGAAACCGTTGGAATGCTGCGCGACGGACAGTTTGGTTATGCATCAGCCTATGTTGCCGGAAGCGTTATTCTCGGGCTTTTAGCTACATTCATCGGAATTATGATCACAAAAATCTTCTGATATGGAAAATAACCCAAATGCCAAACTCCTGCGCATCTTTATCGGAGGATCAGACCGGATCGGGCAGCAGCCTTTGTACGAAGTCATCGTTTTTGAAGCCAAGAAACGGGGTTTGTCAGGGGCAACCGTCACCAGGGGGGTTATGGGATTTGGTCCGAATTCAAAAATTCATACAACGAAATTATTTGACATATCCTCCGATCTGCCTTTAATCATTGAGATTGTCGACACGGAAGAGAAGATCCGTGAATTCACCACCATCGTCGAACAATTATTTGAACAATCAAAGTCAGGCGGCCTCATTACCCTTGAAAAAGCGGAAGTGATCAGATATAAAGCAGGAATATGAAGCAACAGGTCCCCAGTTTGAGGTTATCCCGGATGTTCACTGATTTTTTTGAAAGTGAAAAGGCGGGAGGGTTGATTTTGATTTTCTGTACGGTGCTCTCGCTGATCCTTGCCAATTCACCCATTCATAAACCCTATCTGGATTTCTGGAACACTGAATTCGGTGGACATAACCTGGGGCACTGGATCAATGATGGGTTGATGACTATTTTTTTTCTGCTGATAGGGCTGGAACTGGAGCGTGAAATTTATAAAGGGGAATTGTCTGACCTGAAAAGCGCTTCTCTGCCTTTTTTTGCTGCAATGGGAGGGATGATCATCCCGGCCGGCCTCTTTTTACTGCTGAATGCCGGAACAATGTTCCATACGGGGGCCGGAATCCCCATGGCGACGGATATTGCATTTGCCATTGGTGTTTTATCGCTGCTGGGAAGCAGGGTTCCGGTATCCCTGAAAATATTTCTAACCGCCCTGGCGGTGATGGACGACCTGGGAGCCATCCTGGTCATCGCCATATTCTATACCCAGGCACTCTCCTTTGCAAATTTATTTATTGCCCTTGCCATATTCGCGGGACTTCTTATCCTGAACCGCCTCAGGGTGCATAACCTGATTCCCTACCTGGTCGGAGGCGTGGTGATGTGGTATTTTATGCTGCATTCCGGCATCCATGCGACGATTTCGGGTGTACTGCTGGCGTTCGCCATCCCATTTGGCGACGGAGGCGAAAAATCCCCCTCCTTTAAAATGGAGCACTTCCTGCACAAACCGGTCGCTTTTTTCATCCTGCCTTTGTTCGCCCTGGCAAACACAGGGATCCTGCTGGGCGGCGGATGGGCAGCCGGGTTAGGGACATCAAACAGCCTGGGGATCTTCCTGGGTCTGATCATCGGCAAGCCACTCGGAATTTTCCTGTTTTCATTTTTAGGTGCGTCACTGGGGTTGTGCGCACTCCCCCCCGATATTCAATGGAAGCACATCGTCGGTGCAGGATTTCTTGGAGGGATCGGGTTTACCATGTCCATATTTATCACCCTGCTGGCATTTGATCAGTCGGCGGTGATTGACAGTTCAAAAATCAGCGTTTTGATTGCCTCCGGCATTGCGGGGATCATTGGATTCTTATGGTTAAAGGCGACGCTTAAAACATCCCTGCCATAAGCTCGTCGAGTGTGAGGGCGGCAAAATAATCATCCACCCTGAAGGGCTGGAGTGCAATCCTGATCGCCGGTTCCTGGTGGGCAATTCCGGTGAGTGCTGTCTCAATTTCCTCGGTATCAAACCGGCTGAAATAATCCCCGAAGATCCTGATATGCCTAATGGTGCCGTTGTGAACATCGAGGTCGAATTCGATGGTCCCGCTTTTGGCGGTACGCATGATCTTTCTGAAATTGTAATTGGGCGAATAGCCGAAATTCCACTCCCAGGTACTGTATTTTTCCCTGGTCAGATCATGGATCCGATCATGATCCTCCGGTGAAAGTTCGATCAGCCGGGTGTCAGGATACTTCTCTGTTATATGCGCCTCGATCATGGCGGCGAATTGCATCACATCCATGGGTTCCCTGAGATGATCGCTGATATTTGTCACGCGGCTGCGAACCGATTTTACCGACTTGTCCTGGAACTTAAGCGGATCTGCATTGAGCGCCTGCGACAGGTCGGGCATGTGTGAGGAAAAAAGGAGGGTGCCATGATGCAGGATCCTGTTTTTCCAGATGTGTTCCGCATTCCCCGAAAATTTCTTTCCCCCGATGGTCAGGTCATTCCGGCCTTCGAATTTTGCATCGATTCCCATCTTTTGCAGCACCTCCAGGATCGGTTCCGTGTATCTGCGGAAATCAACGAGCGTCTCGGTCTGCCCCTTTCGGATGAAGGTGAAATTAAGATTTCCCAGGTCATGAAAAACAGCCCCGCCGCCGCTCAATCGCCTGACAACAGGGATGTTGTTCTGTTTTACATACTCCACGTTGATCTCGGCCAGCGTATTCTGGTGTTTCCCTACAATGATCGAAGGAGCGTTGCGCCAGAGCATGAATGAATCATCCTCGAAATTTTTCAGCACAAATTCTTCCGTTGCCAGGTTGAAATAGGGATCGGTGTTGTGCCGTTTTATAATCAACATTATTTACAGAATTTACAGCAAAATTAAGGTTTTTCGAAATGAATTTATATTTTAAATTTGTACTTCTAAATCGTGTTTTCAATCTAAATCAGATCCGATGGATAAACTGACATATTTCATCTTCAGATTTTATATTCTCCTGTTCCGGTTTATCCCTTTCCGTATCCTTTTTTATTTCGCCGACATGGTTTTTTACCTCATCTACTATGTGGTTGGGTACCGCAAACAGGTGGTTTTTTCAAATCTGAGAAATTCCTTTCCTGAGAAATCCACGGAAGAAATTACTACGATTGCCAAAAGCTTTTACCACCACCTGTCAGATATGCTGATCGAAAGCCTGAAGGCATTCACCATGACGGAGGAGTCCGTTATGAAGCGTTATCAATATACCAATGTGGAGATGCTGGACGACCTCTATAAAAAGGGGCAATCCGTCATCTGCATTGCGGGTCATTACGGAAACTGGGAATGGGGGGGGCTGGCCTCAGGGGTTCAGCTCATGCACAAGCCGGTCGGTTTTTATAAGCCATTATCGAATAAATATATCGATGCCTACGTGCAGCGTTCCAGGGTCAAGGGCCGGTCGAAACTTGCCTCCATCACCCAAACGGCAGAAACATTCCAGGCAGATTACGGGGAACCGGCCATCTTTTATATGGTGGCCGACCAGAGTCCTTCAAGCCCACGGCTGGCCTACTGGGTCGATTTTCTGAATCAGGATACAGCCGCGCTGCATGGACCTGAAAAATATGCCCGGATATATAACCTTCCGGTTGTTTTTGGAACCGTGATAAAGGTGAAACGGGGATATTACAGGGTTGATTTCAGCATGCTGGAACCAGAACCGGTTAAAACAAAAACCGGCGAGCTGACGGCCCGGTTCATGAAGAGGCTTGAAGAGGTGATCAAAGCGAAACCCGAATACTATTTGTGGTCACATCGCCGCTGGAAACTGAAACGCTAGCGACTGTTTCATTCCGCGATCATTGGTCTGATACGGAATTCTTTTTACAACAATCCCCCGTTCTTGTAGATTGCAAGCTGTGCATCATAAAATTTATCGATGCCGGTTGTTTTCTGATTTCTGAGATTGGTCAGTTCCCCGGTGACGAAATTAACTTTGATGGTATCGCCATGTTCGATTTCTGCTTTGGCCAATGATTCAGGGTTGTAGGTCAGGATGGGCAGCGCCGCATTGATGGCGTTTCGCTCGTAGATTGCGCCATATGATTCGGCCAGGATGCAGCTGATCCCCAGCGAGAGAAAACAGTCCACTGCCTGCTGCCGGGAACTTCCTGCCCCGAAGTTCTTATGGGTGATGACGATATCGCCGGGTTGGGCCTTTTTGGCAAAATCTTCAAATCCCTTGAGGTTATCAAAGGTATATTGTCCCATTTCCCTGATGTCGGTGATGGTAAGATAACGATTGTGAAAAATCATATCGGTATCAATATCATCCTTGGGAATAATCCAGACCCTGCCCTCAACGGCTGTTTGCTTTTCTGCTATTTTGCTTTTGTCACGCGTCACGTGTCCCGTGTCACGTTTTCCGGTTGCATGGAATAAGGCAGGCTTGTCAGGGATGCGATCGGGTGTGGTGATGAATCCTGCGACGGCCGAAGCTGCCACCACCGCCGGTGAGGCGAGGTAAACAAATCCTTTACCCTGTTTTCCTTCAAAGTTCCGGTTCCCCGTGCTGATGGTCACTTCGCCGGGACCATTCTGGCCAACCTGCCCCGCGGCACAACCGGCACAGCCTGCATTTGAAACCATAACGCCGGCTTCCTTGAAGATCCGGATAATTCCTTCTTCCATGGCCTGTGTCCAGATGGCATCCGTTGCAGGAACGATCTTTAAAACCACACCGGGAGCTACTTTTCTGCCTTTCAGCACCAATGCTGCAGCCCGCAGATCATCGATGCGCCCGTTGGTACAACTTCCGATGAATCCGGAATCGATTTTTTGGTTGAGAACGGTTTCAATGGAGGTGTCATCATGCGGATGTCCCGGTTTTGCCACCATCGTCACGAATTTGCTCAGGTCGATGTCGAAGGTTTTTTCATACTGTGCCTCCGCATCGGCCACCATGGGTTGCATTTCTTTTCCCGTAATCATTTTCAGTTCGCTGAGCAGCGCTCCGGATGTGGGAAAAATGATGATAATGGCGCCCATTTCGGTCCCCATCGACGCAATGGTGATCCGTTCAGCCAGGGTGAATTTTTCAACCGCCGTACCATAAATTTCCACCGAGAATCCAAGCAATTTATTGGCTCCGAAAATGGACAACAGGTTCAACACGATGTCTTTGGCGGATAAATTGGCTGGCCGTTCTCCTGTCAGGTTTATCTTTACCGAAGCGGGCACTTTAAACCAAACTGCTCCCTTCGCCCATGCAGCAGCAATGTCCTGATCACCCATCCCCTGTCCAAAGGAGGCAATGGCTCCCATGATGTTGGCATGAGAATCGGTGGAAACAAAAGTGCTTCCGGGCCATACCAACCCGTTGTCAATGGCAAGATGGGTGCCGATCCCGGCATCCACATCATACACCCTGATACGCTGCTCACGGGCGTATTGCCGGCAATATTGCTGGTTTGCAGCATATTTCTGGTCAGAACCTCCGGGGTTGCAGTCAAAAGTGAAAATGGTTTTCTCCGGATCTGCGATCGTCAATGCGTTGTCGAGAAGGTTTTTTACGACATTGGCACCGCCAAAATCGCGTGCAGCACGGGTGTCAATAAAAACGTCCACAATGTCGCCCGGCTTTACAACAGATTGGTTGCTGTGAGCAGCTATGATTTTTTCGATGATTGTCATGCGTGATGTTTTGTAAAGGTGAAAAAATAATGCATTCCTACTTAAGTCTATCCCTGAATGGTTCAAATGTCATGAAATCGGCATGGTGCACCACATAGGCTTCGGTCGTCCGCTTCACCATATCGCCTTCGCCGGCATGGGTGGCAATGATGTGGCAAACAGCCGCAGGAACCCCGCACTGCTCGGCCAGCGATACCCCGGAAAACGGGTGACGGAGATATTTCCCGTATTTTCCCTGGAATGATTTTCCATTGGCATCGAGCTCATATTCAACCAGCTTTCCGACATCGGCGAGAATGGCCCCGGCGATCAGAACATCCATGTTGACGGGCAGATCATCCTTGAAGAATTCGTTCATCTTTTTCCCTGCATCCCGCGCTACATGAACCACACACCGTTTATGCGCCATGAAAGATACCTTCATGTCGGGCCCGGCAAGCAGGGTAAAAGGAATTTTGTTCAGATCATCTGGAGTCAGAACACTCTTCTCGAGCGCCAGTTCCCAAGTTTTTGCTGTTTTTTCGCGGAGATCCGGATCCTCGATCCACATCAGTTCCGGCCAAAGGTTTTTTATTTCGTCAGTCATACGCTTTGATTTTGGTAACAAGGTAACAAGGTGACAAGGTAACAAGGTAACAAGGTGACAAGGAGATTTTTTTTTACCCTGTTACCCAGTCACCCTGTTACTTTGTCACCAATTCTTAAAGTTTACTGATGATCGCATCCGTCATCTGCTGCGTGGTGGCGGCGCCTTTGCTGAAGGCATCCGGTTTTCCCGGCAGCTTCATCATATCATAGGTCATCACCTTTCCCTCTTCAACAACCTTTGCTACGGCAGTGGAGATCTTTGCAGCCATCTCCATCTCGCCCAGGTGCTCGAGCATCATCACGGCAGAGAGGATCATGGCAGAAGGATTAACGATAGACGGGTTAAACTCCGCGTATTTGGGGGCTGAACCATGGGTGGGTTCAAAAACGGCTATTTCCGGGCCAATATTGGCACTGCATGCGAATCCGAGGCCGCCAATCAACCCGGCAAATCCATCGGAAACGATGTCCCCGAACATATTGCCGGCAACCATCACATGGTAGGTCTCAGGATTCTTGGTGAGCCACATCATCTGGGCATCAATGTTGGTATCCTGGACTTTGATCCCGGGATATTCATTCTTTGCCATGTCCTGTGCCATCTTCAGCATCATTCCTGAGGTTTCACGGATCACATTCGGCTTTTCACAAACGGTTACTGTCTCAAATCCCCTCGCTTTGGCATAGTCAAAGGCAGCCTGTAGGATGCGTCCGGTATATTTCTTCGTAAAAATACGGGTCGATACCGCCAGCTCCGGGCGCGGGCACCAGGCAAAGTTATCCCTGAATTTCTTGTGGGTCATCAATGCATCGTAAACCTGGTCTGATGGATTTGACCATTCAACGCCGCCATACAGGCATTCCGTATTCTGACGGAAGATCATGGTGTCAATGATTGGCTCCTCGATCACGCCACCAAATCCGCGACGGATGAAATTCAGCGGGTTCCCCTTGAAGGTTTTGCATGGCCGCATGCAGATGTCAAGGTCATATTTCTGCCGCATGGTCACGATGGGGCTGTAATAGGCAAATCCTTTTCCTTTCAGCTCGGGCGACAACTCTGCCTCCGTCTTGTCTTTGGGTTTGGAGGTGATGGCGCCGAACAGGCCAATTTTGTGTTGTTCGAGCAATTTCTGGGTGCGAACGGGAAAGGGATCACCCTCATTGCACCAGAATTCCCATCCGATATCTCCGTGGACATATTCTGCATCAAAACCGGCTGCATCCAAAACGCGGATGGCCTCATTAAGGACAACCTTACCAATGCCGTCTCCGGGCATGGCAACAATGGTTCTTTTAGCCATAATTAGTTTATTTTTGAATAGTTAATTTATTAACGATTGGGTGTCAAAGATACAACACCGCATGAAATCCGCAATATCGTTTTTGCACATTTTTCCATCGTTTTTTCATTCACTATTCGTTACTTTTGCAAAAATCAAATTCAATCTGTCACCCACTCATTCACGAATCACCCGATCATTTTTGAAGAAGCACCTTACAAACCCGATATTCAGGATTATTTCGCAGGTCGCGGATGCGATGCAGCTGCAGGCATTTGTCATTGGAGGGTTTGTGAGGGACCTCTTACTGAAGCGCGACAACAAGCAGGATATCGATATCGTGGTGCTCGGGAGTGGCATCGATTTTGCCCACCAGGTGGCCGGCAAACTGGACGGGGAGGTTCCTGTGAAATTTTTTAAAAATTTCGGTACGGCGATGCTGAATTTCCATGGCTGGAAAATTGAGTTTGTTGGAGCACGCAAGGAATCATACCGGCTTAATTCACGAAAACCCATTGTTGAAGGGGGCACCCTCGAAGATGATCAGAACCGTCGCGATTTTACGATCAACGCCATGGCCATTGATCTCACACCCGGGCAATATGGTCGCCTCCTCGATCCATTCAATGGGATCCAGGATCTTCATGATAAAATCATCAGAACACCGCTTGATCCGGATATTACTTTTTCTGATGACCCGCTGCGCATGATGCGTGCCATCAGGTTTGCCACCCAGCTTCATTTCACGATCGAACCAACCTGCTTCGAAGCCATCGGGCGGAATGCCGAACGGATTTCAATTGTATCAATGGAACGGGTGATCGATGAATTCAACCTGATCATTCAGGCCGATCTGCCTTCGAAAGGATTCAGGATGATGGACGAAACCGGATTGTTGAAAATAATTTTTCCGGAATTCTGCGAACTGAAGGGAGCTGAAATCATTGAGGGGAAGGGACATAAGGACAATTTCACCCATACCCTTGCAGTTCTTGACAACGTGGCATCCGTTTCAGATAACCTTTGGCTGCGCTGGGCAGCGATTCTCCATGACATTGCAAAGCCCCTGACCAAAAAGTTTATACAGGGCACCGGGTGGACCTTTCATGCACATGAATTCAGGGGGGCCAAAATGGTACCGCACATTTTCCGAAAACTCAAGCTTCCCCTCAATGACAAAATGAAATATGTCGAAAAACTGGTGTTGCTGCATCTCAGGCCAATCGTACTGGCCGAAGAGGTGGTAACCGATTCGGCCGTGCGCAGGTTGCTTTTCGAAGCAGGAGATGACATCGATGACCTGATGCTCCTGTGCAATGCTGATATTACCTCAAAAAATCCCGCGAAAGTAAAGCGCTTTATCTCCAATTTTAACATCGTACGTCAGAAACTGAAAGAGATCGAGGAAAAGGATCAATTGCGCAACTGGCAGCCTCCCATTACCGGACAGGTGATTATGGATGCTTTCGGGATACCCCCTTCAAAATCAGTTGGGATCATCAAGGATGCCATCACTGAAGCCATCCTCGAAGGGATCATCCCCAATGACTATTCCGCAGCGTACCAGCTGATGCTGGAGGAGGGCCGGAAACTTGGTTTGATCAAAAAAGAAGGCTGAACCTTTTTTCGATTTTGTTTACGAAATTTTATATTTTTGGAGTGGATTAATAGCCGGAACAACCATGTTGATTTATCTTTTTAGAATAACTTGTGAGGAGCATGATGGATGGCTCAGGGATATTGAAATTCAGCCCAATCAGACCTTCCTTGACTTTCACCATATTATGATGGAATCTGCAGAGCTGATGCATTGCGAGCGCTCCTCTTTTTTCATGACGGACAAGAAGTATATCAAAGACAAGGAAATTACCCTGAAGACCGAAAAACGGCAGATCCGCAAATACGATGACGATCTTGACCGGGTTGTAAATGATTTCGTCACCCCTCCGCTGATGAAGGTTTCCAAAATAAAACATTTCATTGAAGACCCGCACCAGAAGATGATCTATGAATTTATCGGCCGGGATCATTTCTCATTTCATATTGAACTCTTTAAAATATTTCAGGCCGACGGCATCCTCTCATACCCGAGATGCATCAAACGGGTTGCTGAGTTGCCCAGGAAACCCGAGATTTCTGCAGCGGAAGCCGCTGCACCGAGCCCACCCAAGGTGATCATTCCTAAAATATCAGTCCCGAAAGTACCGCTCCCGAAATTAGAGGAACTTACTAAATTCAACGACATGGTTGAGGATGAGCATGAATTGGCAGCCATCGAAAATGAAATTGGCAGCCTCATTGAAGAGACGGAACAGGAAGAACAGGTAATTGAAACCCCTGAATTTGATACTCCCGGCGATGGCGAGGACGATTTTTCCTATGGAGGGCAGCAGGAAACGGATGAGGATGAAAAGTTAGACCACATCGAAGACTACGAAGATATTGAAAGCCTGGATAAAAGATTATCAGGCTATGACAGAGATTCAGATGACTATTAGTGACCCGTTGCTGGTTGTCATTGCAGGTCCGACCGCGGTAGGAAAAACAGCTCTTGGAATACAGGTCGCCCGGCGTCTGAACACACAGATCATCTCGGCCGATTCAAGGCAGTTTTACCGGGAAATGAAAATCGGCACGGCTGTTCCCTCGCAGGAAGAACTGAACATCGTACCCCACCATTTTATCCATCAGCTTTCGGTTCACGACACCTATAATGTTTCGCGCTTCGAATCAGAGGTGATTCCCCTGCTTGAGACCCTTTTCAGAAAACACCCTGTCATTCTGATGGTAGGAGGATCGGGGTTGTATATCAATGCCGTTTGTCACGGCATCGATCAGTTGCCCGATCCCGATCCTGAAATCCGCCGGGAACTGAAACAAAATCTTAAGACATCGGGAATTCAGGCACTGCAGGACGAACTGCGACAAGCAGATCAGGAATATTACAACATGGTCGACCTTGCCAACCCTGCCAGGCTTATCAGGGCGCTCGAAGTGTACCGTTCAACAGGCGTGCCCTATTCCGCCTTGCGCTCCCATACCCCGAAAAGCCGGCCCTTCAGGATCCTGAAAATCGGGATTGAACTTCCACGCGAAGTTCTGAACAAAAGGATCAACGGCAGAGTTGATGAAATGATAAGGGAGGGACTTGTAGAAGAGGCCCGCAGACTCTATCTGTTAAGGCACCTGAATGCCATGAATACCGTAGGCTACAAAGAATTATTCGACTATTTCGAAGGGCTTACCTCACTTGAATTTGCTGTGGAAAAAATAAAGACCAACAGCCGGCGCTATGCAAAGCGCCAATTGACATGGTTCAGGAAGGATAAGGAATATCGCTGGTTTCAACCGGACGATGTGGAGCAGGTGATCAACTCCATTCAGGTCAGTTAATTACATGGTATTCTATCAGTCCTTCGATGGGGGAGGAGTGTATTTTTGAAATGGTTACCCCCTCCTTAAGGGCGACCTCCGACAGGATCTCGCGGTATATAAAAGCGATTGACCCGATAAAGCCAATTGAGAGTGCCCTGTAATCCTCATATTTCTTGACATGGGCATTGAAGAAATCCTGAAAAGACTGCTGGATTAAAGCTTTTACGAAAGGATGTTCCCGGTTCGGGCTGAGAAACAGGCTGAAAGATGCCAGGAATTTGTTCGGCGATGGCTTGTTGTAAAGTGAATTCAGGATATCCTCCAGCGTATATCCGAATTGGTTGTCAAACAGATCGCGCAATTCCTGAGGAAGCTCCTTTTTCAGATAGGCGCCCATGAACAATTTTCCAAGGTAGGATCCTGCACCCTCATCCCCGAAAAGATAACCAAGGGAATCGACTTTTGAATGGAGTTCAGCTCCATCAAAAAAGCACGAATTACAGCCGGTTCCCAGGATACAGGCAATTCCTTTGTCATTCCCGAAGAGAGCCCGGGCTGCGCCCAGGATATCATGGTAAATGAAAACATCGGCTTTTCTGAAGAACCGAAGGATGGCATCCCTGATCATGCTGTTATTGTAGTCCGTTGAACAGCCCGCCCCATAAAAATGAACCTCCCGGATGTTATCCTCCACCACGAATGGAATGAGGTCGGCACGGAGAACAGCTTCAACACTTTCAGAATCATGAAAATATGGATTTAACCCGCTGGTTCCGATGGTTTCCTTTACCTTGTTCTGTTCGAGCAAAATCCAGGTCGTCTTTGTTGAACCGCTGTCAGCTATAAGTTTCATATCGTAGTATTAGTTGCGCGTTTGTTTGTGCCTGCGTCATTTATTTCTTAATCCCGATGCCTCTTTCAGATAGGCCTTCACTGTTCCTACAATGATTTTAGCCTCAATATATACGGGTATTTTATTTGCATCATCTGTCACCCATACGAGCACATCCTCATTTCCCCTGAAAATGGTGCCCTGGACCATCTTTGCCGCAAATTTGATGCATGGATACCGTTTGCCATTGGTTGCCTCAACGATCTCTTTGCCAATGTACCGTATGTAAATATCATAATACCCGTCATCAATAAGCACCGTTACTGTTTTTTTTGAATCGGGGTGCATGTCACGGAAATCAAGGGTTCTTGTGTAATACACTGCCGAAAGCATATCAAAGGTGCAGGGCCGCATGCTCAATGTATCCGTGCGCTGTGGATTTTGTTGACTTTTTGTATTGCAGATGATCTTCTGACCGGCATGGTCGAACTTCAGGGTGTTCAGCATGGAATATCCCCCTTCATATATGTAACGCCTGAAATCGATGGAATGAAAGGTTTCAGGTTCCACCCAGGAATCATAGTAATCACGTACTTTAAAGAGGAGATCGTAAGAGGTGAATGTTTTTCCGGTGCTTTTGAAATGCCATGCCGGTTTCCCAAGGTAAAGTTCCTTCGCAACGGTAAAAGTCACCAGGCCGGCGTCGACCCACACCGGACCCCAGTTGTAGGATATGGTATAACTGATCTGTTCACCATCGCCGAAGGTTGTATTTGCTACCGGACACTGTGCGCATAACAATGGGGAGAAGACAGCAGCGACAGGCAGTAAAATAAATTCAATCCAAAGTTTTTTAAATATCATCAATTTAACAGAATCCTTAAATGAATAAGTGAATTATACGATCCGGCTTTAGAAATGTGAGACATCGGCGAAGGTTACTTTTTATTCCACAGATAGAAAACAGGAATCCCAAGAATAACGATGATTAGCCCCGGCCAGGTATACTCCGGTTTATAAATAAGCAGAATGACCATCACCAACAGCGCCAAAAGAATATACACCAGGGGGATCACGGGGTATCCAAAAGCTTTGTATGGCCGTTCCATTTCGGGGCGCTTTTTCCGCAACAGGAACAATCCGAATATGGTGAGTACATAAAAAATCAGTACAGCGAACACAACATAATCAAGCAGCTGCCCGTAAGTTCCTGAAAGGCACAACAATGCTGCCCAGACACCCTGGATCACCAAACCTGTAGCGGGAACGCCTTTGGTATTCAGGTTTCCGACCTTTTTAAAGAAAATGCCATCGGAGGCCATGGCGTAATAAACACGGGCCCCGGAAAGAATGAGCCCGTTGTTGCACCCGAAGGTGGAGATCACGATGAAGGCAGCCATGATCAGCACGGCATAGTTGCCGAAAACACCGGAAATCGCAGCCGTTCCAAGCCGGTCGTTCAGGGCATACTGGATGCCCCTCGCAGCAATGTCTGTTCCTGCCGGATCGCCGCGAACCGGGAGTACCGTGATATATACGAGGTTGGCCAGAAGGTATAACGCAGTAACCGCCAAAGTTCCCAATACCAGGCTGAGCGGGATGTTCTTCCTTGGATTAATAACCTCTCCGGCAGTAAAGGTGATGTTATTCCATGCATCGGATGAGAAAAGGCTTCCGACCATGGCCATCCCGATCGCCGCAACCAGGGCCATTCCCGATAACGGAATATCCACCCCGCCGGCTCCCTCTCTTTCCGGATTCCAAAAGGTCAGGTTGTTGAGATGGATGGAATGCTGGTTCGAGGCATACCCCAATCCGATGATGATGAAAAGAACCAGTAAAACAAACTTTCCTGAGGTAAAGGCATTCTGGATCTTTTTCCCCTCCTGGATCCCCCTGGTGTTGATCCAGGTCAGGAAAGCAATGGATCCGATGGCTACCAGATGCACCGGTCCGAATTTTACAAATCCCATGTTAAAATGGCCGATGGTAAAAAACCCGAGATCAACAGGTCCGAAATCGATGGAGTTTAAACTGAACCATACTACGGATTCCGATACCCAGGGGATCAGCACACCGAAGAATTTGGCAAATGCCATTGCCACGGCTGCGATGGTGCCTGTTTGTATGACCAGGAACAGGGTCCACCCGTATAGAAATCCGGTTAAAGGATTGTAGGCCTCCTTGAGATATACATATTGTCCGCCTGCCTTTGGGAACATCCCCGCCAGTTCACCGTAACTGAGTGCGGCGAAAATGGTCATGAAACCTGTAATGATCCATACCATCATCAGCCATCCCGGCGATCCGACCATGCGCGCAATGTCGGCACTCACAATAAAGATCCCTGAACCAATCATTGAACCGACCACAAGGGCCGTGGAGTCAAAAAGATTTAACCGCCTTTGAAAAGAATGTTCTTCCGCCATCTCTGTTTTTTTGTCTCGCGTCACGCATCACGCGTCACGATTTTGCCCGCAATTTATAGGAAATTTTAATATTGCCGGCGTTCCCTGGGGTAAAGTTATCAGGGATGTCGAAAAAGTTCATTTAAGGGATAGTTCATTTTGTAAAAATCAATTTTGTACATTAGACAGATTTTTAAACACAACGATCATGACGCATAAAAGATGGCCTAGCATCCTCCAGCCTGAATTTCTGAAAAGTTCAGCATTCCTCTTATCCCTGATCGTAATAGTTTTCATAAACCCCTTTCTGGACGAAAGCCTGGTTGGCCGGTTAATCGCATCCTTGCTTGTTGTTGCAACCATGGCCGGGGCTTTTGCTGTGATGTTTTCCCACCGCAGCGCCATCTGGTTTGTTTTGGTTTTGGTTGGTTTTTCAATACTCCTCGAAGTACTTTCATGGACTTTTGCCAATCATTTTTTTATTGAGTTTATCTATCTTCGCAACAGTGCGATTTATGGAATATTTGCCTTGATCCTTTTTTATTATCTGATGAAAGTACAACCCTTGTCAATTTCGGAGATTGGGAATGCCATCAGTATTTATCTCCTGGCTGGCCTGTCATTCGGATATTTTTACTGTTTCTATGCAGCGCAAAATCCTTTGGCATTTACTGCATCTGCAAATGCAGTAAATGATAATCACCTCGATTTGATTTATTATAGTTTTATCACGCTGACAACCACCGGATACGGAGATATCCAACCTTTGATGAAGGTCCCCCGGCTTCTGGCCATTTTTGAAACCATATTCGGCACTTTTTACATTGCCGTGATCATCGGTCGATTGGTGGGTATGAGCATAAAAAGAAATCCTGAATCGTAGAAAAAAAATAAAATTACTAGCTGCAGTAAATAAAAATGGTTTACATTTGCATACCGATCGTTCAGTATTTTATTTATGAAAGATACAAGAGATTTTATCATCGATGAAGCGTACAAGTTGTTCCTCAACCATAGCTATGAAGCTGTTTCCATAAGTATGATCAGCGAAGCCATTGGTTTTACCAAGGGGGCCCTGTATCATCATTTCAGGAACAAGGAGGAACTTTACCGTGCCGTGATCGACAAACATTTTCCAATTACCGGTCTCACGGTCGATGTGAATACAATCAGCATGGAGGAATACACCAGCTTATGTATCGAGCATACCCATAAGATACTGAAGGCGATCTTCGGCAATGAGGAAATCTTTACTCCGGTCAACTACCTTTCACTGATAGCCGATTGTTTCAGGCATTACGAAGGATTTTCGGAGAATAAAGCCCTCGTCATAGAAAAGTCAGTGAATGATGTGCAGATCGTCCTCAGGAATGCAATCCAGAAGGGGGAAATTCGAAGGGACATCGATATCAAAGTTGTTGCCCTTCAATACTTTTCCCTTAGTGTAGGACTGGCAGGCGACCTGATCAGGACCAATTCTGTTGGATCGGCAATGCAATCATTGAAAGATCAGCTTAACCAGTTATATTACCTTCTTAAGAAATAATTTTTTTATGTCATAACATACCGTTCGTTCAGTATGTATCATACCAATCGTTCAGTACTTAAATGAAAATAGATCCCCACGATTTAAACAAAGTCAATAACATGATAAATAAAGAAATATGAGAAAGATGATCATTTCTGCGATGGCATTGTGTATGCTTTTCGCATGCAATCCTATGCAAAACCAGGAAAACCTTCCCTCCACGAAACCAATCACCGTGACGACCGTCATGGTGAAAAAGGAAAAGGTGGTTACCGCTCTGCGCTATAGCGGAACAGTCGAGGCTTATCAAAGCATACCCCTTAACTTTCAAACGACCGGAACTGTTGAAAAAGTGCTGGTCGATGCCGGTGATATTGTCCATAAGGGACAGTTGCTCGCCACGCTTGATGAAACCGATTCAAAGAGCATGTATGAGATCACGCTTTCACAATACCAGCAGGCCAAAGATGCTTACGAAAGACTGAAGACCGTACATGGGCAGGGAAGCCTGCCTGAAATAAAATGGGTGGAGATGGAATCAAAACTTGACCAGGCTCAGTCATCGCTTAACCTGGCAAAGAACAACCTTGATAAATGCAACATGTATGCACCGGTAAACGGAATGGTTGGCAGGCGCAATACCGAACCGGGAATGTCGTCAATATCCATTACATCTGCACCTCTTGAGCTGGTTGATATAAAGCAGGTATATGTGAAGATATCTGTTCCCGAAAACGAAGTGGCCAGGATCGTCAAAGGAATGAAAACAAGCTTTACGGTCTCTGCGCTCAATGACAAGGAATTCAGAGGAGTGGTGGCGAATATCAGTCCGGTCGCCGACAGGATCTCTCGCACCTACGAAGCGAAGATACTTGTTCAAAACCCGGCGCTTGCGCTGAAACCGGGCATGGTCTGCGATGTGAAAATGGAAACTGCAATGGAAAAGGAGCAAGTTTTTGTTCCTTACCCGAGTGTGTCGAAAGACAGTGAAAACCATGTTTATGTTTTTCTGGTCGATACAGCAGCAAAACGGGCAAGGAAGCAGATCATTAAAACAGGGCTGTACCAGGATGCAGGTCTGGAGGTTATTTCGGGACTGGAACCAGGACAGATCATTGTGAACGGTGGAAAAGAAAAATTGTCGGACAACAGTTTAATTGCATGGTAATATGGAACGGAAGAATAAATACACTGTGATAGAAAAGGCGATGCGTAACAACAACATTGTTGTGATCATTGCCGCCGCCATTATCATTGTGGGAATTGTTGCACTGATTAAAATGCCCCGCAATGAATTCCCCACCTTCACCATCCGGCAGGGAGTCATCGTGGGAATATATCCCGGTGCGACTTCAGCCGAAGTGGAAAAACAGCTGACCACGGTGGTCGAAAATTACATTTTCGGCTACCAGGAGGTGAAAAAGGCCAAGACCTATTCCTATTCCCGTGAAGGGGTCATGTACATTTTCGTGGAATTGAACGATAATGTAAAAAACGCCGACCAGTTCTGGTCGAAATTAAAGCACGGGCTGACCGAAATCAAGATGACCCTGCCCTCTGGCGTCCTTGCCCTGATTGCCAATACTGACTTTGGCGACACCTCGGCTTTGCTCATTACCTTATCGTCCGATACGAGGAGTTACAAGGAACTCGAGGAGCAGCTGAAAAAACTTGAAACCGATATCCGCAGAATCCCGGCAACCTCCAAAGTCAAACATTTCGGGCTTCAGAAAGAAAAAATATTTGTAAATGTCAGGCCCGAGCTGCTTAATGAATACAATATCAAATCCTTGACACTGCTGGGTTCCTACCAGGCCAACGGGATGGTGAGCTATGCCGGGAAACTGGATGACGGAAGCACCGTTATGCCCGTTCACTTTCCTCCCAATTTTGAATCAGAAAAAGACCTGGCCGAACAGATCGTCTACTCCGACCCCAGCGGCAATGTGGTGAGGCTTAAGAACATCGCCACCATCGAACGGAAGTACGATAAACCTGATAATTTCATCCGCCAGAATGGGAAAAAAACAATCCTGCTTTCTCTGGAAATGCAACCGGGAAACAATATCGTGGAGTACGGGAAGGATGTGAACAAAGCCCTTGACAGGTTTAAGAAACATTGTCCCGACGGGATAGAAGTCGCCACGATATCGGAACTCCCGAAATACGTGAGCGATTCGGTGAATGACTTTCTCAAGGAATTCCTGATCGCCATCATTGCCGTGATCCTCGTGACCATGATTCTTCTTCCATTGCGGGTGGCATCCGTTGCCGGGATCACCGTCCCCATTTCGGTTATGATCACCATGGCCGTACTCTATTTTGTCGGGATAGAACTACATACAGTTTCCCTCGCCTCCCTGATCCTTGTACTGGGGATGATCGTCGACAACTCCATCGTCGTCATCGACAACCATGTCGCCAAAATAGACCAGGGTATATCTCCATGGCATGCAGCCATTAAGAGTGCCATGGAACTGAGGGCACCGATCATCGTCGCCACCCTGGCCATCCTGGCGGCCTACATACCCCTGGGATTCATGGTGCCCGGCACAGCCGGTGAATTCATGGAGACCATTCCCTGGGTAGTAACGATCGCCCTGGTGGTTTCGATCCTGGTTGCCATGTTGCTGGTTCCTTACCTGAATTTTGTTTTTATTAAAAGGGGGCTGATGAACAGGAAGAGACCGGGCAAAAAGTCTTTCCTCGACCTTTTGCAGAACTGGTTTGACCATTCGCTCAACCATGCCTTCAAACATCCGAAGATGGTGGTTGGCACGGGGATCGTGCTGGTCGCACTGGCGATGGTCCTTTTTTCATTTACTGACCAGGAGCTGTTCCCTGAAATGGAGCGCAACCAGTTCGCCGTTGAAGTTTCGCTGCCTACCGGTTCCTCTCTCGAAGCCACCCAAAAGGTGGTCGACAGCCTGGAATCCCTCCTGCTGAAAGACAAGAGAGTGACCACGGTCACCAGTTTCATCGGGACCAGTTCACCACGCTTCCATGCAGCCTACGCGCCCCATATGCCTGCTTCCAATTACGGGCAGTTGCTGGTCAATACGAAGTCGGACAAGGCAACCCGGGAGATCGTGAACGAATATTCGCCCAGGTATTCCGACAATTTCATCAACGCATACGTGAAATGGAAAATCCTTGCCCTTCAGCCCAGCAAGTCTCCCATAGAAATCAGGATCTCTTCCGATTCGGTGAAAGACATCCGCCTGGCCGAAGGAAAAGTAAATAAGATTCTCGCAGATACACGCGGACTGGCCTGGGTCCGCAACGACTGGGATCAGCCTCAGCAAAGCATCAGCGTCAACCTGGACCGTGACAAAGCAAACCGTATGGGTTATTATAAAAGCCTGGTGGCGACCTCGGTGATGATCGGGCTGGATGGAATCCCCCTGACTACCATCTGGGAAGACGATTACCCTGTAGACGTTGTTCTCACCCAGGAACAGTCGTCAGCAAACCAGCTGAAGACCATCGAAGACCAGTATATCACCTCTCCCCTAAATTTTTCGGCCATTCCGCTGAGGTCCATGGCGACTTTCACCCCGGGATGGTCTGAGGGAACGATCGTCAGGCGCAACGGGGTGCCCACCCTGATGATCCAGGTCGACAACTCACCCGGTGTAACCGCTTCGGCCATATTCAACCAGCTGAGACCGCAAATTGATAAAATCCAGTTACCCGAGGGTACATCCATTACTTACGGCGGAGATTACGAAGCCCAGGAAGAGGTGTTTGTGCCTATGGGAATAGCCCTTATGGTAAGTATTCTTTTAATTTTCTTCATCCTGCTGATCCAGTTTAAAAAGGCCAAAATCGCACTGCTGATCATGAGCGGAATGCTCCTGACCCTTCCGGGAGCTGTTATTGGTTTGTGGGTGATGGGCTATCCTTTCAGTGTGACCGCATTCATCGGCATCACCAGTTTGTGCGGCATGGTTGTGCGGAACGGGATCATCCTGATCGATTATGCCCGGGATCTTAAGGAGAACCAGGGAATGAGCACGAAAGAGGCAGCCATTGCAGCGGGGAAACGTCGTATGCGGCCCATCTTCCTCACCTCCGCCGCTGCCGCGGTAGGGGTTATACCCATGATCTTAAGCCGTTCTCCCCTTTGGGGGCCTTTGGGTACGGTGATTTGTTTCGGACTGTTGTTATCCATGGTCCTGACCCTGTATATACTCCCCGTCCTGTACTCTGTTTCATACAGTGATAAAGAGAAGAAACTCCCGTTCTGGACCTTGCCCGGGAATGTATCAATGCTCATGATCGGATTCCTGCTGACAGTTCCTTCGCTGATAAACACAAGTCAGGCCCAGACCATTTCACTGGATTCATGCAAACAACTGGCCCTGCAAAACAACCGCAGGATTAAGGATGCGGAATTACAAATACGGGCATCAGATCAGCAGAAAAAGGAGGTCTTCACCAACTTTTTTCCAAAAGTCAGTGTGACCGCCTTTGCCATGCGATCGGTCGATTACCTGCTGAAACTTGAAACACCGACAATGAACCTGCCGGTATGGGACGGTAAAAACCCGGCCCAGCTTATGAACCCGACTCAGTTCGCCTATTTTCCGGCACTCTCAATAGGCCTGCTTGATTACATGAACACCGCCGCCGTTACGGTGGCCATGCCGGTTTATGCCGGGGGCAGGATCAGGAGGGGTTACAAGCTTGCCAGGTTGGGAGAAGAGGTCAATGTTTATCGGAAAGAAATGACCCGCGACGATGTACTGGCCCGGACTGAAGAGTTATTCTGGACCTTGCAGTCGCTCAGCGAAAAAGAGAAGACCATACGGAGTTACCAGCACTTGCTCGACTCCCTGTACCGTGATGTAAGCAATTACAGCAGTGCAGGCCTTGCTCAGATGAACGACGTGCTGAAAGTCCAGCTGAAGCAGAACGAACTGAAGACAAACATGCTGAAGCTGAAAAATGGGGTCAATCTCACCAGGAGGGCTTTATGCCAGCATATCGGGCTGGCCTACGACAGTTCACTGGTCTTCCTGGCCCCGGCTGACCCTCAGTCTGCAGCCGTCTTGTTCCAGGATCCCGAACAACTTGTGAAAAACCGAAGCGAATATCATTTGCTGAACAAAGTGGTGGAAGTTAAGCAGGTGCAAAAGAAACTGGCGGCTGGCGAATACATGCCATCACTCTCGGTGGTGGGAGCAGGTTTTACCTACGATCTCATGAACAAGACGACCAACAATGCACTCGGCATGGTAAGCCTGAGTGTCCCCATCACCGATTGGTGGGCCGGGAGTCACAAGATCAAAAAACAACAGATTGAAGTCGAACAGGCCGAAAGCTCCCTTCAGGAAAATACAGAATTGCTGGTACTGCAGATCCGCCAGGCCGCCAATGAAGTAGAGGAGACCCGCTACCAGGTAGGCGTTTCGCAGTTATCAGTTGAGCAGTCCATTGAGAATCTCCGTATCAGCCAGGATAATTACAAGGCCGGGGTCATCGGGATCTCCGACCTGCTCGAAGCCCAGGCCGTCGCCCAGCAGGCAAAGGACAATTTAATCGATGCCCAGTGCCAGTTCCGCAGCAAATACGCGAAATACAAGCTGATGATCAATGGGTAATCGTCCAGATGTAACTTCGGAATTTTACTACTTGTATCTCATACAAGTTTATCGAATAATTATCGTATCAAATAGTGCCATATCGAATCAATGATATGGAATATTTATCGGATAATAACGAATCATATCGTATCATTTTACAAAATCATTATATTTGTGACATGAATGACAAAGTATATACATTTACAATTCAACTTGATTGGAAACTAATAGGTTTCATCAGTCAACTTGATCGGTTTGATGCTTCCTGGGCCTCGATAGAAAGGAAAGAAGGGCAAAGTTTAAAACAATTGAAATCGATTGCGACCGTCAGAAGTGTCGGAGCTTCAACAAGGATAGAAGGTTCAAGGATGAATGATGAAGAGGTGGAGGTGTTACTGAAAGCCATTGATATAACTAAACTTGAAGACAGAGACTCCCAGGAAGTAGTCGGTTACTTTGAAACCCTGGATCTCATATCAGCATCATACCAGGATATTGAAATATCTGAAAGCAGCATAAAAAATCTGCACAATATCCTGATGAAGTACAGCAGAAAAGATGACTGGCATAAGGGGGATTATAAGCAACACGCGAATGCAGTTGAAGCAAATTATCCTGATGGAACCAAACACATAATATTTCAGACCACTGATGTGGGATTTCCTACGCAGGACGCAATGCGGGGATTAATTGATTGGTATCTAACCGACAATACAATCCATCCGCTGGTAAAGTGCGCGTTATTTCCGTATGAATTTTTAAGTATTCATCCATTTCAGGATGGGAACGGACGGTTAAGCAGGCTTTTATCTACCCTGCTCTTATTGAAGCATGGGTACAAATGGATTCAATATGTCAGTTTTGA
>JBAXVX010000002.1:0-216090 GCA_037128705.1 Bacteroidota bacterium | reverse complement strand
AAAGGCAAAACGACATCAACCGATATTATGAATTCAATTTACCAAAGTAGAAATAGTATTAACCCTTAAATGGCTGCCTATGAAATCCAACCTTTCAACATCACTTTGCATTGCGTCGGCATTGGTCCCATTTAGCGGACACACCCAGCAATACGAAAAACCAGCTCCACCCAAAGATTTCAAGGGTGTGATCAAACTGGATGTCAGGGAATCAACTCCTGATTGGGGCCCCTTCACTCCAGCCAAGCCGCCGGCCGGAGCGCCCAGTATCCTTTTTATTCTGTATGATGACACCGGGCTGGCCGCCTGGTCGCCCTATGGTGGCAGGATCAATATGCCAACTTTAGACAAGCTGGCTGCAAATGGGCTTACTTATACCCAGTGGCATACGTGTGCCCTCAGTTCTCCGACCCGCTCCACTTTACTTACGGGACGCAATCATCATTTAAATGGAATGGCTGCCATTACCGAAGGAGCAAACGGATTCCCTGGGGCAAGCGGTTACATTCCGCAGAATTGTGCAACGCTGGCCGACATTTTAAAGGACAACGGCTGGGCTACTTTCTGGCTGGGAAAAGACCATAATGTCCCTGAACAGGATGTCGCTCCCGGCGGAGAGCGCAAACAATGGCCACTTCAGATGGGCTTCGACCGATTCTATGGATTTCTCGGAGGGGAGACCAATCAATGGTATCCCGACCTGGTTGAAGACAATCGTTTCATTGAACCGCCATACAGTCCTGAAAAAGGCTATCATCTGTCAAAAGACCTGGCTGACCAGGCTATCACAATGATAAGTGACCTTAAGGCAAGTAACCCCTCAAAACCTTTTTATATGTGGTACTGCCCGGGAGCCAATCATGCTCCTCACCAGGCGCCGCAGGAGTATATTGCAAAATACAAGGGGAAGTTTGACGATGGATATGATGCTTACCGTAAATGGGTTCTTCCCAGAATGGTTGAAAGAGGGATCCTGCCTAAAGGTACAGACCTTACTGCCTTTAACCCTTTACCTCCCAATATCGCCAACCCGGGTGATTTTGTCCGTCCATGGGAATCCCTTACAGCGGATGAAAAAAAGCTGTTCTCCGGGCTTTGTGAAGTGTATGCTGCATTTTCAGAATATACGGATGTACAGGTTGGGCGGGTAATCGATTATCTGGAAAAAACGGGTCAGCTTGATAATACCATCGTTATCTATGCTGCAGATAACGGGGCTTCCGGCGAGGGCACGCCCAATGGATCCGTGAATGAAAATAAATTTTTCAACGGATTCCCGGACGCATTATCAGAGAACATGAAATACCTTGATAAATTGGGCGGCCCCGACACATACGAACATTATCCTACCGGATGGGCTGCCGGTTTCTCGACACCTTTCCAGATGTTCAAACGCTATTCCTATGCAGGTGGCACGGCCGATCCGCTGGTAATATCCTGGCCGAAAGGCATCAAAGCCCGCGGCGAAGTCCGCAACCAGTATCATCATTCGGTTGACATTGTTCCGACTATTCTTGAAATATGCGGTCTTAAAATGCCCACAGTATATCGTGGCGTTGCACAGTGGCCGTTATCGGGGGTTTCGATGCGCTATACTTTTGATGCCACGCCTGATGCTCCGACCCAAAAACATCGTCAATATTATGCTATGTTAGGCACCCGCGGAATGTGGGAAGATGGCTGGAAGGCAGTTGCACTTCACGCCCCCCTTACCGGCCTGGGTAATTTCGACAAAGACCAATGGCAGCTATATAATACAGATGTTGACCGTTCCGAGTCAAAAGATCTCGCAAAGAAAAATCCTGAAAAGCTGGATCACCTGATCAAGGCCTGGTACGAAGAGGCTGATTATAACATGGTCCTGCCTCTTGATGACAATAATGCTTTGGTTCAGCTGAACTATCCCAGGCCTTCCTCGGAACCTCCACGCCTCACTTATATGTATTATCCCCACACTGCTGCAGTTCCCGAAGGGGTGGCTGTTAATGTGAGAGGCCGTTCTTATAAAATACTTGCCAATATCGAGATCACGGATGCGAATTGTTCCGGGGTGATTTTCGCTCACGGCTCCAGGTTTGGCGGCCACACATTGTTCATCAAGGACAAGAAATTGTACTATGTATATAACTTCCTCGGAATAATGCCCGAACAACAGTATGCTTCCGGTGAACTTAAACCCGGGAAATACACTGTCGGTATGGAATTTATCAGAGAAAAAGCGGGGGACCATCACGAATCGACAGGTACAATGAAATTATATGTTAACGACAAGGTCGTTGCCGAAGGCCCGATGAGGACACAGGCGGGAAAATTTACTCTTTCCGGAGACGGGCTTTGTGTTGGATGGGACAGCGGTGATGCGGTAAGTCATCTATACAAAACCCCGGGCACTTTTACCGGAGGTTCCATTTTCGGTGTTGCCGTAACGGTAGGAAAGGACCAGTACCTTGATCTGGAAAAAGAGGCACAGCAAAGGTTGAGAGATTAAAATATTATTGACATCATAGGGTTTTTCTCTTCGTTAAAAGGAGGAATTAGGCGTCATCCATTCCTCCTTTTAATAAAACCCGAGTGGTTAAAAAAAGTTACCCTGTTGCAACTTTGAGCAGTCAGGGGAACCTCAAAATCAAAACAGCACCCTGTTTGAATTTCCAAATACCTGGAGCAGGGGAGGAATTTCTATTAAATAAATCAATTATCGTAAAGCAGATTGTATCTTTGATTGACTGAGCATAATCAGCTTGCTGGTATTATGAAAATCATTGTAAATAAAATTCAGATTATGAGAATGTTGGTTTTATCAATTATTTCCTTTTTATTCATAAACGGAACTGAAACAGTAAATAGGAAACCATCAGATACAGGTAATTATTTAGTTTCCAGTAACTGGGACAATTGTGCCGGTTGGACTATTTCGAAATCGCCAGGTACCACCGTGGTAAAAAGCACTTTTGATGGTATCCATCATGATGGAATATCCATCACCTATACTTTCCCGTCGGGTGGATGGTTTGACATGAGTATAGCTCTTCCTGATACGTTTAGTCAGAATAGTCCGATCTCATTTTTTATAAAATCTTCGTCATCAAATTTTCTTGAGTTGAAATTTACCGATACAGATGGTTCAGTTTTCGGATTGAAAACTTCATTGGGCGATTATGTAAAAGAGGGAAAGCAGGTCGTGGTTTATTTGAAAAATACAGAATACTGGTGGGGCGGAAATGATAAATTTGACAAATTTGCCCGTTTTTCGATTGCTGTTTCGGGGAATGAAAATGGCACCCTTTATCTTGATGAAACAGGTGTTGGGAAAGCCAGTCTTATATCTACGTTTCACTCTTCTTACGACCCTGACAGCACTTTGGCTGGCATAGGTTTTGCTCAACGGCGCGATTCAACGCTGCTAAAGGAAGACACTCTGGTTTTAGAATACCTGAAAGTGATGCAGGATAATTCTTCGGTTGATCAAAATTTACTCCCGTCGCAGGAAGATGATGAAGCCCAGACTTTCAATAACAGCCTTGTAGCGATTGCATTTATATTAAAAAATGAAAAAGAAAGAGCTGAAAGAATACTTGACTTTTATGCCCATGCTACGAACAAAGAAAATACAGATATTCAATTACAAAATTTCTATTATAAAGGAGAAGCCCGTGGGTTTTACCAGTGGGTATCATTAAAAACAAAACGGGCGCCGGCCAACAGGGTAGACAGGTGGATCGGAGATATGGCCTGGCTGTTGATTGCCTGTAAAAATTACGAACGCAGGTATAATTCAAACCGATACGACAATTTGGTGAAAATCATCAAAGATTTACTATTATCGTTTTATCAGGAGACAGAACATGGAGGATATATTCAGCATGGCTGGCGTCAGGGAGATGACCATTTACATGAACTGTCGGGCCATCCTGAGGGAAATATAGATTGTTATGTGGCTTTAAAACTATGTGGTGAAGATTTTTACGCCCAAAAAATTAAAATCTGGCTGGAGTATGAATTAGCCCGGAGACCAGGTTTGCCATTGGATTTATACACATGGCGCGTATTGGCATTTGGCAGAAAATATTCCCTGTTATTGGATATTCCGGAGTTCGATTTCCGTTACAGGAAAATCATTGAAGTTAAAGGCGAGAAAGTAATGGGATTTTATCATGGCCCTGATTTATCTGTCAATAATTTTTGGAACGATGGTACCGGGCATATTGCATGTGCATATGAGGCTTTTGGCGATAAACAAAGAGGATATTTTTATGCAAATCAATTGGATCATCTGATTATAAACCGTATCATAAATACTAACAACACACACGCAATCCCTTATACACTCAATAAAACCGGTGGTTACGAATGGGTCGATCAAAATAAAGGTTTTGTTTCGTGTATGGCCTGGTACATTTTTGCTAAAAATGGCTTTAATCCATATCTCTCCGACAACTTTTAGGACAGCGAAATCAAAACCGGCGGCGGGTAAGATGTTCCGTTTTGTCCATATATTTGTCATCATTAATTCCATAACAATGAAAGCCGTTTATCAACCAATATTCGGAATTTTCATTGCCATTCTAATTCTAAGCGGCTGCACAAAAAACGATGGGACTCCTTATGGTTATCCCACATCGACCGTTCCGGATGTATCAACCACTGCCGTTAGCAATATTGGTTCTACTACCGCTACCGGTGGTGGCAGGGTAACTGGTGAAGGAAGCGGAATGATTGCAAAAGGTGTTTGCTGGGATACAACACAATACCCGAATATATTATCTCCTCATACAAATGATGGTACTGGATTGGGGTACTTTACCAGCAGTTTAACGGGGCTTAAACCGAATACCGTTTACTATGTGATGGCTTATGCGTCGAGTAAAGAAGGAACCGGATATGGACAAGTGATTAGTTTTAGAACGACAAGTTCCGCAAAACTCCAAAACAACTAAAAGTTATTGTCAAAGGCCTCCCATAGAAAAACCCCCGCTAAGTGGACGGGCCGGACACACTGACTACCTTTCGCACATGCAGATTATAAACAGTTGAGATTGATCCGGATTATGCATCATCCCTCCGAACCAGGTTTCTTTTCTTTCGGCGGGGAATCTTTTTTTGCATCGTACCAGCAACTGATAAATAAAAAAGATGGAATGCTAAAGATCACCATTGGGATTAAGGCAGCTGGACAGGACGATGGAGTTGACCATCTCTGGCCGATGTAAGTGGACCACGTCGTAATTCCTTCTGTAAAACGATTGTGAAAAACATCAGTAACCCCAACGCATCTGCGGCTGTCACTCGATTGTATTTCAAAGGTTGAATCTTCATCTCATCACCGTTCCAGCCTAAGGTTGCTTGTGTGGTTACTCGTATTTCTTTTTAAGATTTTTTTCCGTCTTTCTGGCGATTCATCCATGCAGAACAGACCTGTCACTTTTTTGATTTTTCCGGATTAGGCAGGAAATTCCTGGGTTTATGGGAAAAACTGAATAATCCTCATTTTAAACCTATCGAATTCGATAGGTTTAAAAATATGGCAGGTCTTAACAGGTTTATCCTTTCTCCAAAACAATGGATTACAAGTACTGAAGCTGTCGGTTTTATTGTAAAATCGGGAAGATATGGGGGTGGAACTTTTGCTGTTCAGGATATAGCCTTCGAGTTTTGTTCATGGTTAAGTCCTGAATTTAAACTGTACCTGATAAAGGAATTTCAACGGCTTAAGGAGGTAGAAGCCGCACAAAATTCACTGGATTGGAACCTGCAGCGGACTATTTCTAAAATCAATTATAGAATTCATACAGTAGCAGTAAAGGATAATTTGATACCTCCGATTGTAAACAGGGACAAAATCGCCATAATTTATGCAACAGAAGCTGACTTGCTCAACGTTGCTCTTTTTGGAATGACGGCAAAAGAATGGCGTGAGCTGAATCCTGATAAACAAGGAAATGTCCGGGATCATGCAAGGATCGAACATCTTGTGGTTCTTTCAAACCTTGAAAGCTTAAACGCAATGCTCATTTCAAATGAAATCACCTCCAGATCAAAGGGTCCGGTGTCGGGGGTCATCTGACGAAAATACTGGTTCAGTGTTTCCGGATCTTTTGCAAACTGTACCCCGGGGAAATAGTCGGGTCAAATGCCGAAAATAAGAAGAATCGTGAAATTTTCTATCTTTAAAAACTCAATTCATCCGCGATGAAATACGGTAAAATAATCAAAACCAGGGTATTTAAAGACTTTTCAATCGTTCTTCTGATGATGGGGATCATTACACTGGTTTTTCGTTTGACCGATGCGGATATAGCCCTTCAACGCTGGTTTTATTCGCCTGAAAAGGGCTGGTTGCTTCAATACCACCCTTTCTGGGATTTTATTTACCGGTTCGGGATATTTCCCGGTTACTTTCTTGCATTTGCCGGGCTCATCATGATCACGCTTTCCTATTGGAATGTGAAATACATTCACTACCGCAAAGCGTCGATGGTGCTGATCTTTACCATGGTTGTCGGTCCGGGCCTGGTGGTTAACCTGCTGCTGAAGGATCATACCGGGCGTCCGCGCCCCCGCGAGATCACGGAGTTCGGAGGCGCCGAGCAATTTATCTGCGTTTGCGAAAAGGGCGCCACGAACGAAGGCAAGAGTTTCCCCTGCGGCCATTGCTCCATGGGATTTTACCTTGCCATCCCGTATCTGTTTCTAAGGAACCGGAAGAAGAACCTTGCGTATGCTGTCCTGGCGCTGGGCGTCGGTTACGGAGTTATCATCGGGATCGCACGAATGATGGCGGGAGGGCATTTTGCCAGCGATGTGCTGTGGGCCGGGCTGATCGTCTGGCTGATCGCACTGACCGGGTATTACCTTTTCCGGGTGGATAAACCCATCGTGATCCCCGATCTCTCTTCATCGGATCAGAAGAAGAAGGCGAGGCGGATCACGCTGGTCATGGGCATATTGCTGCCTGTTATCACGCTGGGGCTGATGCTTGCAACCCCGTACATCTCCTCCAAGGAATTCCACCTGACCAAAGCTGAGTTTGCCCGGATCGGGCCCGGGGCAATCCTGTTTGATCTGGGAAACTCAACGGTGAGGCTGACGGGTGATACCGCCTTCATGCTGGAATACAAGGTAAATGCTTTTGGTTTTCCCAACAGCAAGGTCCGCGGACACTGGACGGAAGGCGATACCTGCCGTTATCTCTTCGAAACGATGGGATGGTTTACAGAACTGAGAAATGATGTTAAACTGAAATTGCCGTTGGCCGACTCCTGTACTTTTCTGATCAGGATCAATAAGGGCAGGATCATCAACGATTTGCCGGAAGCATACATCTGCAAACAGGTTTCCCTTCCCGGAAACAGGTTGTTTCTTTCGGTAAACAAAAAGCGAAGGGTCTGATAATAAAACAAATGAACTGTTCCCCAGCGATCAGCCAGGGATGGTCAACTCCATCGGACTGTCCATATTATCGCCCTCTTTAGGATAAAAGAAGCAGCACCCTGGAGAATGTGTGAATGATGTAACTTTTATCCAAAGTTATGTAACAGTTTTATAAATAATGAGTTGCACCTTTGTAAAATAATTTACTGTTTGCTTAAAAGGCATTTTTTTCTATAAGAATCAGATCATGAAAAAGTCACTCACACTCATTTTGGTTATTTTATTCGCCGGGGCTTCCCTATTTGCACAAAGACCCCATAAAGGGAAAGTTAAGCACAAAGAAATAAAAAGAGAATATAGCCATCATCATCATCGTCATGCTTCTCCGAAAAATACAACAGTAGTGATTCAGGCAACTGCGCCAAGACCACCTTCGGTTGTAATACGAGTGCCGTCCCCACCAAGACCCCCATCAGTTAATATACAATTACCTTCCCCACCGCCCCCGCCAAGACCTCCAAGATAGATATTCAGCCAGGGAGGATCAACTCCACCGGCCTTCACTGTCAGTGACGGACGAGGAGCTCGGGGAAGAGGTTGCCCACACCGACAGCTACGAACTGCACCCCGATGGCCAGTACGATGAGCCCGAACACCCTGGTGAATACATTCAGCCCGGTATTTCCCAGGATTGCCAGCAGCCGGTGCGAATAGCGGAAGGAGAGGTAATCAACGCCTGTCACCACGAGTATGGCCAGGAGCAGTTCGATGAAGAGTTTAAAGGAGTCAAAAATACCCTGTGAGAATACGATCACGGTGGTGATCACCCCCGGCCCGGTGGTAAGGGGGATCCCGATCGGGATTACAGCCAGTGAGATCATATTGGGCAGAACCGACGGGCCGGAATCCAGGGTTTCTGATGGGGGGTCGTTCATCATCTTGTACCCGATGCCGGCCAGCAGGATCCCGCCGGCAACACGGAAGGCATCAAGACTGATCCCGAAGAATTGGAGGATGATCGTTCCGGTGAGCATGGAAACAACCATTGTCAGGAATGCGGTGAGGGTCGAAATCAGGGATAACCGGTTCGTCTCGCCGGGCGGCAGCTCTTTTGATATCCTTATGAACATGGGGATTGCCGAGATGCTGTTGGCAAGCGCCAGTATGGCAAATAAAAAGTGTTGGAATTTGATCTCCATTTGTACAATCCTCCCTAATTAAGTGGAAGAGGAAAACTAACAGGCTTTTCAGTGTGATACGCCAATTCTTTCTCCCTCTTTTATCACCGTTTCATAACCCTTTAAAGTATGAATCAATAAATCTTCATCGATGCGGATTTTGTTTTTTTCAAAAAGCAGCACCACCGTGGAACCCCCAAATTTGAAATATCCCTTCTCTTCCCCCTTTTTTACAAAATTCCCTGAATAGGTCTGTACGATACTTCCCACCATGGTTGCACCTACTTCAGTCATCACAACATCTCCAAACAGGGGGTTTGACAGGATGGTAAATTCCCTTTTGTTCAGGCAGAATATTTCAGCCATTTTGCGCAAAGCAAGGGGATTGACTGAATAATAATCACCGTCAATCCGGGTGATGGGTGATACACTTCCGCTCATGGGAAAATGGAAACGGTGGTAATCGCAAGGGGCAAGCCGGATGATCACCAGGGTGCCATCAAGGTATTTTTGAGCAAGGGGGGCATTGTTTAAAAATGAAACTACATCGAAGCGGTATCCTTTGATGATGAAATCGCTGTGGCCGATATTGGCATAGGCCAGTATTTTTCCATCGGCAGGCGACACTGCAACGGTTGAGCTGGTATCAACCGGCCGGGCAATGTTCTTCAGTTTCCGGGTAAAGAAATCGTTGAACGAGTTGAACTCCTGCTTCTGGGCGGTACGCAGGTCGATATCAAATTCTTCAACAAAGGGTTGTATTTTTTTGACCGATGAAGGACGATCCATGCTGTTGCCATAAACTGACGAAACCACCTTTCTTTTGGCCAGCGCCCACAAGGTTGCTTCGCCGACAGGATTGTTATACAGCCACACCAGCCACTTTTCGCCGGCCACTTTTTCCGTTTTCAACAAGCCGCTTTGCCGATCGTAATATCGGATGGGAGCTTGCGGCGGCAAAGGATATAAAGCCAGCAGGACAAAGATCCCAGGCAATAACAAAAGGAGGCCCCACCGCTTTTTAGCTTTTGAAATGTTCATCGGTTATTGGTTGTTTGCATGTTTGCTTTGTTTGCCCTGAATAGCAAATATATGCAAAGTCCAATAAATCATGGCACGGATCAGATGAGATTGTCCAGTGACACGAGGGAGGAAGTTAATTTAACACCAGTAATTATCCGAAAAATACTTATACGGTGGTTTTGACAAGTGACGTGGGGTCCATTTCCAGGGTCAGATCTTTCAATCCGATATTTTTAAGTTCAATTTCACATAAAATCGCAACCTCTTCGCTTACCATTAAGCCGCCGGTTTCCATGGGGGTATTCCAAACGAGACCCCAGTCATTCCTGCTTATTTTTCCGGTAACTGTAAGACCAGCCTTTTCATTTCCCCAGGGATCATGCGCGATACCGCCGAATTGTAAATTTAACCTGATCGTTTTCGTAACCCCAATCATGGTAAGTTCTCCCCATAATTCGTGATTCCCTTCATGATCCGGCTGCCCGATGGTACCGGATGTGAATGTAATTTGCTTATGTTTCTGAACGTCAAAAAAATCAGTGCTTTTTAAATGTTCATCCCGGGTTTCGTTGTTCGTGTCAATTGAGGAGGCATCTATCCAAAGATCAATTTCAGCCGTAGTAAAATCCTTTTCAGAGGTATAGATACTTGCATCAAATTTCTTAAATGCCCCCTTTACATGGGCAATCATCAAATGCCTGACATTAAAGCCAATTTCACTGTGGTCATGGTCAACAGACCATTTTGTTTTCATTGCAACTTTCGTAGTTTTCATTTCTCTTTTTAATTTTGGTACGACGCAAAGGTGATCGCAATAATTGTTTGAGGTGTTATATAACTTTTTATAAGAGTTACATCATTCACACATTTGATTAATAGAATGTCACTCATTGTTTGTTCCCAGATATTTTCCGGTCACCCCGTTCTACCAGTGATTTAATTTTGCGTGAGGTTTTGTAACAAACCCATCTTTCCTGCATCCAAATGCCATAAAACCGTACAATGGAGAAAGATCAGCTGTTCAGGGAGATTCTAAACGAGAACGATAACCGCACCTTCCGTATATGTTGCTGGTATTTCACGGAGGCCGAATATGATCAGAGCGACCGAAAGCTGGCCTTTTTCCGCAACCTTCTCCAAACCATGAACCACGCCGACCGTACCCTTGTGCCGCTTTACCTTGAGGAACTATCAACGAAGGAGATGGCTGAAATAACTGGTCTTACCGAGTCCAATGTACGGGTGAAGCTGTACCGTATCAAAGAACAAATTAAAACAAAATGGGAGGAGAGACAAAATGGAACTCGATGATTTTAAGAATACTGTCCTGCCGGATAAAGAACCGTACCAGGATGTAAACACGGAGAAAAAGAACAAAATGGATAGTTTTATTGAAGAGCTGAAAGCAGCTGATGCAAAAGACCGCAAAAACACCCGGTTGTTTATCATTATAATGAGGATGTTCGTGGTCATCTATTCTTCCACCCTGGTCCGCTATCACGGAACCATGAAGGACGGATTTGCCATGATGGTCCTGGGTTTTGCCCTGACCCTGTTGTACCTTTTCTGGCGATACAGGAAGATCAGGAACATTGATTATTCGGCGCCTTCGGTCAGTCTGCCTGGCCGCTGGCAATCTATGCCTTCGTAATAGCTGCCGCGGTGGTGGTTGGATTCTGGTCAGGCATTAAGATCTGGAGACGGGATAAAAGAGGAATCCTGGAAAAGATCAGGAAAATGCAGGGGGAGTTTGGGGAATGAAGCATGAACAAGCCTTGCCTATTGCCCAACTTTCTGCCAGACCCGGCCGGAATCCATCGGTTTTTGATTTCTGAAAATTTTTCTCCACCTTTGCTGATTCCACAAGGTTTGGCACATGACCTTTTCCTGGCTAAAAAAGCTGCACACGATTTGGATTAGTCCATATTCCCTGGCAATACCGGGTACAATACTGTTCATTTTCCTGCTTCCGGATATTTTTACCAGGTATCGGGGAGAAATCATACAGAGCGGGCTTGTCAATAAAAAGGACGGGTTCGAGTATTATGCCGACCTGAACGGTGACGGTAACAGCAAACGAATAGTTTTGTTTAATAATTCCGAGGGAAAAGCATCCATAAAAATCCTCGACCAGAATGATTTTATCATCGACCATATTTATTTTTCCGGAGAAATTATTCCAAATTCCACCTCCCTGGTCACAGGTGTGTTTGATTCAACCGGGAACACCGGCATTTTTTTAATGACACTCAGAAACGATTCTGTGCTGTTACACGGAATATGCCCTGCCAGAAAAGAAAAAATACTTTTCCGTGATACGTTCATTACAACAATTTCAAAGCAAAACGGGAAGCATGATTACCAGACTTCCATCCTTTTATATGATCTCAATTGTGATGGAACAAAAGAGGTTATTTGTGAAATAATGGCTGGTTTTCAGGTAAAACCGCGATTGCTGGTGGTTTACAATTTCAGAGCCGGTCATTTACAGATGGTCACACCCATGGCCAATTACCAGGGGGTGTGTGATACAGCCGACGTGAATGGGGATGGCCGCCCGGAATTGCTGGCATATTCATATGCCATTGGGAACAACCAGGGAAAATATCAGCTCCCTTATGACGACAGCAGTGCATGGTTATCTGTTTATGACAGCAACCTGAATTTCCTCTTTAAGCCCATTCAATATCCCGGGCAATACATTTTTTTATCGCCCCATGTTATGAAAGCAGCCGGTAAAATCCGGATTGTTGCCATTTACGTGACACGGGTACCTGGAACCGGACCATCGAAATTAATGCTTTTCGATTCGTCAGGAAAATTTCTGAAAGAGCGGATCCTGGATGATACACTTCGGGTAAGGAATTATAACCTGATCCGGTCAGATGGACCCGTCAGTCAGATTTTTCTGGTTCGCGAAAACGGGGTGATCGAAGAGGTGAATTCAGAACTGGATGTTATCAGTAAGAAAAAAATCAAAGGAGTTACCACGACATCCCTTTACCAATTTGATGTTGATGGCGACGGAAACCGGGAATTCTTATTTACAGCTTCCAATGGTTCTCCCTTCGTGATTACAAGAGCAGATTTTACCTGTCCGGTGTCGATAACCAACCCATTTGATTTCGGAAAACTCAATTTCAGTGTGATCAGGAAATCGGGGAGTCCGGGATCACTGTTCATTCAGTGCGGGAACCGGTTTGTTATTTGTTCTTATGAGCGGAATCCCATATTCTACCTGAAATATCCGGTGTATCTGATGATATATTTACTGGTACTTGGCTTCATCCTGGCCATCCGTTACCTTCAGCGCCGTGCCCTGCGCCAGCGGTATGATGCGGAAAAAAAGATCGCCGAGATGCAGCTGCTCTTATTAAGCCATCAACTGGATCCACATTTTACCTTCAATACAATCAATTCAATCAGCGCCTCCATCCTTCAGGAAAAACGCGATGTAGCAAACAGCAACCTGCTCTCTCTTTCCCGGCTGATGCGATCAAGTGTGCTGCACTCTGATAAATTATCCCGGTCCCTGGCCGAGGAGCTTGATTTTCTGCAAAATTATATCAGCCTTATCCACAGCGGGATGGACGGCAGTTTTCAATTCCGGATTGATCTTAGTGAGGATGTCAACCTGGAATGGCAGGTTCCGAAAATGATTACCCAGATCATTGTTGAGAATGCCATCAAACACGGGCTAAAACCGCTGAATAGGGGCGGGTTGCTCATCATCCGGATTAACCGCAATGGCCATGAAATCATCCTTGAGATTGAAGACAACGGCATTGGCCGTAAAATGTCGCAGACCAATGGTGATCAGGGTACGGGAAAAGGATTGTCGATGATAGATCAATTCATCAGCATTATCAATAAGTTCAACCAGAAAAAGATCAGATTGACCATCACCGATCTTGAAGATGAACAGGGCCAACCCCGCGGCACCCTGGTGCACCTTTCGATCCCGGCAGGGATGAATTACCGGTTTTACGAGAAATGATGTGATTGAAATTTCATTCTTTCATTATCCTGCCTGCTTCCATCCCGGCGTTGCCATATAATTTCAATATATAAACTCCTTTTGCAAGGTCACGTATGTCAATGTCTGTTTTGCCTGGTTGTACCTGCTTTTGCAAAAGGAGTTGTCCCTGCAGATTGTAAATGGAAATTACAGAATGCTCAGGCATGTCTGTAATAACAGTCACCTTTTCGGATGCAGGGTTGGGATACAGATTGAGGAGGTATTTTTTGTTTTCAGAAAGGTCATTTGTTACAGAAGACCCTGTTTTGGTTGTAAATTTTACCACAACCGCTGATCCGCCGGGAACAGGAATTTTGGTCGTATTTGAGTCAACTTTCAACGGGTTCCATTTGTAATCAGGAATTGTTCCATTTGATTTTACCTTCTGTCCGCCAAGGCTCACATTTTCTGTATCTCCCAATGAATCGGAACTTAGCTGCAGGTATTCTGCACTCAGGTATTTAAGATTTCCGGCTTTTAAAATGATCAGTTTAACTGGCAATGTCTCTTTTTCTTTATTAATGATCGTTGTGTAGATATTTTTCAAGCCGTCAACAACACTATAACTATCAAGGTTTATACTGTCGTTCGTTGCCTTTGAAGTGATGAACCGGCCTTTGCTTCCAGCCTGGAAAGCAAGAATTCCATAGGCAATCGGACGTGCGCTATACGTAGTATCTTCTCTGGAAAAAACAGCATATGCTCCATTCAGTCCTCCATGAAAATTAACGCCTGTGCATGCGTCATATGCCAACTTATACATGTAGTCCAAAGCCCACAGGGCTGAGACATAAGCATTACTCACGCCCTCTTTCCCTCCATCTGAAACTGAATTGCATTCACTCATGCGAAAAGGGATCCCGCTGGTGTCGGCACAATGGACCAATCTCTGAACCTCAGCAGATAATGAACGAAGTTTTTCCTTATACATCAAGGTATCGATCAGCTCAGTGACTGTTGCAGTCGTATCTCCTCCATAATAATGTTGAGTAAGCATAGACAGAGGCCGGGTTTTTATGGTATCCATTTTCCTGCAGAATGGCAACGTGAATTCTTTGTAACTACTTGAACAAGCTGGTCCCGTGAAAACAGCCGTAGGTTGTTTTTCCCTGATCGTATTATAATATTTCATGTATTCCTTTTCATAATTTGTATCCCAGTAGGTATTACCACGGTAACGGCGTTTAGCATACTGGTCGGGCTCGTTGCCTATTTCAAATCCGATCACCGTACTATCGTATTTTTGGATTACATAACCTGCTTCGGTTGCGGCAAGTGAAGCATTGGAATCTCTTAAATTTAAACCCAATAAAATTTTGCAACGGGCTTGCTGTGCAAAAAGAAATAAACTGTCTATGTCATTTGTTGTAAAAAGCGAGTCTGTTGTTGTACCATTGCTGAAGGCAGTTCTATCAACTGAATTTCCACCGACACGCAACGACTTAATCCCACATGTTTGAAACAGCCGGATCAATGTACCACGGCGAGGACTAAAAACACCCTTGTTCAGGCTGTTCTTCTCGAACGACAAGCCGGCAAAATCGGAAGGGATCGTTTTTAATGTATCTTGTAGATAAAGATTAATTTCTATCGTATCCTGCGAAAAACAGGCAAGAGGAAACAGAAAAAGAAATATAAAGCAAAAATGTCGCATAGTATTTATTTTATTGCACCTGACAATTGAGGATTTCATCCGGAGGAACCGCGGGCTTTGACCATATCATTATTTCTCAAAAGAAAACTGGTAGGTTTCATTTTTCTTTGGAGCAGTTTTGTAGATTAAAGCCCGGGTTATGCAAATATTTGTACCCGATGATTCTTTCCGTTTTTCTCCCCGCACAACTACTTTTACAATATGTTTTCCGGGTTTTAACTGAAATATGTGCCAAATACATATATCAAGCGGCTCCTGGGAACAGTAGTTATAATAAGTATCTATTGTTTGATGCAGTTTGCCATCAACATAAAAATCAGCCATTCCACCTTTCTTGTAAAGGTTTCCATAAAGAGCAATCCCCGACCCGTCGAATGAAAATTCAAGTTCATCTCCGGCTTTATTGCCAAACATGGCCTGGTCAACAGGCGGATGGTCCTTTTCCCAGTGGGGGTCTTGTTTTAGTTGCCAGTCGCCGGTGAACTTCCACTTTTCTTTGGCAAAGATCGAAATTTCCTTGTCAAAAATAACGTTTGGAAAAGAGACTTCCAACTTCTTTGGGGTGGCCTTTTGAATGGGTATCGTAATGATATTGTCTTTTGTAAAGCCTCCGTTTTTAATGATGAGCTGGTTGGCATATTTATAAGTAGTTTCAACAGCCCTGTTAAAGGTATAAGATGTATGGACGAAAGATGTATCGGCCATTTTTTTAATTTCATCGGTCATTTCTGCAGGTAACTTGCTGAACCCTATTATAACTCCCAGAACTGCCATTGCATTTGAAGGATTGCAATCAGAATCCTGTCCGCAACGTGTAGAAATTTCAAGGGTTTTCATAACGTCACCCTTCCCATATAGCAGTCCCATGACAGCATATGCACCATTCAATGATGCATCAAAATTGAAATCGATACCGGCACCGCTGATGTCGGTTTCGCTCCATTTATCATCCAATTCTTTCCAGGCAGCCCGCCAATCGTTGGCGTACTGTTTATGTAGTTTGATAACATCGTTGATGATTTTTGCATAATTGCTTTCAGCCGGAATGGCGGAAAGTCCCTTTTCAACTACCTTAAGAATGTCTTTTTCAAAAAATCCGGCGCTGATCATGGCAGCCATAAATGTGCCTCCATAGACCCCATCGCCCCAATTGGTAATATGCCCGAATTTATCTGACATATCAATATCATTCTGGATCATTCCGGGATTCATCAAACCAATATAATCGGCTTCAATCTGAAAGTCAATATCATCGGCCCTGTAGTTGTATTCCGGACTGCCGGAGGCTGGTGGGTAAATTTCGTTAAAATAATTTTTTCGCCCTTGCAAATTTGCAGCCCATAATGTAAAACCTGATTTGGCTATCGTTTCCTGAACTTTTTTTGCCGAAACATTGACTCCATAAATGTCCATGGCCGAAAGGCAAGTGAGTTGGACATAAAGATCATCCTGCGTATTGCTGCTTTTTATTTCAGCGGGAGTCCATTTTATGGGATCTTCATTGATTCTTTTCCGGTAACAAAATTCCGTTACTCCGCCATAGGTTACGCCAATCATTTTTCCGGCCCAGCCTCCGGCTATTTTATCTTTCAGTGTTTCGGAGCTGATTTTCTGAACATCCCCTGGCTTTGCCGTGCAGGTTGAAAAGAATGTCATGGCTATTGCCATTAATGCGAATATTCCGGAAGTATTCATGTTGCGCTACTCTGTTTTTATTTAACCTCTGTAAATTCAATCACTGTCGGTCCTCCGGCAGGTGGGAAGGAGTATCATGGCGGGCAGAAGCACCCCAAGAATCAACATCTTTCCGACAATGGATCTTATGACCCGGTTTACACGTGGATTCATAAATATGGTATTATTCAACACCGACGTTTTCTTGGCTTTCATTTTAAAGGTTTTAAGTAAACCCTCAAGGCTATCCTCAATCCTTCACGAATTTTTGCACCCTGACGGTTTTGTCATCTGTCACCCGCACAAAATATACCCCGCTTTTAAACCCACTGACATCAACGGAGGTTTTAGGTTCGGTTATTTCCTGTTGCAGGAGTTGTTGCCCGCTGAGGTTGAAGATGGAAATGTGACCATTATTGCCGGCAGAGATGGTAATTTTCTCCGAAGTCGGATTGGGAAAAACAGGAATACCCCCTCCTTGCGATATCAGGTCATTTGTTCCGGAAACTGTATGATAATAATAATGGGTGCTATCACCGGCAATTATAAAAACACCGGCATTATTCCAATTTTTATTCGAATAGTTTGATCGGAAATTATTGGCATCGTAAGTAAAAAGTTCCTGATTGGAATAGATCCAGGTACTGCCGTTCCAGTCTTGTCCTGTCAAACTTGTATTATTACCTTTTGCATCGTACGTATAGGTATCCCGGTGATAATTTTCCCAGCCATTTCCGTTCCAGGTTTGGGCTAATCCGCATGTATCATTATTATTCGTATCATAAGAATGGATGTATTTGGCAAAATTAGTCCACTCGCCGTTTGTCCATTTTTCCTGTAATTCAATTGTCAGATTATGGTTGACATCATAGGTACTGGTGAATTGCCAGGAATTCTCCCAGGCGTTTCCATTCCATTGTTGCTTTAAATAGCTTGTCCAATTATTGTAGGCATCGTAGGTCCAGGTGATGAGCGAAGAATTCACCCAGGCATTGTTGTTCCAATTTTGACTTAAAAAACTTGTCTGATTATTATTGGCATCATAGGTATTGGTGAATTTCAAAATATTAACCCAACCGGTATTCCATTGTTTGCTAATGAAACTTGTTTGATTATTGGCGCCATCATAGGTATAGATATTTTGATTGGAATTCATCCAATCGGTTCCGGTCCAGAGATAACCTGTTTCATTTATCAGATTATTGCTGGCATCGTAGATATTGGTGTACTTGTAACTATTTACCCAACTGATGTTGTTAAATTGCTGAGCTATATTGCTTATCAGATTATTGCTGCCATCATAAACCATATCAATGGCTTTATAACTGTTCTTCCATCCGATGGTAATTGTATCCCAGCGCCAATAATAGAGGCTGTCATATATTTGGATTAATGCGTGTTGCTGATTTGGCTGATGCCTGATTAGGTTTCGGGAGGTTAATTCCGGATAAATTTCAGGAGTTTCAAATTTTGTATATTGCAATGCCGGATTTGAATCCTGTCCCAACACCCCGTTTGCCAAAAACAGTGCAATCAAAAGGAAGAAAAAATTTTTCATAACAATGGTTTGAGTTGCCGACCCCATATATCTCCGAAAAGTACGACAATATGCCACGAAATGCAAGCAATATTATTGTTGTACTCCCGCGTTTTTTGTTGTATTTTCACGTTTTTTCTCCATTGTGTTTGGGGGAATTAATTTGCAGGATGAAGTAAAGAACAACTTTAAACCACACAACCATGAATCGATTTATCCTTCTCACATTTGGACTGTTTAGCCTGGTCAATGGCTATTCACAGGTTCAATATGCAACCTATTACAATCCTATGAACGCTATTACATACAATATTCAGATGGAACCTGGAAAAGATGATGACTATTCAATCTTTGTATATGGCATGCACATCACCACGGACGTTGAAACAGGTGGCTTTTACATTCAGAAAAAAAACCTGGAAGGGTTTCTTACGGACTTTTTAGTGGCGAAAGAAAAATATGAAGCGTGGACTAAAACTGCGAAAGAAAATAAAATAGAGGATCTTGCAAAAAAGATTGACATACCAAAATCGCAGAAAATAGGCGGGTTCTTCAAGTCCGGTGATTCTACTTCATTGACCGCCTGGAGCATTAACCGGCATTTGAGACCGGTTTACTCTTTTTTGGTCACAAAGGATAATGGTATCATAAAATACTACCTGGCCATTTTTACAGATCTCATCGTAGACCCCCAGGTGCCCCTGCTGAAATCCTCCGGATATGGCCTGATCTTTTCTACTCCCGGGGAGGCGATGAGTTTCTATTCCCTGCTTCAACCCGAAAAAATCAATGCTTTCCTGAGCAAACAACCCAAGCTTGATGAATTGTTCAGGTAGCCGGGTGGTTGCATTCATTTCCCGATTCTGCTAAAACGCACGCATATGAAAAAACCGGTATTAACTCTGTTGACAGTCTTTCTGTTCTTTGGCTATTCACAAGGAACAACGGTTAAGGAAAAGGATGCCCGCATTGTTGCGGCCAATTACCTGGCTTCGACCCCTGCATTCTCACAGCACGGAAAAACGGCTCTCCTGAAAATGTGCTATGCTCCCGAGGCAACGTCCACTGCAAAATCCAATGCCTCGCAGGCGCCCCTGTATTATGTTTATAACATCAATGGCTCGGAGGGCTTTGTCATTGTTTCAGGCGATGACGTGGTACATCCGGTTCTGGCCAGTTCATCAGAAGGAGCTTTTGTTGCCGATAACATGCCAGCCAACCTTGCCGGATGTTTGGAGAATTATGGAAATCAGATCAGTTATGCGATCACTGCAGGGCTTGAGGCCACTTCGCAAATAAGGTCGGAATGGGCCTCTCTTTCAAAAAGCAATCCGTCTGCCCAGATTCCGGGGTCACACCAGGGAGTAAGTCCCCTGATGACAACGAAATGGGACCAGGGGCCCTATTTTTATAATACATTTTGTCCGAGAAATCTTTTTACCGGTGAATGGACGGTGACGGGATGTGTTGCAACGGCCATGGCGATGGTCATGAAGTACCACAATTGGCCTCGTTCAGGAACCAACCATCATACCTATATAACCCGGTTATACGGGACACGGGCGGCCAATTTCTCACATACCACATACGATTGGAAAGCAATGCCAAATATGCTGGTGGCACAAAACAGGGCCGTTGCAGAATTGATGTATCAATGCGGGGTAAGCGTTGAAATGAATTATAATGTAGCATCGGCCGGAGGCAGTACGGCCGAAATCATCACAGCCCGAAGCCTGCCTCGCATTCATTGCACCGAATATGCCCTTAAAACCTATTTTGGATATGAAAGCACCCTGCAGGGAGTTCAGAAGGAGAATTTCAACGATATTGTATGGACTACCATGCTCAAGAAAGAATTGGATGAAAAAAGGCCAATCATTTATGGAGGATTGGACGGCGACGGAGGCCACTGCTTTGTGCTCGATGGTTATTCTACCAATATTATGGGCGATTTTTTTCATATCAACTGGGGATGGGGGGGAAAGTCTGACGGAGACTTTCGGCTCGATAACCTCAACCCGGGCTCGAGTGGTATCGGAGGAGGAACAGGCGCCTATAATTCGGGGCAGCATGCCCTCCTGGGAGTCAAACCATGGAATACAAAAAGCAGCGGAAATAAGTATTATAAGCTTTACATGAGTGCCCCCATCACCTTTAAATCAGACACGATCAGCTATAAAGACACGATCTCATTTCATACCAACATCATCAACAACGACCCGGTGGTCTTCAACGGTGACATTAGTGCTGCGGTATTTGATACCAACGACATATTTATCGGTTATGTCCAGGTTCTAAAAGGGGTCACCCTTCAGCCCGGAGCCGAATTCCCTTCGGGGATCACCTTTACCAATAAAAGCATTCCGGCCATGCTGCCAGGAACGTATTATGTCGGAATCAATTACAGCACGGGCGACAGCAACTGGAAGGATGTGATCGACACCAATGCATACCTGAGCGAGAAGCGGATCAAAATCGTCAATCAGAATGATATTGAGATGTATTCGAACATGAATATTGGTGGCGGCGTAATCATTTTACAGGGTAATCCGCTCAACATTCAGCTTGAAATAAAAAACAACGGACCGGCTGAACTGCACGGCACGCTTGCCCTTTCACTGTACGATGTTGACGGAGACTCGGTGAATGTTATCGAAGAAAAAACAGGTTTTACCCTTCCATCTCAGGAACATACGAACGTACTTACCTTCAACACGCAAAGCCTGAATGTGAATCCCGGCACCTACCTGCTGGCACTGCAGTATCTGCCCGAAGGAGCGACGGAATGGGAGCTGGTCGGATCAAGTGTGTACAGAAATCCTGTAAAAATATGGGTCCTGGCGGTCCCGCTTCCGGCAGACCAGTATGAATCAAACGACTCGCCGGAGATTGCTACTGTGCTGCCGGTCAGTTTCGAAACAAATCCTGCGGTCATCATGACCAATGGAGCAAATTGTCACAACGGCCTGGATTATGATTTTTATAAAATCGCCCTGCCCGAGGGATATACCTATGTTTTATCCGGTATTCTCTACGATGAGCGGAGTGATCCGTCACATGGCTATACCCTCGACGGGATCTGGTCATACTCAACCGACGGGAAGAACTGGTCGGCCGTATTTGACGATACCATACCGCACAACATCGTGATGAACAACGGAGGTACTGTTCTGTTCCATCTCTCTCCTGAATATACCGGGGAAACCGGGACTTACCAGATCAAAATAGGCGTTGCAAGGAATCCGCTTGGGATGGATGAAACGGATGCTCCCGACGGGATTACACTCTATCCCAACCCCGTATCGGAAAGGCTGGTGATTCATTCCGATGGCAGGAAGGCCTGCATTTCGGGATACCGGATGAATACGATTGAAGGCAGGGAGATCATGAACATCACGTTGCCCGAACCTGTTCCTGAATGCATCATCCATACGGCCCAATTCAATGACGGGTTTTATCTCCTCAGAATTAAAACCACATCCGGTGTCATCAACAGGAAGGTGATCATCCGCAAATAATTCAAACTGCGTGCATAATTTGGACTGATGAATCATTCATAGAATAAATAACAGAACCTTTGTTGCCGGCGACTCCATGCAAAATTTGCGAAGAAAATACTTCACAGTCCATAGACTATATCAGGATTAAGGCGCTTCAGGATAGAATACTGAGCGCCATGGCAGGTCAATGGGAACCGTTTTATCTTTCGGGAGGTGCCGCACTTTCAAATTTTTATCTTCAACACCGGCATACGCCTGACCTGGATTTTTACGTGAATCATGATCAGAATTTCAGGCAGGTATCCGGCGGGATCCTGAATAAACTGAAGAAGCAGTTCACCACCCGGGATGAGAAAATGGTGAAAGTTGCGAACTATTTACGGATTTATGTGGCAGATGATGCTGAGCTGAAAATTGCCTTAGTCAATCAACTGGCTGCCTATCCCGGCCCGGTTTTGAAAGCAGGTGTGGTTTCACTCGATACGGTTGAAAACATTTTGTGCAATAAAATGCAGGCCATTTTACGACGCGGATCACCGGCTGATTTCTTTGACCTTTATTGTATCGCTTCGGCCTATGATTTTCAATGGGGATACCTGTTTGAACGGGCCCTTAGGATGGAGGTGATGAATCAGGTAAAACTGCTGATGATGTTAAGCCATGAGGTGAACGGATATCACAAGTTGCTGAAAGGCTGCGAGCCCGATAACCTGTTCGACTTCATGGGCATTAAACCCCCCATGATGTCGGACCAGATATTCATTTCCGTTTTTCATGATGAGCATGAGGTTACCAGGGAACCAGGTCAGCAAAAGGCAATGACAAGCCTTCAGGAATTTGCAACAGAACTAAAACGGGTCGCCGACGAGCTGAATTTTTTCCTGAACCTTAATCCATGCATGACAGCCGGTGATCTCAGGCATATTCGGGCGGTGATAAATTTTAACTGGAAAGGGGCTTTCATATGCGTTCAGCGATGTAAGCTCATAACCAAAGAGGATCTTGCAGACCGGGTTTGTACCTTTTTGGTTGATCAGCTCGACGGCATGGCGTGGTTGAAGACTCCTTTAAACCCGGAAGATCTGAAAGAGAAGTTCAACAGAATGGCCAAAGATCTGTTACTGGCGGGGCCGAATTCATTGGGTTCAGGGAAGACATCCATAAAGGAAGCAAAACCAGTATCATAGGATAAAGCTGAACCAAATTTGATTTTTTTAAATTTCTGCTCCAACTTTTCAAAATATATTTGTGTTTAAAGAAAGACGATACCCATGGAACCACGAAAACAACTTGAACAGGCGCTCATCGAAAAAGCGATGAAGGATGAGTCTTTTCGAAAGCAACTTATTGAGGACCCCAGATCTGTCATCCAGGAGGAATTTAAAATGAAAATTCCCGATTCATTGAATCTTATCGTGCTCGAAGAAGATCAGAAAACTTTTTACCTCATATTGCCATCCAACCCCTCCCCCGGCGAGGAGATGGAGTTGACAGAAGCAGAACTGGAGGGGGTTTCGGGCGGGAACATGTACAGTATTGGTTGTGAATATACTTAATGGAGCGCTTTTTTATCTCTGTTACATTTGCCTTTGATATTGGTTCCCTTTCACAATAATTCAAAAAGATGAACAGATGCAACCGGGTTGCAGAATAGAAGTTTCAACCGGGGCATATGGTCAAAACTTGAAGCACAGGTGAGGCAATGGGCGGTCGACGACAAGGTGGTTTATGTGGTCACAGGGACGGTTTTAACAAAAGGGCTACCCGCCATCGGGAACAGCAGGATCACCGTTCCTGCGCTCTTCTACAAGGTAATCCCGGACTATACGGAGACTGATGATCCCATCAGTAAAAACAATTTTCTGTCGGCCGATGCCAGGTGCATCACTTTTTTGTCGACATTTGGGTTTGTGAATAATGAAGGTTAAAACCTGCCACACCTGACATTTTTATTTTTGATATAAATCCTGTAAAAATGAAATCAAACCTGTTATTTAGTCCAGGAACCATCCTTGTCCCGACTGACTTCTCGCCGGTATGTGACAATGCGGTTTCGGTTGGCGTCAAACTTGCCGGCGCCTCCGGCAGCAAAGTATGCATTCTCCATATCATCAATCATAAAACCGGCCACGGAATTATTGATGACAAACTTAAGGCGTACCAGGATTTGTACAGGGAGACAAAAAACGTACAGGTTGATACCATCCAGCGGACAGGCCAGATTTATACAACCATCAACGAAACAGTGAAGGAGATCGGGGCAAATATGATGGTATTGGGCACCCACGGGAAGAAAGGATGGCAGTACCTGCTTGGAAGCGATATTTTTAAAGTTGTTTATGAGTCAACCGTACCAACGGTAGTTGTGCAGAACCTGCCCATGAATGAAACCGGAAAAATTGTGGTTCCGCTCATCGATGATTATGATATCGATGATAAGTTACAATTGATCAGGCAGATGGCCCGAACATTCGATGCACAGGTACTTTTCTTTCAGCCCAACGAAACAGATCCGGAACTTATCAACCGAATGTCGGTATGCGTTCATGACCTGAGCAACAGGCTTAATATTGACCAGATTCCGAATTCAGCCTCAACAGCTGACTTAAAAACTTCGTATCAGGTCGCACTCAGATCACAGGCCAGCCTGCACAAGGCATCCATGATCCTGATCATGGGAAGGCACAGCGTTGAAATACCTGCAATAAACCCGGCAGGCTGGTATGAAGAGCTGCTTTTCAACCCTGAACAGGTACCGGTGATGGTGATCAACCTGAATTTTCCACATTATTGATGATCGTACTGGTAATGTTTTCTTGCCCATGATAACCATATTCATCGCTTATCTTGTTATTACAATGGGGATCGCCTGGTGGTACTCGCGAGGCAGTAAGACCCATGAAGGTTTTATTCTTGGTGGAAAAAAATTTTCCGGAACGGCCCTGGCGCTTTCTGAGCGGGCGACAGGAGAATCGGCCTGGCTTCTGCTGGGGCTGACGGGATATGCCTATTCCGACGGGCTGAGTGCAATCTGGGTCGCACTGGGCTGCGTTACCGGCATTATATTCATCTGGTTTGTTATGGCTGACCGGCTTCGCTCCGAAACAGAAAGGAGCGGTTCGATGACGGTTTCCAGCCTGATCGCCAAAAAAATCCCGGGCTCGGAACGGTCCATTGCCATGCTTTCAGCCCTGATCGTGGTCTTTTTCTTTGTCTTTTACATTGCAGCTCAATTCAGCGGGTCGGGAAAAGTGCTGAACAAGACCTTCGGACTCGATCCTTTCTGGGGGATCATCATCAGCTCGGTGGTTGTTACGGTTTACTGTGTCATGGGCGGCTTCATCGCGGTTGTAGTCACCGATGTTTTTCAATCCATCCTCATGATATTCACGCTGGTTGTCTTCCCCATTATTGCAGTTCTTGTCGCCGGTTCCCACGACATTCAGATCATTCAGTCCATCCAGGCAGCGGGTCCGGAATATTTATCATTGACCCATGGCCTGTCTGGTTCCGCGGCGCTGATCCTGGTGATGAGCGGGCTTAGCTGGGCACTGGGGTACACCGGGCAGCCGCAGCTTCTTACACGGATGATGGCTATCCGCGACCGGAAGGGGGTTCAGACTGCAAAATGGGTTGCCACGGTTTGGACCCTGCTGGCCTATACGGGTGCCATTCTGATCGGCCTGTTCGGGGTCGCCTTTGTACGGGGAGGGGTACTCGGGCAAGAGGCCATAAAATTGTCGCAGGATGCCGAAAAGATTTTGCCGGTCATGGTGGTTGCCCTGGTCAACCCTTTGCTTGCCGGTGTCCTTTTGTCGGGTGTGATCTCCGCCATGATGTCGACAGCTTCGTCGGAGCTCACAGTCTCTTCGGCTTCCATCACCGAGGATATCTATTCCAACTTAAGGAAAAAGCAGGATTCTCCCAAAAAGCTGCTTTATCTTAACCAGGGGATGACCTTTGTTGTCGCGGCCATTGCCATTGTGCTGGCATTTACCATGAAGGATACTGTTTATGGCCTTGTTTCATATGCATGGTCTGGTATCGGTTCATCCTTCGGTCCTGCCCTGATCCTGCTGCTTTTCTGGAAACGGTTTTCACGTGCAGGGATATTCGCCTCGCTGATTTCAGGAACCGTATCGACCGTGATCTGGAAAAATTTCTTCGAGGCGCCGACGGGCATTTCGGAAAGGCTGGCCAGCTTCATTTTTTCACTGCTGATGGCCGTGCTGTTCTCCCTGCTGATCCCTGAGAAAAAGTGTTCACGGGAAAATTGATCATGCATTGATTTATATGCAGGATGAATTGATTTTCCCTGTTTATTTGCAATGTAAGTTTATCTTAACCTGTATCTTACTTATCCCGAAGGCAACGCACAGAAAACCCGTCATTTTTGGTATCGTAGTATCTGAAAATCCCGCAGTAACCATAACCCAGGTACCGGTACCAGGCAATGCTTTCGTTGACAACAGAAGAACTCCACCAGGCGCTGTTGCCTCCTACGTAGTAGAACGGACCAAGGTTGCCACGGCCGCCTCCGGGAACGGCGGTAAACCCGCTTTCGTTGGTTGCACCGGTATTGGGATCCTGCCATAAGCCTGTACCAGCCTCGAGGGTGCCGGTAGTTTTCATCTTCCCCCCGGCTAATTGTTCCCCTCCAAGATAGGTAACAAGTATGGTCCACTCGGCATCGGTGGGCACATGCCAGCCTGTTGGAGCAAGTTTACCTGTATTTACTGCATACCAGTTATACAAAGCGCCATAAGGGTTTTTGTAAGCAGCGGCATCATTATGATACCAGCAATATCCCGGAGTAGTCATGTTAAGCCAGCCAAGACTATCCGTTACCAATGGAATGGAAGATCCATCATTATATTTAGTGGTTTTCAGGTTCTCAACCATCCACACCTGGGTCCCAATCGTTACGGTGTGATACACATTACCGTCAAGGTCGGTTACCGTTCCGGGAGTTGGCTCAGGATTGTCATCCGTTTTTTTTGAACAGCTTGAAAGTATGAACAACGCACTGATGAAGAGCAGCAGAACGGCGTGGAAAATTTGTTTTTTTTTCATTGAACAAATCTTAAGGAGGGTGAATATGATGAGACTTTTGTTAACGGGAACTAAGAATGAATAAAATTAAGATAATTATGATTCCATTCTGGAACATGTATTCAAATAAAAATTTTCCGGATAATGTCACCAGCCTTTCAATTTTTTGGCCTTTTTGCCCCAACTTTTCGTACATTTGGTTGTATTTAACAAAACATCAAGATACATAATATCATGAAAACCAAAGCTTTTTACCTGTTATTCGTCGTATTCATTGCGCTGAAACTATCCGCCCAAAATGATAACCCGGTTTTACTGGTTAAAGAAGCGGCAACAGCGAAAGCCCTGTATTTCCTGGAGCTGATCCCGGTTGGAAGTGAACACGATTATGGGTTTGGGAGCAGAGGTGATTTCTTAAAAATAAAAATCGGGGAGCCCTATCAAACCTATTATGTTTCGGTCAGGAACGATCAATTGGAATTCTTTTCCGGCAATGAATGGAGGGTGCCGGTTACAGTTGATGGTGCCAATCAGACCCTGCTTACTGTTCAGATCATTGGAGGGAAAGCGGAGGCTGTTGATTTGGGGGGGAGCGTTCTTGCCCGTAAAATCCAGGAGTTTGAGACATTGGTGCCCGATAAAATCAGCGAGCGTGTCATGATCAGGAACACCTATTCAGACCGGGTTTTTATCACTTCAAATTTCACTGCGCTGTGTGGTCAAATTACAGGCAATGGTTTTATTGAAATCAATACCGCTTCCCTCCAGCCGGTTTATGAACTGAATGAGGGAATGCCTGTGAAGACAAGCATCGCCGGTTTTTACCGGGAGACCATGAACCTGGTCAACCCTGGAAAGAATGCAAAATAGCAAAGTCCAAATTCATCCCCCTATGAAAAAAATAATTCTGTTAATAGCCGTACAAGCCTGTATTTATCTTGCAGCCCCGGCCCAGCAGGTATTAAACGTCAGTTTAACCAGACAGGAACAGACCTTATGGTGCTGGGCGGCAAGTTCCAAAGCGATTCTCGATTATTACAATTTTGTAAAACCACAATGCGAGATAGCCGAATGGGTGAGAACGACTACCACAGATCCATATTTTGGGAAAGTCGATTGTTGCAAGGATCCAAGCCAGGGCTGTAACAACTGGAATTACAATTTCGGTAATCCCGGCAGCATCCAGGACATTCTGATTCATTTCGGGAACCTTCAGAACACCGGGTTTGGTAAACCTTCATCCCTTGATGAGATCACATCGGACATTCAGAAAAACAGGCTCTTCGTTATCCGCTGGGAGTGGAAGGATAAATCGGGGCACTTTGTTGTGGGGCATGGCATAAGCGGAGACAACATCTACTATATGGATCCCGATACACAGGAGGGATTCCATATCGTGAAGTACAGTACCATGCTGGACGGCTCAAGACCTGGCATATGGCAGGGCACGAACCGGATTACCAGCAATGTAGGCGTGGATGAACCCGCCGGTAACAAGGCACTTTCATTTCATCCCAATCCATTCTGTTCAACGACAACACTTCAGAGCGGGACCATCCTCAAAGAGGCATGCCTGACAGTATATAACGCTCACGGGCAGCAGGTAAGACAGGTTAATCCTATCTCCGGACAAACAGTTGATCTTGATCGCGACAACCTTCCGGCCGGGATCTATTTTATCAGGCTGACACAGGACAACGCCTGCTACACCGGCAGGGTGATGATCAGGGACAACTAAAATTCAATCATAACAGCATAACTTCAAGTGGCCATGCGATTGCTTCTCATCTCCTTTTTGCTGCTCCCCCTGGCGGTTCTGCCCCAGCAGTATTTCTTTTCCACCTTTTCACTCGGGGAGGGATTATCACAAAGCGTGGTCAATTGTCTTTACCAGGATTCCCAGGGGTTTATCTGGGCCGGGACGCAGAACGGACTGAACAAATTCAACGGGTATACTTTCGAGGTGTATTCCTATAATCCGTCCGACACAAACTCCCTGTCAAACAACTGGATCTATTCAATAGCCGAAGACCGGGACGGGGATCTCTGGATTTGCACCAAAAGCGGCCTGAACAGATTTATCAGGAAAGAGAACAGGTTCCAGCGGATCCATTATGCCAACGGATACCCCCGTGATGTTTTAAACTATCCCTATGATGCCATCGTCAGTTCAGACGGAAAGATTTTGATAAACACCCCTCCCGTACTGACAATATATGATCCCGGGAAAGGGACCTTCACGCATTTTACGAGCACCCTCGAATATGACGGATCGGTCAAGGACAACCGGATTCCACTCCTGGAAGACACGAACGGGCTGATCTGGATGGGTTCAACCCGGGGGCTGACCTGCTTTGATCGGAAATCAAAGACTTTTCGCTTTTTCCCGGCGGATCCGGGCAGGAAGAATGCCATCAGCGACAACACCGTTACGGCCCTTTTCGAAGACCACCGGGGATATGTATGGGCAGGCACGGCAAACGGGTTGAACAGGTACGACAAAAAGACCGGGCAGTTCACAGCCTATTACCATGAACCGGGTCATTCCTTTTCATTAAGCCATAACTTCATCCGGTCGGTCGTTGAGGACCCTTCGGGGAACTTCTGGATCGGTACGGAAGGGGGCGGCCTCAACAAACTCTCTTTCGTGAAGGAGGATCAGCCTTTCTTCGAGGACTTTACCAGCGAAAACAACCAGCTGAGCCATAATATTGTAAATTCCCTGTTCATCGACCGGTCTGAAAACCTGTGGGTCGGTACGCTTCAGGGCATCAGCAAGACCGACCTGAAAAAGCATAAGTTCAACCTGTATCGCCGGAGCGATTCTCCCTATTCCGTGGATCTCCTGGGGAACGTCATCGCCTCCATATACAAGGACAGGGAGGGGATCCTCTGGATCGGGAACTGGGGACAGGGATTGAATCTTGTTGACCGCAGAACCGGCCATGTTGAACATTACTCCACCCGCCAGGAGGGGAATCAACGTTTGACGAATGATTTTGTTCACGTGGTTTTCGGCGATAACGACCACCGTACCTGGATAGGGACGCGTGACGGCGTTTTCATTTTTGACCGGGTGCAACACCGGTTTTTGAGAATGAATGCGTACTTTAAGAATAACCGGTTACCTGATCTTAAAGGGGTCAGAATCTTCATGATCATTCAGGACAGGGATGGAAATTACTGGATCGGAACGCAAAACGGACTTTACCGGGTCAGCATCCTGAACGGTACCACGGAGCATTTTTCAGAGCAGGCTGACGAGAGCCACCGCATCAGCAGCAACCTGGTTTACTCCCTGCTCGAAGACCGGGATGGCTTCATCTGGATTGCCACACTCAACGGACTGGATGTGTGTGATCCGCACAGCGGAAAACTCAGCCATTTCCGGAAAACCGAAGGTTCTTCCAACGCGCTCTGCGATAATTTCGTCATCTCCCTGTGTGAAGATCATACCGGAGCGATCTGGATCGGGACAAGCACCTACGTAAACCGTTTTACAAAGAAAGACTCCCTTTTTACCTATTTCTCGCAGGAGAGCGGGTTGCCTAACAACCGGATCTTTGAAATCGTTGAAGACGGGCTTCATACTGTCTGGTTTGCAACCGGAAACGGGTTGTCAAGGTTTGATTCTGTTTCACAAACCTTCAGAACTTACACTGTGCAGGAAGGGTTGCAGGGTCCTGAATTCAACCTGCGTGCAAGTTTCCGAAGCGATGACGGGGAGATGTTTTTCGGCGGAATGAACGGATTTAATTCTTTCTATCCCGATTCGATTCAGGATAATTCCTTTATTCCGCCCATCGTCTTCACCTCGTTTTACACAATTACCGGCGGGATAAAAAAATTCCGTGATGTCCGGGACACCCAGGAGGTGGTTCTTGGTTATAATGAAAACACCTTTACCATTGAATTTGCAGCCCTGGAATACACCAATCCCGGGAATAACCGGTATGCCTACCGGCTTGAGGGCGTTTCGGATGAATGGATCGACCTTGGTACACGCCGGTTTGTTCCCTTCACGAACCTCCCGGCCGGGGAGTATCGTTTCACGGTGAAGGGATGCAACAATGACGGTAAATGGAATGAGACAGGAAAGAGCCTGCGCATCGTGATCCACCCTCCCTGGTGGAGGAGCTGGCCTGCCTACATCGCCTATTTCATTTTTCTGGTTTTCGTGGTTATCCTGTATATCAAATGGAGAGAGCGAAACCTCATCCGGCAGCGAACAGTCCTTGAAGAAAAAGTTGAAGAACGGACCTTCCAGATTGAGAAGCAGAAAGAGGAACTGGAGCACCTGAACGCCACGAAGGACAAATTCTTTTCCATCATAGCCCACGACCTGAGGAGTCCTTTTCATTCGATCCTGGCATTTTCTGACATCCTGCTGTCCGATTTCCGGAATTTTGACGCGGATAAGATCGAGAAACAACTGACCTACATCAAGGATGCTGCCAACCAGACCTATGAACTTCTTCAGAACCTCCTTTTCTGGGCCCGTTCTCAAACCGGCACCCTGGAGTACACGCCTGTTCCTTTTAACCTGGACGAACGGATCGGGGAAACTATCTCCCTGGTGAAAACCCAGGCGGAGAAAAAAAGTATCGGGATCACACAATCGGGGGCTGAGGGAAAAACAGCACTGGGGGATGTCAACATGATCGATACGGTGCTGCGGAACCTGCTGACCAATGCATTAAAATTCACACCGAAAGGGGGTGCTGTCAGTGTGTTGGTTAAGGAATCGGGCGATCAGTTTGAGATTACCGTAAAAGATTCCGGTGTTGGCATTGCGCCGGAGAACATCGCAAAGATTTTCAGGGTCGACAGCAAGTTCACCAAGCATGGAACGGAGAATGAGCGCGGTACAGGCCTGGGGCTGATCCTTTGCAGGGAGTTTATCGGGCTCCACGGCAGTACGATCCATGTTGAAAGTGAACCGGGACGCGGCAGTGAGTTCAGTTTCTTTTTATCCAGGGGATGAAAACGCTACTGAAATTTTGGATCCTGACCGGCGGTCTGTTACTGCTCCGGTTAAATTCTCCAGCCCAGGTCTCCGGCTGGACCTGGAGTAACCCATCACCGCAGGGCAACCACCTTTCAAAAGTCATTTTCACCGATTCATTGACAGGCTATGCCGTTGGTGGGTACGGCACCATTCTCAGGACGACCGATGCGGGAGTTAACTGGCAACAAGTTCCGGGTATTACCAGTATGGCGCTCAGTTCAATAACCGGGTTAAAAAACGGGTGGCTTTTTGCGGTCGGGCTGAATGGCACCATCATCAAAAGCGTTAACCAGGGGGAATCATGGCAAAAGGTACCGCTTGAGACAGGATTTGATACCATCCACCTGAACGATGTCGTGTTTTATAACAATGATACGGGTTACATTGCCGGTAATCATCACACTATTCTGAGAAGCACCAACGGCGGAAGTTCGTGGCAACTGATCAGCCATGATACCACAGGCTATGGTTTTCCGTTTTGGACCATCTCCTGGCTTTCTTCCAGAGTAGCCTTCGCAACAGGGCCTGAATTCGGCCTGTCGAAAACAACGGATGGCGGTTTCACCTGGCAGTATATCTCACTTGGAGGAACAAAATATGTTTACTCTGCCTGTTTTCTGAATCCTGATTCCGGATTTTGTGCCGGAATAAAACCCTCCGGAACGGGATACACGGGATTCATCAGCAAAACAACGAATGGCGGAATCACCTGGACGGATGCCGAAGTTCCTGCCAATTCAAACTACAACCACATTGATTTTATATCAGCCAATACCGGCTATGTGCTGGGGGATGGACAGCTCTATAAAACCCCGGATGCCGGCTTTTCCTGGATAAAAGTCTCCGATACGGTGTTAAACCCGGTCTCCTGCCTGCGCTTTGGTTCCGGATCAAATGGAATTGCAGTTGGGAACTGGGGTAACATTTTTTCAACAACAGATGGCGGAAACACCTGGTTGTCGCACAGGAAAGGCATGGACACTGAGCTCCTCGGGATCCTTTTTCCCAGCAGTGATACCGGGTATATGATCGGGTGGAACCAGGTATTCAGGTCGGCCGACCGGGGAAATACCTGGATCACCGTAGATTCATCCCATCATCCGCTCGACATCCATTTCTTCTCCTCCCAGGCCGGGATGGCCATTATGGGAGAGAACTCCCATTGGTATGTTATCATGACGTCAAACGGAGGGGCAACCTGGCACGAGGAGGAAATTCCCGGGCAGGCGACAGATCTTTCCTATCCCTCTCTTCAGGTTGCCTATATTACCCTCATATCACCACAATATGGCCTTTATAAAACAACCGATGCCGGAAAATCATGGGTGTTTATTCCCCTGAGCCCTTTCATGGGAAATAAAATGGATTTTCTGGACAATGAGACCGGGATTGCTGCCGGTGAAGGAATGGCGAGCGGAGTTATCCGAAAAACCAGGGATGGCGGATTGACATGGGAGACAAAATTCACAACCTATGCTGACTGGTTTTTAGTTCAGCAGATCTATTTTTACAACGAGACTATCGGTTATGTGCTTGCAAGAGATTATGATACGCTGCTCCAAAAATATTATACCCGGATAATAAAGACCATGGATGGTGGTGAGCGTTGGGAGGAGATTCCCCGTCCTGACGAGTTTACAGGAAGCGAAATGAGAGAGATATCCTTCATTAACGCCGACACCGGGTTTGTTGTTGGTTACAGGGAGATGCCTGATGGCAGGGATGGTCTGATTCTAAAGACCAGCGACGGGGGATTTTCATGGGAAGATCAAATTAAAAAAACAAGCAATATGCTGAATGCCGTAACTTTTATTGATGAATTTACGGGTTTTGCCATTGGAGAGGGAGGCACCATACTAACTACAGGATCCTGCGGAGATATCCCTTCAAAATCGAGTTCGCTGCCGGATAAAACCATAGAACAGAATCTCGTTTACCCGAATCCGGCATCCGACATGGTGCATTTCGTTTTACGATCTGCCATCCCGGGGCCTTACCTGCTGGAGTTTTATAATTTCACGGGCAGAAGATGCGGTCAGACATTCAAAGGGACCATGAATAATGCCGGGGATGTGATCCGGGTGAAGTTGGAGCATTTTACCCCGGGCCTTTACTTTTACAGGATCTTTTCAGGTGAAAAAGTGTTCACGGGAAAATTGATTATGCGTTGATTTATATGCAGGAGGAGGTTAATACCTTTTATTTGATAAGGCCATGAAATACCTGAAACAGGAACAACTTTTACCCATATCCATTGAAGAAGCCTGGATTTATTTTTCGGATCCTTCCAATCTGAACGCCATCACCCCTGACGATATGGTGTTCGAAATAACGTCAGAAATTCCGCCCATCATGTATGAAGGGATGATGATAACATACAGGATCCGGCCCATGCTGAATATCCCTTTAAAATGGTGCACCGAGATCACGCACATAAAAGAGGGCTCCCTTTTCATAGATGAACAGCGAACAGGGCCCTACCGCCTGTGGCACCACGAACATCATTTCAGGGAAGTGCCCGAAGGAGTTCTGATGACCGACCGGTTGCATTACGAAATCGGCAAATCCTTTATCGGCTGGATTGCCGGTAAACTGTACGTTCACCACAGAGTAAGGCAGATCTTCGAATACCGGCATAAAATCCTGGAGCAAAAGTTCCGGAAATAACCGGTTGATCGCTTATCTCTACTTCCCGATCATTTCGATTAAGAAAACAGGGTCACAACATCCCTGACATATTTTTCATTCTCAAGGGCATCGAGCGTAAATTTTGCCACTCCGGCCCTGCTGATGCTTCCTCCCTTAGGTTTTCCGAAAGTCGCTGTGTACTTATCTGTTTCCTTACTGTTTAACATCACGGGCCGGACGATGGTCCAGTTCAGACTGGACTTTCGGACAAGCTGTTCCTGCCGGTCATGATCCTCATAGGCCCGCATGATGTTACTGTATCGGATCAGAAGCCTTGCAATCAGTGGCATGTCTTTCCATGAATCACCTGCGCCTGATCCTGAGATGGTTATGACCCTTTTCACTTTATTCTTTTCCATGGCGGGGATCAGTGCCTTCATAGTATCAGAGATAAGCGTCAAGGGTGAAACCACCCTGGCAAACGGATTGTCGGAAGTTCTGTTGATATTCAGCGAAACAACCACAGCCTCGATTCCTTCCAGTGTGTTGTTTAACAAAACCTCATCCGTCGGAGAACCTTCAATATATTTTACTTTGGGAAGGGTTCCGCGTTTTTTATCCCTGACTATGGCAGTTACCTGATGATTGTTGTCAGCGGCAAGCCTGGCGAATAGTTCGCCCGTTCTGCCCGTTGCTCCTAAGACTAAGATTTTCATTTACGTGAATTTTTGTTACTGCAAGAAGATCACAAAGTTAAAATTTATAAACATGAAGCCTATCTATATCTTGAGTTTCATACATTCTGCATTGAGCAGATCTCAACCGATATACGGCAGGATATCTTCAGCACCGATGATGCGCGGAAGTTCTGAAAGGAAAAACATGCCTGTAAACAGAATTGTTCACTAACTTTGTAATCAGTATAAATCAGTAAACCATCAGTATATGACCTTCCCAAGGATTATCATCAGTTACCTGCTCACAACCGTTGTGTTTTTCGCCATCGATATGGTTTGGCTTGGTTTGGTCGCAAAAAACATCTACCAGAAATACCTTGGGGCACTGCTGTCGGAAACGGTGAACTGGGCTGCCGCCATCATCTTTTATCTTATTTTCATTGTCGGAATCTTCATCTTTGTCATCAGCCCGGCGGTGGAGAAGCAATCTGTGGTAAGGGCGATCGTTCTGGGGGCAATCTTTGGCTTTATCGCCTACGCCACCTATGATTTAACGAACTATGCAACCCTGAAGGGTTTTCCCCTGAATATTGTCTTTATTGACCTCGCCTGGGGAGCGTCCCTGACCGCGATGGTGAGCGTGGCTGGGTATTATATCGTGAAATTTGTGGGTTAAGCAATGTCGATTGTTGAGGAACAATAGTCACCACACCGCTGCTGCGCCTGTCACTCGAAAGTATTTTTAAGGTTAATCTTCTACTTTTCACCATTCCAGCCTAAGGCAGCTTGTGTGGTGACCATCTGTTTCCTCTCTTATTTCAACTTCTTTTTTCATAATAATTTACTTTTTAGTTCAAAATAAAACCTTCTCAATCTCTCCGCTTTTTAGAACGGTCTTTTAAACTTAGTGGTAGCGGGATCCATTCGAGAGGAAACCCGGGCATGCAGCCTGGGTGGACAAGCCGCTGGTCAAATGCTCCGGTTTGACCGGCATTCTCCTCTTTAAAACCATATATTAATATTATACCTTTACTGTTGAAATTTGGGCTGACGATTTACAGTCAGTATTTTCTTATGCCTGACGGGAATTGAGAAAAAACAATCGATTATGAGATCTTTGATTTTTTTAGGAATTTCGTTGTTGATGGTTGTTCATATTGCTTTTGGCCAGAATAGCAGGGAATATACCAGACTGATTGATGAGGCCTTCAAGCTTTATCAAAATGGGGAATACCTGGAATCGGGGAAAAAGTACGCAGCGGCATTCGCTGCAGACGGGAACAAAGGATTAGTGGAAGACCGTTATAATGCTGCCTGCAGTTGGGCATTGGTCAATGAAAAGGATTCCGCTTTTGCGCTTCTGCTCATGATCGCCATAAAGGGTAATTATGCAGACGATGATCAGCTGATAAATGATAACGATTTGAAGTCTTTGTATGATGACTCCCGGTGGGAGGAGATAATAAGCATTGTAAAATCGAACAAAGAAAAAAAAGAGGCCAATTATAATAAAAAGCTTGTTGCCACTTTAGATACTATTTTTACGGATGATCAAAAATCCAGGTTACAAATAAATACAATTGCTGAAAAATATGGCTGGGAATCAAAAGAGGTTGATTCAATAGGAAATGATAAAGCATTCAAAGAAAAACTCAGGAAAACAGATTCGATAAACACGGTCAGGATTACTTCTATCATTGATAAATATGGCTGGTTAGGGGCTGATGTAGTCGGGGATCTGGGGAACTCGACTTTTTTTGCCGTGATTCAGCATTCCGACTTGAAAACGCAGGAAAAGTATTTGCCAATCATGAGAGAGGCGGTTAAAAACGGGAGGGCCAGGGCCGATCAGTTGGCTTTACTTGAGGACAGGGTAGCCCTGAAAGAGGGGCGCCGGCAGATTTATGGAAGTCAGCTGGGGATGGATCCCATTACAAAAAAAACATATGTTTGTCCATTGGAGGATCCCGGCAATGTTGATGCAAGACGTGCCAGGGTTGGGCTTCCCCCGATGCAGGAGTACATTGAGCCAGCGGGGATAAAGTGGGATGCAGCGCAATATAAAAAAGAGCTACCTGCTATTGAAGCGTTAGAAAAGCGAAAATTGGATAAGTAATTGGACAGGCCGATGGTTTTGATCATCACAGGCTAAGGCAGCTTGTGTGGTGACCATCTGTTCCTTGTCTCATTTCACTCTTTTTTTTCGGTTGACAGAAGAATAGGATAAAAGCTTCAGGAAAGATCTTTGATCCCGACCATCATCTGCATTCCGGATTCGGCTGTTATCAGGCGGATGCTGCTTAATCCTGCATCATGCATCCAGTCGCGGTATTCCTTTTCCGTATAGGTATCCCCCTGTTTTGTTCCCACCAGCATATTCAAGGCAAACAGGGCTCCGACAAAGGGTTCCGTTCGTTCTTCGTTCATTACATGGTCCATGATAACCAGCTGTCCTCCCCTGTTCAGTGCATCTGCCCCTTTTCTGATCAGGAGGCTGTTCTCCAACGGATTGTTGATATGGATGATGGCCGACATCAGCACAAGGTCAAATCCCTGCCCAAAATCGGAATGAAGATAATCGCCTTCGCAAGCGTTAACGGCACTGGAAAAACCGGCCTCACCGATATATTTTCGCGTGATCGGGACCACGTTGGGCAGATCAAGGATCACCCCGGTTATGGCAGGATTCTTTTCAATAAAAGCAAAGGTAAATGCGCCTGAACCGCCTCCTACATCCAGCGTTCTTCGGGTTCCCGATAGATCAAGCAGGCCGGCCATCTCCCGTCCCTGCGAAACACCCCTCGCATGCATGGTGGCAATAAACGATTCAAGCCATTCCTTTCCCCGGCTGTTGATATCGTTCTTTTCTATCTCTTCGGCAGCATGACCCACTTTAATTACATCGGTCAGCGTACTCCAGGTTTTCCATAGCCCGACTGAATGGCCCAATCCCGCCATGAATGACCGGGAAGAGGATACGAGGAACTTTTCCGAAAAATCTGAATTGGAAAATTTTCCATCTTCCTCCGTCACGAGACCTGTTCCGTGCAGTGCATTCAGAAGGCGGTCGGTGGCCCTGGGGTCGCTGCCCATTTTGTTTGCCAGTTGTGCAGAGGAGATGCATCCCCCCGACAGGTGATCGAAAACGCCAAGTTCGAAAGCAGAAAGGATCATGCGGCTTATCCGGAAGGTGTTTACCGTTTCCATGAGCCCGGCAGGTGTTGTGATTGGTTTCATAAAGCAAAAATAGCCGAATTCAATGGATGAATGAAAAACTTTTTACGAAAATGGAAACAGGGGAACAGGGTAAAAAGTTTTAACAGGGGGTTCACTTTTTGGGTTTTTGCAGGATTAAGCAATAAAATGGTCATGGTGGAAAAAACACTCCTTTGACCAGTCTTCGACGGAGTTATTTGAGCATCTATTCTTGTTGATTGTTAAAAAGATATTGTGGTAAACAAAAATTGGCAGAGGGTTGTCAAGAACTCCGGTTTTTCAAGGTATTTCCATTTGAAGGGGGCAATGAGGTTGGACTTAGAATAAACCTGAATTATTATTTGGAAAAATGTTGTCTGATGAGTTAACTTTGCACGTGACTTTTAAACGGCAGGTAGTGGCGTATAAAAGTCACTTTCTCGACTTTTATGTTGAGCAGTCTGACAAGGTTCAGGCAAAAATTGAATGGACTTTGAAATTAATTCAGGTTACCCGGCAAGTTCCTGAAAAATATTTTGCACACGTAGAAGGGACAAAGGGGCTTTATGAAATACGCGTTGAACATGGAAACAATATTTACAGAATATTTTCTTTCTTCGACTGAGGGAATTTAGTGGTTTTGGGTAATGCATTTCAAAAGAAAACTCAAAAGACCCCGAAAAAGGAAATCGTGAAGGCGCTTATAATAATGAAGGAATGCAACAATGAAAAAGAGAGCAAATAAGAACATCACTACATTGGACGAAGTCCTCGACAATAAGTATGGTAAACGGGGAGCATCGAAACGTGAAAAATGGGAACAAGAGTTTGAAACTTTCAGGCTTGGCGTTTTACTGGAAGAAGCCAGGATAAAACTTGGCATGACCCAAGAAGAGCTTGCCGAGAAGTGCGGGACAAATAAATCGTACATTTCAAGAATAGAAAATAATTCCAGTGACATACGGCTTTCGACCCTGTTGAAAATTATACAGCAAGGTTTTGGAGGGCATTTAACGCTGACTCTTCAGCTATAATGGTATAGAAAAAGGTTACAGAGGCGATCATAGCAGAAACCAATGGGCGTTTCCATCCATTTATAAAATCATCGCCAACCCCCCATTTGCATTTTCATCGGGATTTTACCGCCATCTGTCGGGAAGTTAATCCCGTCAATCGAAAACGCATCGACCACTCCTGCCATCCGATATATCTTTGCTTCATCAATTTCAAACAAAACAAAAAATGAAAGCAAAATCAATCATCCTCGCAGCGGTTCTGGCCCTTCAAATCAATGTTCTTTTGGCGGATAACAATAATTCATCAGCCCCCGTTACAAACGAAACTTATTCAGTTAACGCGATGAACCTTGCCCCGGCGACTCCGTTGGAAGCAACCTTTGAGGAACCTGTTATGCTCAATGATTTTGCTGATTTGGCACCCGTCCTTCCAATGGAAGCATCCTTTGAGGATATGGCCATGGAGACCGTTTCAACATTGGACCTGGCTCCGCTGACCCCCGTCCTTGCTGAATTTGAGGATGCTGTCGATGCAATTACAACTGATAATGGAACTTTGTCACCTGTAACACCGATCGAAGCCACATTCGAATAATCCCGACATATTCCCCGATTGATTTTATGAAACCGCTCCCAGTTGGGCGGTTTTTTTATTTTGATGACGGGCCAGGCGGCGCGTCCTGTCGTGTTGTGCCCGGGGGGTGGTGAGATGATCCGTTTCAGTAAAATTTTTTCAGGGCACAGTGACTATGCTCCAGTTTTCCATTGTCCTGCGAGCGCGCTATCTTTTCAGGTGTGCTGTTTTCATCGGTGGAACTGCTCTTTTTACAGGCCGAGACAAGAAGGACCGGCAACAGAAAGGTCAGGATGATTTGTAGATGATGCGCTGTTTTACTTGTATTAAAAGAAACTACACTGGTCACCAACTGAGGATTTCTCAATATCTTTCATTGATTATCAGCCTATGAAACAGCAAGAAATGGCCATTTGCCTTTGGTTTGAAAGTCAGGCCGAGGAGGCCGTAAACTTTTACACCTCCATCTTTGAAGATTCCGGGATCGGTTATATCGGCAGGTTCGGCAAGGAGGGTTTCGAATACCACGGAATGCCTGAGGGAGCTGCCATGTAGGTCGATTTCAGGTTAAACCAGATGAAATTCGTTGCCCTGAACGGCAACCCGGATCATAAATTCAATGAATCGATTTCCATTACGGTTTATTGTGACACCCAGGAGGAGATCGACCATTACTGGACAAAGTTATCCGAAGGCGGGAAAGAACAGATGTGCGGATGGCTTAAAGACAAATATGGCATCTCATGGCAGATCATCCCGGCCATTCTGCCGGCTTATTTTGCAGATAATGATCCGGCAAGAAGGCACAGGGTGGAGGCCAAAATGTTCGAAATGGTCAAGTTTGATATTGGAGCATTGAAAAGGGCCTATAACAAGGAATGACCGATGTATCCAATCATCCCCAAAAAGGTGAAATAATCAATTGCTGACAATGCTTAATGCGGAAGATATCCTGGGCAGAAACACTCAACCCTTGAGCACGCCAGGGGTTGGGATATATATACCTGCAATGAATGCAGAAAGGTTTGTCCGTTCAATCCGTAGCCATGAGATACCATGGCCAATCATGACAAATGCCTTATGGATACATGGTCTTCAGGAGATAAGGAGGCCCACGTGATACGGAATGTCCTGGCTGCTTCATTCGCCCTCATGATTGACCATCTACCTCAGGATGACCAGGCGGCTGCTGTATATGCTGCCTGATGCCAGGGATAAAGTCACAACGTATTCCCCTGGAAAACACGACGAAAGATCAATAGTGAAACGTCCTCCGGCCGGTGCAGGGGTTGATCGGTACACTGTTTTTCCATCGATTCCGGTGACCACGACCGACCGGATCTCCCGGCTGATGGTCTGGTCGACGACCACTTCCACCAGTCCGCTGCTTGGATTCGGATAGAGCCTTACCGGGTTGTTTGTGAGCTCATCAACACCTACCGGTTGTGCGAAAGCTGCAACCAGGTTGCGGTTGGAATTTGCTGCAAATGTCAATGTTGTTTTGGAAGAATCCGCAATCTGCAGATCATTCTCAAACCATCCCCTGAAGAGCATATTCTTTGCAGGGACAACCTTCATGGTGACCGTGGCCCCGGCACCATATACCCCTGCACCCGTAACGGTACCACCTGCGATCGGGAGGGCAACTCCATTGATCTGGACGTAGCCGGGTTCTACATAGAGTTCCGACTCCCACAAACCCCTTCCAAAGGTGGAGGCACGAATCTTACCAGCCATGTATTGAATATCAAGGTCGGTCACCACCACGTTGGGCAAGCCCTGACTGTACCTCCTCCAGTTATCCATCCCTGAATTCCTGTAATACACACCGGCATCGGTACCAATATACAGGGCATCATTGGTATTGTTCTGATATTTTATGCAGTTCACCGGCAGGTTCGGCAGGGATCCGGAGATGTTAATCCAGGTATCCCCGCCATCGTTTGATCGGAAAACCTTCTTATTGTTCTTATACCCGCCTAAAGAAACCCACAGCGTATCGGGCCTGGTTGGATGCACGGCAATCATGGTTATCACACAGCTGTCGGGTCCCGAAGGATTCTTCTTTTCCTTGTATGTTTGCCAGTCATCATCAGTTTTAAAGAAAGCATAAAGCCTGGCCGCGTACATCACCTTTGGATTGCTTGGTGAAATTTCGATGGATTTGATCTGGATATCATTTTTGGGTTTGGGGGTTGGGAAGTTTTGTTTGTTTGCCTTCTCCCATTTTAAACCTCCGTTCATGGTTTTGTAGATATCCGGGTACCCTGCATAGATGGTACCAGTGTCTCTCGGATGCAAAATATAGGGGGTCACCCATGCACCTTGAGGTCTGCCCGGGATTTTGGCGGAGATTTCCGTTTTCATTTTGTCGTTCTCCCACAAAGGGTCGGTGGACCTGTAGATTATTCCATTGCAATAGGATGCATACTGCACCGAAGGATTGGTATGATCGATGAGGCAATCCATGCCGTCACCACCGATGACGATGGGAGCCAGCCAGTTAAAATCATTTTGAATCTGGGAACCATTGTCCTGGAACCCTGCAATGACCAGGTTTTTATTGGTATAGGACCCCCCGATCCGGTAAATCTGACCAATCTGCATACCCCGGGTAATGTCGGTCCATTTATTGCCTCCGTCCTTTGTATAATAGATCCCGCCATCATTTCCCTCCATGAATGTACCGGGCTGAAGGGGATGAAAGGTAAACCAATGCTTGTCGGCATGTACCGTTTGGCAGGCAACCGTATCACTCCAATAGGTAACAAGTGTCCAGGACTTCCCGCTGTTGGTGCTTTTCCATGTGTTGACGCCTCCCACCCAACGCTCGTTGGTATCGATGGGGTTGATCAGGTAACAGAGGTCATAATCTCCCTGCCCTCCCCAGGGTTTGGCATGTTTGTTCGTATCGGCATAAATAATCAGCAAATTCTGTGTTGTCCTCGTCGAATCAATGGGATCTTTGGGATAAAATTTAGTAAATTTACCTCCCTGGTCAGTCGAACGATACAAGCCTGAAAGTCCATCCATCGCATTGGTGCAGATGGCTTCCAGTAAAATTGGATTCTTTGGGTTTACCGCCAGAATGATGCGATATCCGTTTTTGAATTGGGTGAGCGAATCCCAGGCGTTCCCTCCATCGACAGACTTGAAAACCACCCCCAGATTTCTGGCGGCATACATCACCAGCGAGTCCTGGGGTTTAAATACGATATCGGTGAAATATCCCGCTTTTTGCAAATCCCACTTTATCCCTCCGTTTATTGTCCTGTAAATTCCTGAAGTAGTAGCGGCGAAAAGAACATTTGATTTAGCGGGATGCATCACCAGGCGGCGGATCAGTACGTTGCTGTCGGAAGCCCAGCTCAGCCCGGTAGCGCTCCATTTAACCCCGCCGTTGATCGACTTGAGTACGCCGATGCTCTTGGTGTCGCCTGGCGCACTGCCATTCATGCTACCCACCGAATTAGCAGCATCACCGTCACCGGTGGCGATGTACATGGTTTGAGGATCTTTCGGATCGATTACCATGTCGCTGACACCAAGCACCGGCTGGTCGTCAAAATTCGTCGTCCAGGTTTTCCCGAAATCAGTTGTTTTCCATAATCCTCCCGAGGGTGTTCCTACCCAGAAGATGTTCTTGTCGTTGGGATGAAAGGCAATGCAGTTGATGCGCCCCAGTCCGAAATACCCGCTTTTTGTTGCATAGGGTCCCATGGCCGTCCAGTAGGCTGCCGAATCCTGGGGAGAATCGGTTGCATGGGTTGCGGCATATTTTTCCCACTCATTGACAACAATATTATTTGGCGGAAAGTTGCCTTGCCGGTCAACACGCTGCTCCCAAAACCATTCCCAGCGTTTGAAAGGCTTATAACCCGAGCCCCTGGTAACTACCCGTCCATTCCAGTAATCGTTGAATTTTTTCTGGATCTGATAGAAATTTGCCTTATCCGTATTTGATGTGGCTGGTGAGGTCGCCTGGGCTGATGCCCAGTTAACGGATAAGAAAAAGCCAAGAAACAGAACCATTGAGATAGAAATTACCGCTGATGCATGCGAATAATTCCTGGCTGTCGGGTAGTTGTTTTTCATAAATGAAGGGATGATGATTCAGTTAGTACTAAAAGAGATATGGTGGTAAATTTAACAAAAAAGGGGATGGGATTATCAATCATATGTTGCAACAGACGATGTTATTCCGGATATTTGCAGAAACAGGCTGCTGGATAAAATCAGAAGCTGAAACACAAAAAGAAAAAGCATGATGAAAAGTATCAGAAAGGTTAACCGCATCATAAAAGGACAGGCCACCTCGGATGGGGCCGGAGTTAAATTGACAAGGATCCTGGGTCATAACACACAGGAATTGCTGGACCCCTTCCTCCTGTTGGATTTTTTCGGGTCCGACAATCCCGATGATTTTATGGCAGGCTTCCCCCCGCATCCTCATCGTGGAATTGAAACCGTAACCTATATGCTGGATGGCAAGGTGGAACACGGTGACAGCATGGGCAACAAGGGGGTGATTGGAAAGGGAGACATACAATGGATGACGGCGGGCAGCGGGATCATTCATGAGGAGATGCCCAAATACGAGCAGGGAAGAATGCATGGATTCCAGTTGTGGGTGAACCTGCCATCGGCCTCTAAAATGATTGCTCCCCGTTACCAGGATATTCCTGCAGGGATGATTCCGGTGGTTGAACTCCAAAATAAAACCAGGGTGAAGGTTCTGGCAGGAACATTTCAGGGAGTGAAAGGACCGGTAGAAAATATCATCGCCGATCCTGAATATTTTGATGTTGAGATGCCTGAAAATGCAGAACTCGTAGTTCCTGTCGCAGCGGATCATACGGTATTTGCTTATCTCTACGAAGGAGTGGCCGGTTTCGATGAAAATCTGGAAAATCCGTTGCATGCCGGCGAAGGGGCCCTGTTCGGTCAGGGAGAAAATGTCAGGGTGCTAACGGGGGGCGCAAAAGCCAGATTTATCCTGTTTGCCGGAAAACCAATAGGAGAGCCTGTTGCCTGGAACGGTCCGATTGTTATGAACACGCAGGAGGAACTTCATATGGCCTTCAGAGAGTTAAGGAATGGTGATTTTATTAAAAAATAAAATTCATGAGACTGTTTCAGATCATCCTGGTATTCTGGATATTCTCATTAAGTAATTGTTTTTCACAGCAGCCCGCAACATCCGTCGGGATATGGAACGAAGTTGCTGTCTACAACTGTCCGTCTCAAATTTCCGGCCTGGCCTTTGACGGTCATGATATATTTACACTGGGCGGTGGATCGCCTTTTCCCTATAATGGATATCTTAACAAATTCAATCCGACTGATACTTCATTCTCAAATCTTTGCAGAATCCCCACAGAAGGCATTCTGTATCATTTATCAGGAGGCCTGACTTATCAATCACCCTGGTTTGTATCGACCGATCAATGGTTTAATGGGAGCTGGTATGAACCCGCCAGGGCTATTTATTTTGACACTGCCGGGGTTTTCCGGGGGAGCTCCATTTTGCCACGACTCGATACGCATATTATCTGGTGGGATAAAGATCATTTCTGGGGATGTGAACCATACGGGAATAAGATCTATAAAATTGATCCTGACGGAAACATCCTTAAGACCATCGGGCCGCTGACAATGCCATTTTCAAACCTTTGCACGCAAGGCAACTTCATCTGGGTGACCAGTCCCAACGACACGATCTATAAGGTCGATGCCAACAGCTCCACCATTGAAAAGCATGTGTCGTCCTGTGGTAGACCCTATGCCATTGTGTTCGATGGACTTCACCTCTGGTATTCCTGCCAGAATAAACTGGTAAAGGTTGAGGTATTTGGTGCTGGATTCCCTGATTTTGAAAACAGATCTGCTGATATATTGCATATCTATCCAAATCCTTCATCCGGTAAAATAACCATTGACAACACGGATAACGGATACCTTTCTATATTGACAATCAATGGGAGTGAACTCATTTATAGGGAAACCACCAAACCAATTGCCATTATTGATGTCACCTCATTGTCAGCAGGGGTTTATTTCATAAAAACAGTTGACGAAAAAGGTGTACGAATGGGCAAATTTATCAGACCTTGAATTTGCCCGTAATGGAAACATAACAGGCTTAACATTACACAAAATTGGTTTTTACAGTATCATTCCATTCACGCTGGAAATTATATGGTAAAACAGATAATGATTTTAGTGATCCAACGGGAGGAGAGTTTTTAGTGCAAAACACATGAAGTATTGATAGCTGATTAAAACATATATATTAGATAATCAAATAAAAGCAATTTTTATGATGTAGTGCTGATGTAATATTGATGTAGTAGCCAGCAATGAGTTGCTGCATATTTGATGCACCGGAATATTTTTAATCGCCTTAATATTAGGATATGTTTGCTAATATTAGTTTCATACTATAATACGATGGACAAGAAAGACATTTATCTGGGAAACGCTAAGATAAAGTACAACTGTGATAGGGTCGATGGCCGCTTTGTGGAACTTGACAACGAGAAATTCTACAAGATCAGCAACAGCAACCAGATGCCCGATTTCTTTATGACCATCGTGAGCAGTTCCGATCACTGGATGTTTATTTCGAGCAACGGCGCGCTGTCGGCAGGAAGAAAAGACAGGAATAACGCGTTGTTCCCCTATTATACCGTCGATAAAATACATGATGCCAGAGGCATTACCGGAAGTAAAACCTACCTGCTTGTCGGCAAAGATGAGAAAACCTATTTATGGGAACCTTTTTCAACGGAGTCGGAAAAAATATACACCATTCAACGAAATCTTTATAAGAACATTTGGGGCAATAAAATCATTTTCGAAGAGATTAATGTTGACCTGGGCGTGGGGTTCCGATACGGATGGTACAGCAGCGAGCAGTTCGGGTTCGTGAAGCACTCGGTCATCAGCAATCAAAATACCGGTTCAGTTACGGTTGATGTACTCGACGGGATCAGGAACATTCTGCCGAATGGCGTGGATTCCGATTTCCAGAATGCATTCAGTTGTTTGCTTGATGCCTACAAAAAATGTGAATTGATCGAAGAAACCAAACTTGGCTTGTACATGCTGAGTTCAATCCCTGTTGATCGCGCCGAACCCAGTGAATCACTCAAAGCAACAACTGTTTGGTCATGCGGACTGGTTCACTCGGCAAAGGTTCTTATTTCAGACAGGCAGGTTGAGCCATTCAAGCAAGGTGAGACTGTTGAGACGGAAATCGATATAAGGGCCAAACGTGGTGCATATTATGTGAGTACGCGCCTTGAACTTCAGCCGGATGCCCAAAAAGAATGGATGATCATCGCTGAAATAAACCAGGAAACCGGTGACGTGGCAAACCTCAACAATGCCTTGAGAACCAGGGATAACATGAAACAACTGGTTGAAGCCGATATCGAAAAAGGAACATCGAACCTGAAGAAAATTGTTTCCAAAGCCGATGGAATGCAGATGGGCCAGGATACGTTAAACGATGCCCGTCATTTTTCCAATACCCTGTTCAGCATCATGCGGGGTGGGATTTTTACCTCCAATTATACCCTTGATAAAACAGACTTTGTTCTGTTTATGGCACAAATAAACAGGGAGCTATCAGCAAAACATGCAGCATGGCTCAGTCAGCTCCCTGAAACGATCGCGTATATTGAACTGATCAGGCTTGCCGAAAGCACCGGTGATTTTAACCTGGTCCGGATCTGCTCTGAATACCTGCCCCTCACCTTCAGCCGCAGGCATGGCGATCCAAGCCGCCCTTGGAACCAGTTCTCGATTGAAACAAAAAACCCGGACGGCTCGGTAAAATTGAATTACCAGGGAAACTGGCGCGATATTTTTCAAAATTGGGAAGCCCTCAGCCTTTCCTATCCTGAGTTCATTGAAGGCATGATCAGTAAATTCGTCAATGCCACCACGGCCGACGGCTATAATCCCTATCGCATAACCCGCGAAGGGATGGATTGGGAATGTCCCGACCCGCACGACCCGTGGGCTTACATTGGCTACTGGGGAGATCACCAGATTATTTACCTCCAGAAGTTTCTCGAGTTATCGGATGAATTTCATCCGGGCACCCTGGATGCCTTGTTGAAAAAGGAGATGTTTGTTTATGCCCATGTGCCTTACCACATAAAACCGTATGCCGGAATTCTAAAAACGCCTAAGGAAACCATTGTCTTTGATTTCGAATTAAATAAAAAAATCAGGGAACTGACCAGGAAAACAGGGGCCGACGGCGCATTGCTGAGAGGAAGGGATCATGAGATCTACCGGGTGAACCTGACCGAAAAGATCCTGGTCACCCTGTTGGCCAAGATCAGCAACTTCTTACCCGAAGCCGGTATCTGGCTCAACACCCAGCGCCCCGAATGGAATGATGCCAACAATGCCCTCGTGGGCAACGGGGCTTCGATGGTTACGCTCTGTTATTTAAGACGTTTCCTGAAATTCTGGTCCGAACGGTTCAATGAATCCGGCAGTATTGAAATACCTGTAGCAGAAGAAGTTGAAACACTATTCAGCAGGATATTTACTCTTTTTGCTGAAAATACTGCTTTGCTCCAAACCGGGTTTTCAAATGCCGAAAGGCGCCGTTTTACCGATGGTCTTGGTGAGGCAGGGAGCGATTACAGAAACACGATCTACGAAAAATCCTTTTCGGGCACGAAAAAGCCTGTTCAGGTCAAAGCCCTGTCTGAATTTATGCAGCTCGCGTTGGATTATATGGATCAGAGCATCAAAGTGAACAAACGCGGGGACGGACTTTATCATGCCTACAACCTGATTTCCTTCTCCGAAAACAGCATATCCATCAGGCATCTGTACGAAATGCTGGAAGGGCAGGTGGCAGTGTTGAGTTCCGGCTATCTGTCGGTTCAGGAAAGTCTGGATGTGCTTGATTCGCTGAAATGCAGCAGTCTGTTTCGTCGTGATCAGTCCAGTTACCTGCTTTATCCCGACAGGCAACTGCCTCTTTTTACCCTGAAAAACAATATCCCTGCCCGCAGGGTTCAGGAATCAAAACTTCTGAGCAAATTAATCGCCAGTTCCGATGCAACAATTCTGAGTAAGGATGACGTGGGTAATTTTCATTTTCACGGGACATTCCGCAATGCGGCCGTACTGGAAAAAGCCCTTGACCACCTCGATTCTGCTGCCTACGGTTCGCTGCTTGCCGAAGAAAAGGAGAAGGTCCTGGCCATTTTCGAAGAGCTTTTCGATCACCAGTCGTTCACCGGCCGCTCGGGTACCTTTTATGGTTACGAAGGATTGGGAAGCATATACTGGCACATGGTTTCCAAATTATTGCTTGCCACCCAGGAGTGCTGGTTCAGGGGAGTGCATGAAGGCGCTGATCCTGATGTTGTCGGTAAAATTAAAGAGCACTATTTCGAGATTAAAGCAGGGATAGGGTTACATAAATCACCCGGCTTATACGGCGCATTTCCGACGGATGCCTATTCGCATACCCCCGGGAATGCAGGGGCGCAGCAGCCAGGCATGACCGGACAGGTAAAAGAAGACTTCATTACCCGGATGAGAGAGATAGGTATTCATGTTCGGAACGGTGAAATTGTATTCCAATCCGGCCTGCTTGATCCAGCTGAATTGCTGAATCAGAAAAGTACGTTTGAGTACTTTGACCTGAAGGGAGAACAGCAGCAGATCATCCTCAAGCAGGGACAACTGGGATTTACTTTCTGCCAGGTGCCGGTTGTTTACAGTGTATCAAACGAAGATAAAATTTCTGTTACATTCGCCGACGGTAAACAGATTTCTATTGCAGATCACATCATCGGCAGAGAAATAAGTGCCGGAATATTTCAGCGGACAGGAGAAATCGCCCGGATAGAAGTTTCATTTAATACCACTCTTTAAACACCCATTATGGAACATTACAAAACAAACCCCAAAGATATCGTACCCCTGGGACAAAAAATTGCTTTTGGATCAGGCCATTTAACCAATCAGTTATTACCCGCCGCATTGGGCGTTTTTATGATCGTTTTGGTATTGTCATTAAAAATGAATCCTGTGCTGGCTGGTTTACTGGCAGCCATACCAAGGCTGTTTGATGCTTTGATTGACCCGGTGATGGGATTTGTGTCTGACAATACCGTATCCAGATGGGGAAGGCGGAAGCCCTATATTTTTATCGGGGCCTTTATCGTTGGAATCGTCTTTATGATCATGTGGCAGTTATATCCCGACAATAGTCAGACCTATAACTTTTTCTTCTTTCTGATCATGTCGTTGTTTTTTTACATCGGTTATACCATTTTTGCAGCCCCCCTTATCGGACTGGGATATGAGATGACCCCCGACTACAGCGAAAGAACACGCCTGATGGCCATTTCCCAGTTCATGGGGCAAATCGCGTGGATGATTGCTCCATGGTTCTGGGTTATCATTTATGATACGGATATATATGCAACTGCTCCGGAAGGGGCCCGCAACCTGTCGATCTGGGTTGGCGCTTTGTGCCTGATACTGGGAATCATGCCGGCCTTGTTTTGCAAGGAAATTAATCAGGAACGTTTAACTAACAGGATCAATCTCTCTATTAAAGAGTTTGTCAACAACATGAAAGTTCTTTTTAAAAGCATGAAACAGATCATCACCAATAAACCTTTTTTAAAACTGTGTGGTGCGACATTTCTGATATTTAACGGATTTCAGACCATTGCCCAGTTCGCTTTTTTTATCATTATTTTTTATCTGTTCAAAGGCGACACCACCGCCGCAGGGCAATGGCCTGCCTGGTTCGGCACCTTAAGTGCAGTGGCAACTGCGTTCCTGGTAATTCCCGTCATTACCTTTATTTCAACAAAAGTCGGAAAGAAAAATGCTTTTGTCATTTCCACCCTGATCTCCATAGTGGGATATTCATTGAAATGGTGGGCATTTGATCCGGCCAATCCATGGTTGATGTTTTTACCGCTCCCTTTGATTTCTTTCGGAATTGGCGGCCTGTTTACCTTAATGATGTCGATGACGGCTGATGTATGCGATCTGGATGAATTAAATAACGGAATGCCAAGAAAAGAGGGAACATTCGGCGCTGTCTACTGGTGGATGGTTAAACTGGGAACTGCCCTTGCTTTGCTTTCCAGCGGCGTGGTGCTGAACCTGGTTGGATTTGATCAGAATATAACGGTCCAGTCTGTTGAAACCATTACCAGGCTCAGGATTGCGGATATCGTTATTCCATCAGTGGCCGGACTTCTGGCAATTCTGATCATGTGGAAATATGATATTACCGAGAAAAAGGCACATGAGATACGGAAAATGTTAGTCGAACGCAGGGGCGAATTATAAGCGATGCAAAAAGCTTTACTGACCTTCATTCTTTTCTTCTTTACAATACCTGCTCTTTTTGCGCAGGCCGATAAAGTATCGGTTGTTAATGACAGTCAGGGGGCCAGGCTTTTGGTCAATGGTAAGGTTTTTATAATGAATGGCATGAATTGGGATTACTTCCCGGTTGGCACCAATTATACATACAGCCTGTGGAAACAACCGGATGATTTTATCAAAGATGCACTTGACACGGAAATGGCGCTGTTAAAAAACATGGGGGTCAATGCCATTCGTGTTTATACCGGTATTCAGCCAAAGTGGATCAGCTATATTTATGAGAACTATGGCATTTATACCATGGTAAATCACTCTTTCGGGAGATATGGCCTGACATTGAACGGACAGTGGGTTCAGAATACCGACTACGCTGATTCACACGTTCACGATATGCTTCTCAGGGAGGTGACTGAAATGACGGAAGAATATAAAAACACCCCGGGGCTGCTTCTGTATCTGTTAGGAAATGAAAACAATTACGGCCTTTTCTGGCAGGGAGCCGAAACGGAGGATATTCCTGCCGGTCAGAGACCATCGGCCGTTCGTGCCAAAGCCCTGTATAAACTTTTTGACGAAGCGGGTCTGGCTGTGAAGGCCATCGATCGTGCTCACCCGGTTGCGCTGTGCAATGGGGATTTGCTTTTCCTTGATATGATTGCCGGGGAGTGTAAGAATATAGATATTCTTGGCTGTAACATGTATCGCGGCGTTTCTTTCGGAGACGCATTTCAGAAAACAAAAGCGGTTTGGAAAAAACCAATCATGTTTACCGAATTTGGTGCCGATGCCTTTAATGCGATCAGCAAACAGGAAGACCAGCCATCTCAGGCAACCTTCCTGACGAGTAACTGGAAAGAAATTTATGATAATGCAGCAGGTTCAGGTAAATCGGGAAATTGCATCGGCGGATTTACCTTTATGTTCAGCGATGGCTGGTGGAAACATGAGCAAACCAAAAACCTGGATGTTCATGATACGGCTGCCTCCTGGGCCAATGGCGGTTACTACGATTATCGGCCGGGAAAGAACAACATGAATGAGGAGTGGTTTGGTATCTGTGCCAAAGGTCCGACAGATGAAAAAGGACATTATCAGTTATATCCCCGCCTTGCATATTATGCATTACAGAAAGTTCATAAAAAAACAGAGGAATGACGGCAACAAAATTATCAGTAAAAGAAAAAATCGGGTATAGCCTGGGTGATACCGCATCTCACTTTGTATGGGACATGGTTGGATTCTGGCTTTTGTTTTTTTATACCGATGTGTACGGGATATCTGCAGCTGCTGCAGGAACGATTATGTTAATTGCCCGTTTCTGGGATATGGCCATCGACCCGGTTATCGGCGTAGTTTCTGACAGAACGAATACCCGGTGGGGAAAATTCAGACCCTACATTTTGTTTGGGGCCATTCCCTATGCTGTTTTGGCCATTCTCACCTTTACAACACCGCGTTTGGGCGAAACAGGCAAGATCCTTTACGCCGCGGCAACGTACATTCTCCTGATGACGGCCTATGCTGCTATAAACCTGCCTTATTCGGCTTTGGGCGCCGTAATGACCGATGATACTTACGAAAGGGCAGGATTGAACACCTATCGGTTCATCGCCGGTTTCACCGGGCAGTTTGTTGTGACCGGGCTGGCGCTGACCATGGCCGAGTTTTTCGGTGGCGGCGATAAAGCCCAGGGATTCCAGTACACCGTTTTTCTTTTTGCCGGTTTAAGTCTGATATTCTTTTTTATCACCTTTAAAACAACCAAAGAGCGCGTTCATCCTCCCAAAGAGCAGGTGAATTCACTGAAAGAAGACATTGGAAACCTGTTCAAAAACAAAGCCTGGATCGTGCTGGCGCTGGTAGGCATCATATCCTTCATCATGTTTGCCATGCAAAATGCGGCCATTGCCTATTATTTTAAATATTACCTGGGCCGCGAAAACAATGTTCAGCTTTTCAATGTCATTGGCACCATTGCCCTGATTGTTGCATTGCCCCTGTCAAAACCGCTGGCCAAACGCTTTGGAAATAAAAATGTATTCATAGGCAGTTCGTTGATTTCAGGGTTGTTCTTTATGCTCATTTACCTGCCGGGCGTAACCGACCTGACAACGATTTATGTTTTCAACGTCATTGCCAAGATGGCCTATGCCCCGGCTGTTCCTTTACTCTGGACCATGATTGCCGATTCGGCCGATTATGGCGAATGGACAACAGGCCGTCGTGCCACAGGATTGTATTTCTCGGCTGCGGTATTTGCGCAAAAAGCAGGATGGGGAATCGGGGCAGCCATTGCTGGCTGGATTTTGGCCGCATCAGGTTTCGTAGCCAATGTCGTTCAAAACGATACCGCCATTACAGGCATTAAACTGCTGGTCTCGGTTATCCCTGGTATCTTATACATGTCGTGTGCTTTGTTTATGATTTTTTATAAAATCAACACCAAAACCACCACGCTGATGAAAAAAGAGCTGGATGCCCGAAGGGCGCAGGAATAATTGTAATCTCCCTTCGGGGGAGAGGCTATTTCTGCAGGATCAGCTTTCGGATCACCTTTTCGGACCCGCTTGAAATTTCAACGAAATAGGTGCCTTGCGGGTAGCCTGACAAGTTCAATGTGCGTGTGACCAACCCGTTGACATAAAGCTCCTTTTGACTGAAAACCGGCTCGCCCGCCGCATTCAGAATTTCAATATCCAGTTGTTTCGGCATGGCCGTATTCATTTCAACCATCACCATTCCCGAGGTCGGATTGGGATATACCTGAACCCGTGCCCCGGCAATCTCGCCGATGCCCGCGCATAGTTTGAACGAGACCATCACCGTGTCTTTTCCTATACATCCATTGAGATTTGTCACCCTGACGGAGATCTCCCGCGAATGGAGGCCGGTCCCTACGGAATCAACCAGCAAGGCAGGGGTTGTTTTGCCGGAAGGGGTCCATAGATAGGAAGCTGCATCGGGCGTGGTTGCATCCAGCAGGATCGACCGGTTGGCGCAGAGGATGGTATCCCTGCCTAACTTCACAACGGGCAGTGCTGCAATGGTGAGATCCAGGCTGTCCTTCGCCCCCGGGATTTTCTGATCGAAGGCGGTGAGGGTAAGCTTCACACTTCCGGCAGAATTGTCGGCCGCACTCGGGACATAGTCCGGATTCAGCACGGCAGGGTTGCTGAATATCCCTGATCCGCTGGTACTCCAGTGCAATGAATCAGAATTGAACACAAGGCCGTTCAGTGGGAAGGTGCCGCCTGCACAGATCATCCCGTCTCCACCTGCGCTGACATTGGTCATGTACCTGGGCGGAAACACAATATAATCAATCCAGGCAGCCTCCGGTGATGAAGAACCGGCGCTTCCTTTTTCATAGATCCAGCTGAAGGTGTGAACACCCGCCATTACCGGGTAAACGTCGCGTGAAAAGGCCGTATCTCCCCCCTCTCCCGAATAGATTCCGACCAGCAGGTCATCAATGTAAAATTTCAGCAGGTCATTCGGGTCCGGGGATGAAACCTTGCGGAAGAAAGAGATGCTGTCGTCGAGCATTACGTTATACCGGACCGATATTCCGGTTGATGCTCCCTGGCCGATCGCCCCTGATCTGGCCGAATATTTTCCTTCATATTTTACTGCCGCGTCGATGGTCCATGGATCTGCCGCACTGGTGAATTCCCAGGGAAATTTTGTCATGGTACCGGTTTCCCAATCCTCCACCAGGAGCCCGATGCGGGCCGTGAAGGATTTATCTGTAGCCCTCCATTTCGACAGGGTATGGTCCTGAAGTTGCGCGGCCGATCCGATGGCCGCATCCGGGTTCACCGCAACACCGAAGGAGGCCTGAAGGGTCTCCCCGGCATGAAGGGTCCCGATATTCGCCGGACCGCCTGTTACTGTTACGAACGGGTTCGCCGAAGTGAGCGTGCTCACCACATTTTCGGCATCCCAGATGCTTTTGTTCGTTGTTTCAATCTGGATGGTGGCATTTTCCCCCGGATCGAGCCTCCCGTTGTTGTTTCCTGAAGGATCGAGGATCATCATCGAAAGCAGCGACACGTCGGGGGCATGCGACATGATCTGAAAGGTGCTGTAGGTGATGCTGTCGTTGCGGTCGATGGCTTTGACCGTGAACAGGATCAGTTCACCATTTGGAATCGAATCGGAAACGCTGAATTTGAAACCATCGAGGATGGTTTTTTCCTGGCCGGTCGCAAAATCACCGTAATAAAGAACAGAATCCTGAAGGGTGACATAGGGATTACTGCAGGAGAGGGATACCGAGATGCTGTCGGCCTGCTTAATCCCTGTATTTTTCATTTTCAGTCCGATCAGTTCGGTTTCTCCATAATCCAACAACCCATTGCCATTGCCATAGGTGGTATCGTTGAGAATGTTACTGGTATTGATGACCAATGATCTTGGGATGACCAGTTCGATGGGGGAGACATAGGTCAGGCAGTGGCCCGACCGTGTGTCGGTCCAGCAGGGAATTGTTTTTCCCCCGTAAGCAACGATCGAGAGGTAGTCGCCCATGTAATTTGCTGCCATATTCGGGATCGGGGAGGGGGTGAAGGTGACATCGCTGACTTTCATATCCTCGAAGGTGGCTCCTCCATCGAGCGACCAGGCCACCCATGCCTCTGCCTGGTTAGGAGCACAATTCCGGTTATCATAAAACACCAGGCTGATGATCCCGGTTGCCTGGTCGCAGGTGATCCAGGGAAAGTAGTGCTGTTTCCCGGCGGGCAGATCGGTGTTTACTTTTACCGGGGCCGACCAGGTATCTCCTTTGTCAGTCGATTTGATAAGGTAAATGTCGCATCCCGGGCCGGTATTTATTCCGGGCACCCCGATGTTGGACCATACGATATAGATGGTTCCGCGATGGGCGCCGTTGCTCAGGTCGACGGCCATGCACGGGAAGGAGTTGACCCGCATGTTCTGGGTGACCCCCTCGTCGCGGATTCCCATGATGCTGTCGACGGCGCGGATGGCCGGTTGCCAGGTGATGCCGCCATCCAGCGATTTGGCAAAGGCCATGGCGCTTTCGGCCAGAGGAGCCGTTTTATCATAGATGGTGAATGCTGCATACACTTCACCATCGGGGCCTGTTTTAAGATTGACGCCATGAAATAATTTACCCGTCAGCGCGCCGCTGATCTTGACAGGGGGTTCCCAGGAAGATCCATTGGTTATGGATCTTGATATCTCCACATGCTTGTTGTTCGATCCGCCAAAAGCTGTCCAGGCATCATAGATGTTCCCTTTGAAAGGGCTGGTGGGGCTGATGTCGGCCCACAGGTGATTTTTATCCAGCATGCTTGAACCGCCCGAAGGTTTGATTCCGGCGACGGAGGTGGTCCAGGTTCCTCCCTGGTTATCGGAATAGGCAACACTTTGTCCGTAGGCATTGTCGATAAATCCGATAAAATACCTTCCGTTCAGGTCGATCACGGCGGCGGGGTCTCCCGAATTGGACCCACCTGCGCCCTCAACCGTTCCCGACCAGCTTTCACCAGCATCGGGCGAGATCAGGGCATCCGCGCCTTTCACACTGCCATTGCTGGGTTGGGGGGTGGAGTTGTTGGAATTCATCAACGCATTTTCATTGCCGGGATCCATCACAAGGGAATTTTCACTCTGGGTCGACAATGAGGGTTCCGTTGTGATGCAGATATCGGGAGAGTCGATCTCACGAAGACCTTTTCCGATCAGCCTGCTTCCGGTATATATTGCGGCCGGGATACGGGTGAAGGGAGCAACCGGTACGAGTCCCTCTCTGGCACAACGCTGCCAGTATCCCATGTTGTCGATCATGCGGTTTACCTTTTCATGGCCCGTACGGTCATGCTTTGTAACCTGGGCCGTGGCAAACATCGCGGTTATCAGAAAAAGTCCACATACATAAAAAAATGGCTGCATTGTCTTCATAGGGGGAGGTGTCGGTGAATGTTGGATTTACCAAAACAAGGGATGTAAAAGTACAATTTATTTTTTTGAACGATTGGATCAAATAAACAGATTGGTTGTCCCAGTTTTTTTACCTTTATCTCAATATTCAATAAAAGATGTTCACTTTATTTAAAAAAGCACCTGGTTGCGTAAACCTCCCGGTGGTATTCTGGCATGGCCGGTCATTTAACCTGGTGACTTTTGGTTTGTTTGCGGCATTGGGTTCTGTTGCAGGCTACAGTGTTTTTTTATATTTCCTTTACACGAAGGGATTCCCGGTAAGCAGCTCCTGCTGGCGGATGGTGTCATTCCTTGTCATTATTAATCTGCTTTTTGCCAAATTTTATACGATCCTCCCCATCGGAATCACTGAATATTTCCGCAATTTCCGTTACTACATGAATCAAACTTCATTTTATCAGCAGGGAGGCGTCGTAGGCTTTATTTTGGGGACTATTTTTATCTGTGCGTTTGAGCGTATTCCTTTTGCGACACTGGGAGATGCTGTTTGCTACGGAGGAATAGCCACCATGTTCATCGGCCGGCTTGGGTGCTTCAACTATGGATGTTGTACAGGCAAACCAACCTTCAGCCGGTTTGGATTTATTTACCTTGATCCTGAAGCAAGGGTCTGGAGAGAAAATCCTGAGCTCCGGAATATCCCGCTGGTCCCGGTCCAGATGATCTCTGCCATGGTTGATCTTGTTCTTTTTATTTTTTTCTGCATCCTTTCCACCCGATTTCCCTATTCGGGAGTGATCATGATCATATTCTTTATTGGAATCAACATCAAAAGAATTGCCCTTCAGCCCCTCCGGCATAAAGCCCCATCAAATAAGATCTCCTATTCATGGGTTGCCCTTTTCTTAATCCTTGTTTTTTTTCTGATCATCTTATTTGCCTGGAGATCGGGCGAATCCTTATTTACATACGACCCCCCGATTATTCCGTTTAACTTCAAGACCTACGCTGAATTTCTTGTTTCGGACTGGAACATTACCGGTTCGCTGATCCTTGGCGGGGCGATTAATTTTGCTGCTTACGGAATTCACGGCCGGAAACTTGGAACCTATTTTAATTTAACCCATGATCAGACTTTCACCAGATAGACTATCGTTCCACCTGATCTGGATTTTCGGGTTGCTCGAGATGATAACGGTTCCCCTTGTGGTTTGGCTGCCCGATCTTTTTTCAGTCGGTATAAAATCCCCGCTAGAAGGAGCAGTGGTTGGGTTTGCGGGGATTGTTGTCCTTTTTCTGATCCTGAACAGAATGATCGGATATCTTCATTTCAGCTTTAACGGGGATGTTGTAACCGGCGTCTCCATCCTTCCGGCTGCGTTATGGAACATGATCTTCCTGGCCTTGATCTTCGGTTTCCAAAAAGTGACCGGGCTTTGGCAGATCGATTCGTGGATCCCGCGGTATATATTCGCAGGATTCGTCTCTGTTTCATGCGCCGTGATGGTCACTTTCGTTACTTACCAGTTAGTTTATCCATTTTTCGCTCCTCTCAGGATCTCAATAAGAACTGCCGGTCAGAGATATATGGTAAAAAAAATATCGGTCGTTCGTCTTGCATTCCTGGCCGGTGCATATGAAGGAATTGCCCTGCCGGTCATCCTGCTCTGGCAAAAGGCAGATGCTGCCATACCGCTTGTAGCAGTATTTACAGGCCTGGCAGGCGGCATGCTCGGCTGTACGATCGTGGTGCTCCTTTACAATCACTGGAAGCTCCTTCGCGTCACTATTTTCTTTGAGAAAAAATAATTCAAATAAATAAAACTATGAAAAAAACCACCTTGATCATTTTGCTTTTTTTGAACGCCGTATCCTTACTGCAGGCTCAAACCACGAACTCCTTTACCAAAGTAACCAGCGGAACCGAATACCAGTACATCGGAACCTACGATTTAACCAGGATGAACAACATCCTCAACAAGGAGCTGGAAGAGTTCCTGGCCGGAACCTCTATGTCGTATGCCGATTTCAAAGGACAGTTCAACACTCCGAAATTTCCCGTGAAGCTCTACCGGGTATACTATCATTCGGTGATCCCTGAGTTTGACAACATGCGCACGCTGACTTCGGGACTGGTGGCCATTCCTGATAACGGCAAGGACTCCATGCCGGTGGTATCGTACCAGCACGGAACCGTGTTCGGGAAGGACGAGTGCCCTTCAAACCCGGATAAATCAATGGAGACCAGGCTGATGATCGCCCAGTTTGCCTCCCAGGGATATATTGTGATCGGGGCCGATTATTTCGGTCTGGGGGTTTCCGACCTGCCCAACTCCTACCTGGTAAGATACAGTTCCGAGCAGGCCTGCCTGGATATGATTTTTGCCGCACAGGATGTTCTTGCGGCCATGAAGATCAAACCGGGCTCCTTGTTCCTTCACGGATGGTCGCAGGGCGGATGGACCAACATGACCTTCCTGCGCAAACTGGAGGAGATGAACATTCCCGTTGCTGCGGCCGCCACGGCAAGCGCCCCTATCGATGCTTTTGGCACCGTCGACCGCTGGATCAACAATTACCAGCCCATCGATGCGGTCTATATCCCTGCATGCTTTTCGAATTATCTTTTCGCGGTGGAATATTACTGCCAGATGCCCGGTCTTGCAGCAACGGCCATCCGCCCTCAGTTTTACCAGACCGCAAAGGATTTCTATGACTGGAAGATCAGCTGGACCGATTTCAGAAAGATCACGGGCGATACGTTACGGAACTTTTTACAACCTGCATTCATGGAAACCGGAAATATCGGGAATACCCCCTATTGGCAGATCATCGAAAAGTCGCAGGCTTACCGCTGGCGCTGTCATACTCCGCTGAACAATTATTACGGGGAATCGGATGAAGTGGTTCCGGTTTATGTGGCAAAACTCGCCGAAGGTTTTCATAAACTCATGGGAAGCGGAGATACCCATGCGATATCTGCCGGGGCAAAAGCCGACCACCGGGCCACTTACACTTACTCTGTTATCCATGCCAAATCCTGGTTTGACGGATTTCTGCAGAAGAAATAGGTCTATAGCCAGGCATCCCAATCATGATTGGTTCAAATACCGGAAAGTTTGGTAACTTTGATTAAGAAAATCATGTTAAAAAATCCGGAGAAGAATGGCTGACGATGCTCATGGGAGTATTTCGGAAAGGGTAAATAAATTTATCACCAAAAAATTTGGGATTTTCCATTCCCAGGATAATCTGACCTTTCTTCACCGGTCGCTCAGCAATGCAGCGATGGAGTTGGGCTTTCATCATGATTTGGAGCATCTTGCCGATCTCATTGAGAAAAACGGACTGACGCACGAACAGGAGGAGATCCTGATTTCAATTCTTACCGTGGGAGAGACCTTTTTCTTCCGCGATATGCAAACCCTGAATGCTTTTCAGGATCACATCCTGGCCCCTTTACTGGATACAAACTGCAACCCCTCAAAATCTCTGAGGATCTGGAGTGCGGGTTGCTGCAGCGGAGAGGAGCCCTATACCCTGGCCATCCTGCTTACTGAACTTCTCCATGAACCTGATGGGTGGGATATAAAAATTCTCGCTACGGATCTGAATCCACAGTTCCTTGAAAAAGCAAGAAAGGGCATTTATACATCCTGGTCCCTGAGGAATACCAAACCGGAAATTATTGACCGTTACTTTATAAGAAGAGGAAGGAGCTATGAACTCATTCCCAGGATCCGAAAGATGGTTACGTTTCTGCAGCTGAATCTTGTCAGCCAGCCCAAACCGGAGATTATTCCCCATCTCATCAACCAAAATGCAGTCTTTTGCCGGAATGTATTGATGTACTTTTCAGGTGAACAGATTTCGGAAGTCACAAAAATGCTCTATGATTCCACCCTCGAGAACGGATGGTTTGTTATTAGCCCGGTTGAAGCCTCTCTGCCTTTCTTCAAATCATACACCCCGGTCGTTCTCCAGAATATTACCTTTTTCCGGAAAAGCCTCCTGCCCGTCACCCTGACTGACCAGGTTATCCCGAAAACCATTGCTGCACATAAACCTGCTTTTCACCATCCTCCCCTGCATGGGGTGAGGAAATTTTCGCCGAAACACCCGGACCAGAAACCGGTGAAGGATGTTGTTACTGATCCTTCCGCTGTCGCCGTTGAATTTTATTCCAAAGGGAATTATACATCAGCCATTGAACGTATTTTAAAGATCATGGATGCAGGCCCGGCAAACCAGGAACTTCTTCCTCTGCTGATCAGATCCTATGCGAATACCGGGAAACTGGAGCAGGCCAGGATGTGGAGTGAAAAACAGATCACCCTGAATAAAATGGATGCTTCATCCTACTATCTTCATGCAGTAATTATGCAGGAAATGGCTCTTCCGCATGAGGCTGAAAAGGCGCTTGTAAAGGCGTTGTACCTGGATCCGGATCATATTCTTTCACATTTGATGATGGGAAACATATCAGCAAGGCTTGGAAAACACAGTAAAGCCCGGAAACATTACCTGAATGCAGAAGAGCTCCTGGCGAAATTCAACGATACAGAAGTACTGCCTGAATCGGAGGGGATGACTGCCGGGAGAATAAAGGAGATGGTTGGCTTAATGAAATAACCTTGTCAGCAGGGAATATATCCTTTTATTTGCCAGCTAATTTTCCAATCATGACTGCGATTTCTTCCGGGGTGAGCACATAGCTGGCAGCCCCGAGTTTTATGGCTTCACCCGGCATTCCAAAAACGATTGAACTCGCCTGGTTCTGTGCAATGGTTATTGATCCGCATTCCTTCATGGTTTTCAGCGCCTCAGCGCCATCTTTCCCCATCCCGGACAGAAGGATTCCCATCGAATGGGCGCCGAAATTTTCTGCTACCGAGCGGAAAAGATAATCAACAGCCGGGATGAGCCCGTTTTCGGGAGGACCGGCATTGAGTGATACTTTCATGTCCCTGGTCACGCCCATGTGGAAACTGTCCGGCGCAAAATAGGCGACACCCTTTTCAAGAAGTTCGCCATTCACTGCAACCTTTACAGGGATGGACGAAGTAACGGACAGCCATTCCTGCAATCCTTTTATAAATTCTTTTGTGATATGCTGTACGATGACAACAGGGGCCTTCAAACCCTTAGGCAGGCCTGATAAAATTTTTTGGAGCGTGGCGGGGCCTCCGGTAGAAGCGCCAATAGCAATAAGTCTAATGTCGTGCTTTTGAACTTCAGGCATGATGCTGATTGCAGGTTGTTGCTCTTCCCTGGCGGGATTGCGCCGTATCACACGTACAACCTTTATCTCCGACATCAGTTTGACGGTCTGAAGTAATTCAGCGCGCATCATTTTGTGCTGCGGGTGGCGTATATCCGGCGGTCGTTTTACCACTGCCAGGGCTCCTGCTTCCATCAATTGAAAGACATAGGAGGGGTCATTTACCATTTCACTTCCACTGACGATCACGATGGGAGTAGCCCTGGTTTCCATGATATGCCGGGCGGTTTCCACGCCATCGAGCCCCGGCATATTGATATCCATGGTGATTACATCAGGTTTAAGCTCCGCTACCTTTCTAAATAATAAAACATAGTGGATTTGCGTACATTCAGCTATTTTGATAACTTTGTTAACGCTTGTATTGTTTGTTACATGATAGAACTTACCCCAGGGATATGAGAAAGACAATAATAATATTACTATTTGCTTGCGCCATTAGCAGTGTTTATGCCCAGGAAAGACCCTGGAGAATCGGCGTAAAGGCTGGCGTCAATTTCATCCATCTTGAAAACAACGGCAAAGGCTTATATTCTGACTTTGAGGCAAATTCGGGCTGGACTTTCGGTGCCTTTTTCCAATATAAAATGGGAGGTTTTGTAAATTACTCGATCGTACCTGAAATTATTTTTACAAATTCATCGACCGATGCAGATCTGATTTACTTTACAGATTTAATAACAACCTTGCAGACCATAGACGTTCCTGTTAATTTTAAGGTGGGTCTGCAATTGAGTAAAATTTTCAGGCCATATATTTTGGGAACCATATATGGATCCTATGTAGTGAGCTATGAAGGAGATCTGTTCTACCATCTTGACGACTACGACGAAAGCATCGTTAAGAGTAATATCAATAAAATATATTTCGGGGTAGGCGCCGGGATGGGTTTTGATATCTGGAAATTCCAGGTTGAGGGTCGATACAGGTGGAATCTGAACAGTATTAATTCTGAGTACTTTGATGCCTTGAAACAAAAAGGACTGGAAATTTCCTGCGCATTTCTTTTTTAATGAAGGATTTTAAATACCATACCCGATGATGAAAAAAATATTATTTTATTGCTTCCTGATCTTTTCCTTATTCTCTTGTAAGAAAGAACCGCTGGCTGAGGATGATTGGATGTTCCTTGAAGGTGTGAACAAGGTTGAAACAATAGATAAGTATGAACTGGCAATAAGAACCAAACAAGACCCAAATGGGATTCTGTTCAAGGGGTTGCCCAATAAAAAAATAAAGGTCGTTTCAATAAATTACCGGACCCTTGACCCTCAACAAAGAGAGATCATTGCATCAGGGGCGATTTTTTACCCGTCGGTAGATGCAGATTATACAAGATTGGGAACCATTTTAGGGCTTCATTATACCCTTGGAGCAAATTATGAGGCTCCATCTGTGAGGATGGGTGCAACCGAAGGCCTTTTCTCACTATTCGGCTACTGTGTTGTAGTTCCGGATTATATTGGTTATGGCGCAACTGCCGATTCCATTCATCCCTATTATTGTGTTGAAAACACGGGCCGGGTTTCTGCCGACATGCTTTTAGCTACAAAAGAATATTTTGCTTCGATCAGCAGAAAAATGTCTCACAAAATCACTGTCCTGGGTTATTCCCAAGGCGGCCAGGCCTCCCTCTGTTTTCTCAAATTTGTTGAGACGCAAGAGCTTTATAAGGATGCTTTTGTCATAGACCAGGTATTTGCCGGTGGTGGAGCCTATGATTTAGTAAAATCATATGACGAATTTGTTGTAAAGAACTACAGCAGCCAGCCGGTAACAATTCCCCTGTTGGTCCTGGGCCTCGATTATGGGGATAATTTACAGTTAGATATTAAGCAATGTTTTAAAGAACCCCTTTTATCTCACTATAAGGAGTGGGTGCTTTCAAAGAAGTACACCACAGACGAGGTTTCTGCAAAGCTGGATACAAAACTTACCAATGTCATGGCCGACTCCATGTACAAGAAGAATAACCCCAATACCAAGAAGTTTCTCGCGGCATTGGCAAAGAACAGTTTAATTATAAACGGAAAAACAACAGGATGGGCTCCCAAGGCGAAGGTAACCTTATTGCATGGGACCGACGACACCATCGTTCCATACGCAAATACAAAAAGTGCTTATGAGGCGTTTTTGGCGGCAGGCTGTAATATTACCCTTCACGATCTCAAAGGCAAAGACCATAAAGACGGCGGCCCGGTTTTTTACTCCTATTGTATCCTTAAATTAATGATTTAGCTATGCTCACGATGAAGACCAGGATATTTCTTCTTATTTTATTGTTGATTTCGACGGCCCTGAGTGCCCAGGATTCGACGGCCCTCAGGCCCAAGGCTAAAAAGTCATATGCCATACACAACAAAGGATATTTCTTCGATGTGGGGATGTCTGCCGGAGCAACATTCCCAACAGGCGTTAACCCGAAAGCGATACTTGAAGTCTATACGACGCACGGCTACCAGTTCTCCAATACCTTTTCATTGGGTGTGGGTGTTTCTACCTACAATACGGAAAACATTAACATCTATATGCAATTGAGGTTCAATTTACGTAAAATCAAGGAAACCCGGACCAGTTATCCCTACATTTCGCTGAGAGGGGGCTATTCGTGGAGCACATGGACCGGAGATTCATGGGGAGATGACAAAGGGCCGATGGAAGAACTTAAGCTTGGCTGGTGTTTTTATACGAAAGAGGCAAATTTAAGATGGTCCGTATTTCTGGCTCCCAGCCTCTACCAGTTCCACTTTATTCCGAAGATCGGATTGGCATTTGAATTTTAGGAAATCCATGTCAAATATGAAAAAGATTTTTTTTACACTATTGCTGGCCATGGTAGCTTCCTGTGTACTCTTTGCCCAGGGATCACCGGATGCCGCACAAAAGGAGATAAAGGCAAAGGGCAGCTATGACACCCTGACCTATTACGGTGTTGATTTCTCAAGGGTTCGGATCAATGATTCACCCAAAATCAGCAAGAACGCAGTCTATAGCCAAAAATACCCGGCTGCGTGGATTGCCTATGTTGAAAAGGAATTGCCCCCCGATATGTATGTCGGAAGGACACTTGGGTACAATGACTTTATTTACCAGCAGCGGGATATATATGAGAAATCGATTGCAGTGAGCCCCCGGTTCATTACAGGCATTGATAACACCATTCCTCCCGACACCCTGAGCGCCATGGTAGCAGGCTACAGCCTGCAGGCAAAATCGGGATTGGGGCTGGTGCTGATACCCGAACTTTTCAGTAAACCCCAGGAGGCTGCGCACACCTGGGTTGTTTTCTTCGATATCAAGTCAAGAAAAATTCTGTATAAGACTAAAACATACGGCAAGTGTGCCCATATGGGGTACACGGCACACTGGGCATCGGGCATTGTGGATGGGTTTCAGCAATTTGTCAATCACTGATTACAGAATTACCCCGTTTGCTTGGTCAGCCCAGGGTTTTCTTCGCCAACGCCCTAATGTCTTTATTTCCAGCACATTCTTATACGGCAGAATACAAGTTGTAATTAAACATTACACACGATGAATTCAGTTTTTACGGTATATTCTGTATTCTTTCTTGCGACCTCCTTTGTTTCGTTTTTTGTCGCCTATCTTGCCTGGCAAAGAAGGATGGTCAAAGGAGCCAGGGAACTGACCCTGCTGATGGTCATGGCAGGCATATGGACCTTTCTGGTCATGTTCGAAACCGCTTCGGGCACCATCACCGATAAAATATTCTGGTCAAAACTGGCCTATGTGGGGGCGGTATCAACACCGGTGCTTTACCTGATTTTTGTCCTTCGCTTTACCGGCAGGGAACGGTTGCTTTCCCCGAAACGTGTAATGCTCATGTTCATTATCCCTGCCCTCACCCTGATACTTGCGATAACCAATGAGAATCACAACCTGATCTGGACAGGTTTCTCGCCCATTTCACCGAAAACAAATCTTGTCGAATATCACCATGGACCCTGGTTTTGGATAGGTTATGTGATTTACAACAATATTCTCCTTGTCCTGGCGACCATCCTGCTTTACAATTTTATCATACACCATATGTCGACGTTCCGTTCGCAGGGGTGGGTTGTTTTGACAGCCTGCTTTTGTCCATGGATCGCGAGCGTGCTCTATCTGTCAGGTTCCAATCCGGTGCTTGGGCTCGATCTGGTTCCGGTCAGCATTATCCTGAGCGGGGTACTCCTGGTATATTCCATTTTAAACATACGTTTTCTTGACCTGGCGCCGGTGGCGCGCGAAATCCTTGTTGAAACCCTTCCTGACGGAATCCTGGCGCTCGACGCACAAGACAGGATACAGGAGATCAATGAGGCCGCCAGAATATTCCTTGGGATCAAGAGCAAAAGCATACTCGGGATACAATTTGAATTATCAGGTGCAAAGGCTGGCTTGTTGCTGGAGGCCGTCCTTACCGGGGAACCGGATAATCAGGTTGATATACCCGGTGAGGATGAGATAAAAAACTACCGGATCATCACGAAAATTATTAAGCACCATCCGGGAAGCCGGCTGATCATTATACGCGACATAACCGACCAGGTAGCCAGGCAGCGGGAAGTGAAGATTGGGGAGGCGCGTTACCATCACATGTTCACCATGTTCCGGCTGATGGCCGACAACATGCCGGATATGCTATGGGCCAAGGATCTCGATAAGAAATTTATTTTCACCAATAAGTCAGTATGTGAAAACCTGATCCAGGCGAGCGATACCGAAGAACCCATCGGGAAGACCGACCTGTTTTTCGCTGAAAGGGAACGAAACAAACATCCTGAACGGGATGACTGGTACACCTTTGGGGAACTGTGCCGGGATTCGGACCAGGTGGTAATCAATTCAGGGAAACCCGAGCGCTTTGATGAGTTCGGGAATATTAATGGAAAATTTCTTTTTCTCGATGCCCGGAAAGCCCCCATTTTTGACAAAGACGGGGTAATGATCGGCGTAGTTGGCAGTGCCCGCGATGTGACCAAGCAGAAGAAAACCGAATCGGAGATTCAAAAAAGGGATAAATTACTCGATGCCATCGCCCATGCAACGGCCATGCTGATACAGGGAGAAACCCTGGGTGAAAACATTAAGGCAGCGCTTGAAATAATAGGAAAAGCCACCAAGGTAAACAGGGTCTATATTTTCAGTAACCACACTGATCCGGGGTACAAACTGCCGTTGATGAGCCAGCAATATGAATGGGCTGATGGTTTGGTAGAGCCTCAGATTGATAATCCAGCTTTGCAGAATCTCCCGTATGAAGAGGGTTTTACACGCTGGTACGAAAAATTAGTGGCCGGAAAGGTCATCGTTGGCAAGGTCAGGGAATTTCCTGAAGCCGAAAGGGCCATTCTTGAACCGCAGGGGATTAAGTCGATGCTGGTGACGCCCGTATTTATCGATAAAATGCTCTGGGGATTTATCGGCTTCGACGATTGCTCGAACGAAAGGGAATGGCCTGTCACGGAGGAGCGGATCCTTGCTGCTGCTGCCGACACCATAGGCTCCGCCTTCTTACGCAAAAGAAACCAGGAGGAACTGATTTCAGCCAAGGAAAAAGCTGAAGAGAGCGACCGCCTCAAATCCGCCTTTCTGGCCAATATGAGCCATGAAATAAGGACGCCGATGAACGGCATTCTCGGTTTTATTTCCCTCCTGCAGGAACCCGATCTTACGGGAGAGGAAAAAGACGAATACATCCAGATCGTGAAGAAAAGCGGGGACCGCCTTTTAAACACCATCCACGATATCATCGATATCTCAAAGATTGAATCCGGGCAGATGTCGGTTACCTTGACGGATGTCAACATCAACGAATTGCAGGGGCACCTTCATGCATTTTTCAAACAGGAGGCTGAGTCGAACGGGCTTCAGCTTTTTTATGCCGGCGGTGTTCCTGATAACCAGGCTACCGTGAAAACCGATAAGGGAAAGCTGAATTCTGTCATGACCAACCTGATTAAGAACGCGATTAAATATACCAAAAGAGGATATGTCGAATTCGGATGCAGTATTCAAGGGGACCAGCTTGAGTTTTATGTAAGGGACACCGGTATCGGGATTCCCGAAACCAAGCACCAGCTTATATTTGAGCGGTTTGTCCAGGCCGACATTTCGCATTCACGTCCTTTTGAAGGTTCAGGGCTGGGATTGTCTATTTCAAAGGCCTATATTGAAATGTTGGGGGGTGCCATATGGATACAGAGCGAGGAGGGTAAAGGAAGCACCTTTTATTTTCAGATCCCCCTCACCACGGCAAAGATATCGGGAGCCACCACGTCGCCAGAGGGTGCCATACCGCCGAAAACCAAGCTGCAGCCACTGAAGATCCTGGTGACCGAAGATGATCAGGTTAATTTCAATTATATCCAGGTGGTTCTTAAAAAGCAGGGGCACACCCTGATACACTCCATTACCGGAGCAGAGGCTGTTGCTATTTCGCGGCAGCTCGACGACCTCGATCTCATTTTAATGGACATCAAACTGCCCGACATGGATGGGTACGAAGCCACCCGGCAAATCAGGAGGTTCAATGCCGAAATACCCATCATTGCACTCACCGCGCTCACCTTGGAGGGTGACCGTGAAAAGGCGCTTGAGGCCGGATGCACCGACTACCTGTCCAAGCCGGTGAAATCCAATACACTGAACCTGGCAATCAGCAAATACCAAACAGAGGTTAAAGAGTAATAACAGGCATTATGAAGAATGACCAATCCTCGCTGTTGAAGGAGATAGAATTCCTTAAAGCAGAAAACCAGCATCTGAAGGGACTCGCCCAAAACGGAAACTATCCCGAACTTAATTGGTTGACCCAGCGCAACGCGGAGATTATCATCAGAATCAGCGAACGGGAGGAGATCCTTGCGATCACACCGACAGTTTCATATCTGCTGGGTTATTCCGTCGATGAACTGACAGGAAAAGAACTGACATTTTTAATCCACCCGCTTGATTTACCGATCATCAGAAAGATCCTGGCCGAAGTCATTGCAGGTAGCGGAACAGAGGAAATTTGCCATATCAGAGCAAAGCACAGACCCGAAGAATGGGTTTGGATTGAAGCAGCAGTGTGCAACCAGCTCCTCAATCCTGAAATTGGCGCGATTCTTATTGTCGTCCAGATCATGAAACTGGTCAGGGAGGGTCAAAAACAGGGATCACTTCCTATCGTGCAATATCATGATCTTTTCAAAGCCATCGCCGACGGATTGTTCATCAACATTGTGCGGGGTGATCACACCCTTGGCGACTTCATCATTGTTAATGATGCCGCATGTCTTCTGACGGATTATTCCCGGGAGGAACTGCTGCACATGTCTCCCGCCGATATGAATGCCCGGCCCAGAGCGCTTGTCAGTCCCGACAGGGTTGAACGGATGCTTGGCGGAGAGTCGGTATTGTTTGAAACCAGCTTCCTGAAAAAGGGAGGCAGCGTATTTCCCGTGGAGATCCAGGCGAGCATTTTCCGCCTTGAGGAGCAGCGTGCAATGATCAGCCTGGTTCGTGATATTTCAGAACGAAAACAGGTTGAAGAATCCAAGCAGCGGTCGGAACAATTGATCAAGGAGAACCTGGCAGAATTAAACAAGATGAATCAGCGGCTGGAGGTGCTTCGCACCATCGATCATGCCATCATGGAATCAAGCCCGAACGAGAATGCTGTCAATGAGATGGCGATGCAGGGCATCCTGCTCCTGATTCCCTGCGAGGAGGTTGAACTGATTACCTTCAACTTTGAAAAGGGGGAGGCCTGTGTTGAATCAAGCATCGTCAACGGGAAATTTGATGCAACCGCCAAGCGGATTCTTCCATTATCGTTATTTGACATTCCTTTTCTTAAAAAAGGGAAGGCCCAGCTCAGTAACATCAATCCGGCGGTAATCACCTCCGAATCCGATGAAGCATTGTTGCAGCTTGGGATAAGGAACATAATCAGGGTTCCCATGGTGGATCATGAAGGACTCACGGGATTGTTCGTGCTTTTATCGCATAAAGCGGATCATTTTAAACCATCCGATCTGCAGATTGCCCAGGATATTGGATCCCAGATCATGGTCAACCTCCGGCAAAGGTCACTCACCCGCCAGCTGCAGCAATACAACACCGATCTGGAAAAGCTGGTTGCAAGCCGCACCAGTGAGCTCCAGGCCATTCTCAACGCCGTTCCCGACATGATCTTCCGGATGGATCAGGACGGGACCTTCCTTGATTCCCGCTCCAAGGATCCCAGTGATCTCTTTGTTCCTGCCGATCAGTTCCTGGGTAAAAAAATCGTGGATGTGCTGCCCCCGGAAGTTGCGAAAAAAGCCATGGAGGTTCTCCACGAGGTATTCACAACCAGGCAGATCATTCCCTTTGAATATGAAATTGAGAAGAATGGAGAGATCCGGAACTTCGAAGACAGGTTAGTTGCCCTTTCCGACCACGAAGCATTGTCAATAATCCGCGACATTACCGAGCGCAAAAGGGCGGATCATGCCCTGCGGTGGAATGAATCCCTTCTGAGGAAGATGACCAGTACCTCGCCCCTGGCCTTTTTTGTGGTGGATAACCGTACCGATGACATCATCTATTTCACCCATCAGTTCTGCGAAATATGGGGGATCACCCACCTCGAAGAACGTATGCGCAGGGGAGAGCTGAAAAACAACGACATCATTCCCGATTGCCTTCCGGTGCTCAAAGATATTCCTGCCTTTGCCGAATCGTGCGAGCCATTGCAGGATGAAAAGAATCAGATTGTTGTTGAAGATGAGATCCCCTTCATCGACGGAAGGATCATCCGCCGGTTTACAGCGCAGATCAGGGGTGAACAGGATGAATATTATGGCCGGCTCTATATCTTTGAAGACATTACCAGGAGAAAAACCACCGAACAGTTTATCCGGATCCAGCGTGACCTTGCTTCACGTTACAATACGACCAATACATTGTCTGAAGCCCTTACACTGGCGCTGAATACCCTTATGGAAATCGATGGAGTGGATGGCGGGGCCATCTACATGCTCGATGAGACCTCCGGTGATATGAAAATCCTGGTTCACCATGGTTTATCCGATGAATTTATTGCCAAAACCCTATCTTATGGTCCCGAATCCCCCAACACGATTCTTGTAAAAGAGGGGGTCCCCTTCTATTCCGATCATTCCGAAAATGACCTGGTATCCACCGGGTTCCTTGATGAAGAGGGCATCCTGTCGCTGGCAGTTCTGCCGATGCAGTACGAAGGGGTGGTAAACGGCTGTATCAACCTGGCCTCTAAAAAGAGGCTCCGCTTCTATGAAAAGGTGAGCTTCTCGCTGGAGGCGCTGGCTATGCAAATTGGAGGAACCATTGCCCGTATTAAAGTGGAGACCGCCCTTAAGCAAAGCCAGCAGAACTTCCAGGAACTCTTTGATACGCTTGATGATTTTATGTTCATTCTCGATACCGAGGGGCGTATGATCAAAACAAACCCCGTGGTGAGAAAACGGCTGGGATATACCGAAGAGGAGCTTTACATGACCAATGTTTTGCAGGTTCATCCGCCCGAAAGGAGGGAGGAGGCTGGCTTTATTGTGAACGAAATGCTCGAAGGGCGCGCCCTGTTTTGCCCGGTGCCCCTGATCACCAGGCAGGGCGAAGAGATCCCGGTGGAGACCAGGGTGGTCCAGGGAAAATGGGATGACAAGCATGTATTGTTTGGAATCTCCCGCGACATCACCGAGCGAAAAAAGATGGAGCAGGCCCTGCGTGAAAGTGAAGCCCGCTGGAATTTTGCTCTGGAGGGTTCAGGCGACGGTGTTTGGGACTGGAACATGGAAACCAATGAGGTTTTCTTTTCCACTCAATGGAAAAGGATGCTGGGCTATGCTGACCATGAGATAGGTAACACCCTCAGTGAATGGGAAAAAAAGGTACACCCTGACGACCTTCAGCGATGCTACGATAGTCTTGAAATGCATTTCCGCGGAGAGACCGATGTTTATATCAATGAACAGAGGGTGATGTGCAAGGACGGATCGTACAAATGGATCCTCGACCGGGGGAAGGTGGTAACCTGGAAAGCGGATGGTAAACCTTTACGTGTGATCGGCACCCACTCCGACATCTCAGAGAGGAAGCGATATGAGCAGATGCTCCGCCAGGGCATTGAAAAGGAGAAGGAACTGGGCCAGCTGAAATCGAAGTTCATCTCCGTGGCCTCACATGAGTTCCGCACGCCCCTTTCCACCATCATGGCTACCAGTGAATCCCTGCTCAGCTACCGCGACCGCATGACACAGTCGCAGCAGGATGAACGCATTATGAAGATCAAAGACCAGGTAGGCAACCTGAACAAGATCATTGATGAGGTACTCCACCTGTCAAAGCTTCAGACTAGGGAAAAGGAGCTGAAGCCGGAACTGTTCAACCTTTCGTTGCTTATTCATGAAGCCATCGAAGAAAGCAAGATCTATTCAGGCCGGGAGGTCGCGATCAGCTTTCATTCCTCCCCGCCGAACCTCGAGGTGACATTGGACATGACCAGTGTCAAGCGGATCATCGACAACCTCATTTCAAATGCCATCAAATATTCCCCCCTGGGGAAAAAGATGATGGTCGGGATTAAGGAGTCAGGAGATCATGCGATTCTGACCGTGCAGGATCACGGCATGGGAATTCCACCCAATGAACTGAACCTCCTTTTCACCCCGTTTTTCCGTGCTTCCAATGTGGTAAACATTGATGGTACCGGGCTGGGACTGAGCATTGTAAAAGAATCGGTCGAACGTCACGGGGGTAAAGTATCTGTTAATAGCGTAGTTGGCGAAGGGACATTGTTCACCGTCATATTACCCAAAACCCTGTAATCCCGAATTCGACCGTTCAAATGAAAAAAATCCTGATCATCGAAGACCAGAAGATGCTTCGCGATGAAGTGTGCGATTGGTTTATATTCGAGGGCTTTGAAACCTACAATGCTGCGAATGGCCAGGAGGGCCTGTTGCAAGCCAAACTGCACCTTCCTGACCTCATCTTGTGCGACATCATGATGCCCGAAATGGATGGTTACGCCGTGCTTTCTAATCTGCGTCAAACACCTGAAACCTCAAAGATCCCCTTTTTATTCATGACCGCAATGGCCGATCATCAGCAGGTTGCTAACGGCATGCGGGCCGGGGCTGATGATTACATCACCAAGCCATTTACACGACTCGACTTGTTGAATGCAGTGAATGCCAGACTGAAAAAATAGGGAAGACCCCTGATTTATCTGAATACGCGTTGGATTTCCAGGAGCAGATCTTTAATGGAAAAGGGTTTGGCAAGAAAGCCGTCGGAGCCGAAGAGGCGGGCCGAGTCGAGATGAAACTGTGGTGAGGCCCAGCCGCCCCCTGTAATGGTGATTATCTTGGTTTTAGGGTAGAACTGCCGCATATGCTGGATGACCTCCATTCCATGACTCTTCGCCATCAGCACATCGGTGATGACCAGATCAAAAACCTGCTCCTTGGCAAGGAGAAAAGCATCTTGACCCCCACAGGCTGTAACTACACTGAAACCGTTTTGCTCTAACAGGAACTTCATTGCTTCAACAAAAGAGGAATCGTCGTCGATAAAAAGAATCTTGGTCATGATGTCTTTATAACAAATTGAAACTGAATTAAAAATCAAATATGTTGTTTGGGAAAATACATAACAACAAAGGGTTGATAATGAATCTGTTAAAGATAATTAATAAATCCGAATTACCTACACAGAACCTGTGATTTATTTTTCAAGGTAAAAAATGACCCTGATATTTCCCCCATATTTATGCTATTGTCGACGCTTTGCTTAATATTGCATATGAAAAAAGCCCTGCTCTTCGTCCTCCTTGCCTTTGCACTGAATGTTTCCGGACAAAACCAACGGACGACGTTCATTCCCCGGCGCTCCGCATCCTGTTCACCGGAAAAACTACGGGGGATGTTCTTCAATTCCATGAATGGATTAAATACCCGATTGTGTGGAATGGATTTGGGAAAGGCCGGCCTGCTGAGGATGGCAGGGTCAAGGTCACTGAAACAGGTTTACGACAGCATTCATGAGTGGCAATGGGATACCCTCAGCTCCGGATGGCTTTTCTCCTACAAATACACCAGCCTGATCTATGATGAACATTCCAACCTGACAAGTTTCATTTTACTTCAGAAGAGCGGCAGTGTATGGCCAAATTCCAGGAAATACACCTACACCTACGATGCCAACGGCAACCAGACAAGCACCCTGACTCAAGTGTGGACCGGAACCGCCTGGGAGAATTTTGCACTTGGAATCAACACCTGGGATACAAACAATAACAGGACCAGTACATTGTTTCAGCAATGGACCGGCGCTATCTGGGTGAAGGTTGTACAGTACCTCTTTACCTACAATGCCAGCAATTATATTATGAATGAACTGGCTCAGGATTGGGACGGGAATTTCTGGGTGAACGCCTTTCAGAACCTTTATACCTATGATGAACAAAACAACGTGACCAGTACAAATGGCCAGTATTGGGTGAGCACGGCCTGGGTGAATTACGCGCTGTTCAATTATACATACGATGCAAACAACCGGAGGACAAACTTCCTTTATAAAACCTGGGCGGGAAGCGAATGGGTAAATCTTTACCAGGAAGTATATACGTATGATGCCCATAACAACCTTACAGGGTATATGGGGCAGGAGTGGGATGGCGCCTCCTGGTATGATTACTTCAAAGCTGTCTATACCTACGATTCAAACAATAACGAGACGAGTTTCCTCGAGCAGAGTTTGTACGGCAGCGACTGGGTTAACTATACCCAGGAACTCTTTGCTTATGATGCCGGAAATTTTTCGAAAGCCGCATCTTATAAAAATTGGAAGGAAGATGGAACCAAAATAAAGGATGGCGACAGCACCTACAACTATTTTCATACGGCTGAAGGAATCATCGAACCAACAGCCCAAAAACCGGGTACCCTCGTCTTTCCAAATCCGTGCAATGGAAAGCTTACCATCAGTTCCCCCACACCGTTGACGGCGGTTGAAATTTATAATGTGGCCGGTGTGCTGGTCTTTTCTGATAACAAAACAGGCCAGCCCGGATTGAGTAAACTTGACCTCTCAGCCCTGCCACATGGGATATACATTATCAAGCTGTTTTCCGGGGATAAAACCCATATTGAAAAACTGGTGATTCGTTAATGTTTACTTTTGTAGTCGGACAAATAGAATTGTATGGAACTTACCCGCGAAACCGCCCTGGAGCTGATCCGGCAGTACATAAAGAATGAAAAGATGATCTTCCATTGCCTTGCCTCTGAGGCCGTGATGAGAGGGATCGCGCACAAGCTGGGCAGGGATGAAGACAAGTGGGCCATGGCCGGGCTCCTCCACGACCTGGATGTGGAGGTCACCAATGCGGAGGCCACTGTGCATGGCACCCAAACTGAGGTCCTGCTGAAGGATTATCCGGTTGATCCCGACATCCTGGATGCAATCCGCATGCACAACGAGTGTTCGTCGGGCAGGGAGCGGAGCACCGAATTCCAGTATGCCCTTGCAGCCGGGGAGACGATCACGGGGCTGATCTTTGCCACAACCTATGTTTATCCCGACCGGAAACTGTCCGGCGTAAAGCCGAAGTCGGTGGTTAAAAGGATGAAAGAGCGGATGTTTGCGGCTTCGGTGAAGCGGGAGAATATTCTGGAATGCGAGAAAATCGGGATTCCGATCGATGAGTTCGCCGCCATCTCCATTGCGGCGATGATGCCGATTGCGGAGGAGATTGGTTTATAGGTGAGAATTGGGTTAATCGTATCCTGTTATTTCCTTGTTCAGGATGATGGTGGTGGGATCGGTGGAAAGATAATCCGGAAGCGGGAGATCGGCCGGTCTGAATATTGCGATGCAGCGTCCTTTCGATTTTAAGTCCTGGTACTGATCTCTGGTTGGGATAAAATTGTAGGCGGGCAGTCCGGTGTAAAACATGGCTTCGAGGTAATGCCTTCCTTTCACATTGAACAGCACAGCATTATCGGGCAGGTTGAGCGATTTAAAAACTTCCCGGTTGTGCATGAGCATCCGGGTGTAATGGTTTTCCTCATTCCGGGTTGTATGCCTCTCCCGGAGAAGTCCAATATCAAATCGCAGGAGAACAATTAAAATGATGAGTCCCGCGAACAGCAGGCTCCTGGCTCCCGGTTTTTTGATATACCGGTTTGTATATTGGACAGCATGGTCAATCAGGGCCGCCAGGGCAATAAATATGACCATGGATACCACCACTGTAAAGGAGGACATTTTTGTCGCGGTGATGGTGAAAAAAAGATAAACCGCAATGACCATGACAAGCAGTGAGACGGCCACCATCTTATCCCTGCTGTTCCTGTAAAAAACATATAAGGACGGAATGATCAACAATGACATCACGAGGCCATAAATGGTGCCGGCCTTCTCGAAATGGTACAACAGGGTGCCCCGGTGTCCATCCACAGCCGAAAGAAAGTGCGATGTATTCATGGTAAAGGCCTGGATGGCCTCTTTCGGGTAACAGATAAAGGTATATACCTGCCACGGCACGGCCATCAGCAAGGTTATTCCCAAGGCAACCAGGAAATCATAATAGTGCGACGGCCTGAACCTTTTTTGCTGCAGTTTCAGGACAAACCACCCCAGAAAGACGAGGAATCCCACCACCCATTTACACAGGATCGCCATCCCCGAAAACGCCCCGATAAGAAAGATCCAGTATCTCTTTTTTGTAAAATGATATTCTATCAGCGACCAGATGCTCAGTGAAACATAGACGAGAAACGAAAAATCATTGTGGTCTATCTCCTGCCTTCCCGATACCAGTTCGGTCAGGTAAATTGTGGAAATGGTCAGAATTCCCGTGAGATACCCCACGTTTTTATTTACAAGCAACTTCCCTGAACGGTATCCGATGAACACGAGGATCATCCCTAAAATGATGTCGGGAATCCGTAATGAAAACTCTGAAATTCCAAAGAGTTTGAAACTAAGTGCGATCTGCCATAAAAACAGCGGTTGCTTGTGAATCCAGATATGGTAATTATCCCAATGGTCGTAGGCCATGCTGACCACCGGGTCGTCATACAGGGTTGGCATGAATGGATGGTTCATCAGGTTCTTTCCGACCAGTGCATGGAACCGTTCATCCCACAGGTTCAGGAATGGATCGAGGAGGGCTGCAAAGCTGAAAACCAAGAATGCAGTGAGAACCAGTAATCCAATCGCCAGGTTTTCTTTATCCCTGACATGGAACCAGAGGCTGGAGAGGAAGCCAATGGTAGCCAGCAGCAGGATGGATAACTGAAGCTGAGAAAAGGATGTGACGGATGTTGTCATCAGGATTTTGCAATGGCGTTAATCAGCCCAAATTTAAGTTTTATTCAACCATCTGGCGCTTCACCAGCTCATTGAATTTTCCTCCTGTTTCAATCAATTCGGCGAATGATCCGGATTCAACGATCTTACCGTGATCCATAACGTAGATTCTGTCGGCGTGCTGTACGGTGGTAAGACGATGGGCAATCACAACACGGGATGCCTGTAGTTTTTCGAGACTGGCGCTTACTGTAAACTGAGTTTTATTATCCAGGGAGCTTGTTGCTTCATCGAAAAAGAGGATCCGGGGCCTGTTGACAATAGCCCGGGCGATCATGATGCGTTGTTTCTGGCCACCTGAGATCGTGCTGAGGCCACCGGTGATCACGGTATACATTCCCATGGGCATCTGCTTGATGTCTTCGTCCAGTCCCACACTTCTGGCAGCCTCCCAGGCATCCTCGAAGGTAGCATCGGTCACTCCCGTAATGTTGGTCAGGATGTTACCGGGAGCCAGCTGTGTTTGCTGAAGAACAGTTCCCGCCTGTCGTCTCACCGAAGCAGGGTCGAATGTGGAGAGATCCTGCCGGTCGTAATAGACAGAACCGCTTTCGGGGGTTTCAAAACCAAGCAGTAAACGAAGCAGGGTTGATTTTCCGGAACCGGATGTCCCCACGATGGCTACAAATTCACCGGGTTGTACCTGCAACGAAACGTTATCCAGCACAAGCGGACCATCGGGCTGGTACCTGAAGCTTACATTGTTCACCTCGATTTCGCCCGAAAGTTCCTTTATTTCGGCTTTTAAGGAAACATTTTCCGGGAGTGTTTCCAGTATCGGACGAATGTTTTCCAGTAAGGGCATCGCCATGAAAAGTGCAATGCCGGCCATCCCCAGCTGAAGAAATGAAGCGATGGTTGTAGTCATGGCGGTATAGAATGCCAGGAACTCACCAGTTGACAGGGTATGCGGGACCTGCCAGGCGATGGTGGCAAAAACAAAGATCGTAATCAGGAGCGGCCACAAAGTAGTGAGCAACGAAATCCACTGATTCAGTTTTCTTACTTCATAGGTTTGACGCTTGTTTGTGGCATATTTTTCAGCCCATTGAGAAAATGCATGAATTTCAGCACCCGCGATCTTGATTTTGGAGATACTGGACAACAGCTGCAGCAGCATCCCGAAAATCTTGTTGTTCAGCTGAATGATAAGATACTGCCGTTTCTGGATCTTTTTCCCGACAAAGAAGATGAAAATATAGGATAACAGGGAGAAGCCTAAGATATAAAGCGACAGGGAGGCATCATAAAAAAACATGAGAATGAAGTTGAATACCAGGAAAACAGAGCCCAGCACACTGTAGATCACCGTATCTGAAAGGATCTTGCGGAGCATCATGATGCTGTTTGCCTTGGCTGCCAGTTCCCCGGCCTGGTATTTTCTGAAAAACGGGACAGGCAGGTTGAGCAGCCGGTCCCAGATGGCCGACTGAAGCAGGAAATCGAGTTTCGTTTCAATTCTGATCATGGAAAAACTGCGTACCAGCTGAAAAATCGCTATGGCAACAAAACTGAAAAAGAGCGCAAGGGCGTAAACGTAAAGCTGGGTGTAATCTGATTTGGGAATGACACTGTCAAAGATGGTCCCGGTTAGCATGGGAACCAATATGGTCAGTATGCCTCCTGCCACTCCTACCAGAATCATCAGCATAATATCCCGGATGGAATTTTTAAAGCTGAACCTGATCAGATCCAGAACCTTGATGGGACGGTCGGGAAAGGGCCGGTAAAACTGGCGGGCTTCTGCAGCCAGCAATGAGGCGGATTCAGCCGTTAGCAATTGTTTTAAATTCTCGGCCGGACTGATATACTCATATTTTCCCGGCGACTTGGGTATCAGGGCAATGGGAAAGTCGCTGTCCCTGGTGAAGGCAAGCAGCGGGCCGTTGTCCTTGTTCCACCAATCGCCGGCAAGTCTCACCTTCCTTGTCCTGAACCGTGAGGCATGGGCGATGTCGTTCAGGGTTAAAGGAGGCGCATCATCGCTTTTAGGCCTGGGCGGCAAGGTAACGGAAATGCCGGCATAACCGGCCACCGCCTTACATGCTGAAACCAATGGATTCACGCCGGCCTCAATGTAAGTTTTCCGGATGTTATCATTGATAACAGAGGCTATTTTAAAAAGGGAAGCGGAAAGGATATTTGAATCGTGAACCGCTTTTTCGCTGAGGCGGTTGAATTCATCAACCGTCATCAGGTTTGTATTCAAAAAGTCACAGTAGAAGATCACCTGGTAGAAATTTTCCATGTGATCCCAGAAATCATCCTGGAGTAAAAGTTCACCGGTCTTGCAGGATCTGATATCGGATGATTCTGTTGTTTGAAGCCATGAATCCTGGGAGACCGGGAATTTTTTCCGTTCGCTGTTGTCCCGAATCTCCCTCATTCCAAGGAACAATGCATTCCCCGACAGAAATTCGACCCAGAATAGCCCTTTTTTTGAGCGGAACTTCATGTTGTCTTCCAGCGTGAACACTGTGTCAGAATCAATCATCACGTCGGTGCGTGAATTCAGATCCTTGGAAATTCCGGATAACAAATGACCAATCCAGGTTTCAATCAGCGACACCCCGGTATCAAAAAACCCCGGTCGCTTTATCAGCTCCTTAACCTGGTCAATCCCGGTCACGATGATCTCAGCATCGGTTGATGGAACCGCAAGCAGGGCCTGCTCATTTCCAAACTGATCACTCCGCATTCCAAAAAGGAGTTCCCCCTGGCTGGCTGTAAACAGAAAGAACCTTGACCCCGACGGCTGATCATTTTCAAGCCGCACGGAAAAGAGGTCGATATGCCCTTTGGTTACATACCACACACTTTGAAGATGGGCCATGGTAAAAGACTGGTTCGCCCCGGTTTTTCCGGGGGTACCCAGTGTAAGCATGGCTTCCGCAAAGGGGTTGTTTTTCATGGTTTGATCATTCTTTTATCAGGTCCTGGTATAATCCTATTTTTCTCATTAATTCCTCATGGGTCCCGCGCTGAACGATCCGTCCAAGACTCATCACGATGATTTCATCGCAATCGCGGATGGTACTTAACCGGTGCGCAATGATGAGGCAGGTACAGCCTTTTTTCCGGATGTTGATATCGATCGCCTGCTCTGTTTGTGCATCCAGGGCGCTGGTAGCTTCATCGAGAATAAGAATGGATGGCTTGGCTGCCAGCGCTCTTGCTATTTCAATGCGCTGCCGCTGGCCCCCGCTGAAATTTTTTCCATTCTCTTCAACATGACTCTCATAGGCAGCCGGTCGCGCGGCGATGTCATCATGGATGCAGGCCTCTTTGGCTGCCTGGATGATATCCTTGTTTGCGATGGTCTGATCCCAGAAGGAGATATTATCTTTTACGCTGCCTTCGAACAGGAAAAGGTTCTGATCGACCATGGATATGGAATTACTCAGGGTAGCCTGGGGGATATCAGCCCTGCGTTTGCCATCCAGCAGGATCTCACCTTCCCACGGATCGTACAGACCACTGACCAGGTTGGCCAGGGTTGATTTTCCACAGCCGGTCCTGCCCACTATGGCTACCCGGGACCCCGGTTTCAGGCTGAGCGAAAAATTGGTGATCAGGGGCGATTCCAGCGGGCTGTATCCAAAGGTGATATTTTTCAGCTCAATATATCCCTGGAGCTTCACCATTTTATTGACGGCTGCTGTTTCTCCAGCCGATATATTCGTACCGGCAGCAGGATAATTGTATACATCATCGATCCTTTTCAGCCCGCCCTGGACATCCTGCAGTGAGCTTCCAAGGTTTACCAGGGAGACAATCGGCTGGTTGAAACTTGCCATTACCGACTGGAATGCAACAAAGGTTCCAACGGTCATCACCCCGTCGATGATAAATCCTGATCCCATGACCAGGATGATCAGGGTACTCATCATGGTAAGAAATACGGGGATTACCTGCAGGGTTTGGGTGAGTATGCCCAGTTTTTGCTGCATGTTCAGCAGTTTGGTCTGGTACCCGGCCCATTTGGCAAAAAAATCTGATTCAGAGGCATTGGCCTTGATTGATTCTATCATCTGCAGGCCGGCCGATGAAAGGCCGTACATTTTACCGTTATCCTGTAGCAGCTTTTGATTTGAATCGACCCGTTTACGCGAAATGAACCGCAGGGCCAGGATATTCAGCAAGGATATGGCGATGGCAATCAGTGCAAGCGGAATGCTGTAATAAAACATCAGCATCGCATAAAATACGATCATGAAGAGATTGAGCAGGGTGTTTCCAAGCTGGCCTGAAAGCAACCCCGCAACCTGGTCATTGATCCCAATACGCATGGTGATATCGCCCGCCGGACGCTGGGTATGAAATGACATGGGCAGATGAAGCAGATGCCAGAAGAACTTTGAAGCGTTCTTCAGCGAAATGCTAATCTCAAACCGGATCAGGCTGTGCTGCTGTATCCACGATAACATTGCACGCAGCAGGGTTGTAAGCGTAAGTCCAACCAGAAGGGGGATGATCCACGATTCTGAGTTTTTGATCAGGATCTGGTCTACAAAGATTTTGGAAAAGATCGGGATCGCCAACCCGGGAATGATCAGGGCCAGTCCGACCAGGAAAAGGAAAAGCAGGCTGTAGTAATAACCTTTCAGCCATTTCTTCAGGGTGGGAAGGAACCTGGGTTTTACACCACCGGGCTGAAAACCGGGTCCGGGTTCGAAGGTCATCACCACCCCGGTGAAAGAGTGATCAAAGGTTTTGTCATCCACCACGCGCGGACCAGAGGCGGGATCATTGAGGTACACTTTATTTTTCCCGAAGCCTTCAACAACCAGGAAATGGTAAAAGTTCCAGAAAACGATCATCGGGGCGCGCAACTCCCTGAGTTTCTCAGGTTCCTTTTTATAGGCCTTCACCTCGAGGCCATAGCTCCGTGCAGCTTTAGTCAGGTTGCCGGCAGTGCTCCCGTTGCGTGATACGCCGCAATCGACCCGCAGTTTTTCCAGTGGTACATATTTACCATAATAGGCCAGCACAATGCCCAGCGATGCAGCTCCGCATTCAAGCGCTTCCATCTGCAAAACCGTCGGGGTTTTAACCCGCCTGGTTCCGGTCAGACGGTGATACACAGTGCGGAGGAGGTTGATGGGATTCAGATTCATCGGCTGGTGGGAAGATAGGCAGGATTATTTGAAAAGGAAGGCGATGGGACTTTTTCGTTCAACGGTGATGTTTACCCTGCAGGTCAGCCAGTTTAATTTACTGAGGTCAAAGTTTGCCAGGTTCGGCGACCCATCAGGATCAACCTTCAGAAATGCCCTTACTTCATAGAAATCCTTGTCGCCAATATCATCCGACATATCCCCACCCGGGAAATACTTTGAGATGGTATTTTTCGAAACCGAATAATCGGAGATGAAAGTGATGACTGCATTTAATAGTTCAGGCGGGACTCCCTGCTTGTCAACCTGGAGGTTGCAGAACATTCCCTTTTTCAGCTTTGATACCTCCCTTTCAACGATGAAGAAAATCACCTCGGGTTGTTTCTTCGTTTGCTTGTCAGCCAGCATTAATTCAAACAAAGAAGTTCCCTTGGTTACATAGGTTCCCTCCCTTACATTGATGGCCACCACCTGGCCGGGGACCAGGGAATTGATCGGCACATAGGTCTTATTTTCCAGTTCGAAGATCGTGGCCATCTTCTGTCCCGTCGCAATCCTGTCGCCTGTATTGCAAAAGATGGAGTCAATCTGCCCCGAACGGTCTGCCAGAACTTCCCTCCAGGGGGCCTGCGTTTTTATGATGCCGAATCCCTGGACATTATGAGAGATCGTACCAAGGAATCCCCAGGCAAGCATCCCTGCCAGAACTGCACAAATACCTGAAAACAATAACCATGTCTTTATTGAATTAACCTGGAGCAATTCATCCAGGTCATCCATGTTGGTCATTTTTTCAAGAGAGGTTTTTCTGAAAATCTGGCGGCTAAGCATTTCCTTGTTGCATTAGAATTCATACAAAACTAGGAATTAGTTGTTACATTTGAATTATAAACCCGGGATTCTTTGCCAATAACGTAAAACAATATCATTCAGATGAAATACTCTTTCCGTGATCACTTTTCAGCCATTACACCCGGGATTTCGCCCGCTTTGCTTGCTCCCGGGCATCTTCATGCGGTCGAAGAACTTTGTTCCATGTTCCCGTTCGACGCTGCAACAGACTTCGGTTTCGAAACGCGTTTAGGAAACCGGGAAGCCACCTGCGATTTTTTCCTGCAGATCAGAAAAGAGGGTGAAGGAGCCGGCATAATTGCCGGTAAAAGCAAGGTATCCATGTTATCCCCGTCATTGTTAAGCATCCCTTTCTGGCAAAAAATCTCAGAACTTTTCTCAGCCTGGACAGATGCTTCTTCTTTTCTCCATGAACGGATTGAATCATTCTGGCTCGAATTCGACTGCATGGAATCAGCCTTCAATCCAATCCCGAACATATTTTTCAAAATTATTGAAAAGGAAGCCCCCAGGAGATCCCAATGGCTTTTTGTGCTTGAAGTACTGGATGAAATATACCGGATCCTTTTTGGGATAAAATTTCCAGCCGGTTTGGGCAGAAACCTGAAAAGATGCTTTGAGGCACTCCCGCAGCATGCGGTTATTTCTATTTTAGGGTTTATGATCCCCAGGAAAACAGAAGCCGTCCGACTCATTCTTTCGAGGCTCAGGGAAGATTCATTCATTGAATATTTAAAGGATATCCGGTGGCCCGGGGAGATGGATGTGATCCAAAAAATGGTTACAAACTATGCTTTAAAATTTGATCACTTTTCCTGTAATCTTCACATTGGGAAAACAGTGCTTCCCGTTTTCGGAATAGAGATGTATCTTAAGGATTTGAGCCAGCCCAGGTGGGACCCGAGATGGAACGAAATTTTCGATTTTCTCGAGGCTGAAAATCTCCTGCTCCGGGAAAAGAGGGAGGGACTGACAAGCTATACCAGTAAAAAAACCGTTTCGTACCTCGTTCCGGTTCACTATATGAACGGTATCAATCACCTTAAACTGGTATATAAGCCAGGAATGCCCCCGGAGTGCAAGGGATATTTCGGAACCATGATCAATCCACAGAAAGTAACAACCGGTCAAGAATCTGCAAAATGAGGCCCGAACTACCTGATTCCTACTGGCACAACGTGGCCGCCAGGGCCATTACCTTACGAGAGAAAATCGATGAACCGCACCGGTTTGTTTTTCATCCGGCAAAAGAGGGGGAAGTGGAAAAATTCCGAACCGAATGGAGAAAAATTGTTGCCCCGGATGATCCCGTGATGTTCGAAAACCGGCTGAAAATGGACGGGCTTACCGATGATGACCTGGGGAAATTGGCCGGAACGGTTTCTTTCAGGGATAAGGATCAGCTTCCGGCATGGATAAATACCTTCAGGGAACTGATCGGATTCCTTCAATCATATGATCCGACGGATCTATCTTTGAAAATGAAACAGTGCATCGGGGAGGAATATGCGGATAAAATTCCCTACCAGCATCTTTTAACCCCGCTGGTTCTTTATGCTGTTGAAAAACTTGATTTGAATGTCGGGAAAAAGAAAACGGATTTGTTTTCGGGGGAGGCAGAAAAAATGATGAACCTGTTGCTGATGCGCAGGTTGCAATTTTATACTTCAAAGACTTTTCAACTGGAGTTCGAGGTCTTCAAAAGCACCCGTCAGTCTTCGGTGTTCAGGATCCTGGCTGAGACGCTTCCGGCTGAGGTTCCGGGCACTCACTTTTATGAACAATTTGTTGGCCGGATTGTTGAAAACGGCTGGCAGGATTTCTTCGCTGAATACAGTGCCCTGGCCAAAATCATAACCATACTGATCGACAACTGGATACGCACCACTGCTTCATTCATCCACCACCTGTCGGATGACATGGCTGAACTTTCAACCCATTTCGTCAGGGATACCGCACCCGGAAAATTAACAAGTTACCAGGGGGGGATCTCCGATTCGCACAACCATGGCCAGGGAGTGATATCCATCAAATTTGAATCGGGGCTGAAACTGATTTACAAGCCAAAAAATCTCGCACTGGAAGTGGCATGGTCAGCCTTCATAAACTGGCTGAACGAAAAAGGGCTGACGCCTCCTATGAAACCCCTCAACCTTGTCAGTAAAGGTGAATATGGATGGGTTGGCTTTATTGAGGCCTCAGACTGTACATCAGGGCAGGAGATTACGGATTATTACAGGCGTATTGGTGCACTCATCGGAATTATTTACACGCTGAGGGGGAATGATTGCCACATGGAGAACCTCATCGCTGCCGGGTCACAACCTATGCTCATCGATCTTGAATCGGTGATGCATCATGAAGGCAAAAACATAGATACCCAATTTGAAGACAGTGCCTATGTTCTTGCCAATTCACAATTTGAATTTTCTGTTTTTCGCACCGGCCTTTTACCATCATGGATACTCGGTAAAGATGGATTCGTTTACGATGTCAGTGGCATTGGAGGGTATGATTACGATGAATCTCCATACCAGCGGATGGAGTGGCAATATATCAACAGCGACAGCATGAGGATATCCTACGTGCCCATCGTCTTCCAGGAAAACCAGAATATCCCGGTTTATCAAGGTCGGAAACAGCCCCCTGTCAACTATACAGAAGAAATCGTTTCGGGGTTTACCACCCTTTACCGGTTGCTGGTCAAACATCGCACTCAAATTCCCGTCCGCCTGTTTGAAGGAAAAGATCTGCGGTTTATTTTCAGGGCGACCCGGATATATGGGTTGATCATCAAAAACCTGATGAATCCGAACTATATGCGTAAAGGTTTGGAGCGCAGCATGCAGAAAGAGATGCTTTGCCGTGCATTCCTGCACAATCCGGAATCAGGCAGTTTCTGGTCCATGAACAAATCGGAAATGAGGCAGATGGAAGACACGGATTTTCCTATTTTCTGGACTGAATCAGGCAGGACCGATCTCAAGGATCCGTATGGAATTGTTTGTCCTGACTATATGATCAAAGCAGCCTATGACCAGGTTGTAAATTCGGTTTCGGAAATGAATGAAGAGGATCTTAAAACACAGGTAAAATTCATCCGGGCTGCGCTGCTTTTCAGGGATTTAGAACACAACCAGGTCAAAACAGGGGAAGAAAAACAGGTTATCACAGCACGGGCGATCCAACCGGCACCAGCGGAAACGCTGATGAAGGCTGCAACAGAAATTGCGGCAAAACTGCAATCTGAAGCCATCTTTTCAAAGGACGGCAGTTGTACCTGGATCACCTCAGGGATCATACCCGGCACAGACCGGTTCCGTTTACAGCCTATGTCCTTTAACCTTTATGACGGGCTTCCGGGTGTCACCCTTTTCTTATCCGCGCTTTTGTCGGTAAAGGATGATCCGGCGCTGCGAAGGTTAAATGAATCAACCATCCAATCCCTTCGCCAGGGATTTGCCCAAATGAAGCAATATGGAATGACCGGATCGGGCGGATTTATCGGAATTGCCTCCGGGATATCCTCGGCCATTTATACGCTGATTAAAATTTCCGGATTTCTCGGTGACCCCTCATTCCTGGAAGATGCAAAATCGGTTTGTCACATGGTCGGGCCGCGGGTGATACAGGATGACAAGACCTTCGATATCATTTCAGGCAGTGCCGGATGCATTTTGGGGATGCTGGCGCTGTACAAACTTACAGGCTATCAGGAAGCCCTGGAAAAGGCTGATCTTTGCGGCGAACACCTGCTGAAAAACCTTACAGAGAATAATGATGGAAGCTGCGGATGGAAATTCGCGGGAAATAAAATGCTGTCGGGGTTTTCGCACGGCCAGGCCGGCATCGCCTATGCTCTTTTGAAGTTGTTCGAATTCACAGGAACAGCTGCTTCCCGCGACACGGCCGAACGGGCCATCCGGTATGAGAATACACTGTTTACGCAGGAGAAGAATAACTGGCAGGATCTCAGGGAGTATAAAGACAAGCCAAATACAGGCACCTCCTATATGCTGAGCTGGTGCCATGGGGCCCCGGGGATTGGTCTTGCCCGGCTGGCCTCCCGGCATATTTTTAACAATCAAACCGTCGAGACAGATATCCGGAATGCCATCCGGGCGACACGGGCATCCTCCATGAACATGGGATTCAGGGATCACCTCTGCTGCGGGAACATGGGGCTTGCCGACATACTTTTGTACTTTGCCGCCAGGACCGGGGATCGCGCTTTAATGACGGAGGCAGGTAAAAAAACGAACCAGGTTCTTCACTTCGCCGAAAAAAACGGCCATTACGACCTGTCATTCGGTTCGGATGAAGGAATGATCAATCCTGGCTTCTTCCAGGGAATTTCGGGCATCGGTTATGCCTTGCTCAGGCAGGCCTACCCCGATAGATTCCCCTCTGTCCTTATTTTTGAATGAACTGCTGATAGGGATCAGTTTGGTAAATTTTCCTGAAACACCAGTCACCACATCGCAATTGCGGGAAGGACACCGGTCATGATCAGGTCGACCGTGCGGTACCACTGATCGTTGGCTTCGGCTGAGGGGACACCGCTCCAGGTGTTTGTCGCAACAACCACCAGGTCCAGGGTTGGAACGGTTATGATGAACTGGCCTCCCCATCCCATGGCAAATGTGTAGCTGCCCTGAGGGGACTGGCCATTCCACCATCCATAACCGTAGCCGGTGCCGTAGGGAACCGCCGTGTTGGTGGTTATTTTAAAACTGCCCAGGTCATCGATCCACTTTGAAGTAACAACCTGTTTTCCATGGAATTCTCCATGATGTAAAATAAGCTGACCGATCTTTACCATGTCGTGTGGGGTCAATTCAAGCCCGGCCGACCCGTTGTTGTAGCCCTGGTTATCCGTTTCCCAGGTACTGGTGGTTATCTCCAGGTGTTCGAACAGATATTGTTTGGCAAAATCAAGGGTGGTCTTACCTGTGGCTCTTGATAATATTACAGATAACAGGTGGAATGCTCCTGAGTTGTAGGCAAACCTTTGTCCGGGTTGCGCAATCAATGGTTTGTTCAAAGCATATTGCACCTGGTTGGCCGCACCGGCCCAGAGATTATACCCGGAAACGGAGGTCAGTTCATCCCATTCAAATCCGCTGCTCATGGTCAGGAGATCACGGATGGTTATTTTCGCTTTTTCAGGGGTGATGGTATCAACGAGGGGTCGTAAAAAGCCCCCGATTTGTTGATCCACTGAAGAAATAAATCCCTGGTCGATGGCAATTCCAACGAGCAGGGCGGTGATGCTCTTGGTGACCGACCGTACATCGTGGGCCACATCAGCCCCGCCCGATCCGAAATAGGCCTCCCTGATCAGGGTATCGTTGCGGACTACCACCAGGCTTTTAATGTTGTTTATCTGCTGCACCGCCGCGAAGGTTTCATCGAGCAGGGCCATCCCGGTTGAGGGTGGATTGTCTGAGTCCTTTTTACAACCTGCCGCCAATGCTAACAGCAGGGGAAGGTATACACCAAATAGTAGGATCGATGAGGTTTTCATCCGCTAATGTGGTAACGTATAAATTTTTATCAGGATTCCTGAATTACTTGATCTGGAGAATGCAATAGGCATAGTGATTATCGGACATAACATACTCGAGTGGGGTTACTGTTTTTCCCTGTCCGTAATCCCAGTAGGCTGCCTCCTTCACCCACCTTTCAAACCCGACCGTGTTGAGGATGTATAGCTGCGTCCCGGGCTTTGACATTTTCAGCCAGGTATTCACCACATCTGTGTTGAAATCAGTATCCTCGTCATCAAAATAGGCGGCAGAGGAGATCCAGGTCTTTGCTGGTTCATAGTTAATAGGGGTCCTCCATACAGTCTTGTCGTGATAATCGGGATGCGGCGATCCTTTTTTCCATTCGGGATATTTTCTGGTTCCGTCATAATCATGAGAGCTCCATGCATACCAGTAGATGTTCTCCTTTTTTTTGTCTTTCAGCAAATCGCTCTTGGCCTTAAACAAGGCATTCATCATCGTTTCATAGGTTTGGCCCTGTGGTAAAAGAGCCCGCAGATCCAAACGGCTGGCACCCGCCTTCACATAAAATATTCCGTTCTGATAGTCGAACTGAGCCGGATCGTAATGATCAAATGAAGGTGCTCCCCCGATGGAAACGGCTATGGATCCATAGCCGAACGCTTTAAAATAGGCCGGATCGGGCCCGTCGTACGATGAAGTAAATGCCACCAGCAGCAGGGTAGCCATCATAGTGATTCCAGTTTTTGTCTTTTTCATGGGTTTTGGTTTTAAGGTTTCAAATAATGACCTGGGGATGATTTATTTGAAGAATTGACAGACATATCAATGGCTTAAAAACCAGGGGTCAGTCAGGAACCGGGATTGATCGGTGAGGCTGGGAGTGTCGCTTAGGTATTGGCAATAAACTGACCGCTTGTTGCAAATATATGTAAAGAAAACCCTGAAAGCAAGGGGGGCAAGACATATTTCTTTGATTAAGTTTTTTTGGTTTGGGATGCATGACGAAAATTAATTTTAGTTTTGTGGCAGGGGCACTGCCAACTTTTTTACAATTGGTTGTATTTAATATACATTGTTGAACCACTAAAACCTGGAAAATGAACCTCAACTTCATCAGAAACAAATTTTATATCGCCGGGTTTATTTCCGGGTTGATTATCGCCACGGCGGCTGTTCTGCTGGTTATTTCATTCAATGAAAGAGCCCCTGAAAAAAAAATGGTCAAAGGGACGATGCTGGGGAACTGGGCCCCCCTGGTGGGAGAGAAGGGCACGGTTGTGCAAAAGGGATGGGCCTGTTCAGGTTTCACCATGTTTTCGAATGTTCAGTTTGACAACTCACAGGGAGGTCCGCTCATGTGCCACCCGATAAATCAATATGCCTGGCAGGTTCAAAGCAGGGTGGTCATAACCAACATTGCCGAGGGTGATTTTTGTGAAAACAGGGGGATCTTTGTCGCCAGGACCAGCGAGTAATGCAGCGGGATACATTTTGTATTGGGAGGGATGTTTACACCCGGGTAGGGTTCTCCGGCCGACGCCCCGGTTGAGCTGATCAGAGCAAACGTATACCCAACCGGCTCCCCATTGCCTCAAGATCAATTTTTGCCTGATCTTTTGAACGGGTCTTTTTTACCGGCATGATCTCTTTATTCACGGAGTCAAAGAGGATTATTTTGTAATCCCTATCGACGATATCAAGCGCCCGGTTTCCCTGGCTGAAGGCCCGCCATGTCAATTCCGATTCCTTCATTCCGATTTTCATGGAGGACTCAACATTCAGCCAGCGGCCGATTTTTATAATCCCAAACAGGTTGTTCGAAAACCTGACCCGTTTCCTTTCATAATCGATCAGGGTGCTGGTCGATGAAAATCCGACGAAAGCACCGATCAGGACTAAAATGAGCGCCGTGAGATGAAAGAAAGTTAAGACCAGTCCGGCAACAAACACCACCATGCCTGCAAATGAACCCGCCGGCCCGAATGATCTTTCGAATTTATTGTTTTCAGTCATTTTCCTTGTGAAATCATAACTTCACCCACCACAGTCTTGATTTTTTTCCCCAGAGAATTTCATGCGGCGTCAACAGGAGGGTATCATTCCTGAATTCAAAATCGCGTGTCAATACCGAACCCCAGTCTTTTGGGTTTGTAGCAGAAAGGCGGTTATGATCAATGCTCTCCTTGTTGATTTTATAGTTGGCGAAATATACAAAGTTCGATTTATAGAATTTCACCAGTTCTTTCAGACCCTTCGTGTCTAAACTGTCCATGTTTTTACTTACGTCAAAATCTTTGTACCCTTTCGGTGTAATATGCGCAGCCATATGCCCAAGACCATCATAGAGAATGAATCCATTCCACCCGTCAAATGCTGAGTCGGAAGCCCACTTGCCGGACTCTTTATCCATGGATTCAATTTTAACAAGTCTCCACATCCCGTGAAATCTGTTATCAATGCTATGCTCATTATTCCTGCAGCCGGAAATAATCAAAAGCATAAAAAGGCCGAATAATAACGTTGAGTGTTTCATAGTCCGAATTTACAAAAACATTTGATTTAACACCGCTTTTCGAAATCTTTAAAAAATATACCCGGGCTTGGTGCCTCTTTGAAAACTATCGTAACTTTATCAGGACTTTACGATGTCATATGCCTGCTTTTTTAATTATAAGGATCATCCCGTTCATTTGTTCCCTGCATAAAACAGGATACAGTCAGCTATAAGATCGGACAACTGAAAAAATATGAACTATGAAGGCTCAGGGAACTAACCGGAAAAACAGAAACTGGATTTACGTGTGGATTCTCTCCTGGTTTTTGCTCCTTTCTAACAATGGCTGTAAAAGGGAGGAGTGCACCCCGACCGAACCTTCCGAAGATAAAATTGGCAGGTTCAAAGACCTGCTGTGGCTGACACCTGAATATCAGCCCGGAACCTACCGGAATATGGATAAGATCGCCTTTACCAGGACCATTCCACGCGGAAACACCGTCTACCCGCTTCCCGAATCGACCCGGCCCCTGACTTCGGTTGAATACACACTGAACGGAACCAAAACCTACAACATTGACGATTTTATTGTCAGGAACCAGGTGGCGGGGTTACTGATCATCAAGGACGGGAAGATCGTTCTTGAACGCTACGCAGAGGGTAACAATGCCGCTTCGAGGTGGACCTCCTACTCGGTGGCGAAATCAATTACGGCCACACTGATCGGGATTGCCCTGAAGGAGGGAAAGATCAATAATATCAACGACCGGGTTACCACTTACCTCCCCCGGATGACAGGTACGGCTTACGATGGAGTGACTGTGAGGCAACTGCTCCAGATGTCGTCGGGGGCTTCCTGGAATGAAGATTACCGCGATCCCTCCTCCGATTTCAGAGTCATGTTTCAGTGTGCGGTGGATGGTAAAGCAGGGGGAACCATGGAGTTATTGTCGAAACTCACCCGGGCAGGTGAACCGGGTACCCGGTTCCTGTACAATTCCGGTGAGACCTTCCTGGAGGGGGAGGTTCTGAAAGCCGCCCTGGGTGGTGAATCCCTTTCAGCATACCTGTCGCGGAAGATCTGGGCCAACATGGGAATGGAGTCCGATGCTTACTGGCTGCTCGAGTCGGACAACGGCGCCGAGTTTGGCTGCGGAAATGTGAGCATGACGCTGCGTGACTACGGGCGGTTCGGGATGTTCATCCTGAACGACGGGGTGGTGAACGGAACGTCCTTACTTCCCGAAGGGTGGACAGCTGAGGCGGGGAACCCGGCCGCCGATTCGCCACAATGTAATTGGGGAGCCCTGTATCTTCCCGAAGGTTACTACTACCCCCTCGGTTATGGCTACAACTGGTGGGCCTTGCCTGAAACGCCATGGGGGCCATGGGATTACCTGAGTGAACCCCTGTTGTGGGGGGAGGATACCATCAGTGCTCCTTCCACCTACTTTCCAAACCTGGAGGGTACATTTACGGCCCAGGGGGTGTTCGGGCAGTTCATTCACATAAATCAGAAGGAGCGGATGGTGACGGTTGTGTGGAGTACATGGAAGGACCCCTGGATTGATCCCAAAGAGTATGAGGTGTATTGTTTTATGAATGCAGCTACAGAATTGCTGAAGCGGTGACTTTCTGCTTTTGTTTTACATGTTTTTTATTGACATTGATATTTCTTGCAGATTTATTACCAGGGTGGCCGATAAGGATACATAACATGAAAGATTTAATCAAAATCAAAGGGATGCTTATTGTATCCCTGTTCATTTGTTTTACAAATGATGTCGATTCACAAACCAATTTTATCTACGGAAAACAATTTGGTTCAGTTAAGGATGGCGTGGCCTTTAACCCGGTAGCTGATAAATCCGGGAATGTATACATAGCCGGTAATACGAGTGGGGCTCTTGCAGGTCAGTCTTATGGCAAAACGGATGGATTTGTCTCTAAATGCGACAGCGCGGGAAATACAATCTGGACAAAACAATTTGGAACAGCCGAAGATGATCTCATCAACTGGATAACGCTGGACCAGGCTGGAAATGCCTATGTAACCGGGTGCACAAATGGCGTGTTCGGTGAGAAGAACTACGGAAAGGAAGATATTGTAGTTGCCAAATTTGACACCAATGGCAATCTTGAATGGCAGAAACAATTCGGCAGTGACAGCACCGATGTCGGGAACATGGTATATGTGGATAATCAGGGTTATATTTATTTATCAGCAGCGACCAGGGGAACCATGGATCAATTGTCGTATGGCGGTGCGGATTGCGTTCTGCTGAAACTGGATGGCAAAGGCAATATCCTCTGGACGAAGCAATTCGGAACCCCGAAGGGGGATGAGTGCCAGGGAATAACGGGAGACGGCACAGATATTTATGTGTGCGGGTATACCTTCGGAGACCTGGCAGCCAAAAACAAAGGCAGCCTGGATGCATTTATCGGGAAATTCAATGATAAAGGGGAACAGGTAAAATTATTCCAGTTTGGAACAGCCGGGTTTGATATGGCGAGCCATATAACAGTTGATAAAGAGGAAAACATCTATATCGGGGGCAGTACTGGCGGAGATCTTGACAGTAAAAATCTGGGTGAGGGAGACAGCTTTTTATCGAAATTCGACAAGAACTTCGGGATCATCTGGACCCAACAATTTGGCACAGAGAAATGGGATGGAATCAATGGAATGGCTTTAAATGAAAGGACATCCGGGAATATCGTTGTAAGTGGCTGCCAGCACTGGCCCTCCTGCCAATCCTTTGTGCGGATGTATTCAAAAGAGGGAAGGCTGCTATGGGTTAATAATTATACAGCTAACGGAAAAAACGGAGGAACGTGCGGCAAGGGAGTTTGTATCGATCATACGGGAAATATATACCACTCCGGCAATACAGGAGGCAACCTGTTTAAAAGTATCGAAAAGCCTGAAGGGCATGATATGTTTTTACTAAAGCTCAGTATGTGTAACAGTCAACCCGATCAGTAAAACATGTTCAAACCGGGTCTTTTCAGTATAAAACAACTGTTTACTGCCACCCTCATCGGCGGTCCCCTCCTGGCCGGATTTCAGTGTTCCGTTGAGGACAGGCAGCGTTTCGGAGATTCAAATACATTAAAGCAAGAGCGAAAAAATTGGATATTTTGATGGTATTACAAATACAAACCGAACCATGGATCTGAAAACAAATGAATATTAACAATTATTAACTCACCGATATGATTTCAACCATCGTTTTAATTACCTCCCTGTTATTAATCCTTTTAATAACAGTCGTTGTTGGCCGGTCAATCGTTACAAAACAACAAATTTTCGGTCGCCCCCCCATTCCTGTGTTCTTTTTTCTTCTTGCAAAAATGCTGGTAGTCGTAAACCTGACATTTCTGCTCCTGAAAGGGCTAAAAATTGATGTTTATAGAATTTTTATACCTGTTGAACTAATTGATATTATCGCATTGGCCTTTTTAATTACCGGAACTGTCATATTATTTCTTTCCACCTTCAGACTGAATACGGATTTGGTTTTTGGTTTATCCTCTTCCGAAAATCACAAACTCCAGACAAAGGGCATTTATTCTATCAGCCGCCATCCATTTTATTTGGGATTTATTTTCATCCTCTTCTCCTCCTGTCTTTTAAATCCAAATTATATCAATATCCTGGCATTTATTGGTGCGTGGATCATCCATCATTTTATTATGATCAAAGAAGAACAATTCCTCACCTCCCAATATGGTGACGAATACAGAGCATATGCAAAAAGAGTCAACAGATATCTTTCATTTTAAAAATCACAACCATGAAAGTATTAATCATTTATGCACATCCAAACCCGATGTCCTTTACAAAAGCAGTTCTTGACAATTTTGTCAGGGGCCTCAGGGAGGCGGGACATCTGTACGAGATTGTCGATTTGTACAAAACGAAGTTCAATCCTGTTTTTCAGGACATGGATTCAGCATTTTTCGTGGATGCAGACATGCCCAGGGAACTTTTTCAGCAAATGGACATGAGAGCCATGATTGTCGGACTTGCCGGCGGACCGGTCAAGCGGTTCATTGCAAAATGGTATATTAAAAACAAGACCGATGATGACCTGATCAAGCTGATTAATTCTCAAAAACCAAAAGATGTTTTATGTCAACAAAAGAAAGTAGCGGAGGCCGATGTGCTGGTTTTTATCACCCAGGTTTTCTGGATGCACTTTCCGGCACTGGTAAAAGGATGGATGGAAAGGGTTTTAACCTACGGATTCGCTTACAAATTAAATGAAGACGGCTGGAAAGGTGACCCTGATGGCCGGATACCCTTACTGAAAATTAAAAAGGCAGTGATTATGCAACCTACGTTCTTTAACGAAAAAGTTTACAGGGAAAAGGGATTTAAATCAGCCATGGAAAAAACAATTGATGATTGGAGCCTGAAATATCCGGGCATTGAAACTGTTGATCATATTTATTTTCATTCCATTTTAGCGGTCAGCCCGGAGACAAGAAAAAAATATCTGGATGTTGCGTATGTAAAAGGGAAAGAATTGAAATGTTAATATTTATTAGTGCCGGTCGGATAAATCAATTATATTTGTTTAAACTATTCCTTTCCCATGAAAAAAGTTCTGTTAGCCCTGATCCTGGTTTTAAGCCAGGTGATTCCTGTTTTTGCCCAGGAGAACACTTCAACCCAATCGCCTGCAAAAAAAGATGATGGTGAAATTAAAACCCTCTTCAAACATTCAAATCATCGCCTGAAAATCGGATATTATATCAGTCCCGAAGGCGCCTATACGCAATTCCAGGGAAGAGATGTCTTTTTAGGCGGTCTTAGCCTGGGAGTGATCATCAACCATTTTTTCTCGGTTGGATTAAGTGCCAAAGGAATTCTAAACTCCGGGAACCTCTGGTACGACCTTGATGGTCCACTCGGCGCTCCTTCAGGGGCTTATCTTTATGGCGGATATGGTGGTGTAAAATTTGAATTCAAAGTGTTTTCCACTTCTCCGGTACATATCAATTTTCCCATCCTGATCGGGGGGGGAGGACTTGTATATAATACCTGGCAGATGCACAACAAAGATTACCAGGATTATAACAATAATAACGGGACCACGCTTGACTCGGATGCGTTCTTTGTGGTGGAACCCGGGGTGATGGTTGAACTTAACCTGCTTAAATTCATGCAGCTTGATGCAGGGGTAACCTATCGTTATACTCCTGACCTTGACCTGATGCAGACAAGTGCCGGCCTGATAAACAATTTCAACGCCGTGGTTGCCCTGAAATTTGGAAAGTTCTGATGTGGTGACTGTCTGTTCCCTTTGGAGTATGAAATATTTTAGGATGCAGACTACAATATTGAATACCCACGACCCCAGAATCGGTTGAGGTATTGTATATTTTTGTGAAAAATCAGAAAATGGAAAATTTCGAAGAAATATGCAATAAGTTTCATCAGGGGAGCTGGGATGATTACCGTTCATTCGTACCACCGGGAATACCTGATCCGCTCACCGAAGATGAATATTACAGGATCCCTGTTTATAAAGGAGCATGCATGGTCATTTTGATGTTGTGGGGCCCGGGTGCAGCAACGGCGCTTCACGATCATGGCGGCAGCATCGGAAGGGTTAAGGTTCTGAAGGGTTCAGTTACCGAGGAACGCTATTCATTTGATGGTTCAAAGCTTGAACTCCTCGCCAGTAATATAGGCCACCCCGGCGATATATTGAATGTTTCGGTAAATGACATCCACTCCATCAAAAATCCCGGGAAAGAGATGTCGGTGTCACTGCATGTTTATGGAACCGATTCGAATACTTTTGAGGGAACAAAAATATACGACTCCGAAAACAAGCGGGTTGGGGTTCTGAATGAGATGGCCACAAGAGCAACCTGGCGTGAAAAGCCTGAAGCTTTCAGCAGCATAACCTATTTTGGGAAATAGTAAAGCTTTCCAATCCTTTGCCAGGAGGGATCAGCTCCCCTGACGATTTTCAATTTGCCTTTTTTTTCGCCGGTGATAAAAACAGTATCTTTGGATGCTTTTAGTATTCATGGCCTTATAAAATGTTCCACCGATGACGAAAGGCGAAACGGTATTCAATTTTTTTTATTCCAGGCTTCTTTCTGAAAAAATAAGGGGTAAAAGTGAGGTGATCATTATATCCGTTGCGATCATAACCTTTATCCTTCATTTGACACTGGTGGCAATGGTCAATTTTAATATCATTGAACTGAAAAACTACTCCAATCTTTTCAGGAATCCGATTGCTGCCATTTATACCCCCTTTTCTTTCATATTGATCTACGAAGTCTACCTGCTGGTCTATTACCTGCCCAAGTCAACCACGATCTACATAGGGAAGCAGTATGAAATCATCACTTTGATCCTGATCAGGGGTATTTTTAAAGACCTGGCCAACCTGGAATTCACGGCCGACTGGTTTAGGGTAAACAATAATCTCAAGTTTACCTACGACCTGATCGCAACAATCTTTTTATTTGTTTTGATTTTTCTTTTTTACAGGCTCAATGAGCAGAAAGAGAAGGTTCAGGAAAAAAAGATACAACTTTTGCCGGAGATCGTGAGATTCATCAGGCTGAAAAAGATCATTGCCATGTGTTTAATCCCGATATTTTTAATCCTGGCCATCACCGGTTTAAGCCGCTGGGTGCAAGGAAGTTTTTTTTCAATCGACCAGATCGTCTATTCCTTCAAAGACATCAATACCATATTTTTCAATGAATTTTTTACCGTTCTGATTCTCACGGATGTTTTATTGCTTCTGATCTCCTTTTTACACACCGACAAATTCCATAAGGTAATCAGGAATTCAGGCTTCATCATTTCCACGATCCTGATAAAACTGTCATTTGGTGCCGAGGGGTTATTAAATACGATCCTGATAGTGGTGGCTGTGTTGTTTGGCGTTGCCATCCTGTTCGTGCACAATTATTACGAGAAGATGGCGATGGAGAGTGTATGAGTTTTCTTTTCCTTCCCGGCCTAAGCATGCGGTTTAACAGCTTTTTCAGCTGTCTTTGCCGGCTGATGGTCATGGACGACAAAGATCTGGTTCAATATTACGGCCAGCAGGGTAGAGACGGTGAGTGATGAAGAGCATATCGGCACCAGCCATGACGGGACTGTGAAGAACAGCGAGGAAGAGATATCTGCACTCAATCCAAAGATCATGGAAATCCCGATGATGAAGATCATGCGTGTTGAGATCGGGTTGGAAAGAATGATCTGCATTCCGGAAATGAGCATAAAGCAGGTCACAAAAACCACGATGGCGCCCATCACCGGCTGAGGCATGATGGTGAACAATGCAGCCATTTTCGGCAGAAATCCCAGAAGGATGAAGATCCCTCCTGCGCTCCAGGCAATGACCCTGCTGTTTGCGCCGGTTGCAGCCGAAAGCCCCACGTTGCTTGCTGAAGTGTCGGTGGCCACCCCGCCCAGGAGTCCGCAGGTAAAGACACTGATACCCGAAGCCATCAATCCTTTACCCACGTTTTTCAAGTCAGGTTCCTTCCAGTCGTCATCACTGAGTTTCTGGCAGGTGATGATGTTCCCGAACGATTTCAGACACTGGATGATCGAGATCAGGATAAAGGGAATGATGAGCGAGGGATCGAAGGCATACCTGAACATTTTCACACCCTGGCCGGGCAATGAAAAAAGAGGGGTCTGCGATACCTGTTTTATTTCAGCTGAGCCGATCAGGCCTACGGCCAGGGAGAGGAGATATCCCACAATGATGCCGATGAGCACGCCGTAAAGCCTGATTTTGCCTTTGCCCCAGATGTTGAGTCCAATCATCACACACAGGGTGATGCATGCAATGATAATCTTGGGCGGTTCGATCGAGTCGCCGGAGTATTCCACACCAATGAATCTTGATACCCCCAGCGGGATCAGTGCGACGCCAACCATGATGACAACCAGTCCGGTAATCTCCGGGGGAAAGAGTTTCTTCAGTTTGGGGATGACCTGTGCGAACGCCATCTCGGCCAGTCCCGACAACATGATCATGCCATGCATTAACGGCAGTCCACCCAGCCAGCCCGCTTCAAGGGAGACTGCCATGTACGACGGGCCGCAGAGATTCGGGCAGAGGTAACCCGATCCGATGGGGCCTCTTTTCAAAGACTGGAGGATCGTCCCAAAACCGGCTGCAATCATAGAAAAAGATACCACGCTGTTTATCTCCAGGAAACTCCCGCCGATCTCCTGGACGATCACGACCGGGAGCACCAGCATGCTTGACATGGTGAAAATATGCTGTAATCCAAGCAAAATCGTGACAAAGAAAGGTGGTTTGTCATCAACGCCATAGATCATGCCTTTTGGAGGTGTAGCCATGCTGCCTTGTTTTGAGATCAGATCTTAAGCCATACCGGTTTTTCGAGCCGGATGGAAGATCCGACGATATAGCCTTTATTGTTGATGTAAATCTTTCGGATGTAAGCGAGTTTTTTGACCGGTTTGTTCTCATCGGGGCTCTTCGACATGTAAGAAAGCCATGCCGTTTGCTTTGTTGTCAGCTTCTCGATCATCTCCAATACAATGGGTTTGCCAATGGCATCTTTCAGATTCACCAGTTTACGGCCGCTCAGGCTTGGGAACGACGGATCAACAAGGGCCGTCCCCTTTTCATCAAGGATAAAGATGTAAGAGTCATAGAAGGTATATTTCCCCGACTTATCAAGGAACTGAGGGATCATATCCAGCCCTGTTCTCTTCAGTTGGATGCATGCCGAATCGACCATGTCGGAAACAAAGATCTTTTCAGCCTTCTGGTTGTAATTCCCGCTGCCAATGGCAAAGACATGCCCGGCCGGGTCGGTTACCCGCATGATGTAGGAGCTTTTATATTCGGGATAGATCTCACCCGGTTCCATCCAGAGATAATGAACCCATCCGTAGGGATGTTCCGTGTTGGAGGCAATCTGTACGATCTCCCCAATCACTGGTTTCCCGTTCAGGTCTTTCATATTGATGATATTCCTCCCGATCAGCTCCGGTGAAACCGGGTGAAAAATACAGGTCCCGTCCAGGTTATAAGCAAACAGGTATCTGTTGCCGCTCTGCCATGTGCTGTTCTTCCGGGCGAAATCACGGAATGCAGCAATCCCTTTAACCTGTATGAGGTCGGCCGCATCTTCAACAAAAGCCACCAGTTTTTTTGTTTCGTCGAACTCGTATTGTTCGAGACTTTTCCTTTTATCGGTACAGGAAATTGCAAACGCCAGAAGAAGGATGAGTCCAAAAACGGTTTTAACGGGTGTCATCAGCTTACCGGAAAAGGAGTACATGGAGAATTCTCAATGATATAACAAATATAGTTTTTTCCCGGTCAGAAGTTCAAACCCGCCCGAAAAAAATCCTCAGAGAGAAAACCAATGTCAGAACCAGTGAAAATGTTTTTTCCGGATCTCGAACATGAGAATGGAAAGGGCAAAAAAGATGATATCCGCGATGGTCTTCCCGGCAAGGATCCCCCAAAAATAGTTATTCAAAATGACAGGCCCGTAGAGTAAACAGAAGGGACGGACCAGAAAAAAATCGAGCAGTTCAGCAAGGCCGAATTCAAATCCCATATTCCGTAAGCACGCCACCACAAGCAGGGATTTTGCGCGGACCGTATCCGGTTCATGTTTTAAATAACTGCTGCTGATATCCTTGATGAAGATGAAACCGTAAAACCCGGTTGCAGCGCCAATTGTACCTGCATAGGCCATAAATACAGGGTTCTTCGTAACACCGGATGCGACCCATCCGAAGAGAAAAGTAAGGAGGGTGCTGAATACCTCTGCCCAGGCATATCGCCTGATCCATTCTTTAATCCTTAACTTCATACTTGTGAATTGGCGTACAAAGGTATTACCATAATTTAATTAATTTTACTAAGAAGTATTAGCTGAACCCGTATTTTCATTTGGTTTACCAAACAACAAAGGAGGAATCATGTATCTGTACGAAAAACTGAACATCGCCATCGTGGATGACGAATTATGCAAAGACACTCCCGACGGGCATGCCATGCATGAGCTGATCAAAAAGATGAACGAGATCGAAATCATTGTGACGGAATGGAAATCATTTGAAACGGCCTTGTCGGGCATTATCAGGCTACCGGAACTGGACGCTGTGATTGTGGACTGGGACCCGGTGGTCGCCGAGAACCGCAACCTGGCAAAACAACTTATACTGAACATCAGGAGCAGAAACCATGAGATCCCGATTTTTTTATCGATACGGCCTGAGGTGCTGATGACGATCCCGCTGGAAATTGAAAGGATCATCTCCGAAAATTTCTGGATCCTTGAAGATACCCGTGATTTTATTGCCGGGCGTGTTGAAGCGGCCGCCCGCAGGTACCGGAACCGCCTGCTCCCGCCTTTTTTCGAAGCGCTGGTCAACTTTGCCGACGATTTTGAGTATTCCTGGCATACTCCGGGTCATACCGGTGGCACCGCTTTTCTGAAATCACCGGCCGGGCGGATCTTTTATAATTTCTTTGGCGAACAGTTATTCCGGTCCGACCTCTCCATTTCAGTGGGAGAACTGGGTTCCCTTCTCGATCATTCAGGGTCGATTGGAGCGGGGGAACGATTTGCTGCAAAGGTGTTCGGTGCCGACCGTACCTACTATGTCACAAACGGGACCTCCACTGCAAATAAAATCATTTTCATGGCCTGCGCCGTGGAGGGCGATGTGGTGCTCATTGACCGGAACTGCCATAAATCACTGGAACACTCAGCCATACTCACCGGTTCGCGGCCGGTATGGATGGTCCCGGTCAGGAATCACCTGGGTATCATCGGACCCATCCGTAAGGAGCAGATGAACGCCGAAACCATCCGGAAAAAGATCAGCGAATGCCCCCTGGTCCGCGACAAGGCAGCAAGCCCGGTATATGCCGTCGTGACAAATTCCACCTACGACGGGATTTGTTATGATGCCGTGGAGGTGGAAAAAATGCTGGGTGAAGTAGTTTCCAGGCTGCATTTTGATGAGGCCTGGTACGCTTATGCCAGGTTCAACCCGATATACAACAACCGTTACGGAATGAGGGATGGGGCGAGGGATCCCGATGCACCCACTGTTTTTGTATCGCAATCAACCCATAAGTTGCTGGCAGCCATTTCGCAGGCCTCGATGGTCCATGTCAAAGAGGGGCGTCAGCCCATCGAGCACAACCGGTTCAATGAATCCTTCATGATGCATACCTCCACCTCACCCTCCTATGCCATCATTGCCTCCTGTGATGTTTCGGCAAAGATGATGGAGGGGCCGATGGGCAAAGCCCTTACCGATGAATGTATCATGGAGGCTGTTACCTTCCGTACCACGATGGCAAGGATACGAAGGAAGATTATGAGCGAAAATATCAACGACTGGTGGTTTGAGATGTGGCAGCCCGATGAGGTCACCAATCAGGCTACGGGGAAGCGCATCAGTTTTGCCGATGCCCCGATAGAATTACTGGCAAAGGATTCCTCATGCTGGGTTCTGCATCCGAACGAAAGCTGGCATGGTTTCGGCGACATCGATGAGGGTTACGCCATGCTGGATCCCATTAAAGTAACGGTGCTAACACCGGGCGTGGAGCGGGATGGCTCCCTCTCGTCATGGGGAATACCCGCCGCCTTACTGGTCAAATACCTGGATTGCGAAGGAATCGTCATTGAAAAATCGGGCGATTACAGCGTGTTATTCCTCTTCTCCATGGGGATTACCAAGGGAAAGTGGGGAACCCTGACTACAAGATTCTTCAGTTTCAAAACCCTGTATGATGAAAATGCCATGCTGGAGGATGTTTTTCCCGACCTGGTTGAAAAACATCCCGCGATTTACGGCGGAAAATCTTTGCCCATGCTTGCGCATGAGATGCATGAATTCAAGCGTGATTCAAGGCAGCTGCAGCTGCTGGATGAAGCATTTTCGTTCCTGCCTGAACCGGTGATGACCCCGGCCGAAGCATACCGGCATCTTGTGAAAAACAATGTGGAAAGGGTTTCCCTTGAACAGGCCCAGGGACGCATCATGGCCGGGGGCATTGTTCCCTATCCCCCGGGAATTCCGTTGCTCATGGGTGGCGAACGCACCGGGTCGCTGAATGGTCCGGTTTTAGCCTATCTGAAAACCCTCCAGGATTTTGATAACCGGTTTCCCGGTTTTGAACATGAAACGCATGGGATAGAAAATGAGAACGGGGTATATCTGATGTATTGTATTAAAGTTTAAAGTTCCGGTCCCTCTCTCATTTCAACCGCCTCTTTTTCCCGGCCATCAGAAACGGCGGGCTTCCCGGTGAATGGTCGGATATTTTTCATGGGCTAATAATTAATTTTTCAATGATCACATAAATTTCATAAACCGTCAATAAACTTCTTTATGTCATCAATATATTGCTGCGTGTTGCTAAACATGGGGGTGTGCCAGCAATCTGCATACAGTTTGAACTGAAAGGTTTTTCCAAGCGAACCCAGCCATTATACTTATCCTGGTATGCTTTTATTTTTTCAAAAATTCATCAAACCATGGTTTTGCATGAATAATGGAGTAAACATAGGCGGCGCTGTGATCAGCTATGGCTCCTGCCGAAATGGCCATGGTATTGCAGCCCAATTGATTCTGATAAGCTGCCGGCAGCGTGGAGAAATATAGCGGGATGATCACATCGACCTCGCCATAATACATTCTCAATGGGGTCTGGCAACGCCAGCGGTAAGCCTGGGCCTGCTCGAGGACCTGCCAGAATGGAGTGCTTCCGGTATTTCCGGTCGACATGAACTCAGGTCGCAGTAACTCCCTCACATTCATTGTCGTTTTTGTCAGGAATGTTATATAATCCATTTTCCAGCAGTAGAGATCCTTGGAAGCCTGGAAAAATTCGGGCCTGATGGCAGAGGAGGCAAGGCCATTCAACTGGTTGTAATATTCGTATGAAAAGAGGCAGGTGGCTATAATGGCCGGCAAAATCGGAGAATCGCCGGGCTGGGGATTGTTGATCCAGCGATCCATTAAAGCGAAAAAGTCGGCAGCGGCGCAGGCTGTTGATGCAGCCGTAACGCGGATGTTCATGGCTTCCAGCCTCCTCAGAAAGGTCATGGTGGCCCAACCTCCCTGTGACCAGCCATGCAGGAACAGGGTCCCTCTCCTGATTTTCTGTTCTTTAAGAACCTTATCGGTTGCATTCAGCATGTCAATGCAGGCTTGTTCAGTGGTAAGTCTGACGAAATCCGCATGGGGCTGATCTGAAACTCCGAGACCAATGAAATCGGGGCCAATCACGATATATCCCCGGGAGGCAAACTGCGCGATCATCAGCCTTGTTTCCAGCGATGAATCGGGGTTGGAAGGGCAGGCAGTCTTGAGCATCACAGTTCCATGCTGATACGAGACGACGGGCATGGAATCGAGTCCGTTGTCGGGGATGGCCACCAGGCCGGAAGCCACTGTGGGTATGCCGAGTTCAGGAACCATTGTGGGATAGGTTACCCGGTATAATTTCACAGGGTATTTCGGCGTTGCAAACTGACCCTGGAAATCGGAAGCCTTCATGGTCGAACCCACCAGGAACTCCTCTAGTTCCACATTCAGGATATGATTGAGCTTAGGCAGGTCATAGGTTTCGATATACTCCCAGGTCACTACAGGCTCTGCCGGGGCGGGGCACTCTTTTCTGCAGGAACTGATAACAAGGATAACAAGCAGGTTTGCTGCAATGAGTGGAAGCAGGTTCTTTCTAATGGTAAATAATTTCACGTTCATTGGGATCATTTTTTTATGATGATACTTTTAAAAATATGAGAGGAAGACCCGCTGATATTCTCATGTTCGCCTTACTTACAGCCCCAGGCAAGCAGGATGATGCCTGAAAACAGAATGATGATGAGTTTTTCATGGTGTATTGATTCTAAGTTGTTACTGATTGTGAGGATCAGGAGATCATCTCGAACAATCAGGCGTTATCAATGCTTCCATAAAGAATGATTAAGAATTTTCCGGCGAGATTATCAGGATTGTATATTGATATGCGATCGCAATTGTAATAGATGATGATGGTGCAGTCGTGCTTTGGGCTGTGCCACATGGATGATGTGTAACCCCAAACCTCGCCGTTGTGGCCGTAAAAAGATGTCAGCCTGGCAAGGCATAATCCGTATTTACTGATCGTGCTGGTTGTAATCATGTCGTTCAGCCTTCTCTGCTGCAGGGTGTCCGACAGGAACCTTCCTTTCACAAGGGCCTCGACATAGGCCTGCAATTCACGCGGGGTGCTGTGAACCGAACCAGCCGCCCACATCATCGAAAGATCATACGACTCCGTTACATCCCCGGTCATACCAAATTCCTCGAAGTCATAACCCCGGCCATGGTTTCCCGGAAGATCGGTTCCGCTGGTATGAAATGCCGTGTTGGTGAGTTGAAGCGGGTTGATGATGCGGTTGGTAATCTCTGATTCGAGTGTGTTGCCGGTTACCTGTTCTATGATCATGCCCAGGATGATTGTGTTTGAATTAATGTATTGATAACCGGTTCCGGGACTGAAAAGAAAAGGCTGGGAAAATGCGAAGTCGGCAAGTTCACCGGGGGCCCACTCCCTTAAAGGGTTTGCCTTCACTGCATTCATCCATTCATCGGTTTCATAAGCATTAATGCCGCTGCTCATGTTACAGAGCATCTTTATGGTGATGCTGTCCGATTTGGGATACTGGGGAAAATATTCCGACAGTTTATCGTTCAGCCTGATCTTCCCTTCATCGACCAGCTGCAGCAGTACCGTGCCTGTAAATGTTTTGGTATTGCTGGCAATCCTGAATGTATGATTGACATCCATGGGCGCTTTGGTCTGGGTATTGCTGACCCCGGCGGCATAAAGCCAGTTGATTCCCTTCTGGTGGTCGACCACCAGGGCCACAAGGCCGGGTATCGTAGTGTTCTTTATCACTGAATCAGCCGCCAGCTTCAGGCGGTCGATTGTCGCCTGGTTGGGGTCGGCAACCGTATCATCTTTTTTGCAGCTGGTGGAAAGAAGGATGACAAACCAAATTGCGATGATGAATGGGTAATTCCGGTTTGTGTAAAACTGTTTCATAAGGCTTTTGCTTTTACTTTTTCAAAAATTCATCGAACCATGGCTTCACGTGAATAAGGGAGTAAATATAACCGGCTCTGTGATCAGATGTGGCTCCTGTCGAAATGGCCATGGTATTGCAGCCCAGTTGATTCTGATAAGCTGCCGGCAGCGTGGCGAGAAATACAGGGACGATATTATCGACCTCGCCATAATACATCCTGAGCGGGGTTTGACATTGCCAGCGGTAAGACTGGGCCTGCTCGAGGATCTTCCAGAATGGAACACTTCCGGTATTTCCAGGCGACAGGAATTCTGGCCGCAGTAAATCCCTGACATGTATAGTGGTTTTTAAAAGGAAGGTATTCAGATCCATCTTCCACTCGAAAAGATCTTTTGAAGCTTGCAAATATTCAGGCTTGATTGCATAGGAAGGAATGCTTGTCAGCCCGTTGTAGTATGCGCTCGCGAAAATACAATTGGCAACCACACCCGGCAGAGCCGGAGAATCGCCGGGTTGGGGATCGTTGATCCAGCGATCCATATGGGGGAAAAAGTCGGCAACAGCGCAGGCTGTTGATGCAGCCTTCACAGGAATGTTCATCGCCTCCAGCTTCCTCAGAAAGGTCATGGAGGCCCATCCTCCCTGCGACCAGCCATGCAGGAACAGGGGCCCCTTCCTGATTTTCTGTTCTTTAAGAACCTTATCGGCTGCATTCAGCATGTCGATGCAGGCTTGTTCTGTGCTGAGTCTGACGAAATCTGCATGGGGTTGGTCTGAAACTCCGAGACCAATGAAATCGGCTGCGATCACGATATAGCCCTGGGAGGCAAACTGCGCGATCATCAGGCTGGTTTCCAGCGATGAATCGGGGTAGGATGGGCATGCAGTCTTGGCCGCAACAGTTCCATGCTGATAGGAGATGACAGGCATGGAATCCAGCCCGTTGTCGGGAATGGCCACCAGTCCGGAAGCCACCGTGGGGATGCCGAGTTCAGGAACTACCGTGGGATAGGTTACCCGGTATAATTTAACAGGGTATGCCGGTACTGCAAACTGGCCCTGGAAATCGGCCATATGCATGGTTGAAGTCGCCAGGAAATCCTCAAGTTCCACGTTCAGGATATGATTCAGTTTCTGCAGATCGTAAGTTTCGATATACTGCCAGGTAACTTCAGGTTGAACGGGGGTGGGTTCCTCTTTTTTGCAGCCCGGAAGCAGCGTAAGAAAACCTGCAAATAATATAAGCACCAATAAATAGGACGAAATGATCTTGTTTGTTTTCATCTTTCTTTGTTTTATGAGTTGGCAATCAGGTGATCTGACATTTCAAGCGGCTGTTGCCGGGCATAATAAAAGGTTCCTTTTCATATTCAGTACTTTCAGAATATGCGTTATAATTGTAAAAATAACCAAATTTCCCACCTGAACCCTCTTTTCACCTGTAACTGAAAAAAAACATCCCTCTCCCCTCCACCCATCCTTTGAAAATGTATTTCTGGCTTTTGGAAGATTGAATATAATTTTTTGTAATACCTTTACAGGTCTCAATAATTCATCAAGTTCCAAAATTTTCCACCAAAAAGCAGAAGCTTTGCTGAAAATGAAATCGTTAAAGGCATTTGTTGAAAAGCAAAGGGTTTCAGGAATTATAATTTGCGTTGTACTTGTTTTTTTTATGAGTAATCTGAACGCAATTGCAGATTTTTTTTACATCCGGAAATCCCCTATTTTGATAAAGAACATTTGATTGTTGGTTCCATAACAGGCCTGATCAGTCTCATTCTTCTGGGGTTGGTATTGCTTTATATTAAGTGGATGAAGGATGTTCATATGGAGCACAAAAAGGCCAGCGAAGCCCTGATGGAATCGGAAGAAAAATACCGTGTACTGCTTAACGGAAGTTCATATGGCATTTTAGCCGCCGATATCGGGACCCATCGGTTTTTATTTTCCAATCCAGCCAGCTGCGAACTATTCGGATACACGGATGAAGAATTTCAGCGGCTTACGATAGCCAATTTGGTACCCAGGGATTCTTTGGATTCGGTGATGTCAGAATTCGCCTCCCAGGTCGGGGGTAAGAAACCCGTATCTTTTGCCCAGACCTGCCTGAGAAAAGACGGAACCATTTTCCATGCCGACATTTCCGGGGCCCCCATTATGCTCAACGGGAAAAAATGCATTGTGGGTTTTTTTCAGGATGTGACTGCCCGCAGGCAGATGGAGGAGGCCTTGAAGGAAAGCGAGGCAGTTCACCGCAATTTGATTGAAAGGATGATGGATGGTGTGTATAAAAGCACCCACGATGGAAAATTTGTTGATGTCAACTCTGCCATGGTTAAGTTGCTGGGTTATGATAGCAAAGAGGAATTGCTCGCCATTGATATAAAGAAGGACCTGTATTTTGAACCAGGCGACCGTGAAAGTCTGCAATTACTGGAAAAATGGGAAGAAATGGCAGTTTACCCGGTGAAAAAAAAGGATGGTTCAGAGATTTGGGTTGAAGATCACGGATGGTATATTACGGGTGAAAATGGAGAAATCCTGTTTCACGAAGGAATAACAAGGGATATCACTGAACGCAAGCGGGCGGAAGAAGAAATACAACTAAAAAACGAACAACTTCATCAGGCGAATGCCGAAAAAGATAAATTCTTTTCAATTATTGCACACGACCTGCGCGGCCCATTCCAGCCACTGCTTGGCTTTACCCGAATGCTGGCAGAAGATCTGCCTAAATTGAGGCAGGACGAAATTCAAAAGATGGCTTTAAGTATGAGGAGTGCAGCCAATAAACTCTTTGACCTGCTCGAAAACCTTTTGGAATGGTCAAGAATGCAACGGGGTTTAATCAATTTTGAACCGGGATCATTTTTCCTTCTTCCTAAAATTTCAGAGAGCCTGGTTTTAGTTCAGCATGCCATCGCAGAGAAGGGGATTGAAATCAGGTATGATGTTTCAGAAGACTTAAGGGTTTTTGCCGACGGCAACATGTTTGAATCCATAATTCGAAATCTGGTTTCCAATGCCTTAAAGTTCACTGCACCCAGAGGGAATATTTCAATTATCGCGAGGTCAGCAGGAGATCATTGGGTAGAGATCAAGGTCAATGACACGGGCATTGGAATGAACAAGGAAATAGTTGAGAATCTTTTCAGGTTGGATACCAATACCAACCGCAAAGGGACCGAGGGTGAACCCAGCACCGGTTTGGGATTAATCATCTGCAAGGATTTAATAAAAAAACACGGTGGAAAATTATGGGTGGAGAGCGAAGAAGGGAAGGGAAGCACTTTTTATTTTACACTCCCGGCCAAAGCACAGAAATAACAATGATATAGTGGGTTCAGACAAATTTGTGGATTATTAATTCCGGAAAAATGGCGTATGAAATTATTTGGGAAGAAAAGGGTATCCTTGTCAGGTTTTCAGGCACGGTTACGGAACAGGATGTTATGATGGCGAACGACCTGATGTATGGTGACATAAGGTTTGGAACAATAAAGTACCAGATTTCAGATTATACCGGGGCGATGAATATTCAGATAACGCCAAGGTATGCCAAGGTGATCGGGGCTTTGGACAGGTCATCCTCCCGATGGACTCACAATATGATGAGAAACATTGTAGTCACAAAAGATAAAAAGTTTATCCCGATCGCGGAAACCTATTTCAAACAATTTGAGGGTACAAATTGGGAATGCAGGATATTTGAGACCCTGGAATTGGCATACGATTGGGTAAGGTCAATGAAATAATCGACCATCCTGCATTTGACAAGGAAGGCTACCTCTATCTCGGTTACCATAATCCCTGTTGTTGCCGAGGCGTCGCACTCATTCGACGTTCTCTGATAAATTAAACAGACATTTTCGACTCAGCTAAAGGATTTCCGGCTCTTTTTATATAATTCAAACAAATCGTCTTCGTCATGGCCTTGTTTAATGCCAGTTATAAGAAGAAGCATCAGTTTGGGGATTTCATTTTCAGGAAAGCCTGATTTTAGTGCGAAACTGGTTACCAAACGCATTTCATTTTTATCAATTATCCCATCAGAGAACGCCATCTTCATAATGCCACAAACCTGTTCAAAGCGCTTGGATAATTCATAGGGAGGCAAATAGTCTGACTTGTCAGTTGATTCAATATATTGATCGATTTCCGTGTCAGAAAAACCAATCATTCTGCCCATTCTATGCAGTAAATCCAATTCAGGCTTGCTTAAAAAATCATCTGCTTTTGCAATTCGGACAAGATGAATAAAGTATTCAATATTTTGTTGTTTTAATGAATAATCCAAATAATTTAAGGTTTCCATTTTTTATAATTTTGAGAGGTTAATACTGATAAAAGTAAAAATTGATCCGGAAATTAAAATTGAAGCCTTGCTTCAGATCCTTTGATTTTTGCCCGGATAGTTTCTATAATCACCGGCAATAATGACAATCCAATAATACCAAAAACCACAATTTCAAAATTCTTTTGTACCAGGGGAAAATTACCAAAGAAATAACCCAGTAATACCAGGCCTGTCACCCAGGTAATACCTCCAATGACATTGAACCGGATAAATTTTTTATAATTCATGGCGCCGATACCTGCCACAAAGGGAGCAAACGTGCGCACTACCGGAACAAACCGGGCAAATATGATGGTCTTAGGTCCGTGTTTTTCATAAAACGCATGGGTCTGATCGAGGTATTTTTGCCCCACCAATTGTCGACCTTTTATGTTCCAGGATAAAATGCTCATCCCGAGTGTTTTGCCAAGAAAATAGTTTAAGCTGTCGCCGGCAACTGCCGCAACAATAAGCAATAGCAGAACGATCCATACATTTAATCCTGCCATATTTCCTGATTCATTCATCACTCCGGCACAGAAAGTGCCTGCAATGAACAAAAGCGAATCGCCCGGTAAAAACGGCATCAGGATAATTCCGGTTTCAATGAAAATAATCAGAAACAGGATGGCATAAATCCAAACTCCGTAATTTTGAATCATTGAAAACAACTGTTTATCAAAGTGTAATAGAAAATCAAGTAATGAATTTAAGGTTTCCATTTTCGATCATAATTTAATTTCTTCTTCCCAAAAATATCATAACATAACAGAGTAAGTATTCAGTTGAAAGCTCACCATCCGACTGAACACTATGAAAACACCAAAAATCAATATGCAGGTCATCCTTGGTTTAAAATGCAGGGTAATAGGAAATCACTTACCTGAACCTTTCCAAAGTTTGTCCAGGAATCCGGTGATCGCATCAAATATGCTTTGTATTCCATTCTGAGAAATATAATTGAAAAGTTTTATGATCAGTGGCAGGAAAGCTGCAATAAGGGCAACTGCAATGATTAATAACACGATAACTGCCATTATAACAATAATTTTCAGCTTTCTGTTATTCCTGATCTTTTCCAGAATAGCAAACAGTTGCAGGTGGCCTTCGTTACGGTGGGCCGGATGGTGCTGTCCGTGCGAATATGTGTTGTCTTCATGGTCATCATGGTATCCGTACTCCCTGTAATTGCCATGATACTTTCGTTTTTCTTCAAAAAAATCATCAAATCCCATATCGTATAGTTTTAAATAAATAAATGATTACAAGTTCTCTCAGATGCATAAAAATTTGCAATTGAGACATTCCGGAATTTAGATTCCTGATGAACCTGTGAGAAAAATAAAGATGAAATTGCTTAGGAAACCTTTGGCGGTTGCCAGACAGAAAGGACGAATTTATTGATCAAAAGGAGGTGGAGGGGAATTGGCATTGGAGATATTGGTTCCTCCCATAAACGGTTTTCAATAACATGAAAATCCTGATCGTCATCGAATGAATCAATATCCGAACTGAAACTATTTTCACCATTATTTGAAGATGATGTTAACGCAGCACTATATGATCGGATACCGGAATTTGAATATGCATTTGTTCCGAAACAGAATAGAACTGCCAGGGTAAACAGAATTCCAAATGATATTTTCCGATTGCTTTTCATGAAGTTACAAAAGTAGCTGTACTCAGGCAATTCCTTACGACAGGAGTGTTAAATTATTGTTAAGAAATTATTTACAAAATATGTTGCACAATGTAATGAATCATTGTTTTATGAAACCTTCACCATAACATGGCTGACAAAATTCACCCGGCAGATACCGGCGGTAAACAGGGTTTCACAGAATGCATTTGCTTCGGGCATGGAGAATGGAATATTTTTATGCCGTTTATATCCCGAAGGTATGAAAACAAACCTGATCATCTTCGTGCTGAGTCTCCTGTTCGCCGGCACCCTCTTTTCACAGGTAACCAACATCCAGATCGGCGTGGCGGGCGACTGGCCCAACGAACCGGCCATATGCATGAATCCGGCCAACACCGGCCAGATCGTAATCGGGGTCAATCCCGATCAGTATTACCTGTCGGATGACGGGGGCGCAACCTGGCAACATGGGATACTGACCTCGTCGTTCGGGGTAAATTGCGACCCGGTGATCGTTGCCGGCAACGACGGGAACTTCTACTATTTCCACCTCGTCCCCAACCTGAGCCGGGTGGTTTGCCAGAAGATGGAGGGATTTCAGCCTCCCTGGTCCGACGGATCCTATACAGCGGTATACAACAGCTACGACATCGACAAGGAGTGGGCGGTTTATGACCCTGTGCACGATAACCTTTACACCTCCTGGACCCGGTTCAACAACTGGGGAAGTTCCAGCCCCACGGATTCGACCGATATATTTATCTCGAAATCGACCGATGGGGGGGCATCCTGGGGCGACCAGAAATTGGTCAGCAACATCGGTGGCAACGCCACAGGCGGATTCGGCAGCGTTCACGGCTCTTACCCGGCTACCGGTCCCAACGGGGAGGTTTACGTGGCCTGGTGGAGCCCGGCCGGACTGATGTTCGACCGGTCGCTCGATGAAGGTGAAACCTGGCTCGGTACCGACATCAATGTGACCGGGTTCCCGGTCCAGTGGATCGTCTCCATCCCGGGAATCCAGACAGGGGTCTCCTTCCCGGTCATCGCATGCGACCGCAGCGGAGGGCCTGCGAACGGAACCATCTACATCAACTGGACCGACCGCAGGGGAGCCCAGGGCGATGCCAACATCTGGCTGGTGAAATCGACCGACGGCGGCAATACCTGGTCGGAACCCAAAAAGGTCAATGATGACGCTTCGGTAACGCACCAGTTCTTCAATTTCATCACCATCGACCAGGTGACCGGCAAGATTTATGTCATCTTTTACGACCGGAGGAATTACACCAACGCCAACACCGATGTCTATCTCGCCATTTCGGACGACGGCGGCGAAACCTTCGCGAATCACAAAATCAGTGAAACCTCCTTCATCCCCTTCTCGACCGTATTCTTTGGCCATTACATCGGGGTGGTCGCCCATAACGACAAGGTCTTCGCCACCTGGATGCGCATGGACGAAGGGGAACTGACGCTCTGGGGCGCCCCCATCGACCCCACCACCGTCGGGAAGGAGCCCGGAAAGGCCATCCCCCTTTCGCTGACGCAGAACACACCCAACCCTTTCCGCGAGAACACCTTCTTCTCCTTCAAACTCGAAAGCACTTCGGCCGTGACCCTCCTGGTGACCGACCTCTTCGGGAAAACCGTGGCAACGATCATCTCTAACAAAAAGATGTCCCCAGGAAAACATGTAGTCAGTTTCTCGCCCGAAAAATGGGATCTCCCCTCGGGGATGTACCATTATTCGCTGGTCACCGACCACAAGACAGTTACAAAGAAGATGGTCTACGCAAGATAAACAACCTTTACGGATTTTTCGATTACTGCGAACTGGTCAGCCAAAATTGGCGAAAGGAAATCAGTGCGCCCGTCCCGACCAGGAACCTGCCCTAAAACTAATGGAATCGGTATCTTCAAATGACCTGTTTTATGCAGTGAAAACATTCAATACATGTATCATTTTCATCGAATAATTTATAGCTTTGATAAATAATTACCAGGAAAACAAAGTCAGCAAGAAAAAACAGATCATGAAACCCTACCGTACGTACCTTCTACTGTCGGCAATTATGATATGCCTTGCACATTTGACTGGCGTTGCGGCACAGAACAAGGCCGATAGTTTGCTTCTAATCGTGAAGAATGCATCAGGAGAAGCCAGGTTCAAGGCGCTCAAAGCGCTGGGGAAATACTACAAACCATCAGATCCGGCAAAATCAATTGAATATGCCGGCGAGGCGAGGAAACAGGCCAGGGCCATGAACGACCGCAGCCTGGAGGCAGATGCCATGAATGACATAGCCATCCTGATGCTGATGATGCAGCAAAACAGACAGGCGGTGCTGCTGCTGCAGGAAAGCAGTCGGATTTATGACTCGCTGAATGATGGGGAGGGCATGGCAAAGGTGACCAACAACCTCGGGATCGCATGGTCGCAGATCGGTTCGTTTGAAAATTCTCTGACCTGCTACAATCGGGCGCTCAAATGGTATACGAAAACAAAAGATCTGCCGAAACAGGCTCGCGTGTACATGAGCCTGGGACTGGTTTATGAACAACTCATGAAAGTCGACCAGGCATTAAGTGCGCATCAAAAAGCATTGGAGATTTTTGCAGAAGAAAATGATGAAAGGATGATGGCTGATGCAGGGGTAAACCTTGGTGTTGCCTTTAAATCAATCGGAAATTTCACCCAGGCAGAGTATCATCTCAAGAAATCACTCGGGTTTTACAACCAGAATCACAACGTTTTTGGTATGGCAGTGACTACCAGTAACCTGGCCCAGCTTTATAAGGCGAAGGGTGATTTTCAGAATGCTTTTGACTGGTACCGTAAAGCCCTGCCGATGATCAGGCAAATCAACAATACCTGGGCTGAAGCAGCTGTTTACTTTGACCTGGCCGAAATTCATTTTGACAAGGCAAACTGGAACGAGGCGATCATCAACCTGACCACGGCCGAAAAACTGATTACTCCCGAAAATGATCCAGGTTTGCAATCCCGGATTTTCCTCCTTTACAGCCGGGTGTATGATACCTTGCAGCAAGATCGGCTTGCATTGAATTTCTTCAAACGATACAATGCCCTGAAAGACACCCTGGCATCGGCTGAAAAAACAAAGGCCATCGAAGAGCTGAGCATCCGTTATGAAACAGAAAAAATGTCTGCTGAAAACGAATTGCTGAAAGCAGATATCCGGGTTCATAGATTCCGCATGGGGATGATTACAGCATTCGCCCTGGCTGCGCTGTTGACTGCCATTATTTTAGCAGGCATCTTTCTGCGTAAAAGAAAACAACTTATTCTCAACAAGATCAAATCAGAACAGGAGGCCCTGGAGGCAAAAGAGGATTTGATGAAGATGAGTCATGCTCTTACCGCCAAAGCCCTGCATCTGGCCGGCCACGCAGAGAAAAAGGCAGTATTTGCCGAAAAGCTCGTCGCGCTTGTCCCGTTTATCAACCGTGAAGGTCAAACTGTTTTGCAAAGCCTGGTAGACGAATTTAGCAAACCAACCGATGACAATCTCTGGGAAGAGGTCGAAAAATATTTCGAAAAAATGCATCCCGCCTTCCTGGCAAAGCTTATCGCCCGTTTCCCTGATCTGACAACCAACGACCGGAAAATATGCTCCATGGTCAGGCTCAACCTCTCAACCAAAGAGATCGCCCATATGCTCAACCGAAGTTCAAGAACCATTGAGTCTTCAAAATACCAGATCAAAAAGAAACTGAACCTGGGAGATGACCAGAACCTCACCACTTTTCTTATCACACTATAATTCAGAGGTTTACAATTCACGGTAGTTTCATCCAGTAATTTTTAAGTATACTTTTCCCGAACCTGTCGGTTTTTCAGTAGGTTTTCAGTACCCGGGAATTAGGATACCGGCCATGCCCTGAGCTATCATTGCAGCATGGAACCCAACGACAATTCCCTTCCCTTATCTTCCCGGCTGCCCGACCAGGAGACAAACGACTTTACTTCATCATGGGATGAAGAACCCTCATGCGATGAACCGGAAGACGAAAAGAATGATTTTGCGAAAACATTGAACCGTTTTGCCGAACTGGCCCGAATGGAGGGGCGTGTTTACAGGAAGTTGATAGAAGAGGTGAAGATGGAGAAAAGAAAGAGTGAAGAGTTAATGAAAAAAAATGAAAATCAATAAATCCAAATAACCTTTAAAAAACGAGAATTATGAAAACAATCTGTTCATTTCCAAAGTCATTTCCAATGATCATCATTATTGCTTGCCTTATTCTTTTATCAGGCCAGTCATGCAAAAAGGGGCCTAATGATCCTGCAATCTCTTTCCGCTCGCGCACCGAACGTTTGGCTGGCAGCTGGACCGTAAAATATTTCCAGGAAGTCGTTTCCGCTTCTGACAATGGCCTTTCTTCTACCACAACCATCATCTGTAACGAGGGAGCCTATTCTGAAACCACAGGATCGAAGGTGGTAACTGGCAGCTATACATGGTGGATAAACATTGATAAAAAGGGGGGTTACAGTTTGGAAAAAGCCATAACAAGGAGCGTAGGGGAAAAATTAAACTATGCCGAATCGGGCAGCTGGTTTTGGAGTGAGGGAAATAAGAATGAAAATATAAAAAACAAGCAGATGGTGACCTTTCACATCCTGACAAGTTCACCGGATATCAGTATGCAGGGCACCCCGACGGTCCTCTATTCCTGGGTCCTTGATGAACTGAAAAACAAGGAGATCGTCGTTAACTGCAAATGGCAAAAAACGATTGGAACCTACACGGAGACCCATGAATCGACCATGACACTTGTTCAGTAATTTCATTCCTTAATAAAAATGATTATGAAAAAACTTATAAAATCCATCACCTTCCTTGCGGTGGTTTTGATGTTTGCCTCCCTTGTTGTCTTGAATAGCTCCTGCCGCAAGAAGGAATCGCCCATGAACTTTACACCCATTAATTCAGCGAATTCCAATCCCGAAAGTCTTTTCAAGACCAACGGGTATAAATTCCTGACCTTTGCTGAAACTTCCAGCCCGAATCCGTTCCTGGGAAGCTTAATATATCATATGGGCACAGGCATCGGCGAAGGTGAAAATGAACCCGACCTCCCTTTCGGGGACATCATCGATGCAATGAAGGAACTTCACGAAAACAAACAAACTGAATCCGATTTCGCAAAAATTGACCAGGAACTTGACCAGGCCCTGCAACTTGACACCCTGATCATGCAGGACATTCAAAACCTGTCGAACCAGTTGTATATGACACAGGCCAATATCATCACCTACATCTCAGGAATGGCCACCCATTCCTATGTCACCAATGTGAAAGGTGCGGTAGATTCAGGCAGAAATGTCGGTTTGAGATACTATACTAAAAATACAAAACTTGCCTTGCAGGGGAAACCCTCGATTACTATTTCAACCTTACAAAATGAGGTGGTGCCCAATTTTATCAACAGGTATGCGCAAAGTCCTGTCGACGACAATGACATGCAGTTGCAGATAAGCAAGTTAAACGATTTGGTCTGTCCCGGATTCAGCACCAGTGTGCTGAAGATTTTTACCGATGATATCATTTTGCACAACAATGCCAACGCCTACACCAAAATTCCCGGTAACGCCCTGTCAACCTACAAACTGCTCGAAAACTATTTCCTCTATATTCTAAACGCTCAATTTAAGGCACTGATCGTTTACAGCAATGCTGAAAATGCATGGGAAACCGGCGGGGACAGCGTGGTACAGTATTATATAACTCAGGGATTCCGTCCGATGATTGAGAATGAGGTTGCAATGTTTCTCGAGGTTGTCGACTACCTGAGCATCAATCTAATCGATTACCGCACAACCAGTCAGTTCAATACCGATTTGGAAAGTTTTAATTACGGCATTGCGATCGACCATGCCTGCGGACCATTTATTTCAAGAGCCAATTTACTTGCACGAATGATCAGGCTTTCCATTGGACAGAACCCCGGAAGCTTATTCCTGACCATGTCGCTACCCAGGAATTACTGCTCATCGGCTATGTCATTTTCCACCGGCCTCAATACGTATCCGTTTACAATAGATAACGGCGGGATGCATAAAAGTCAGTATCCGTATACTTACTGGACAGGATCTTCCAGTGCGCCCGATAATAAAGTATGTTTTTACCGGGGGAACGGAGTCGATAACATCAGCCCAAGTGGCGATTTGGTACCGATACCTGTTTCTTTTCCAACGATACCATGGTCGCACCTATCGATACCCAGCGGCAATGTTTCAATGGTTTGGGTGAATCCCGACGATCCTTCGCAAACCTCACCGTCCTATTCATCAACCTTCTGTATTTCGTTCGGTTCCGCCTCGCTTTACTGGCCATGGGGTTATTTACACTTCAATGACAACGCAAACCTGCATAATGCCGGAACCAACTTTTTATGGAACTCTTTCAATGGCAGTACTTCTCAATGCAATCCCCCGGTTTTTTGTACCACCGATGGTGGCGGCAATGATTATCCCCACAACTCATTTCTGCAGTATTTTATCGAATCGTACAACCAGATTGGATATAACGGTCCGCTTTGTGAAACCAGTCATCAATGTTATGTGGTTGACTGCCGTGTATCAGACGTGAACATTGGGAATAATCAATCGGACCAGGATCCCAAGACCATATCGGCATTCACTTATTATTACACCTCTCCACCTTACCTGACACAGGCGAAAATGCATATGTATGGCGGTACAGACATGGTGATACCCCAGAATGCCGGACAACGCGTGGAGTCAAACAGGACATTGTTCGATATAACCTCATTTTCGGAGGAATCAGGAGTTACGAATGTGCAGGTCAGCAGCGGCTCAAAGTCTTACAATTTTGGATTCTGGCTTGACAATCCGAATTCCACAGGGAACGTGCATGCCTTAACCCTGAACTACTATTGCCAGATCATTTACAACGGTTCCTATACCATTTGGAACTAAACCATGATCCATCCCGTTATGGTCACGCCCCGGCTGATCGTGCAGGCGGACTCTCCAGATTGATCCGCAAAAAAAATGATGAAAATCCTGAAAAATAAATCTATGAAACTAACTTTAATCACAAAAAAAATCAGTTCTACAACGAGGGTCTTTATTACCGGGATGATATTGCTCTTTTTAATGCCGTTATCAGGCTCTGCCGGCGAAGTGCCGGAGGTGATCTATTTCAACGGAAAGATCATCACCCTCGACAAGTCGGACAGGATCGTGGAGGCTGTGGCAGTCTTGAATGGGAAGTTTCTGGCCGCCGGAAACAATGCCGAGATAAAAAAAATGGCCGGGCCGAATACCAAACTGGTTGATTTGGAGAAGAAAACGGTCACGCCGGGCTTTATCGATGCGCACACCCATCCGGTGGAGACGATGTACCTTACGACCGATTTTGTGAACTGCCGCTATCCTGGCGTACCTTCGGTAAAACAGGCGCTCCGCAATATGACCGATTCGGTGAAAACGGCAAAAAAAGGCCAATGGATACTGGCTGCCTGCGTTTCCGCCTCCCAGACCAAATTTGCAGAAAAGCGGATGCCTACTCTTGCCGAGCTCGATTCGATCAGTCCCGACAACCCCGTTGTGGTGCTCGACGGAACCCATCTTTTCGTCGTAAACAGCAAAGCCCTGGAGGTCATCGGGGTAAAAAAGGGCCAGACCAAGCTTCCCCATGGCGGAGGGATCGGCCTCGACAGCAATGGCAATCCCAACGGCACCCTGACCGATGCCTTTGCCGACGTTCCTTCTGTTCTAACCCCGGCCCAGCTGGAAAGTTTCTTTACTACCGGTATCCAGAATTTCTGGAACAGCTACGGTTTCACCACCGTAATGGGGATCACCCAGGCCGCGGTGGTGCCGGTAATTCAAAAAGTAGCATCCACCGGCTACAAGCCTGCACTGCGGTACTCCATGTCGGTGTGGAAGGCCGCCAATGGCGAGGACATGCCCGAAGACCTGTCGGTATTCGCATTCCCGGCAGGAAGTGATCCCGATTACTATCATTTCACCGGAATCAAGGCCTGGGTGGACGGCGAGAACGACGCCCGCACCGGACTGATGTGCAGTCCCTACCTTGGACACAAAGAGACCGATCCCGAGGGCGGACATGGTTCCCAGGTAACTTCCGGGGAGCAGGCGATCCGGCTGGCGAAGATCGCCCAGAAAAACGGGGTGATCTGTATGCTGCACTGCTCGGGCGACAAGGCGATGGCCATCGGCATGACCACCTACGAAACCCTTTGTGCCCCGGGAAATCCTAAAAACATCTTCAGGATAGAACATTTCGGCGTATTCCAGATGTACCAGAACCAGCTCGACAGGGCTGTCAAACTACACACGGAGGGAATGCGCATCTCGGTTCAGCCCACCTGGCTGACTGTTCTGGTAAAGTCCGATATCGAGGACATGGGCTATGAAAGGGCTGCGACCGGTTTCCGGTTCCGGACCATGGTGAACGCAGGGCTTGAACCCGCCGGCAGCACCGATGTAACCGGGGTCTACCTGGAAAACACCAACCCCATGAAGGCTATTTATGCGACCGTCACAAGGAACAGCGATAACGGGAAGTTTGAGCCCGACCAGGCGCTGACCGTCACCGAATCGCTTAAGATGTGGACCATCTGGGCCGCTAAATCGCTCGGGGAGGAAAAACTCAAGGGAACAATCGAACCCGGGAAGTTTGCCGACATGACCGTCTTGTCGGACGATATCCTGACCATAGATCCGGAGAAGATCATTGACATCAGGATATACCAGACCATCGTCGGTGGAAATGTTGTTTATGAAAGCAAAAAGGCATTGTAGTCAAAAACAATGATTTTTCTACACCCGGATGATCCCTGGAAAGACCTGGCAGTGATGCGCATTAAACTTATCCAAGGATGATTCGTGCTGTGAACCATCCCGGAGATTGCAGTATCTGCAGGTTTGTGAGGAGGGGCAAGACAGATCTGATCGAAACGAATGGGAATCAAATATGCACAAAAAAAGAAAGCATCAGGAACGGCCAGCCTGATGCTTCAAAAAATACTAGGAAATTATCTCACTTTATTCGTATGAAAAAATTTGAACATTTAGCCGTTAAGACAAATGTACAACATTTTTTCCCGAATTCCTAATTAAATTTTCACCGATTTCGGAGGAGCAGTCGGCACTTTGCATGTCAGGATTTAAATTCGAAGCCTGCATCATCACTCTTTCCGGATCTTGAACATGTAGTTGATCGTATTCAGATCCAGGGCGTTAAAGATGGTTTCAACCTGGTCGGTATACTTGGCGTCATGGCCGATGATGGCGTCCTTGATGAGGAACACCTCGTAGTCATAGTTGCCTGCATCCATATAGGTTGCCAGGACGCATCCGACCGAGCTCAGCCCGCACAGGAACAGCGCATTGATGCCTTTCTCTTTGAGCAGGTTGTTGAGCTCTGTCTTGTTGAATGCACTCGGGTAGGTTTTGATCACCTTCGGGTCCGACTGTTCGATTTTCAGTGAGTCGTGGAATTCAAAGCCAGGCGAACCCGGTTTTGGGCCCCACTTTTCACTTGTGTGGTAAACCCGTATCACAGGTAAACCATATTGCCTGAAGAGCCAGATGGACCAGTTCATCATTTCGAGGGCCCTGTCCTGGTCTTCTTTTGACATGAGGGGCAAATATTGTTTTTGGACATCGATCACCAGCAGGGCAGGTTTCATAAGAACCTTTTCCGGTTCATCAGCCTGTGCATAAACAAATTGAAATGTGATTAAAAGTGCGAGCAGGGTAAAAATCTTTTTCATGGGACAAGGATTTGTGCAAAAGTATTGAAGACCGCTCTTCAGGTCAAAAATGATCGGTAAAATGGGTAGTTATATCTGTTAAACGATCCAATCCCCCCGCCAGCCCGATGGCTTGATGTGGGGGTTGGATCGCTAACCACTGATGGCTCTGGCAATAAGCCATCTCGCCAGGAGAAACGCAAGAATTGAAATTCCGGGAGCCGAGATATAAAAGAGATGCATGGCCCGGGTGCCGTGAATCAGACCGAAAATCAGTGCATCTGACCCCGGCTTGCTGATCTCATGCATCCCGGCCAGGTAGTAACCGCAATATTCAAGAATCAATAAGGAGGTGAAATAAATTGCATAGGTTATGATGACTGAAATTGCTGCTCCCCGGTTTTTGAAAAGAAGAAAGAGGTTGATGGTCACATAACATGCAAGGGTCCACCATGAGAGAGCCCAGTAGTTGATGCCATTGCTGTTCATGAATCCCCAGTTGTATTCATACCGGTAAAACCCTACCCAAATGAAGGCAATGGTGATGGCAGCATACAATGCAATTCCCTGCAGCGTAAACTTTCTGTTCAAAAGATCATTTTTGCGGATAAACTTCAGCGCGTACCAGATACTTACCCCTCCCGCTATGCCAATGAAAATATCGGTAAACTGGTCTTTGATGGTTTCGGGTCGGAAAACAGACATGGCAAAATAGAGAAATGAAATTTCCACTAGTTCATAGAGGATAAGTATTATAACCATGAGGGCCACAGGGTGCTTGATTTTAAAGTCCCTGGCAAGGATGATGAGACCAAAACCGCTCCAGAAATGAACAAACGACCAAAGATCAATAAAGAGAAGATTATTTTGATAAATTCGGGTATAGAGCCAGTCGGTTTGACTCACGGTTTCATGGATCAGATTCATTATTAAGCGATTGACCTTTTACTGCGGATACGTGAGATGAGAAAGATGATATTGTAGATCAGGAGCAGGGAGAATAAATGCAGGGTCATCATAACGAGAAAACCCAATCCGAAAAAAAACAGGATGGCAAAGAGCAGCAGCAGGGTATTGATGAAAACAGCAAGAAACATCGACCGATAACGCAGGCGCCACAGGGAATTCTGTTCATGTCGTTCGCGCGAAAAGGTCATCAGAAAGAGTCCTGAAAGCAAAAGCACTCCGCAAATTTCCTCACTGATGTTGTTGTATACCAGGGAAAAGTACCTCGCTTGAAAAATTGAGCTATAAATGGCAAAAACCTTTACTTCAAGGAAGGTGGGTTTGATCCCGAGGCCAAACCGGACAAAGCTGAGAAAAATGCCGGTGATCGTCAGAATATAACCGATTATTTTGCAGTAAGATGGCAGCAGAAGTTTCTTCAAAATCACCAGGGGTAACTACATTCAACGATCAGGGATATTTTGGATATACCAGGCCCTCTAATACCGACCGATCCTCGCCATGAAGTTCAAAAGCCACAAGGCCGAACTTGTGGTTGAACCGGTAGACGATTTTGCTGATACCCGGCATCCGTGAATCTTGTTCCACTGAGATGGTCTTGATCATTAAAAAACCCCAGGAGAAGTCGTCGGTGGTTGATTTTTGAACTACTTTCCGGGTAATTGTTTTGCCATCCGACTTGGTGAGCTGGTATTGATCGCCAACGCTGGAGCCATATTTTACCGCAACAAAAGGAGCCCCGTCCTTGTTCGTATAATCCAATATGCCTTCGGATGTCATTTTTACCCTGACTTCTGAATTTACCCGGCCCTGGTTATCTTTATACTGTGCAGGGATCATGGCATTCAAGGCTGCCAGTTCAGGTGCTTTAGTGAGGTCGACGACCATTTTAATGGTATTGATCCCGTTTTCGGTTTTAATGGTTTCGATCGAAGCCGGGATGTCAAGATAGCTGCCTCCCACCGAAACTGCAGCAGGGGTAAATGTGTTTCCAACCTGGTTGATCTCAATATTTGTATCACCACCAATGGATGTAGAACTGTTCTCGTCCGTTGTATCATCCTTTTTGCAGGATGTGAACAGGGAGAATGCCAATAAAAGATACATTACTTTGTTCATGGTTGTCTGTTTTTGTATTGTCAAAGATATATGTATTATTGTTACTTTCCAAATCAAAAATTATTTTTCCGGGTATTGTGGAGAAAATGATGCAGTGGAGGGGTTTCTGATTCTTGCCACCTGTAGCCTGCACACTTTTATCAAAGTACGAGGACTTTTACTGATTTATACGCAGGTGTTTCACATTCCCTGGCGGTATTGTTTATTGAAAGAAGCCAGTTTGCTTCAGGGAAATAGGCTGCCACGCAACCTTTGCTGATGGGATAGGGGATTACATAATAGCCCTCCAGTTTCCTTACTTTTTCATCGTAGTGGCTTTCGATGTTAACCTGCTGTTCCGGGAAAATGTTCCGCTCTTCCATATCCTGGCGGTTCATGAACAGCACCCGTCTTTCATTGCTGACGCCACGATAGCGGTCATTAAGTCCGAAAACAGAAGTATTGAACTGGTCGTGGCTTCGAATCGTCATCAGTACCAGTTCATTTGCTCCCGGAACAACCATCTCCAATGGATCGACGCTGAATTGGGCTTTGCCGCCGGGGGTGTTGAAAATACGCTTTCGCAGCGGGTTTTCCAGGTAAAATCCATGCATGGATGATTTGTGTTTTCCCAGGTCGGCGAAGGCCGGTATGGTTTCGGCAATGGTTGACCTGATGTGCTGATAGTCGTTCGGGAACTTTTGCCATTCAATCCCCGCATGATCGCCGAATGTGGCCCGGGCGATTCCGCTGATTATGGAAACTTCGCTTTTCAGATCAGGCGAAGCCGGCGGAAGACATCCCCCGGAGAAACTGACTTTGCCCATGGTATCTTCGATGGTTACAAATTGCTTATTTCCATGGACAATGTCCTCCTCCGATCTTGAAAGGCATGGCAGGATCAGCGCCTTCCTGCCGCATACAAGGTGACTCCGGTTCAGTTTTGTCGAGATCATGACCGTAAGCCCGCATCGCTGCAAAGCCTCCTCGGTAAACGAGGTGTCGGGAACCGCTGAAGCAAGATTCCCTCCCAGGGAGATCAGAACTTTAATTTTTCCCTCAGCCATGGATTTGATTGCGGGGATTGCGCTCATCCCGGCTGTCCGGGGAATCCTGATCGGGAAATGTTTTTCAAGGGATTCGAAAAAAGAAACGGGCATGTTTGTGCCGATTCCGGAGGTGCGGATCCCCTGGATGTTGCTGTGGCCGCGTACCGGGCATACCCCGGCGCCAGGCTTCCCTATATTTCCGCGTAACAGCAGCAGGTTGATCAATTCTCTGATCGTTTCCGTGGCATTCAGGTGGTGCGCAATCCCCAGGCACCAGGATGCGATCACATTCCCGGAGGTAAAATATATCCTGGCAGCCTCGGTGATCTGGACCTTTTCGACACCGCTGGCCGCAACCAGCGATTCCCAGGAAGTATGTAAAACCAACTGTTTGTATTGTTCAAATCCGCTGCAGTATTTCTGAATGAAACCGGTATCGAGAATCTTTCCGTGGAGATCCTCTTCTTCCAGGGTCGCCTTCACCATTCCCCTGATGAGAGCCATGTCGCCATTGATCACGGGCTGAATGTAAAGATGGGCAAGCCTTGTTTGTATACCCATATAGGAGCCGGGGTCCTGGGGATCGGCAAAACCCATCAGGCTTGCTTCCGGCAGAGGGTTTACCGCAACGATCCTGCAACCTTTTCGGGCGGCCGATTGTAATGATTTCAACATCCGGGGGTGATTTGATCCCGGATTGTGCCCAAACAGGAAGATGGCATCAGCTTTGGGAAAATCGTCAAGGGTGACACTGCTTTTCCCATAACCCAGGCTCATGGCGATGGCTTTCCCCGACGGCTCATGACAGAGATTGGCGCTGCTTGGCAGGTTGTTGGTTCCCAGGGTGCGCGCCAATAACTGGTAAAGATAGGCGGCCTCAATGGAAGATTTTCCTGACGCATAAAAAACAGCTTCATCAGGATGGGTAAGGGCTTTCAGTTCATTTGCGATTAAATTGAATGCGTCGTTCCATGAAATGGGCTTATAATGCTGTTCGTTTACATTCCGTATCATTGGAGAGGTAAGGCGCCCTTGCTGTTCGAGCCAGTAACCCTGTGTGCGCAGCAGGTCATTCAGCGACCATTTTTTAAAAAACGCGGCCGTAATGGTTTTGGATGTTGCCTCGGCACTTACGCTTTTGGCGCCGTTCTCACAGAATTCAAAATGTGACCGTCCCTTGTCGGGATTGGGCCAGGCGCAACCCGGGCACTCAAATCCTTTCAGCTGGTTAAAGCCGGCAAGGAGTTTCCGGCTTTTCCTGATCCCGACCTCCTTGTAGAGATAGCCCAGGGAGGATAATACGGCATCCATGCCACCTGCTATTGTTTTGGGCTCACTGTATTTCAACCCCACCAGTTTCGCCGCATCCTTTTCCAGGTCGGAGGATTCAAGAGAACGAACCGATCGGATGACGGCCCTCCCCAGTGATTCCATGGAAGCAAGCCAGTCAATCTTTTCACTGAACCGCGAGGCTTCATCCGGGTTTAAAATATGCTTGATCAACCCGCCGGCAACCACCAGGCTGACCAGTGCGGGAATCTGGAAATCAGGAATTTCATCCTTCAGGATCGCATGCCTGATCTTACGGTGTATTTCAGTGACCACGGGCATGTCGGGCGAGAATAACTCATTTTTCCATGCTCTTTGAATGATCTCCTTTTTTTTCCTGGTCAACACGCGGCGTGATTGCAGAAAATCCGACACCATCCGGCGCAGGGTGGACCCGTGGGCCGCGACAAGTTCCAGCGCTTTTTCGAGCGGAACGGACTGTTCAGGAACCTGCATGCAACGCAAGGTTTCATCAAGCGCGGGATGCCTGGTTTCAGATGTTTTCAGTACTGTTACATTCTCCCAGTCATCATTGATCATCCCTTTGAATGATGCATCGAACAAAAGGGCACCGGCAAGGGTCAGGTGCATCACCTGGTCGGGAACAGGAAATGGTTTGCCCGTCACCGGGTCAACAGTTAAAAGGAAAAATTGTTCAGAATAGGAAAACCTCATGTCGTTGGTTCAATCTAAATAGCCAGTAGCAGGATCGTTGTCGGATGGTGTCATTTAAATCGCACATCACGTATTTTTGATCCACTCCGGGGAGTAGTCCCTGTATTTCTCTTTCATTTCCGAAGGCAGGTCCCTGTATTTCCCGATGATTTTCCTGCACAGCGGCGATCCGCACCGGCACTCCAACACCCAGTCGTCGTTCATGATCACCGAATAGTCGAAAGTGATCTCTTCATCCTTTTGAATGTCGCGCATGGCAATGAGGCAGACATCCCTGACGATGCCGGCGTTCGGATCGCAGGAGTGGTTTGTCCTTACCTCCGGTTCCCGTGCCATGAGGTACTCATCGGTTCCCACATTGAAAAGGTGATCAACCACCTCGGGCGGAAATTCATCCAGTCGTTCAACCTTTACACGGGGTCCGGTGAAGGTTGAGATTATTTCATCTTTCCGGATGTCGCGGAGAGCAAAGATCCCCCTCCCTTTTAAGGGAGTCTCTTTAACGCAGATCAGTTTTTCCATAATGCAGCATTTGAATTATTTCAGGTCAAATATACATTACATCTTTGGATCTCATGTATATTTGAACCGAAAAATTACGTTGTGGAGCAGGGAAGGAAGATCCTTTTTTTTATCATCGTTGCGGCGTGTTCGTTCATACTGTTTCCAGGTGGGAGCGCCCTGAGGTGTCAGCCCGTCGACTCCCTGGTGAAGCAGGCGGAGCAGTGGAAAAACAGGCATCTCCTCAAGGGGCTTTCGGTCGAAGCCTACCTTGATGTCTATTATGTGGGGAATATCGGGGGGACGATCCCCACCTCGCACACCTATGAGTTCCAAAGCAATTCGCCCTATATCAACCAGGTGAGGGTGAACATGTTCGACCTCGACATTCAATACGAAAACCGATGGGCGAGGGCCACCGCCGACATCCGGTTCGGCGATCAGCCTCAGTTGCTGGCAGGCAACACGACGGCCGAATGGATCAATTACATTCATGAACTATCGCTGGGCTTCAGGATTTACAAAGGACTCTGGTTCGACTGCGGGTACCTGGAGAGCCTGGTCGGGGTCGAATCGACACGGCCGGTCGACAACCTTTTAAGCACCTGCACGGTAGGCAGCTACTATGAGCCCAGCACCCTGCTGGGCGCCGCGCTTTCCTTCACCACCGCGAATAAAAAGTGGGAATTCATCGGCTGGGCAGGCAATCCCTTTACTGTGCCTTTCGGGCAGAATCACCATGTGATGTTCGGCTTCGACATCAACTGGAACCCGACCGATGACCTGACGGTGAGTTACAACAATGCGTTGGGCAATACCGCCCCGCAGGGCACATCGTTCAACCGGTATTATTTCTTCAACAACCTCTTTGCCAGGTGGGACCCGGCGCCCCGCTGGAACCTTATCGCCCAGGCCGACCTTGCTTTCAAGCGCACGGAGAGTAAGGTATCGGATTCGGTGAAGGGCGGGTTGATGGTATCGGGGCTGATCGGGGCGAAATACTGGTTTCACCCGAAGTTCTCCCTGGCCCTGCGCGGCGAAATGTTCTATGATCCCGAAAACATCCTTATCGGCGATTCGTTTACAGGCCAGACGAACCAATTCATGATCTTCGGCTGCTCCGCCGGGCTTGAATTCAAGCCCTTCAGCGACGCTTATATCCGGCTGCAATACAACTGGCTGACTACCGGGGATCCGGGTGTGAAGCCCTTCAACGAGGTGGTTTCCCCCGACGACGCTTACTGGGCTGACCATTCCAGGCAGAACTTCGTGATCACCATGGGGATCAGGTTTTAAGGGGAGGGCACCGGCCCGTCCAATCACCGATGGGATCTCAAATTTGCAAGGTTACTTTATTGATGAAATCAACCCGGTCAAAGTATTTGGCAATGCGATAATCTCCTTGGTTTTTGCATCAAGCAAAATCATCACAGGAGTTGCCAATACGTAATAATCGCCGGCTACTTTGCTGCGGACCCCTTCAGGCGCCCGAAGATTTTTCCAACCTTTCATTTGCGGGATCTTCTTCTGCCAGGCTGCAATTTCAGTATCGGTTTCATCCAGGCTGACAGCAACCACCCTGATTTTCTGCTGCATCTCCGGTTGCTGCTGCCATGCGTACAGTTGATTTTCCATTTCAACACAATGGCTGCAATCGGCCGACCAGAAAAAAAGAAGCAGATATTTGACCCTGGGTTCAAACTCATACAGTTTAAAAAGGCTGCCATACATGTCTGTCAAAGCTATATCCGGCGCCTTGCTTCCGGGCACCAGGGTTTCCATCCCCTTCAGCCTGCGGGCAATTTCCTGTCTTTTCGAGGTGAGGCAGTTTGGATCGTTCATATAGGGTTCAAGTACTTTCATCCCTGCCGTTATGCCATTGCTTTCGTAACCCCGGTAGAAATAATCAACCATCCATCCATAAACCAGCGGATCACCTTGTTTTGCTTTTTCAATTGCTCTTTTGCCGGCTTCGGGAAACAGGGAATCACGCAGGGCTTCAGTCGTAGAAAGCTGACCATATAGATTTACGTAACTGTCCATCCATTTGTTTATCTCGGATGTTTTGATCAGGAAGGGATTTTGAAAATCCATGCCATCAAAATAGTGGGTTATCAGGCTGTTTATCCGCTCGGTTTCGGTGCCTTTCCAGGGTATTTGCGGTACATACTGAAAAGGGTAGAGGGTGCTTACAAACAGGGATTTATCCTGTTGAATCTGGTCTGTAAGCCATTGGTTGAATGCTTGTCTCCGCTTTTCATATTCCTGGATGCCTTGCTGATAAAACACGGATTCGACGTCATCATAGTTCATCAGAAAATTTTGAAGCAGCCCGAGTTTCTCTTTCTGTTTCCCGTTTTCTTTCGAAAACCGCACAAATGTTGCATTCTCCCTTTCATCCTTCTGAAACCGGGTACTGTCGGCATTGTTACAGTATTTCGGGCTAACCCAAAGTTCCAGGTCCTGGTCGTTGATAAAAATGTACTTTTCTGACGGGTAGGGCGTGCTCGTCTCATTTTCTTTGTAGTCGAAGCGTAAAACAAACTCTCCGGGCAGTTTATCTTTCGAAACCGAAAGCCGGGTCGTGGCGTCCCTTTTTATACCCTGTATCTCCAGAATCGGTTTAAAAGTTTTATTGTTGGAAAGCGCCAACAGGCTTATTTTGCTTTCGTAAACACCACGCAGGTGGACGGTAATTTTAAGATCACCCGTTTGTGCCCATCCATGACCGGCTGATGCCAGGAAAAGAAAAATGGCTGGGATAACTACTTTACCAAGGTATTTTAGGTGGATTGACATGATCATAAAATTTTAAATTATAGATTGTCAGGCAGATTAATGAAACGTTTTTTCCAACCCTATTTAATTTCTGAAAGATTCTGGCTTATTGCACAATATTCCTGGCATAGTAACAGGCCTCTTCAATCTTAATGATCAGGGGAATCTCAGCTCCGGGTACATCGTTCCATGAATTGACGAAGGCCACTATGGTGATGTCGTTCACAGGGTCCGTCACCATGCGGGTGTAAAATCCTTCATGAGCGCCTGTATGACCCCAGCCGAGGTTCTGGGCGTAGGTGATGCCCAGGCCATAATTCAGCACGTCGAAGGAGGTTTTGGGAATAACCAGCATATAGTCATTCACCCAAACAGGGCTGAGAACACCTTCACCCCTGACCAGGCTGCGGATGAAACGCGAAAGATCATCGGCGTTCGAGATGAGGTTGCCTTCGCCAACATTGGCCGAAATATTCGACTCCGTGCATTCCACAACTGCCGGCGAATACCTGAAGCCCCTGATGAATGGCGGCGGGATCAGCTGGTCATCCCCCCTGTAAGGCGCAAAAGAATTGTTCAGTCCCATCGGTTTGAAGATATTCTGTGCGATGAACTGCGGATAACTTAAACCCGATACGCGTTCAATGATCTTGCCGAGGATTGAATACCCGGTATTGGAATAATGATGCCCCTGCCCCGGGGGGCACAGGAAAAGCCTGCAGGTAGATACAACCCCGACCAGTTCATCAAATGTAAATGTATGTTTCGGATCCAGGTTTTCCATATAGCCAATGTACCATTGCCCCTTGTATGGAACCGGGGCCTTCACCGTATCAGGGATCAAGGCGTTAGAGACATCGAATACCCCTGCATTATGTTCGAGCAGGAGGCGGATCGTGATCTGGTCCTTATAGGGGATATTGTAATTTGCATCCTGTGGAACATAGGTCATGTTGGTGCCGGGGATGGTATCCGTAATCTTTGCATCCAGGTTGAGCTTCCCTTGCTGGGCGAGAAGGATGACCGAAGTGGATGTGAAAACTTTTGTCAGGCTGGCAATCCTGAAATGGTACTGATCATTGATGGCCTCGGTAAACCCTGATGAAACAAAGTATGACCCATTTTTCGAAGTTACTTTTAATGCAAGGCCCCCGGGAAAACCGGGAAATTCAGATTTGTAATCCGTGACTATTTTATCCACCATGGTCTGCAGGCTGTCCCGGATCAGGGTTCTTTTGAAAGGTACATTATCAGAATTCTTTTTTGTACATGACAACAATGCAAGGCTTAATAAAAGGATGCAAACAAAGGGGATAAAAATTTTCTTTTTAATCATTCGTGCTTATTTTGAAAGGGGGAAGGTGGTCAAAAGTACAATTTTTTTTAACAGGACCACCCGCCTGGGATATGTTTGCAGGAAACAGCGACAGAGCCGATGTAAACCAGATGCTGATCCAGTATTTTGTCAATTACAACATTGCAAAAGGGCGCTAGATCACCATGGCCCAAGAAAATCATCGCCAACCCCAATAATAAATATTCATAAATCGGAACAATTCCCGACTATTAACACTATATTTGAATGTCGCATTAATTTGTTTTAATGCTGACCTACCCGCAAGAGGCGGAGAACAAAAAGACGGCACCCTGTGTACCGCAGCACCATTCAATTGGTCATAAAAGATGAAATGCCCCCTTCGGTTCGACGGGGGCGTTTCAATGATGGACCTTAGAGTGATTGAGAGCTACTTTAAAATAACACAGTCAAATTCAAAATAGCAAATGACCGGAATCTCCACAAAAAAATCACACACGCTGATCCTGGTCAGCGCATCCCTTGCCATGCTGATGGTGAAGCTCGATGCATTTATCGTAAACATTTCACTGCCCACGATCGCACAGAACTTCGGATGTTCCCGCGACATTGTTTCAATGGTGCTGCTTGCCTACCTGGTTGCCAGTACAGCCACCCTTCTGCTTTTTGGCATGCTGGGAGACCGCCTCGGGCTGAAGAAGATCTTTATCTCAGGCTTTATCCTGTTTACCATTGGATCTCTTTTCTGCGGGATGTCGACCAACATTGTCCTGCTTATCATTTCACGCTTCATACAGGGGCTGGGTGGTTCCATGCTGGTCGCCAATTGCCTGGCCATCATCGGTCAATTCCTGCCCCACGACAAGATTGGTTCTGCGTATGGTGTTCTTACCACCATTTCTTCGATCGGGGTTAGCCTGGGCGCCCCTCTCGGAGGATTAATAACTTATTATGCCAGCTGGCACTGGGTTTTTTTGATCAATGTACCCATCGGTATTTTTGCCATCTGGCTATCGGCAAAATACATTCCTTCGGAGAAAAAGGAGAAATTTTCGTTCAAGGGATTTGACTTCACGGGGGCCTTGCTGGCCCTGTTCGCCTTTACCTTCCTGATCTTTGCGTTCAATTCTCTCGACAACAGGGGATTTGAAGTGATCATGCCATACGCCGCGCTCGTCATTACCGCCCTTCTGTTTTACTTTTTCATCAACAGGGAGAAAAAAGCTATTCATCCGATCCTTGATCTGAACCTTTTCAGCATGAAGCCCCTGACATTCGCCCTCATAGCCAGCCTTCTGGCCAGCAGCGCGAATTTCGGCTATGCTTACCTCATGCCTTTTTACCTTGAAAAGGAGCTTGGGCTTACTTCAAATGTAGTGGGGATGCTGCTGCTTATTTCATCTCTGGTCGTGATGGTTCTGGCTCCGTTTGCCGGAAAAATGTCCGATAAAATAAAACCTGTAAGGATCTGCACTGCTGCCCTGATTGTCGGAGTACTCGATTATGTCTTCTTTTCATCCGTCGTGGGGATGTTGCAGCTATGGGGACCGGTGATATTCCTTTTCTTCTCGGGCATTTTCCTGGGCCTGTTCCTGTCGCCAAACAACAAGATGATCATGGATATGGCTACTGAAGGGAAACAGGGTATTGTTTCTGCAACATCCAATACCTTCACCTCCGTGGCGGCAGTGATCGGTGTTTCGGTTTTTCAGATGATCTTTTCCCTTACTACCGGCGGCAACAACGCTCATCAGTCGCTGATCCAGAATGTTGCCGGCGTAAGGAATGCCTTTATTTGCGGGGCTGTTTTTCTTGTATTCGCGCTGATTTTTACCCGTTTCTCACGCAACGCCCAGGCCCGGCGTACATAATCTTTCTGTCATTGCTGTCAGATTCAGGCTGGACATTTCATTCGTTTATCACAATCATTTTTCAGCAATTACCAGCATTTCAAAATCTTCGGTTGTTAATTTGTCATTTTTAGAAAATGCTCCGAGTTTCGCTCCAAAAATGTTAATTTTTCTGTATCCGAGCGAGTTTAATAACCAGGTTATTTCACTGGGGACGTAATACCTTTCGTTGCAGTCAAGCGTTTTTTTATTTCCTGAATCGTCTTCAAATTCAGTGATATTGTGGTCGCGAAATGTCATTAAATCAAACGTATTACTTCGATAGGTTGCATGGCCTTCTCCGGATGCTGAATCACAAAATTCTTCAACAGAGTGATATAATGCGAATAGCCCGTTGAGTGTTGTAAATATAAATTTTCCATTCTCTCCAAGCGATTTTGTCACACTCTTCAAAATCTCATAATTCATTTCATCAGTTTCCATCAATGGAAAGCCGCCCTCACAAAGCATGATGGCAATGTCAAATTCATTGGTAAAAGACAAATTTCTAGCATCCTGCTTGATAAAATTAATGTTGAGATTGTTCCTTTTTGCTTTTTCCCTTGCCCTGAGGAGTTGTGTTTCTGACAAATCAATCCCGGTAACCATATATCCTCTTTTTGACAATTCAATTGCATGTCTTCCTGTTCCGCATCCAACATCCAATATCTTCAGGGATTTATCAGATTTGAGTTCAGTTTCTATAAAATCACATTCACCAACAGTTCCTCGGGTGAAATTCTCATTATCGTATTTCCTGCCGTAATTTTCAAACAGCGATTCGTACCATTGTTTTTTATTCATATAACTCATTTATTTGTAACCATTTCTATAATTTATCAGGTCATACTGCACTAAAGCTCAAAAATAATGAATCACCTGCTGTTAAAACAAATATTTTATTTCATAGCCGTAAGTCTATAAAGCACGTACGGTTCAATCTGTGGCTGAAAAATATATTTCAGGCTTCTGAAAGATTGTATTTAATCTTTTTTATATTACCTTTACTATGCTCATAACCAACAACAACGAGTAATGCGGGATAAATTTCAAATTTTTGATCTGCCTGCTGCTTTACCCGGATGCTATGACCAGATTTTTTAAAATGAAAGGAGTTTTATGACAACAGCCCTGATAGCAGTCCTTGTTCTTTCTATTTTATTTCAATCCCTGGCTGCATATTTTGCTTTTCGTCTTATCAGGATCACTGGTAAGCCCTATGCCTGGATTTTGATTTCAATCGCCTTATCCCTGATGTGTATCAGAAGATTAATACCCCTCTATTTTATCCTGTCGAACCTGAATTTTGAGGTTGATTTCCTTAATGAAATCATCGGACTGATTTTATCTGCTTTTATTTTTATAGGTGTTCTTAAAATTAAGTCGATTTTTATCGAACGCAATCAGGCAGAGGAGGAATTGAAAAACGCCATGTCGCTGCTGGATGCAACGCTTGAATCCATTCATAACGGGATTCTTGTGGTCGGTGAGCAGGGAGCAGTCCTCAAAACCAATAAAAAATTTGCTGAATTATGGAACATACCGGGTGAGATCCTCGCATCATCTGATGATAAAGCACTGTTGGGATATGTAATCGGACAACTGGATGATCCTGATGAATTTATGGCTAAAGTATCGGAACTGTATAATAAACCCGATTCGGAATCCTTTGATTTGATAAACTTTAAGAATGGACGTATTTTCGAACGCATTTCGAAACCGATGTATCTTGGAAGGGTTCCAAAAGGAAGGGTCTGGTCTTTTCACGATATCACCGACCAAAAGCGTTCAGAAGAGGAGATTAAACTTAAAAACAAAGAACTTTTGCAACTCAATATCGAAAAAGACAAATTCTTTTCAATTATCGCCCACGATTTGCTTGGTCCTTTCCAACCAATCCTTGGATTTTCCAGGATGCTGGCAGAAGACCTGCCCACCCTGAGGCAAGACGAGATTCAAAAAATCGCCCTGAGTATGAGAGATGCTGCCAACAAACTCTTTGACCTGCTCGAAAACCTCTTACAATGGTCACGAATGAAAAGGGGAATAACCAGTTTTAAACCGGAGTCACTTTATTTGATGTCAAAACTTTCTGACAGCCTGGCTCCAAATTTGGAGGCAATCACAAGTAAAGAGATTGACCTCCTTTATAATGTTTCAGAAGATTTGAAGGTTTATGCCGACAGCTATATGTTTGAATCCATTATTCGAAACCTGGTATCCAATGCCACAAAATTCACCTCCCCCGGGGGAAAAATTACAATCACGGCAAAGTCAAAGGATGATCATTGGGTTGAAATTTCAGTCCAGGACACAGGCATCGGAATAAACAAAGAGATGTTGGAGAATCTTTTCAATCTGGATGCCAACACAAACCGCAAGGGCACCGAAGGGGAACCCAGCAACGGTTTGGGGTTAATCATCTGTAAAGAGTTCGTCGAAAAAAACGGAGGCAAATTATGGATCAAAAGCGAAGAAGGTCAGGGAAGCACTTTATATTTTACGCTGCCGGCTTCTGTTTAATTCTTTTCCTCTCCTCATGCGAACCTTTGGCCACCAATTTTGATGACACTGAAACGGCCATATATTATACGGCCGGTTCGATGACCCCGGTGGCAGATACCTTTACCTCAGTTCGCGTTATGACGTGGAATATCCGTTTTGGGGCAGGCCGCATCCTTTGGTTCGGCGATGCCTGTGGGGAAAGGGTTATTCTGACGGAAGAGGAAATTTACGGATCCTTGCAGGCCATTGCCGCTAAAATCAACCAGGTAAAACCCGATATCCTGCTGCTTCAGGAGGTGGATATCAAATCAAAACGTTCGGCCTACATCGACCAGGTTCAGTGGCTTCTCGACCATACCTACTTCAACTACGCGGTTTGTGGATCCCAATGGAAAGCACAGTTTATCCCGAGTGATGGATTGGGGCGGATGGATGAGGAAAACGTCATCTTCAGCCGCTGGAAAATAAGCGATGCACAGCGGATCCAGCTGGCCCTGCGTACAGACCAGGATAATCTCACCCGTTACTTTTATGAACGCTGCTGTATGGTGACCTGCCGCATCGGGATTCCGGGGCTGAACAACTTTTACGCGGTAAACATCCATGCCTCGGCCACGGCAACACTGGATATTAAACAGCAACATATCCACCAGTTTAAAGACGAATTGGACCGGATTGCCGGTGAGGGTGGATGGTTTGTGGCAGGAGGCGATCTGAACACATTGCCCCCCGGATCGGATACGACTGATTACTGCATCCAGGACATGTGTTCGTGGGAATCATTTCATGCTTCGGGCGACGATCCGTTGCACAAGGAGGGAAGCAACTATGAACCGGAAAAACATTTCCTGGATCCCCTGTATGTGGCCTATCAATGCGCGGTTTCGGAAGAGACATACAAAAACAACCAGTTCCGTTTTTTCACCCATACCACCCGCCCCGGCCATTTCTGGGACCGCACCCTGGATTATCTCTTTACCAATGGCGAGTGGGTCCAAAACTCGGTGGTTACCTCCCAGGAAGCAACCAGGGAGTCGGATCATGCCCCGGTGTCCGTGATATTTAAGTTGCCTGTGAAAGGAGGTGGAAAATGAGAAAAATCCTGATTTTCCTGGCTGGTTTTCTTTTCTGCAATTCATTGTTTCCGCAGGATTCCCCGGCAAAAAGCTACTGGACCGACGGCACGGCCTGCAACATTCCGAAACACCGGTGGGAACTCGGATTATTTACATCCTCCCGCTACGGCATCAACGACAGGCTTGAACTTTCGGCCCATCCCATCCTGTTTTTCCTGATGCCGCAGGTAAAGCTGAAAGTGGGTTGGGGTGAATATTCCGGATTCAGACTGGCCACTGAACATGGTATCTTTTATCCAACCCAGGCCATGCGGCTGGTTGCTGCAAAAGGGACGGGCGGCCTTATCTCCCCCGAATTTTCCATTCCTCAGATGTTTGCTGTTTCCAACAGGTTCCTGGCCTCCTGGGGGCCTTTCAGAAATGCGCTGCTCACGGCACACGCCGGGATTGCTTTCTCAGTCAAATTCGGACCTTTGGACCCGCAGAGCACCATCGACCTTCCGGTCATTTACCCCAGGCTTGCCGTGTTTTATAACCAGCCAGAATTCGACATCGGACTCGATTTCCGCGGGAAGTTTATTCCCCGGTTCGGGTGGCTGTTCAGCCTCGAAAACTTCATTCTCTGCGGCACCCGGCAAAACTATTTTATGGAAAACAAGGGGGTTTTGGTCTACACCTCAAAAAAAGAGAGCCTGCGCATCGAAGCTGGCTATAAATTATGTTTTGGAAAATATCCCGCCGGACCGCAGTGGCATTTATTGCCCGTGATTGATCTTGTATTCGGAATATAAAACCAACGCAACCCATCTCCATGAAGATGATTCATTCGCTCAAACGAAGTTTTGAAATGGAACTTCTGGATGGTGTTTCGAGGGAGTATTTTATTTCAATCACACAGGGTTTCCCCGCATTAAACTGCTCAGATATGAGGTTGACATCAGATTCGGGTTCAAAAAATTCGGTGTTTGAATAGGTTACATTTTTCACCTCATAAACATAGGAGATGTCATAACCGACTATTTTGGTGCTGGTGCCGTTGATGTGCTGAAAGGTCGATTTTTTGTCCACAACATTGGTGACCCTTGCTTTTACAGAGCCATCGTAACCTTTCGCGGCCAGCAATTTATACCAGGAGGGTCCCTTGATGAAAAGCAATATTGCCAGAATAACCAGGATCAGGATGAGCAGGTTCTTCATCCCAAAGTTGTCTTTTATCCAGTCTGTCATTTAGCCCCTTTCTGTTAAAATGCACCGTGAATGCGAATCAATATATTGTTGGATGTTGGTTTGAGTTATTCCTGTTTCCTGATCACCCGGATCCGGAACTTCCCCCCAGTTACTTCCTTTGAAAGCCCGGTCATTGTACGTATGACCCCTGAAAATGTTCCTGTCAGAATATCATCTTTTTTATCGGAAATCCTGATGTCGATGCTTTGATCATAAGAACCACCCATATAGTTACAGGAATCATTCGGGCCAAATGATGTGTCGGCCCGGCAATAAAAATTAAGCAATTGCAACTCGGAATTGGAAAGGGATACATTTAGAGGGATTTAGTCGACCCAGGTGCCGGAAAAAAACATGGCAATGCCTTTTGTTGGAATTTTCGCATTATTCCTGCAAATGCTGATAAAACCAAAAGAATAGGCCACATTTGACATGGTGACGGGATTCCCAAAATTGTCATTTAACGCAGCGGACGGAGAAGCCGTTCGCTTTAGGGATCATGTTGTCAATAATAAGCCCTATTTGCAGGAATTCCATGTACCAGCCCCAGACCGTGGATGCTGTTTCCTGTGAACTACTCCAAAAATTGCCTACGCTGCCCCGTGCACTAAGCAAACCGCTGGCGAAGGTCAAAGCCCCGGCAGCATGCATTTTTAAACCAGAGTTCCACGGGCCGTTCCAATCTGTCCAACCACCACCATTCTTAACATTGGTCCATTCTGTAACCGTAGGAAGACGCCAGCCATTACCTAGTTCAATGGCGCAAGGATCATTGGGGGCTACCCAGTCAGAATATTCATCTATATTGCTAATCCATTTGGTGTTGGGTGTTCTGGTTATTCCATCATGTTTGTATCCTTGTTTGCGGTTGAACTGCCAGTACCAGCCTGCAGATGCTTCGGAATCATCGTCAACAGCAGTGGCCTGATGATCGGCGCCAAGGTCAGATGTAATCCAGAACAAATTGGTAACTCCGGGAATATTTGTCACGACGCCATAAGTAACCGTTTTGTTAACAGGTGCTACAGCTCCGGCAATATGGTTAATCGTGATGGAGCCCAGCGTGGTTTGAATTAATGTTACCGGGAGGGAATAGCCGCATGTGTTGTATGACCATACATACCGTGCATAGGTTGTATTGAGATTAAGCCTTTTCTCTGTCGTTGTCAGACTGGTCCCCATATCTATGGCGGTGGCCCAATCATTTGTAGTGTTCCACTTATAACCCAATGTGATTGGACCGTTATTCCAGTTCCAGGTGATTTGGGTAAAATCGGGGATATGAATACCTGCTGTAGTTGAATCAGGCACTTCACAATGGAGATTGATTGTCTTCCAAAGTCCGCCCTGAAATATGGACACCACGCCCGTTCCATCCGGATTGCAATTTGTACAATACACCATTAATCCCTCGGCCGGGTTAAGGATGGCGTTTCGCTGTTCAAATGTCATACGGGGTATCAGAACACCTTTGTTGTTAAATTTCACATCCAGACCTGCCGATGGGTCAGCAGCGCTGTTATCGGTGTTAACACCGATTTGGGCAGAATTTTGCAGGGTTATGAAAATTAAAATTCCGATCAGGCAGGAACGTATAATTATTGTTTTCATAATCATGATGGTTTATCCATTGAATTAATAGGTAATAACGCAGCGGGCGGAGCAGCCGAATGATTTGGTTAAGCTCAATACGGAACAGTCCCCCGCGTCGAATTGCAAGTACCAGACCATAGTAGAACCATACTGCGTATTACTATAGTACAGGCCATCATATCCCCGGAAGTCCAGTGACCCATCGTAATAGTCTAAGCCACCGGCAGCATGCATTTTTAATCCAGAGTTCCACGGGCCGTTCCAATCTGTCCAACCACCACCTGTGTTCACATAGGTCCATTCTGTTTGGGTAGGAATATGCCAGCCACTCCCAAGTTCAATGGTACAAGGATCGTTAGCGGCAATCCAATCAGAATTTTCATCTATGCTCATCCATGTGGTATTGGGCGTTCTGGTTGTTCCGTCATGTTTATATCCTTGTTTGCGGTTGAACTGCCAGTACCAGCCTGCAGATGCTTCGGAAGCATCGTCAACAGCAGTGGCCTGATGATCGGCGCCAAGGTTAGATGCAATCCAGCATGCATAGTCCAACCCGGGAATATTTGTAACGATGCCATAAGTAACCGTTTTGGTAACCGGCGCTACGGCTCCGGCAATATGGTTAATCGTGATGGATGTACCACAAGTTTGACAACCTACCGTGGTTTGAGTTAATGTATCCGGGGTGGAATACCCGCATGCATTGTAAGCCCAAACATAGCGTGTATAAGGTGTATTGCAGGTAAGCCCTGTTTCTGTCTTTGTTGTACTGGTTCCCATATCAGTGGCGGTAGTGTAATCATTTGAGGTGTTCCACTTATAACCCAATGCGATCGGAGCGTTGTTCCAGTTCCAGATGATTTGGGTACGATCGGGTCTATGAGTCCCTGCTACAGGTTGATTAGGCGCATAACAATGGAGATTGATTATCTTCCAAACTCCGCCCTGAAATATGGATATCACGCCTGTTCCCTTTAAATTACAAGTTGTACAATACAAAAACAGCCCCTCGGCTGGATTCTGGATGGCATTCCGCTGTTCCAGGGTCAGGCGGGGTATCAGAACACCTTTGTCGGTAAAGTTCACATCCAGTCCGGCCGATGGATCCGGGGAACTGTTATCGGAGTTAATCCCAACCTGGGGAAAGGTTTGGATGGTCATGAACATCAGAATTCCGATCAGCAGGAAAGGGGTACTTGTCTTTTTCATATGCATATGGGTTGTTCTTTTAAAAAGCCCTGACAGCCCTGACATTCAGGGGGGGTACCTTATTCTGGTAATCAGGGATGCCGACGTTAAAGATCTGGAACCAGGCCATGGCAGCATTGTACTCGGTGGAACTCCAATATATGTCAGAAGGATTGCCAATAACATTTCTGTGAATGTACAACTGGTTAAGCTCGTCTTTGGATGGTAAAAACCAGTCGCTGTAACCGTTTAAAACAAGGGTATCACAAATACGGGCTGCAATGCCTCCCGTACTGCATGCGTTTACGATGGCTGTTGTATTGGCCTGCCCTTTGCCAATGGCAGCCGAGGTGCCGATTAAGGTCCCCGCGCAACCCCAGGCCGCCCCGGAACTCTGGTCGATCGTAGCCGCAATAAGTCCGTGCGTCTCCCCGGCAATATAACCTGTATCGCCGGGTTGATATAGGTAAACAATCATCCCGCCCTGGTAACTCAATCCTATGTATACAAAGAGTTGGAACATGTTGGTCACCTGAGATGCACCGCAGGAATTATAGGCCCAGACGTATCGGGTATAGGTAATGCCCGCGGTAAGACCTGTTTCAGTCATTGAGGTGTTTGTTCCCATGTCTGATGCTGTATTGAAATCATTGGTCGTGTTCCATTTATACCCCGTGGCATTGGGAACGGGATTCCAGTTCCAGGTGATCTGAGTACCATTCAGCAGGTGGATCCCTGTTGCTGGTTGATCAGGCTCAAGGCAATCGGTAAAGTTCTTCCAGAGTCCGCCCTGGAAAATGGATATCACGCCTGTTCCATCCCATTTGCAATTGGTACAATACACCATCAACCCCTCCGCCGGATTCCGGATGGCATTGCGCTGATCAAAAGTCAATCGGGGAATTAAAACACCTTTGTCGTTAAAATTCACATCCAGGCCTGCTGATCGGTCGACGGGGGTATTATCGTTGTTTATCCCAACCTGGGCCTCGGTTCGCATGGCCATGAATATCAACATTCCGATCAGGCAAAAAAGCGTAATTTCCTTTTTCATCATCATTTTGGTTTATCCAGTGTCCAAGCATGATTTTTTTGCAGGCATTCAAAGGAACGAGGTTTTCGGTCTCCTTTTCAACAGCCTAAAGATAGTTGAATTTCCGTAATCAGGTAGCTTGACTTTCCAAGTTTTTATTGTATTTTTGGTACAACCACAATTCATCCTCTGTCTGTTCAGGTGGGAATTAAAACCGGCTAAAACATGATCTTATGAAGATACAAAAATCAACACACGGCATTTCGCATGCGTTGTTCCTGATTTTCGTCGGCATGGTAATTCTTTCAGGGGTTCAGCCTTTTCAGGTATCTGCGCAGGAGGTCAATATAGTGGGTGGAACCTGCCTGGTCAACAGCGGCAACCTGCTCGTTGAGCATAATACCAGCATTGTAAACACAGGTACCTTTATAAACGATACCACAGGGTCGGTCCAACTCACAGGCAACTGGCAAAACAATGGCACCTATATCGGCGCAGCTGGCAGCAATGTAACGCTCGACGGCGATTCGGCCCAAACCATAGGAGGGTCCAGTGAAACCTCCTTTAGCAATCTTACCCTGAACAACAGCGGGAATATCATCCTCTCAAACAACATCGGTATAAACGGGATACTTGATTTCCAGTTCGGTCTGCTTAATACCGGGACCTATGTGGCAACGATCGGACCAGCGGGCACCATTACCGGTGCAGGAGAATCAAGATTTGTGAACGGCAATCTGGCCATGATCTTTGAAACCCCTGCTTTAAAACAATTTCCCATCGGCAATGACAGGGACTACGGTCCGCTGTCGCTGCAATTTGACAGTTTAACCGGAACCAGCGTGGTAACCGCCGGGCTGTTTGAGACTCCCTTAACAGGCACACTGCCATCAGGAATTACCCTGCTGACCACGAAACGCTCGTGGACTGTCACCCAGACGGGAGGCAGCAACTTTCAGTATTTCCTGACTCTGGACCCGTCCGGATTAGATCCCGTTCATTCTGTTGTGATGCTAAAACAGGATGCAGATACGATTGCATCGTTTGGCACGACCAAACCCCACTTTACCAACACCAAACCCCTGACCAGCTTCAGTGAATTCGGCCTTGGTGAAGGTACGGGGTATGATATGTGCGGGGGAATCTTATACCACAATCCGGCCAGCACCCCGATCGATTCAACGTGGGTCACCGTCAAACAAAATAATATCCCGGTTGATTCCATGCTTACAAGGCAGGCAGGTACCTATGCTTTCTCAAATAATCCAAATGGAACGTATACAATAAGCGAGCGGACTTCCAAAGCATGGTTGAGTGTCAACGCCACGGATGCATTAAAGGTTCAACGGCATTCAGCAGGGTTTGAAATTTTAACGGAACCGGTAAGGCTGCAGGCTGCTGATGTGGACAATAATAAACAGATCAATGAAAAAGATGCGACAAGGATCAAACGGAGATTCGTGAGCCTGGATAACTACTTTGATCTGGGCGACTGGACCTTTGCCAAACCGACGGGAGGAGATACCCTGATTATCCATGATGCCCATGTTAACCAGGATATTTGGGGCCTTTGTGTCGGCGATGTCAACGGATCGAACATTCCGGGGGCAGGAGGAGCTGGTGCCGGATTCCTGGTCCTGGAACAGAAGGAAATCATCAGGGCAGTTCCCGGCGAGGTGATAGAAATCCCGGTGAAGGTTTCCAGTGCAGCCAGTATCGGGGCTATCTCGATGGTTTTATCTTATCCCAATAACCTGATGCAGGTCAACGAAATGAAGACCGAACACGGAACACCGTATGATACCACCAAAGGCAATCACGTGCGGATGGCCTGGTCGGAAACCACCCCGCTTTCGCTGGGCAAGGACCAGACCATGCTGATTCTTGTAGTGAAAATATCAGATCAATTCTCAAAAGAGGACCAGATCAACCTTTCACTCGACCCGGAATCCGAAATAGCCAATGCCGGAGGCGAAGTATTTGACACCCTCATCCTGAACGCACCAACGATCCTGTACAAGTACGGTGAAGGAGTAGAAGATAAAGTGCCGGCCGTGAAGTTTGAAGTTTACCCTGATCCCAACAACGGGGAGTTCACTGCCGAAATCACATCCGCAGACCAAAAAACATTTTCAATCCGGATCTATAACCAGCTGGGACAGGTCATCCACGAAGTAAAAGAGATCAGGGTTAAAGGAAAGCGGGTTCTGCGATTCGAACAGGGCAATCTGCCGGACGGAATTTACACGTTGGTTTTGCAAAACGATGCAGGCTCTGCGACCAGGAAAATTATAATCACCCATTAACCAGGTAAGGACAAAATGCCATTGCGTGTTCTTACTTATGAATGGTGAAGGTATCGAACACGCTGTAGACCCCTGTGTTGCCGCGGTAACTGTTGACCGTTGCAGTGCTGCCGGAGATGTCGACAACGCTGAAGTAATAGGTCAGGCTGTCATTGTGAACATTCCAGGCGGCTCTGATAGCCGTATCGATGTGGGTTGTCTCAATGTGGGTGCCGCAGGTGCCATTCAGAAGCTGGACCACATTGTTCTGCCACGGTGGTGTCGGTGGTGTGGTTTGTGGATTCGGGAGGACGCTGGAGTCGATGGTCTTGCGGGAATAGAGATGCGAATGTCCGCAGGCGTATAAGTCGAACTTGTTGGCATCAAGGAAAGCCCAGAGCTCCGTATAGGACTTGTTTGCTGCGGATGGCTCTTCCGGGTCGTAGTTGACATAGTAATAGGGTGAATGAATGAAAAGGAATTTGTGTGTTGCCTTGGTTTGGGCTACCTGTGCTTTTAACCATGACATCTGGGTAGAATCGATGTTGCCTCCCATGGTCGAATCTTTGAAGCTGTGGGTCAGGTAGTAGGCATCCAGTACAGCGAAAAAGGAGTTGCCGCCCGGGGAGGTGAAGGAATAAGTAAGGTGCTTGTAGCCGTCAGGCCCGTTGGCGGGATTCTCCAAAAACACCTGCTGGAACGCCTGCTGGTTTCCGAGAAAGAAACCGGAATCAGAGCTCGATAAATACAGCTCATGATTGCCAAGAACGGTGTACAAGAGTATTCCATTTCCGGTCAGGGGTGCAAAAAGGTCTTTCCATGCCTGGAATGTATAAGCGGAATTGATATAGCCACTGTAGGACATATCTCCGCCGAACATCACAAAGGAGGGCTTGGGTGACAACGCACCGATCTGGCTGATGATGGTGTTCAGTACGGGGTAGTTCACCTGATCCGCAATGGATATACCGCGGCAATCGGCCATGAAGACGAAACGAAGCGTTTCACCTGTTGCCCCCGGGTCCTCCGACTTGCTTTTGCAGCCGCCGCCCAGCATCACGACAATAACAAGGAATCCCATCATCGCTTTGATATTGAGATGGCTTTTCACCACCCGGAATGTGATCTTAAATGAATTTTTCATGGCGTTTCCCCCTTTCTTCTTTAGAAAATTACTGTAAGATTGAATTTCAAAGATATTTTTAACTAGTATTGTTAATTCAATCACAAAACAAATGTATGAAAAAGAACATTCATTTAATTTCATTATTCCTGTGCATTGTTATGCTCTACAGCTGCAAAAAACAAGAAGATCTTCCGGTTTCAGTTCCGGCGATTTCATTGCCTGCAGATCAGTTTGCTCATTCAGGAGCACCCAATGAATGGTGGTGGCACGTTGGCACACTAATAAGTGCCGATAACCGCAAATTTGGCTTTGAAATAAATGTAGTGGGCATGTTGGATTATGCTTACACACAGATCGAAATTACTGATGTGCACAATCAATGCAATTATCAAAAAGTGAATGCAGTAATTCCTTGTCCAGCCAATTGGGCCCAATACGATCAGTCCAAACCCTGGCAGGTTCAATTATCGGGTTCAGCTTCAAGTCCGTCTGATGGTGCCGTATTGATGCAGGCCATTGACGGCAACCCCCTCAACATGAAAGTTAATGCAAGCTTCGTGGATGCAGCAAGCAACACCCCTTGTCAGTTACAACTTAATTTTTATCAACAGGGCCCACCCCTGCTTGCTTTTGGCACCGGTGTCCAATTATTGGTAGACTCGAGTGGCACAACTCCACTGACAAGGAACAATTACTATTATTCGCTGACCCATTTGCAGGCGAGTGGGACCATCATCATTGGAAACGAAGTAATTGAAGTGACAGGGATAACCTGGATGGATCACGAATATGGGGCATTCCCAAGTGGAACCCCCGGAAAACCTGTAATTTGGTTGTTTCAGGATATCCAATTGAGCAATGGCCTGCATTTATCTAATTTTACCAACTTTGGAGTAGTCCCCATCGAAAATGTGCCAATGAAATCGCATGCAAGCATACTGTTACAGAATGGTAAAAGTGTTTATGTTGAAACCACGACCACTCCAATGGCACCTGTTTTTATCAGTAAGAAGGGGGTTGTATATTATTTAAAATTCATCGTGGAGGTCAACAGTCCTGAATTAACTGCCACCTTTGAAATAAATAGTTTATATCCCGATCAACTGTTTAAAGACGGACAAGGTGCCGATGTTTATGAAGGGGTTGGCTCCTGTTTTGCCAATTTTGGTAAAAAAGAAAATATTGTTTCAGGAACTGCATGGATAGAACAAAATTTAGGTGATTAGTTCTTACGTGGGAAAAACGCTCTCGCAGACCACTCTTCCCCTGAAGCAAAACCATCAGTACTTATCCTTTCAATGCCCCGGAGAACAGTTTATCGGGGGTTCAGACAACTTGACCCGTTACAATGCATTGATATAGTTCATCACCTCGGTGGAAACAACGGGGTTCCGCAAGTTCTTGTGGTCGACCCATTCGAGGATGGGTTTTCTCTCCTTAACGGGGTATCCTTCAAAAAGACCGGAAGAGAGCGGTACCAGTCCGTCATTGGGCGGACTTTTAAACAGGACAAAGGCATCAAAGCCAACCTTGTCCATGATATCGTAATAATCTTCGGCCCAGACCCATTTCAGGCGGCGATTCACGATTTTGAAACTTCCTTTCATCTGGCCCGCAAAAACAACATACCTGTTCCTGTTTTGGGCATCGTTGGTGCTGGCAAGCAACGATTTAATACAAACAGATTCAGGGGCCATGTCTTTGGGCCCCGGGAAATTGATAAAGCAGAGCAGCTTTGTAAGGGTAGCCAGCGGGCTTCCGAGGTGGGGCGTCCCGAGGGCCACCAGGGTGGCTACCGGGCCTCCTTTCGCAATGTAAGCCCTTGCCACCAACCCTCCCATGGAATGGGCCACAATGATCGGATTGGTCAAACCGGCTGCCTGTACCGAGTCCAGCAAGATCCTCCCATTCTTCATGATCGAATCTTTCCAGTTATACTGATACACATATACATCATGGCGCTTTTTGAAATCGGCCGTTAACTGTTCGATGACCTTGTTCCAGTGCGTGAGATCACCGGTCATGCCGTGGATGAAAATGACCGCTGAGTCGTTGGGATGTTCCGAAGAGCTGACTTTTCTGAAAACAGACGGATTATCGGGAAAGACGTCGGGGCAGCGGAAATCGAGTGAGGAACTTACAACGATGATCTGTCCATCGTTCCCTCCGGCCTGCGGCAGGACCGGTTTCACCGATCCTTCAAGTATGTGCCGGTCCGCATCATCCACTACGACTCCCCGGAAGGTGAAATCCAGTATATTATTCCCGAAATCGGCGGTAAAGATGACACTGTCCTGCTCAATCACCCCTGTTATTATACCTGGTTCCTGCTCTGCAGAGTCGCGCACAACAACCTCACCCGTCAACTGTTTTCCATCCAGCGACAGGGTGATGAGATAGAAATGCATCGTTGTATCTGGATTTACCTTTAGCAATTCACATTCCCAGAAGGTCGTTCCCTGTAAAGCCGACTCGCTGTGCGAAGACGCCGTATTGTCTTTTTTACAGGAGGAAAGGGAAATGACAATTCCCAGCGTCAATAAACCAATCAATTTGTGCATGTGTGGTGCTTTCATTGTGCTGGAGCATTAAATGAGGATTCTTTGCAAGGAATATCAACCTGATATCAAATATACGAAGATCTGCTGAAAATCATCAATCAATTTCATAAAAGAGCTGCATGGGGTTTTACATATTTTCGCGTAACTACGCGTTTTTTATTGTCTTTCAGACACAGTCCACGCATAAATCCATGTTCGGGCAGGCGGCCAGGATAAAAAAATGAATTGTTCACCAATTCATTTTCATACACTTAGCTTCTGCAACACCTTTGATTTGTTTTTTTCAGCCTTTCTGGCCTGCAATTTGTGTTTAATGGATCTTTTTGGTGAAAACCCCTTTATTTCCAGTACCTTCATCAAACATCGCATCGAAAAAAATGATCCTGCCCGATCAATAACATTCACCTGTAAAATCACTTCAAATGGAAAAGCAAAGCAAAATTTTCATCCACCTGTTCCTGGCAATGGGTATCATCTTAATGTTTACCACCGGATGTAAAAAGAAAACCGATCCCCAGCCTGACCCGGTTACCACGGTCACAGACATTGATGGGAATATTTACCACCAGGTAAACATTGGCACCCAGGTGTGGCTCGTCGAAAACCTGAAAGCCACGAGATATCGCAATGGTGACGTGATCCCGAATGAAACGGTTGACTCATTGTGGAATAAACTTTCAAACAATGCGACAGGTGCGTTGTGCAATTACAACAACGATGTAAATACCGGAAACACGTATGGATTTTTATACAACTGGTTTGCTGCCAGCGACAGCCGTGGCCTGGCTCCTGAAGGCTGGCATGTTGCCACTGAAGTCGACTGGCAGACTTTGGTCGCCTATTTGGGTGGCGAAACCGTGGCAGGGGGTAAGCTCAAAGAGGCAGGGACGGCCCACTGGTTTGCTCCGAATTCAGGTGCTACCAACCAGGCCGGTTTTACCGCGCTCCCGGCCGGCCTGAGGGTATACAGCGGAAAATTCGAGATGATGGGAACCATGGGCCTGTTCTGGACATCTACCCCCTCGGATGATTACAGCGGCTTTAACTGCGGACTTTTCAACGAAAACGCGGATGCTGTTGTTGATGGAAAACGCAGGGGCTATGGCTTTTCTGTTCGCGCGCTTAAGAATTGATCTTGCCTGTTTTCTTCGGGTTCTATTGCGATTGGCAGTTCAGGAAAAAAAACCAGGGTGCCTGTTGCAACCTTTTTGATGGTTCTGTTGTCTATTAAGTGGACGCATTTGGTTTAACGCATTAAAAAATAAAAAATGAATAACAAAAAACTGAACAAACGGAAAGGTAACCGGATGATGAAAGTTATTGCATTGTCCGGTGTGATGTTTATTGCAACACTGTTGAATTCGTGCACCAAGGATCACCACCGTGAGTACGAGCCGGTGAATTCCGGCGGAGAATTTGAGGTGACGGAATCGACCCTGCTGAATTACCAGGACATCGTTGACCAGGTCATGTTGCTGCCTGATAAAGAGGACCAGTTCGACTGCCACGATTTTTTATATGAAGCCACCAAGATGGAACCAGGATTCGTTCCTTACCTTGTCAGGAATGATGTGATCAGATATTATTCCACCGACAATCATGGAAAAAAGATCCAATTGACCGGGCTGATGGTCACTCCGGTTTCTTTTTCAGGCAGGGTATATGCTCCGGTTATCTCATTAAACCATGCGACGCAGATCCTGAAAAAACTGGCGCCATCGAAATGGAAGACTGCAAAATACAGTGAATATGATTCATATCCTGAAGCGGTTCTCGCCGACATCATGGCCTCGACCCTGGGATGGATCATCGTAATGCCCGACTACCAGGGGATGGGCGATGATGTGGGGGAGAGCCATCCTTTCTGTGTCAGGGAAAGACTGGCCGCTTCAACAGCTGATATGTTACAGGGAGCCATCAAATCATTGAGTGAGCATAAGAATCCCTATGTTTACTGGAATAAAAAGACCTTCCTCATGGGATACTCGGAGGGAGGATATGTAACGATGGCAGCCGCCAGGGAGCTCGAGGCGCGGAATGTCAAGCTGAACGGAGTGGCCTGCCTGTCGGGGCCCTATGACCTGACAGGGACCATGTTGCCGCTCATGCTATCCGATTCAGCCTTTCCGGAGCCCTACTTTTTACCGATGGTGGTCGTGGGATACAATGCAATCTATCCAAAGGTTTTTGCCTATGATATCGTACTGAAGGCTCCATACCTTACTGATCTTCCACAGTATACAACGGGATTCTATGATGAGAAGGTGGTCAATAAAAAAATGCCTCCCGACAAGATCCTGAAAAAGATCTTTACCGACGCATTCATCGATTCCCTCCGGAATCCGGCCAGCCAGGCCATGCAGATATTTGCCCAAAATAATTCCTATACGGGATGGACCCCGAAATCGAAGATGCTTTTATGGCACTGTAAAAATGATGACTGCGTGTTGTTCGGCAACTTTATTGCAGCAAAAAAGAGGTTTACTGAACTCGGGTTGACCAACATCGAATACCAGGAGTGGCCCCCCATGATCCCGAAGCCTGCTGAAGGAACGGTTCATGCGGAGGTGGCCATCAAAGCTTTCTGGGAAGGGGCCAAATGGATCTATCACAACAGTAAATAACCTTGAGGAGATCGGGTAACAGTGGGGGACCTTTTAACGGGGGCGGGGTGAGCAGGGTTTTAAAACTCGATCTTGTAGCTTACCAGCGGCAATATCCCGATAGAGACTACCTTTTCGGCCGCCTGGGTGAAATCGTTGTAAACATAAACTGTAGCGGGTTTCTGGTTGAGCAGGTTTTTAATCTGAAGCGCCCAGATACCTGAGAATTTTTTATGGTTCGTGCGGTAGGTCAGGGTGAAGTCTACATAACAAAAACCGGGAAGTCGTGGGATATACGCCTGTGCTTCATCCAGAACTTCGCGGTGTTCAAGTTTTGATGACTGCAGATCAATGGGGACATAATATTCACCCCCGGTATATGATACCTTCAGGTTGACTCCCAGGATGTTCTTTTTCCGGATGGTCCACTCCTTTCCGCCAAGGAGATTGATCACCAAATTCGAGTTGAAGCGTGTGCTCCTTTCAATTCCGTCACCACCTTTATATTTCGAATCAAAGAGTGAAACTGTAACAAGATAATAGTATTGCCTTGTCAGAAATTTTTCAAGGGTAATATCAATGCCTGCATTGCGCCCCGTGCCATCATTTATCAATGTTTCACTAAAGTACCCCCCATTGCTGTTAATCTGGGAATAGTAACTCCCGGGAATGACAGGAATATCATACAGGTATTGGAAATAGCTCTCCACCTTAAGCCGAAGGTCGGGACGGATGAGGAAATCGTACCCAAACACCAGGTGGTGAGCACGGCTGAAGTTAAGCGCCTGATTCGGCCGGGTTGAGACTCCCGGGCTGATTTGAATTTCGATAAGGTAAACGCCCACATCCTCCGACAGTGAATGTTTCCCATAACCAAGGCTAAAAGCATGTCTCCCTGCAAACTGCCAGCGCACAGCCAGGCGGGGCTCAATGGAATAATGCCGGTTCAGCAGGAAATACTGGAAATAGAGTCCGGCGTTGACTGAAAACTCATTGGTCACTTCAATCTTAGATTCGCTGAAGGCCTGCAGCAGATCACTGTTTCCACTTCCCTGGTTAACCTGTGAATAAATCCCTGTTAATGGATTGACCGTTTTGATGTCGCTGTTATAAAAGAGCCGCATAAAGCTGATCCCACTTCGGTTGGTATGTTTTCGGCCAAATTTTTGGTTGAGCAATGTTCCGACGGTACCCCGAAAGTTGCTCTGCATGACATCATCCTGCGGTAATAATTGATAGGATGGCGTGAGGTAGCTGTTTTCAGCCCTGATGTAGTTGTAAGTGAATGACAGGAATGACCGGAGGTAGCTTTTCCGGGTAAGGTTAACCTGGTGTACCAATGCCAATGCGCCCATTCTGTTGTCGAGGGATGATTGCGAGCGGTCTTCAAGGGTTTCCCATTGTGTCGAATCTTTAACCGGAACAGCCTGTATATAGGAAATGCCGCCAATTCCGACGATCGAAAATGTACCTGCCTTTCCGGTCGGTAAATTGATTTTAAAAGAGAGATCCTGGAAAGAGGGGATCCTGTTTTTCATACCGGGATCGATATACTGCAGAAATGCCAGGACGGAATACCGGTAATTAAAGAGGAATGATGCAGGCTTGTCATGCAAAAAAGGTCCTTCGGCAGACACATCGAGTCCCTGTACCCCAAGTTGTACAGCGAATTCATGCCGTGCATTGTTCCCATTCCGGAAACGCATGTCAAACACGCCCGACAGGGCATTGCCATATTCGGCCGGAAAGGCTGCCGTATAGAAATCAGAATTGCTCAAAACCTGGCTGCTGAACATGGTAAATCCGCCACCCGAGGTCCCCACATAGGCAAAATGGTTGGGGTTCGGTATATCCATGCCATCCACCCGCCAGAGCAAACCCTTGGGTGAATTTCCGCGGATGATGATCTCGTTTGAACCTACTTCGGGATTCCCTGCAACGCCGGCAAAGTTGGAGACGGCGCGCATGGGGTCGTCAACCGATCCTGCATAACGGCGGCTCTCCTCCACTGAAAAGGAACGGGCGCTGACCATGGCCATTACATTGACCGGCCTGTCCTTGTCGACAGAAGCTTTGATCTCTACCTCCTTCGCCTGAATAACCTCCTCTGTAAGTTCAAAGACAAGGATGGTCTCCTTCCCTGAGCTGACAAGGATTTCAGGTTTAATCATCGGTCTGTAACCCATGAAACTGACCTGGACTGAGGTTCGCCCCACCGGCACATTCTCAAGTTTGAAATTCCCGTTCATATCGGTCGTCGCTCCGATCAGGGGCTGAGAATTTACCACAATCACGTTTGCTCCTGCCAGACCCCGCCGCGTATCCCCATCGATCACCTTTCCGCGCACCGTTTGGGTGATCGTTTGCGAAAGAAGGTGAGTTGTAAACAGGATGAAGTAAAAAATGATCAGGAATGGCTTCATACAATTCGTAACAAGTGCCTTTACTCAGTAAAGTTACGATTCTTTGGGATGAAGGTACAACTTTGCAGATGGAGAATACGACGCTTAACAAGCCTGCATCATTCTTTGTTGTAATGTTCGGCAAAGTGTAAATTATTTGCCGGATAAGTTTTTATTTGTATGTTTGTTTATACGAATTTATTTCTCCGGTTCCCCAATCTCCAAAGCTGGTTTAAATGCAATTTACAAATTTCGGAAACATCTCCAGCAACAACATCGCCATCACCAGGAAGGTCATTGATCTCGTATCCCTGGGCTGGGAATTCGACAAGATCCTCACGGGAATACAAAGCCGCATGACAATTCCGGCCAGGGGATCTTTATCAGCCGGTATTTTTTCAAGCCGGCGATTGAATGATTTTCCGACCTGATTATTGAACGTCTGAACCACGAAACATATCTGAACAATGAAAAAACTTACCTTTACAATTATTGCTTCGGTGATCGTAATCATGGTCATCATTTTACTGTTTTTTCTGGGGCATAAAAAAGAAAATTCCGGCAGGCAGGAGGTGCTCAGCGATGTTCCCGTCGCCATCGACACTGTTATAAAACAGTCGCTGACTAACCTGGTGAGCATGGTCGGGCTGATCGATCCCGAAAATGACGTGGAAATCATCTCTGAAGCCAAAGGGATGATAACCCGGCTGAATTTCAGGATAGGCGACCAGGTAAAGAAAGGGACCGTACTTGTTGAGGTCGATGATGTCATTATAAAATCGGACCTGGCCAGGCAGGAGATCAATTATTTCAAGGCGAAACGTGATTTTGACAGAAATAAAACACTGTACGAGCAAAACTCCATCTCGGCATCCCAGCTCGATATTTCCAGGCTTGATATGCAGGCAGCCGAGAATGACCTGACCCGGGCAAAAAGAGCCCTTGACGACACCAGGGTCAAAGCCCCGATCAACGGCACCATCAACACCAAGAAAGTCAACGAGGGTTCCTATATTCAGCAGAATTCATCCATCGGGAATATCGTCGATATTTCCACCATGAAGGTAAAGGTGAGCATCTCTGAAAAAGACGCGTTTATGCTTCATCCGGGCGACACCGTGGAAATCACAACCGATGTCTACCCGGGCCACCGGTTTTTGGGTCATGTCGACAACATCGCTTCTAAAGCCGACGAAGCCCATACCTATCCTGTGGAGATCCATCTGCCGAACAACCCGGCTTTCCCGCTTAAAGGAGGGATGTTCGGAAGGATCAATTTCACTTCCATCACCTCCCGCAATGCCATAGCTATCTCCCGCGATGCTCTCATCGGGAGCGTGAAAAACGCCCAGGTTTTTGTGATCAAAGGAAACATCGCTTCCCTCAGGAATATCACCATTGGGCGTGAATCGGGACAGCTGCTTGAAGTGCTGAACGGGCTTGAAGAGGGGGAGATGGTAGTGACCAGCGGCCAGAACAATCTCTCCGATAATCAGAAGGTCGTCATTGTAAAATAATTCAAACCATCTGCCATGTCGATAACCGAATTAGCGATCAAACGCCCTTCATTTATTATTGTGATCTTTCTGGCCCTGGGAATGCTGGCGGTTTTCGGGTATTACCAGCTTGGTTACGAGCTGCTGCCCAAGATCGATCAGCCTTACGTCACCGTCAAAACCCAATACCCCGGCGCTTCACCCGGCGAAGTGGAGAACAATGTCACCCGGCCGATTGAAGATGCCCTTTCAGGGATCGAAAAAGTGAAAAACATCAGCTCCACGTCGTACGAAGGACTGTCGCTCATCGCCATTGAATTTCACAGGAATGCCACCATCAATGTCGCTGTTCAGGATGTGCAGAGAAAGGTCAACGAGATCATCTCAACCCTGCCCAAAGAGGTTAAAACCCCTTCGTTGCTGACCTATTCGGTGAGCCAGATCCCGGTATTGAGGCTTTCGCTAACTTCCAGCCTTTCACCTGCCAAATTTTACACCCTGGTCGACGACCAGATCAAACCCCGTCTTTCGAGGGTGCAGGGTGTTGGAAACATCACTATTAATGGCGGGCTGAAAAGGGAGATCAAGGTAAACATCGACGCCCAGAAGGTCAGGTCGTACTCCCTGTCGATAAGCCAGGTAGCCAACTATATCAACGCAGCCAATCTGGATTTCCCGACAGGAAAATTAAAAGATCCTCTTCACCAGTTCGTGGTTCGTGTAGCCGGGAAGTTCACCTCCCTTGAGGAAATGAAGAACCTGGTGGTGGGCTATTCCAAAGAGGGTGGCGAGATCCGTCTTCGCGATATTGCCGAGATTCAAGATGCGACAGTTGATCCCACGCTCATCAGCAGGTTCAACGGGATCAATTCGCTGGGGCTCGAGATCCAGAAGCAGAATGATGCCAATATGGTCAAGGTGTGCGAGCTGCTGCGGAAGGAATTAAAAGTGCTTGAGGCCGATTATACAGGAATAGGGCTTCATTTCGACATTGCAGACGATCAGAGCATATTCACCATGGCGGCAGCGAATGCCGTGATGGAAGACCTTCTGCTTGCGATTCTGCTGGTTTCTGCCGTGATGTTCCTTTTCCTTCATTCGGTGCGCACTTCGCTGATCGTCATGGTTTCAATTCCCTGTTCTCTTACTACGGCTTTCGTGGTGATGTGGATTTTCGGGATGTCGCTTAACCTTTTCACCTTGCTTGCCTTGTCGCTGGTCATTGGTATCCTGGTCGACGACAGCATCGTGGTGCTTGAGAATATCTACCATCACCTTGAAAAAGGGGAAGACCGGCTTACAGCTTCCATCAGGGGACGTAACGAGATCGGTTTTGCTGCCATCTCCATCACCTTTGTCGACATCGTGGTATTCGTCCCCCTGGCCCTGACTTCCGGGCTCATAGGCGATATCATCCGCGGATTTTCCATCATTATCCTCGTTTCGACCCTCACCAGCCTGCTGGTTTCCTTTACTGTAACTCCCATCCTTGCATCCCGCTTTGCAAAACTTGAATCTATAGATTCAGAAAGCCTTCTTAACCGCTTCGGGAAGGTTTTTGAAAAGGCATTCAACTGGCTCACAGGCAAGTACGCCCTGATCCTCGGATGGAGCCTGAGAAATCCTTACAAGGTGCTGTTCGTTGTTGCCTCGGGCCTTATCATAAGCCTGATTATCCCCGTGGCCGGGCTCACCGGGTTTGAATTCATGAAACAGACCGACCGCAGCCAGTTTTCGGTGGCCCTTGAATACGCTCCCGGGACCACGCTTGAAAGCAACAACCGCCAAAGCCGGAAAATTGAAGAGATCATTTCGACCCTGCCAGAAGTCACGAACATCCTGACCAATGTGGGTAAAGGCAGCGACGGGATAAGTACCGATAACCAGACCGAGATCGTGGTCTCCCTGTGCCCGAAAAACCAGCGTTCATTATCCACTGCTGAACTGGGTTCGAAGGTCAAAGTACTTACCGACAAGATCCCCGGCGTGAAGGTGTTTGTGAACCAGATCAGTTTTACCGGCGGGGCCAGCTCGGCTCCGGTCCAGGTCGAGATCACGGGCATCAGCTATGACTCGATCATGAAGTCGGCCGACATGGTTGCAAAAGCACTTATCCTGACTCCGGGAGTTACGTATCTAAGGTTCTCGGCTACCCGCGGTAATCCTGAGACCCGGGTTGAGATCGACCGTCAGAAGATGGCGGCGCTCGGGTTGAGTGTAAGCGATGTAGGTTCGGCCCTGCAGGTAGCACTCACCGGGAATAACGACTCGAAATACCGCGACGGATCAAACCAGTTTGATATCCGCGTGTCACTCGATAAATTCGACCGGACGAATCCCGACGACATCGCACATCTTTCGTTTATCAACAGCAACAACAAGATCATCGAACTTCAGCAGTTTGCCAGCATCTACCAGGCCTCGGGACCCACGAAACTGGAGCGTAAGAACCGCAATGCCCTGACTACCGTGAGCGCATATACTGACGGCTCTCCGGCGGGTTCGATAGTCCAGGCATTCTCAACCCGGCTTGGCAGCAGTAAAGCCGGGGGCACAGTGATCAGCTTCGGAGGAGACCAGGAGGAGATGATGACCTCTTTCCTGAGTCTTTTCGTAGCCCTCGTCGCTGCCGTGATCTTCGTATACTTCATCATGGTGATCCTGTACGATTCCTTTATTTATCCCTTTGTCGTGCTGTTCTCCATCCCGGTGGCCCTTATCGGGGCTATCCTGGCGCTGGCGTTCACCCATAATACCATCAACGTATTCTCCATCCTGGGCATCATCATGATGGTTGGGCTGGTTGCAAAGAATGCGATCCTGATCGTCGATCGAACCAACGAACGCAGGGCCGAAGGCGAATCGATATACGACGCCCTCATCGATGCAGGCAGGATGAGGATCCGCCCGATCTTCATGACCACCTTCGCCATGGTCTTCGGGATGCTGCCAATTGCAACTGCTGCGGGCGCCGGCGCCGAATGGAAGAACGGACTGGCCTGGGCGCTTATCGGGGGACTTACCAGCTCCATGTTCCTTACCCTGGTAGTCGTTCCCATCATTTATGAAAAAGTGGCCCGTATGATGGAAAAAAGTGAGGCAAAGAAACGCCGTAAGCTGGCTTCAGTTCCCGCTATCATTACCATCCTTCTTGTGGTGTTCTTCAGTCTGGCCGGAAACTCCCAGACAAAGACGCAGGAACCTCTCGAATTCAACATGCATGCTGTGCACATCGCCATTGTATTTGACGGTCCGGCCAGGGTAAATACACTATACCGCGCCACCATGGAGAAGGAGATCAAAAGCCTTATGTCGGGTCAGGTCGATATCGTGTTCACCGAACCGGCCGAACTTACCACGGGTCAATGGACCATGGAAAGCGTGAAAGCTGTCAACGACAGGCTGCTGGCCGATAACAAGATCGATATCATCGTTTCGCTCGGCATTATAGCCGCCCACGACCTCTGTCACCGGAAAAATCTTGGAAAGCCCGTGATCGCATCCCCTGTGGTAAGTTACCAGCTCCAGGGTATTCCGTATAACCATGGCACGAGCGGTATCAATAATCTGGCCTACATCCAGCTAAAACCCGCTATTGAAAATGAGTTCGCCGAGTTGAAAAAAATCGCGAATTTCGATAATCTTTCCATCCTGGTGAGCAGGGATTATATGGACATCCTGAATCCCGAACACCGGCCCTTCACCAATTTCGACACCATCAATGGGGTCAGGTTGAATCTGATCCTTTGCGATACTTCGGCTCAGGAGATTATCAAAGCCCTGCCAAAAGAAACCAATGCGGTTTACGTTGACGCCCTTTTTAAAATGCCTGCCGGGCAATTCAGGATGCTCGTCGATTCCCTGACTGCCAGAAAGCTGCCGAGTTTCGGTTTTGACCAGGGCGATGTGGAGGAAGGCGTACTCGCCTCCTTGTATCCCCGGCTTATCGACCGGCTGTCGAAACGTATCGCACTCGATATTCAACAGATTCTCTTAGGGGAGAATGCTTCTTCGCTTCCGGTTGAACTGCTTTCGGGAAGGGGACTTTTTTTTAACCTGAGCACGTTTGCCAAACTCGGATTGAAAATACTTTCGTGGGATATTCTTACCGAGGCTACCATCGTCGACCTGGTCAAACAGGATACATCGGTTCAGTTTGTTCAGCTTAAGGAGATCATGGCGCTAGCTGCAGACAGCAACCAGGCTTTGGTGGCGAAAAAATTCGAAGTAAAAGCCGGAGCCAAGAATATCGATATAGCACGTTCCAGCCTGCTTCCCACCCTCGACGCTTATGCCGTGGGTGCCTTGAATGACAGTAAAAACTACCAGGCGCCCCAGATGGTATCTGCTACCGGGAGCATCTCACAGTCGCTTTATTCGGAACCTGCCTGGGCCAACCTCAAGGTAACCACCTCGAACCAGCAGGCATTGGTAGAAGATCTGAACACGCGGGAGCTGGATATCGGAAACCAGACGGCCAGGGCTTATCTGAGCATTCTCGAGAACAGGCATAATTTCATGCTGTTACTCAATAACCTGATGATCAGCCGGTCGAACCTCGAGATCTCGAAGATGAAAAAAGAATCGGGTTCGGTAGGGGAAAATGAAGTTTACCGCTGGCAGATCGAAGTGGCCAAAGCAAAAAAGGACGTGATCAACGCCTACTCGGTGATGACCCAGTCGGTATTTACCCTGCTTGAACTGATCCATGTGAGATATCTCGTTTCATACAACCTGGCCGATGTAGAGCTTGAGACCTCCGGCCTTCTCATCGCCGATCCGGAGTTCTACCGCATCCTCGAAGATCCTATCCGGCTTGATAAACTAAGTAATTTCCTGGTCAGGGAAGGGAAAGACAAATCACCGGTAATACGCCAGTACGACTTTCTGATCGCAGCCCAGCAACGCGCTGCCCGTTCGGCCAACATCTCGAGGTTCATTCCGAATGCCACCGCTTCGGGAAGTTATACGAACCGGCTATACCAGACTATGCCTTCGGATTGGCCCTTCCCTGCTCCTAACGACACATGGAACATCCAGGCCAAGGTGGAGATCCCGCTGTTTACGGGATTGAAGAATAACGCCACCATGCAAAAGGCGCGTCTCACCCTGGCCCAGCGCAAAAGTGAACGGCAGTCACAGCTGGATAAGCTCGAATCGGTCATCCGCGGTAACCTCACCACGTTAATGTCTGATTACCTGAGCCACAAACAATGGCTGATTGCCGAAACTGCCGGCCAGAAAAACCTTGATCTGGTGACCAATCAATACCTCTTAGGAAAAAAAAGCATACTCGATGTGCTGGATGCCCAGCAGCAGTTCATTATCAGCAGCATGTCGCGGAACAATTCCTATTACGCTTTGCTGAAGGACTATTTCGCGCTACAGCAGTCGCTCGGACAGTTTGACTACCAGCTTTCCATTGCAAACCGGATGGATTACCTTTCCCGGATGAAAGCATTTATGAATCAGCCCTGACGCATAACTAAATCCCCGGATTGTTCTGCCTTATCAGGGTTTCTATTGTAGCGCTCAGCTTAGGCTTGTTGTTCTGATTGGCCGCTGATTTCAGTTTAAATGAACCTCCCAATATTTGGGATGAAAAAGTTAATAAAGACATCTTTTTGAACCGGAGGTTATCTGTAGAAAATATTTTTACTACATTTGAACCTATGAGTTACGGACATCTGGTTTCAACAAAGAATCACTGCATCCGGCCTTTTCTCCTGGTAAAGTGCCTGCTGGTATTATTATCCGGATGGATATGTTTCAGTTGCTCTTCTCCGAAAGTGAAGAAACGGGATGTCGCTTTCGATTCGCTCGTGACGTCAGTGAATGCCATGTTAAAAACCGATGCCGACAGTGCGATCATAGCCTCTGCAGAGCTCATTCGTATGGCTGCCGCAAGTGGGGATGATGCACAACGGTATGAGGCGGCGCTGATGAGGGGCAAAGCCTTCCAGACAGCAAAAATAAACGACTCAGCGCTTGGCTATTACCGGAAAATGCGAACCCTTGCTTTTCGCCTGAACGACACACTGAAAATTCTGCAAACCTGCAATACCCTGGGATCGCTCTTTATTGATATGGGATCAAACGATTCGGTTGCGTTTTGGTACCGCAAGGGACTGATGCTGGCGCAGGCAGCCAAAGACAGCAGTTACCTGGCAGGCTTTTCGGCCAATATAGGGCTGTTTTACAGTCAGAATGGCCAGGCCGACAGTGCGATGAAGTGTTTTTCGGAGGCGGCACGGTACTACGAAAATATAGCCGACTCCCCGAATATCGCACAGGTATACCGCAGCATGGGCAACCTGTTCATCAACCAGGGCCTGTATCAGAAAGCCATTCATGCTTTTCACCTGGCCATTCGGATTAACAGGAAACTTGACAACATGATTGAGGTGGCAACTGATTACACAAACATAGCCGTTGCTTTCATGATAATATCTTCTGATTCTGCCGGATATTTTTACAAAGCAGCAATGAATATCATGGCTAAAAAAGGGACTATTACAAACTTCCTGCCCTTGAAATTCAACTATGCCAACTACCTGTCAAAACTTGGCCGGTACGATGAGGCCGAAAGAGCTTATACAGAGGTTTTACGGCTTAGCAAAGCGAACAATATTTTAAAGGGCCAGATATACAGCCTCAACAATCTGGCAACCACTGCTGTAAGACACAAGGATGCCCCAAAAGCCAACAGATTATTTGAGGAAGCGCTTCAATTAGCCGGAAAGAATAAACTTACTGCCGACCGCCTGATGTTATACCGTGAAGCCTTTCAAAGCAATCTGGAACTTCAGGATGTGGAACTGGCCCAAACCTATTTTAAACAATGGGATCATCTGAACGACAGCCTCAAGACCATTGCCCAGATGGATGCCGTATTGAAATATCAAGCCCTTTACGAGAACCAGGTACTCGAAACAAAAGTCCATGACCTGAACACCCATGTCAGGTTGCAGAGATCACGAAACATTATCATTGCTCTGATTTTACTGGCACTGCTGCTTCTTGTTTCAAGCCTTTTTATTCTTCTGTTTTTCAGAAAACGGCAAAGCGACCAGAAGCGAAAAATGGCCGAGCAGCAGGCGTTTCAGTCTAAACAGGAAACCATGCTGAAACAAGCCGAACTGGAAAAGAAAACGCTGGAGCACCAGCTAAAAGAGGAGGAGGTTGACCGGCTTGAACTGGAGGTGAACCTCAAGGAACAGGAGCTGGTGTACCAGTCGCTGATCACCACGGAAATGAACCATGTAAACCGCTCGGTACAGGAGAAACTGGGGCAATTTCAGTACCGTTTCCCTAAAAAGGCCGACCAGGAAGAGTTCAGCCAGTTGCTGTCGGAGATCATACGCGATGCATCTAAGAACCCGATGAATGACTTCGAGGTCATGTTTAAACAGATGCATGGAGGATTTTCGGAAAAACTGCTGGCCATTTGCCCCGATTTTTCGCGCAGCGAAATTCAGCTTTGTGCTCTTTTACGATTAAATCTTTCCTCAAAAGATATTGCGCGGATTGCAAATCTTTCATTGGCAACTGTAGAAGTTACCCGCCATCATATCCGCAAAAAACTCACACTTGATCAGAAAGAGAGCCTCACCAGCTATCTTATCCAGCTTTAACCCTGCCTTTACCACCTTTACTTTACCTTAAGATTATTCGTAATCAGCATCAGATCGGTCACTTAAGCACCTGATGAAACATGGCAATTTGATGCCATTCGTATATCATTTATCATAAGATCAGATAGTTAGCATATTTGATAAAGGAGAATGCAAGGAAATTCACGGCTTGCATCATTGACTTTGTGCTTGCCGGCAGGGTACCTTTACCGGATTCGAATTAATTAGCCCGATGCAAAGAGATACTGCTTTTTTAACTGTTGTTCTGATAGCCGATAACAACGATGACCATTACCTGCCGATGGAAGAAACATTGCTGCAGGAAGGTTATGTTGTTGAACGCGTTCGTTCAAGCGAAGATGCCATGTTGCGTTGTGCAGCGCCCCCGCCTGTTCACATTGCGCTGATTGACGCCAGCCTGCCAGGTAACAACGGCCATCTGCTCACACAAAAGCCCCGCCCGGCAGGTCACCCTCCGCTGACCTTCATTTTCATGTCGAGCTTCAGCATGGCGGCCGTGTCGCTGGCGATTGCCTGGGGCTGCAAAGAGTTTTTATCCAAACCGGTTGGCAGGGAGGAGTTGCTGGCGGTGGTTAAAAAATGGAGGCATGCAGGAATGCAGATTCAACCTGAAACTTAAATTGCAACGTTTTATCAAGTTCGAGTGTCTATATAAGATTAAGCGAATAAAACCTGAAACCCAATATTATGAAAACAAAAAAGTCTATTGCCCGTATTGCATCGTTTGTGCTGCTTGCCGCGATGATTGTGATGGTTGTGATTTCGTGCAAGAAAAAAGAGAGCGAGGAACCTCCGATAAACAATGATCCCGTCATAACCGACGGTCCACCAGCTTTCACTAACCAGCCATTAAAAATTATGAGTGATTACGAGATAAACAATCATAAAGATTTTGCGTCAGCGCTCTTTTACAAGCATTTCTCTGAAGTAAAAGTAAAACACAACATGCTAGGCGGTGCTTTTCCATATTCAAGTATTTTTAGCGCCTTGGGTTCAGTTTATAAATATTATGAACACAAACAAGAAATGGCAGAATTAAAGGGGTATCTGGATAACTATAACACCGAACTGACTGAAATCATCAATGAAATAAAGGCGCTTTCAGCTCAATTGGCATTAACCGAGACGGTTATTTTAAACAATATTAATTCGATCAATGCTTTGTCACAGATAAGCACCATTCAAACAGCTTATGGACCCGATTATCTGGGATTAAGGTATTATACCAACCTGGGGGCTCAGTTTCAAAATGGAACCATTGACAGTTTACAAATGGCTCAGGGGATCAATCCTTATATTGACAACTTCGTAGCTAGTATTTACACCAGCCCTGACCTTGAAAATGCAATAAATGATTTAAACGGTTTACTATGCGGAAGTGCGGCTCTGGGGTTTGACGGATCGCTGAGAACCTATGCGAAACTCATTGTTCAAACCATGGGGCCTACTTCGGACTCGTCGCGGTTGAGGATGGCCTACGAATTGCTTGAAAACTATTTTCAATACACATTAACATATCAGTTTCAGGCGTGCATTGTAAAAACGAATGTGCTGAACTATAAATCAACGGATACAACAGGTGCTGCAGGAATTAATTTTATCAATAATTATTTCATGCCAGTGATTGTGGAGGAACTGAATGAATTTCTGCAAGTGGTTGATTACTTTGCACTGAACGCGTATGATTACCGTAACAATAGTCAGTTTGCCAACGACTTAACCTATTCAGGAGCAGGCTTGGCTCCTGATAATAAATGCGTTAACGTATTATCAAGGGCCAGGTTCCTGGTCAATACCTACCTGGACGCTCTTGGGCTTCCCTATCCTTCCTATTGCGGCGAGATTGTACTGCCACAATATTATAGTGTGGGGATGCAGGTTACTCCTTTAGTCAATGTAACGATGGGAGGAATTGTGATGTTCCAGTCAGCTGACACCACGATCTCCTCACAGATACCATATACCTATTGGACACAACCTATGAATTACCAGTGGGACAACAACTGGATGGTATTCAAATACGCTCAGGTGGCAGACGCGGGCCACAGTTTTCCATGTACCCCTTCTGTCTTGCAGGTGGTAGATAATAGCAATCAGAACCTGCCCTGGTTTCATCTCAATTCCATTAAAGGAAGTGTTACACCGATGTATTACAACCCGCAGAATCCATCACAAACATCCACCACTAAAACGAGTGACTGCAGTATGCAGTTCTCATTTTATTCTTCAACCTGGCGGTGGGGATTTTTGAAGTTGTACTATACAGACAGGAGTGGGGGGCAATCGATTATTCCTTATTGTAATGATATACCTGTGCACGGAGGCCTTTGCAAAGCCCTTGAGCCAGGATCTAATGCAGGATTAAATGTCATGGAATATCACTCCACCAATCAGGCATTGGTTGATTTTACTTCAATATACGGGAATGGGCTCAGCACGACCCCGCAGCGAGGTTTTAACGAGAGTTACGTACATGGATTGCCAAGCACAAACAATTCTTGGCTTTTAACAGACATGTTCTCATTTACCGCCAGCAAAGTTGCCACTGACAACGCACCGGTTAATGCATTCTGCAATGCTGGTTTATCTAATAGTTATGCTTATAGTTCAAGTTGCTGCGGGCTGCGGGCAGGAACAGCCCTGACAGAGCCCATGTCTAATTGTTATCTGGTTGCAAATAGAGCGATAGATTTTCAACAGTGGGCTAATGCCACGGGCACGTGGATCGTTACAGGTTCTGTGCAGGTAGGCAGTAATCCTTCCAACCCTTGTTTTCAATGGTATTTTACTTCTACACAGCCGACATCAAATATTAACGTCGGCATATCTGTTGACATTAAAATGCAATACGTGACAACATACAATTACCCGCTTCAATAGTGGGTACCGGCCATTTAGCCCCGGATGTGCAGATCATTCATCATCGGATTATTCGGAGATAAAAAAACATAAACAAAGCAATGAAAAACCTGACTTTAATCATCGCAATCATCGCCGTAGTCTTTTCCGGCTGCAAGAAGAAGACAGAAGACCCGGTGGCCAACGGAAATGTAGCCGGGAATTATGAGTACATCATGAAGGGGCAAACAGCCGGTGCTCCCGTTAAATATTACAGGATAACCCTCATGCAGAGTGGTGTTTCTGCAAACGGGCTGATTTCTGTTCACAATTCGGCAGCGGAAGGAGTTGTAACCGGGTCGGTTAACGGAGGTGTTCTCTCATTGTCAGCCGATTTCGGGCAGGCCGCCACACCTTTCACCTTCACCGGCAGTTTTGATCCTTCAAAAAAGCCAGACAGGATAGGCGGAACAGTCACTTCGGAAGGCATAAAATTTCAGGCAACACTTCAGGCGATTGTTGAAGAAGATGCAGAATTCAACATCGACAGTATTTGCCAAGGCTTGCTTGCAACCAATAAGTACGTTTTGACGAAGGTGTTATCTGCAGTCAATCCTACCGGCCCGCCGGTGATTTTCATTCACGGGATGGGAGGGAACATGTCGAACTGGAATAATACCAAAACCCCTAATTCTCCGTACAACATGGTGAGCCAGCTCAGCGCAACCTTCAGGGCAAAGCACGACGTGTGGTTATTTCAATACAACTGGAAAGATTCGATCATCATCAACGGCAGGGCCCTCAAAGATTCGGTGGAGCGAAACGGACTGGTGAATCCGATCCTTATCGGGCATTCGATGGGCGGACTTGTTGCCCGCGGATATGTTGCGAGCGGAGGCACGATTACCAGATTGGTTACCCTTGGAACCCCGCACCTGGGCACAAAACTGGTCGATGATATCGATTGTCCCCTGGTTTGCATGATGAACTTCCCGGGGCCGCGTAACATGTTGCCTGCACCCAAAGGGAAGTATATTCAGCTCATTCTCGATTCTCCGCTCGATATTGCCAACCGAAGCAAATACTACGCAATTGCGGGCCAGATAACAGGAGAGTGGGAAAGCACTGAAAACAGCAGCTTCTGGTTATGGCATGAAAACTGGTACAGTGCGATCGATAAAACCGGATATGCCCTGTTCCAGCTTCTGCCACCCGTGCCTGATAACGATGGTTTGGTACCTGTACCTTCGGGTCAGTTCGACGGCGGAGGAGTAAACAACCCATTGCCGTTGCAACAATGGATCGATCATTTCCACTTGATTTGTCCGATGTATGCCCCGCAGATTATTGATTATATCAATACGTTGTAAAACCGGAAAATATGAAAAGAACATTGACCACCTTCGTTTTTTTATTCCTGATTGGAATGATGACCCATGCCCAGGCGCCAACCCCTTCACTGGTCGGATACTGGCAAAACTGGAGCGATCCCAATGCCCCCTACATGCCGCTCAGCGAGGTTGATTCGCGCTACAACATGGTTAATCTGTCGTTTGCGGTACCGGAGAACGGTACTGATTATAAAATGACATTTACACCCGATCAGGGAACCCCTGCTGCCCTTATCTTACAAATTCAAACGCTTCAGGCACTGGGCACGAAGGTAAATATCAGCGCAGGCGGCGGAAATTCGCCAATTTCTCTTGACAATATCATGGAACGAGATACCTTCATTACCCGTATGGGAAGTATCATCAATACGTATGGATTTGACGGAATGGATATTGATTTTGAAGGGAGTTCGCTTACGGTTTCGGGAGGCACCATTGCGGCGCCCATCGATGCGCCTGTGATCAATCTCATTTACGCACTGAAGCAGATCATGGCCAATTATTATGTGGTTCACGGCAAACGGCTGATCCTCACCATGGCGCCCGAGACTGCTTTTGTTCAGGGAGGGATGGCGGCTTATACAGGAATGTGGGGAGCCTACCTGCCGGTGATACAAGCTTTACGCGATTCGCTGGAGATCCTGCATGTACAGCTTTACAACAGCGGAGGAACTTATGGAATTAACCATGTTGAATATCAACAGGGCACGGCCGATTTCATTGTGGCCATGACAGAGGCAGCAATCCATGGATTCAGTACGGCAGGAGGGACCTTCGATGGTTTGCCGGCCAGTAAAGTTGCGGTCGCACTGCCTGCCTGTCCGCTTGCCGCCGGGGGCGGATTCGTGGATACGGCCACTGTGATGGCTGCCATGAACTTTCTTTTGGGCAAAGGCCCGCAACCCGGAACATATACCCTGGTTCAGGCAGGAGGATACCCGGCACTGCGCGGAATGATGACCTGGTCGGTGAACTGGGATGTGGTAAGCACCTGTGCCACCCGGTACCAGTATGCCAATAATTATCAGCGGATATTCGCTCCGCCTATTTTAGTGAGAAGCCCCAATGGCGGAGAGAATCTGCAGCGGGGAGCAGCTTACAACATAACATGGGATGATGCCATCCCCGAAAATGTGAAAATTGATCTTTTTGACGGGGCGGCGATGGTGCTTGAGATCAGCGCATCCATTCCTTCAAACGGTTCCTATGTATGGAATATTCCGGCCGGCCTTGAAACCGGAACCGACTATAAAATCAGGATAAGCAGTATCGTGAACGGAGATATCTCCGATTTAAGCAATACCGATTTTAACATCGAGGTGAATTCAGGCATTGAGGATACCTCACCGGCACAATCGCTGAAGCTCTATCCCAACCCTGCCTTTGATGTGGTCACGATTGAAACCGGGCTGCCAGAGACGATCAGCAGGGTGAGCATCTGCAATCAGTTTGGACAAACGGTATTGACGGAAGTCAAACTGAAATCCGGGAAACTGGATGTAGGGAGCCTGCTCCCGGGAATCTATATCCTATGCGCAGAATCAGGTTCACGAACGTATTATGCAAAACTCATCAAACAATAATAATTTGATTATGATGTCATTAAAATCTTAATTCCTGAAAATATGCAAACCGTCAAACTGTTAATCAAAACCCGCAACATTTTATTGTTGTTTTCATCACTGATGATCGTGGCAGTTTCCTGCCGGAAAAGTGATGTGTCCTATGACCCTGTACCTCCGGGTCCAACGAACAAGGAGGTAAATGTTTTTACAAACCAACACCTGAGAATGGTTTCAGATTTTGAAAAATCGAACAACCTTCCTTTCCATGCAAACCTATGTTACCAGCTGGGTTCAGCGATGTATAGCGAAGGCGGAACGATCGGAACCATTGGCGAAATTATCAAAACGCTGAAGGATGTGCATGACTATAAAAAGCCGGATACGGCCTATGACAACCTCAAAAACGGCATCAACTCATTACAAAGCCAGATTACTGCGTTAGGGAATCAGATTACCCAACTCGGGGTGCAGCTTTCGCTCGACATTTCTAAGGTGACAGCGTACATGGATCAACTTACCTTGAACCCCTATATAGTTTATCTCAAGCAGGCCCTCGATTCAACAGCCGCTGATGGGTTGATCTATTTCCCAAAAACCGCAGCGACTTATAAATCTAAGGGATATGCTCCCAACTCCCCGTTGGTCGATACGTTGCAGGCGCAGGCCGTAAGATACGCTCAGCAGGTTCATCCCTGGGACGAAGATCCAACAATCGTGTACAACATGAAAAATATTGTAGAACAGATTAACCTTCTCATGGTGCCGTCTGGGTCTCAGAATGATGGTTCGGTCATGAATTACACGAACGAAATTATCAATGCCTGCCAGGGGAAAGGTTACAGTGATGCGGCTTCAGTGCATAATCTTTACATGTTGCTTGAATGCTATTTCCTTTCGCTGGTGAATTACCAGTTTCAGGCAACAAATATTTACAGCAATGCCTGCAGCCTGGTCGATTCAACAGGGACAGACGCAAAAAACTGGTATACTGAAACATTCTCAACCATGATCCAGCAGGAGGTTGATGTTTACCTTCATGCTGTGAATTATCTGATGGTGAATATCTATGATTACCGCACGCAAAGCCAATTTTTGCATGATTTGAATTATTCAAATGCCGGGCTCTCTGAGAACAGTACCATTCTTCCGGCAATGGCCCGGGCCCAGTTTGTTGCGAATTTGCTTTACACTGCGCTGGGCAAGCCCTGCCCGGTGCTTGCAGGGTCTATCATTACGCCAAATAAATACTCCAATGGTTCGGGCAATTATATCAATACAGTCTCTTTAATCGCTGCCAGTCCCAATGACCCGCCCAGGACCTATAACGTAAATGCTGATAATACGTTTGGGCCTGATGGAATCCCGAGCCAGATTCCCTATACATACTGGGTCAGCGGGTCTCCGACCGTTTGCAATCCCGACAACCACTGGAATGTTTATAATTTCGGCAAATTGGGAGTCCCCGATTCTAACTGGCATTTGCAACCCAATCAAGCCATTGGCGTTCAAATAAGCGACAATGGCAATCAAAACCCCTGGCCTCATAGTGTACAGAGTCAGGGTTCCGTTCATGTAAACTGGTACAATCCCGCTGATCCAAGTCAAACATCTCCCAATCAAACATCCACGTGCACGATGCTGTACGGATATTTCTGTGGTTCGTGGGGCTGGGGTTTTCCGTATGTCAGTCACTCAGATTTGAGTTTAATGGCACGTACGCCGACTTTCAACATTCTCCAGTACAACCTAAATGTTCAAGGCGGAGCTGCCTATACTACGGCGCCTCCATTTATGGCCACAACCGATGAGGGAGGCAATATTTACGTTCACTCCCACGATGGTTTTACTTATGATTACAACTCACTGGCAGGCATGCACTACAATGCAGGGGGTGTGCAAACCACTCATTATTACATGCTTGGTGAATTATTATATACGAATATCTCAACCGGCGCTGAAAAACCTGCAATCAACGGCACATTGCAAGGCTGGGGAGTTTTTAACGCCTCCTATTCCATTGGTGGTACCAACAGTGATTTATGGATCATCATGGGGACAGGACTGAGCCGCCACAATTATGGCGGTGGAGGCAGCACTGCTGCGTGGGCCTACTGGGCCCAAAACGACGTCCTGGAATCCTATGCGCAGAACCGCCCCGGGCAAGTATATTCAGCGATGGGCCAAACAGGCAATCTTGGCACCAACCAAACCTACCAACCCTGTATATCTTACTATTACCAGACCTCTAATGTGGGAAGTGCTCCTGCCAGCCTCTCAATTCGCCCGATGTACACGTTTGTTTACGGTGGCACCTATCCTGTACCGACACCCTAATAGAAACCGGAGTCAGCGCAGCAAGGAGTTCGGCGGAGCCAATTATGAGAATACAATGAAAACAATGAAAAATTCAAAAAGCAGATTATTCAGTGGATTGCTGGCTGCCGTGTCGCTGGCGCTTGCCTGGGGTTGCAAGGAGTTTTTATCCAAACCGGTTGGCAGGGAAGAGCTGCTGGCGGTGGTGAAAAAATGGAATTCCACAACACTGATTTAAAATAAAACAAACATGAAAACAAAAAAATTAGTTTTTAAGTTTGCCACGGCAGGGATGCTCCTGATCCTGGTATTGCTGTTCATTGTGTCATGTAAAAAAAAGGATGACACCCCTGAACCGCCATCGCCAACTCCCACACCCACCCAAAAGGATGTTTTTACCGATGAGAAGCTTAACCTGATGTCTGATTTTGAGATCAACAATCATATGTCCTTCCAGGCGGCCGGAATGTATAAACATGTAAGGCAAGGACTTGGGGGACCTTTGGACTGGTTTGAAAAAGCGTTCGGCATTTTTTCGGCCATTAAGGATTATCAGAATTCGCAGTATATGAATCAGCAGATTGCAGATATAGATAAATCTCTGGGTCAGATTCAAACAGAGATCGGAACCCTGCAGTCAACACTGAACGCGCTCACGGCCGAATTGCAATTCGACATGAATGAATTGTTGACTGCAGTGTATCAATCCAGTTTAAATAATGCCATAACACCCATCATCACAGCCAATGGCACGGCCGACTATAACGGTTTTAGATGGTATGCCAACCAGGCAAAATCCCATAATAGCGGGAGCCCTGAGGATGTCGCATTTATCAATGGAGAGCTAAATGGATATATGAACGATTTTGCAATAAGATATACAAGCGGAATCAATAATACCACGTTACAAAATGCGATAACTGCACTTAACCTTTTAATCGCCCCAACTACGACCACACCCGGGATTCTAACAATATTGTCAAGAAACATCGTTGCTAAACAAAGCGCTGCATCACCCATGAGCCAATATATGGTTCTGGAAAACTATTTCATGCAGATCATAAGTTATCAGTTTCAGGCAGGCGTTGTGCAGCTTAATTGCTTTAAAATTAATGACTCGATAAACTTGCCATCCTTCTCAGCGTATATGGATTCTACGCTTACCTCGGAAGTTCAGCTATTTCTTCAGACTGTGAATTTTATGGCGCTGAGCCTTTATGATTATCGTAACCAGGCTCAGTACACAAAAGATCTTGAGTATCTCTACACCGGCATTTCACCTGATTCCAACACCGGACCAATGATGGGCAGGGCCCAGTTTGTAGCCAACATGATTTATGATGCCTGTGGTCTTCCTGCCCCGGTGATGTGCGGCAGCATTATCCTGCCCAATTATTACAATGCCGGCAAAGGAGCTACACCCCTTGGGGCCTTTAGTCTTACTGCAGGAGGAAAAACGTTTGCTCCCAACACCGACACCCTGATCAAAAGTCCGTTCCCATACACCTACTGGAACATGGCCAGTGATAACACCGGTACATCCTCTTTTTCGTGGGATAACAAATGGCGTGTTTTCAATTATGGTGACTATGGAATAGCCGACACCGGCTGGTCGTGTACCTCACAAACGCTCAAGATACCTGCTACCTCCTGGGGCAACACCGCAACACCACAGGGAGCCATCACGCCATTATGGTATAATCCCCATGATCCAAGTAAAACCTCGACCAAGAAAACCGACAGTTGTACGCTTCAGTTTGCCTATTTTGCTGCATCCTGGAAATGGGGTTACATGGGGCCTTGCCTTGCAGGCGCCAACCTTAGAACTACGAACGCGATGACTTATAGATACAATGGTTATTGGGGATGCTACTCCGCGCCGACTTGTCCCTTTGTTACGCAATGGCATGGGAATGTATGTAAATTTGAATCTTCCGGTGGCAACGCCTATATCGCCAATAATGGCGGCCGTCTGTTTCAGGAGAATTTTTTCGGTGACTTCGGCACCTATTCCAGTGGCTGGATCTATGCCGCCGAATTCACTTATTTTAATTCTGAACCAGGCAATGATCTGGGCTCAGGATTAAACCTGTATATTAACTATGATTATACCTTAACAAGTGGTTGGTCAACTGGGTTTTATTTTGCTGATATCGACATCGGGACTGGAATTCAAATGGGCGCAAATGTTCCTACGGAGTGTCAGAACAGCGGATTTAAGAGTACAGCGGACATATTATCAAATTATACGGGTGAAATGACCGGTCAGCTATCGGGCAGCGCATCTTTGATTAAACCAGTCAGTATTGTGACGCAAAGGTTAAGTTTTGACATTATTCTGGGGATGCATGACCTTACCTCTTCCACCGGATTTAATACCAAGACAAACATTTATGCACAATATGTCTATGGTGGGAGGACTACCAATTATTAGTCGGCTGGTGTGAAAAAAAAAGTGACAGGTGACGCATGACAGACCAAGCCGGAGTTCGGCGGAATCAATTATAAGAAAACAATGAAAAACATGAAAAATCTAATCTCAATTATCGTAATCATCGCAATGGTCTTTTCCGGCTGTAAAAAGAATGCATCTGATCCGGTAGCTGAAGCAAACATTGCCGGCACCTGGGAATGTGTTTCGGAGAACAGCCTGCTCCAGGGCCACTATTACCAGGTCGAGCTATCCCAGAATGCCGCGGCGCTCACGGGCGAAGCCATGGTGCGCCTTGACTCGAACCAGCATCTCGGTCTGATCTCAGGCAGCCTCTCGGAAGGGAACCTGAACCTGACAGGGACATTCTCTTCAGGTGCGCTCTCTTTCAGGTTTACAGCCTCCGTTACTCCCGGCTCTGTTCCTACGGCCATTCTTGGAAAATTCTACACTCCGTCGCGCGTAAAAAACGGGAAAGATCTGGCAACAGATGTTTACCTGAGAAGGACGCTAGGAAAGATCGATTGCAACTCCCTCCCGGTTAATCCATATAAATTCATACAGGTACTCTCCACTCCCAGTCCTACCGGCCCTCCCGTGATTTTCGTGCATGGAATGGATGCAACCATGAAATGCTGGGACACCCTCATCATGAACCTGTCGGCTGAGTTTAAACTGAAACACAATGTTTACCTGTTCCAGTATGACTGGAAAGATTCAATCACAGTTAACGGCAGGGCCTTGCGCGATTCGGTGGCCGCTGCAGGGCTGGTCAGCCCCATTCTTATCGGTCATTCCATGGGAGGACTGGTTTCACGGGCCTATATCGCCAGCGGCGGAACCATAACCAAACTGGTCACCCTGGGTACCCCTCACCTGGGAACTCCCCTGGTCAGCCTGATCAACCTCGTATGCATGGCAAATTTTCCCGGGCCACGGCAGATGTACCCTTACACCGGATTCATTCCAAACATGCTGCACAACCCGCTCGACATCGCGAACCGCTCAAAATACTGGGTGATCGCCGGTCAGATGACCGATCAGCTCGACAATACAGGCCATTATCAGTGGCTGCCGGCCTGGGCAGCTTCCATCGACAGGATAGGGTATGATGCTTTCCTTTTATTTGGCCCTCCGCCCAACGACGGACTGGTACCTGTGAATTCGGCCAACTTCGACACCCTGAATGTGCCTGTTAACCGTCCACTTCCGTTGCAGCAATGGGTCGATCATTTTAACCTCATCCAGCCGGGCAGGGCGCCGCAGGTACTGCAGTTCATTAATTCGTTGTAAATAAACCGGAGACAATATCGTGATCAACCCCATCCGCAAGCAATAAAAAAATGAAAACAGCGAAACTTCTTATCCTCATCCTGCCGCTGATCATGGCAGCCTGCAGCCGGCCTGTGCAAAAAGCCGATGTGATCTATCATAACGGGATTATACTGACCATGGAAAAAGAGGGGGCCAACGCCGAAGCCGTGGCCATTAAAGACGGGAAAATCCTTGCGGTTGGTTCCGAAAAGGAGATCATGAGACACAAAGGCGATTCCACCGTACTCACCGACCTGGAAGGAAAGACGATGGTTCCGGGGTTTGTTGATCCTCACAGCCACTTCATTGCGGCGGTGATAAGCATGCTGTCGACCAACATCAGCTCGCCTCCCATCGATTCGGTGAGATGCATCAGGGACATTACCGACAAACTGCTTGCACTGAAGAAACAGCTGAATTCACAACCTGGCGACATCCTGGTTGGCATGGGTCTCGACCCTGACCAGCTTGCCGAAAAACGTTATCCAACCATTGACGACCTGGATAAGTTGTTCCCCGGCAACCCGGTGGTGCTGGTGCATGCCTCGGGGCATATCTGCGTGGCAAACTCCTATGCGCTGAAGCTTGCAGGCATCAGTGAAAACACCCCTGATCCGGAGGGTGGCACCATCCGCAGGATTAACGGCACTAAAAAACCTGATGGGGTTCTTTTCGAGAATGCCTGGTTCAGCAACACTGCTAAGTTTGCCATGCCTACCGCTCGCAAAATTGCCGAAAAAGTTATACGCTCCAGGGCTGAAGAAAAGAAAGAAGGTGAAAAGATCACTGCCCTTTCCTCCGATCTCGATGCAAAATTCGGCAAACTGGTCGATCATGCCCAGCAGATGTATGCTTCATGCGGGTATACCACCGCTCAGGAAGGATCGAGCGAAGCAGGAACCATCGGCTTTTTGAAGCTGGCCGCAAAAGAGAAGAAACTATATATCGATGTTGTTTCACTGGTTGCTTCTGACCTGATTGATTCCCTGGCCGGAAACCCTGCATTTTCTTTCGGAACCTATTCAAACCACCTGGTATTCCATGGCGCCAAATTTGTGTGCGACGGCTCACCCCAGGGAAAAACCGCTTACCTTTCGCAACCGCTTTTACCAGGTTCGGGATGCCAGCATGACTGCAGCGGGAAACCCAACATCGGCCAACAGGAGCTCAACAGGCTTCTGAAAAAATGCTACCAGTACAAGATTCCCGCGTTTGCCCATTGCAACGGAGATTCAGCCATCGACATGTACCTTGCAGCCCATGAAAATGCAATCCGCGAGCTGAATCTGCCCGATACAAACCGTGGCACGGTGATCATCCATTCGCAGATCATCCGACCCGACCAGCTGCATAAATATAAAATTCACCATATCTTCCCTTCGTTTTTCTCAAACCATACCTTTTACTGGGGCGATATTCATATTGTGAACCTGGGAAAAGAGCGGGCTTTCTTTATCAGCCCGATGAAGGCTGCCTTGGATTCATGCATCGTTTTCTCGAACCATACCGATTACAATGTTACGCCCCTGAACGCTATTTTCACTATCTGGACTGCCGTGAACCGTGTTTCGCGTACCGGTGTTGTGGTAGGTCCCGACCAGAGGATAACACCGTATGAAGCATTGAAAGCAATAACCATCAACAGCGCTTTAGAGATAGGAGAGCAAAAAAACAAAGGATCGATCGAACCCGGGAAATTGGCCGACCTGGTGATCCTTTCAGATAATCCATTGACCGTTGAACCGATGAAGATCAAGGATGTCAAAGTGGTGCAGACGATCAAGGAGGGAAAAAGCGTGTATAAAATAAATTAATGGAAGTCATTATGTCTAAAATCTGCTTTTGAACACCAGCATCACAAGGATACTTTTTCTCTCATCCCTGCTTTTCGTTTTTTCGTGCAGAAGTGTGGGGCCGAAATCGGTCGTTCGTGACAGGAATGCCTATCTGAATGCAGTCTCGGATTTGTGGAAGAACCAGCTGTTGCTGAACATTGTCAGGATGCGGTATGCCGATGCCCCTGTCTTTCTGGATGTTGCATCCATCATCAACCAGTACGAGGTTTCCGGATCAGTCAATGCCGGAGTCGCCCTCGAACAAAAAGGAGTCGGGTGGAATCCTTCGGTCAACGGAACGGCCATCATCACCATACCTGGGTAGCCGGGACCCAGATGAACTCGCCGCATTGTATAAAATGGAATAATTGAACTCCTGGAGCGAAGCACAGGAAGGACCCATTACCAGGAAGCCACGCAGTACATCAGGAGAATGAAAAAGGTGGGGGCGGTAACACAGGCAGAAGTTCTGGTAAAACACCTGCAGCAAAAATATCCTCAACGCAGGGCGCTTTTGGAAGAGCTGGAGAGGGTGTAAGGCAGATAATGTGCCCGATCGATTATCTGCTGATGGCCTGCGCCGCCTTAATCAGAACCTCCGGACGGTGAATGGAATCATAAACCGGCATGACCTCTTTCCCGGTTTCAAATAATCCATATACGGCCATCTGCGCCGTGCGCACTGAATACTCTACGGTAAACACACAATCTTTCGGGGCTTCGGCAAACTGTCCTAAAAATGCAAAATTTGTTGCTCCTGCGGGCAAAACATCAGGCCTGTCGCCGATTTCTCTTGGCATGAACAGGCTGTCGACATAGGGCATGGCAACCGGAATACAGTTTACTTTTCCTGCCTCCATCACCGGATTCATCAGATCCTGGATCTTGAGGTGATACCAGAGTTCCTCGAGCATCTCTTTCCCGGTACATTCTGCCATGGTCTTATTTACAAAATTCCCTTTCCGGTCGGGATACAGCCCATAACCCCAGAAGATTTTAACATCTTTGGCCTGATTTGGAAAATGGGGCTGACGGGCAATTACGAACGACATCAGCCAGTTGGAATCAGTCAAAGTTACCAGTCCACCCGTTCCGTCAACATTTCCTGAAAAGTTTTCCATATGATCATGGAAGGTGCTGTCTTTAAGAGTTGCTGTAAAGGAATACCATTTCTGAAGGTCGATGTTGTCGCAGAATGGACCCGGCTTTCCAAATGCAGCATCCTTCGCTGCAAGTTTTTTCCATAACTGCCAGGAACCTGCTTCAGCCAGCCCTTTTAATTTTGCAGGCGTGTCCCATGTCCCGTTATCGGTGCTTTCGGTGAGTGAGCCGTTGGTGATAAAAACGTAATCATTTTCGCGCAGTACAATCTCGTTTTTATCCTTCAGGTGGATTACCGTGGCTGATTTTTTATCGGCCGAAAGGTTAAAATCAATATCAACCACTTCCTTCCCCAGGTCAAAATGCACTCCTTTTTCCGTTAGATAGTTCTTCATGGGGACGACAACCGAATGGTACTGGTTGTATTTGGTGCGCATCACACCGCCTAACCGGTTAAGCCCTTCAACCAGGTGAATAAAGCGTTTCATATACCTTCTCATCTCGGCCAGGCTGCTCCATTTCTGGAAGGCGAACATGGAGGTCCAGATATACCAGAAATTGGTCGTAAAGAAATCCTGGTCAAACCAGTCTTCAATCCGTTTGTTCCCCAAGGATTTTTCAGAGACAAAAGTCAGCTTAAGCAATTCTGTTTGCTGATGAAGGTTGAGCCCGTATGAAGAAACATCGAGCTTTTTACCGGCTTTCAACAGCCTCGCCTGGGCGTTGGAAACAAACCTTTCGTTAAAATCGAACGATTCGTCTCTGACCGATACCTTTGGATCTTCAAAAGAAGGAATGTATGAAAGCAGATCCCAATAGCAGGTATAATGCATTTCATGCATTCTTCCGCCTCTCACAACAAAGCCTTTTTCTGCATCACCGGCTCCGTCGAGCGCCCCTCCCAATATTTCGTCTTTTTCGAGGATATGGATGTTCTGTCCCGGCATTCCTGCATCTTTGATAAGATAAACAGCGCTGGCAAGCGAAGCGATCCCGCTGCCAATGAGATAGACTGTTGAATCTTTTGGGCTTTTGTTTTTTATGGATTTCATAAATGCTCCTTTTTTAATATTATTTGTTTGCAGGGACGGGAAAATTTTACTGTCGTCTACGCGGTGTCGATTTTTATTTGACCACCCAAAAAAAACAAGAATCAATGTCAGGGGGTGGTCCATTCGCCCTGGCCGGGAATGGTCAGCGTTTGGCTTTTCCAGTTTAGCCTGATTGCAAAACAAATATACAGAATTTTTTCAGCATTTCATTTTTGGTTTACGAAATAAAAGATAATTCGATATATTTTTGGTGATCGGTTTCTGACGGTATTTTAATCAGAAAACCTTCGACTTATTTCTGAAGATGATTACAAACCAAAAATCAGAATATGGAAAAACTTATCTCTTGCTGTGGCCTGAACTGCGCTACCTGCGATGCCAGGATCGCGACAATTTCCAATGACGATGAATTAAAACGGCAGACTGCTGAAAAATGGAGGGTGCAGTATCATGCACCGGATATCACACCCGAAATGATCAACTGCACGGGCTGCAGGGAACCGGGGAACAAGTTCGGCCACTGGGCTGAGTGTGGAATGAGGAAGTGTGCTTCGTCGAAGGGCTTCAACACCTGCGGACAATGCGATACGCTTCAAAGCTGCGACATCATTAAACCGGTGCTGCAATTTGCCCCGGAAGCAGTGGAAAACCTGAAGTCGGTGAACTGATCTTCGGCTGGAGAAAAGCAAGTCAACCGTCCTTAAAAAATCAACGGAAATATAAGGATCACCACGACGCTGTAGATGAAATAGACCGGCAGATAGCGGTTGATGATCCTTTCAACACGGTCGAGCGGTTTTCCGATAAAACCTGCCAGGCAAAGGTCGGGCAAAACAAGCAGCAGGTTGACCAGGATCAGGATGTTGGAAACCAGCACGACGGTGCGGTTGGGGGTAAATCCTTCCGACAGCCGGGTCATGATGGCCGTCAGGGCAAACAGATCGATCAGCAGGGTAACCACCGCCAGAAGGAACAGCAGGATGACGTTCAGTTTCCTGACATCTGATTTATCCAGTTCGGAGAGGGAGAAGACAATGATGGCCATGACGCCCAGCAGCAGGATATTGAAAACCATCAGGAATTCACGGTTTCCCGACAGGCTGATCGAGGAGAGGGAGATGGCCACCAAGTAAATAACGGCCGAAAGCAGAACCAGCGGGGTAAAGACCCTTGCTATGACCGGCGCGATCCGGTCGGTAATTCCCGGGTACAGGTCAATCAGCCAGGCGGCGATCACCGGGAGAACAGCCACGCCGATGATCCCTACATTTTCCATGTACATCTGGCCGATTTTCATCCCGATGATTTCAAACAGTCCGATGGTCACGCCCGACAAGATCGCCCCGGCAATGGCCAGTAACCCGGTCATGACAACCAGTTCGCCGCAATAACGGATGAACCCGGAGACTTTCCCGGTGTTTCTGAAATCGAGGGAAACAAAGGCCAGTGCGAAAATGAATGCCATAAAGAGCGGGGCATGGATAAAGGCCAGTTTGGTGGTGTCGGTTAGTTTTTCGGGCAACAGGTTCATAAAGAGGGCAAGCACTACGACAGGAAGGGCAAGCATCAGGATGTTCTTCCAGCCATTGATCCTGTTTTTGATGATGAACCAGGTTGTAAGCCCTGAAAAGATGAGGATGCAAAGGTTACGGGAGTAAAAATCATCCGGGGTCATGCCAAATATGACCACGGGCAGTCGCGCCAGAAGGGCTAAAATGACGGAAATGACGGCCACCATCATCAACCCTTTTTTCAGCGCAGGTTGTGGCCGGGTTTGCTCTTTCCCTTTAAGCCGGATCTGCCAGAATTTTACGAGGGGGGTGTCAATCCCTCTGGTGGCTTCATTAAAATCGCGCAGGAAGGCGGTTTTATCCTTTCTGAAGAGGATTTCGAGCATTTCGGGATCGTGGAGGTTTTGGATGATTTGGTCTTTCATATGTAACAGGGTAACAAGGTAACAGGGTAACAGGGTGATTTTGTTGCAAAAATAGTGATACCTTTAGAGTGACCATTAAATAATGATAATATGAACACAAGTTTCAGAACTTTATTTTTATTCGCGGCCATTACGGCCCTTTTGTTTGCAGGATGTCAAAAGGACGGCTTACAGGGCCCCCCGGGAATCGACGGAAAAAATGCCACGGTCTATTATTCCGAATGGTTCTCGCCCACAGCCTGGTCGGGCAATTCGGGTGACTGGTATTTCGAAGCCAGTGCCCCCGATCTGACCCAGGACATTGTTGAGGGCGGCGTCGTGCTTGCCTATGCGTGGCTGGCCGGTGACATTTATGAAGGAACTACTGTACGCCCATTGCCAGCCTACGCTGTGGGTGCAAACTGGAGTTTCCTGATAAGCCAGTACGGAATCATTGAATTCACCTCCGACATGTTTGCGCCGCCGCTCGCCGCCGGCAATAAGTTCAGGTTTATCGCCATTCCCGGTACAATCCCCGCCTTAAAATCAGGAACACCCGGATACAGGAGCAAACAGGAACTGAAGCGTATGTCGTACAAAGAGATCTGCAGGCTGTTCAACATTCCCGAATAACGAAAAGCCCTCATTCCACTAATACATCCGTTCGCGCTTCTCAAGATCAGCACCCGGAAAGATTTCTTGCCATCATGATCCCGGTCATATCCTGCTTCTGAAAACACACCTTCTGAATGGTCTCCAGCGATGATTTGATTTCCACGATTTTATAACCAACATTGCCTTTGGATTCCGCACTGTTATTGCTCTTTACAGTACCTGATACAAACAGGATGTAATATTTGCCGGGTCTTAAGCTTAAGGCAGCGTGTCCTTCTGCGTTTGTTACAGCCTTTACAAGGACGGGCAGTTTCCTGAATCCACTGATGTATTTGGCGGTGATATCCGACAATGTATCAAAATTTTCGCGCAGTTTGTCAATCCTGGCAGGATCCACTGAATTATAGATTGACAGCAAATAATCGTATTTGTATCCCTGGAACCTTTCAATCACCCCTTTGAGGTCATCAAATTGAGTCGATTTAAAATCGGCTTCGTTGATGGCATATATTTCACATCCCGCATCGGCCTGATTCAACGACCTGTAGGCGTCACTACAGGTTGCAATAACAGACAGCGTTCCATTTTCCTTTGACAGACCTCCGTTATCTATTTTGAAGGATAGCAGAACAATAAGTATGCATATCCCGGCAAGAGTTTTTTTCATAATCATAATTTATCGTTATTAAGTAGAATACAAATGTAGTTCTATTAAAAACGCTTCGTGTTACTGAGTAGTTATTGCTTTGTTAATGACTTGTTAATGCAGGATATTCACCTTGGAAAATGACTAATTTTGTGATTTACCATGAAAATGAACCGAACCTGGCTGTTTGTCGCAATTTCTTCCGTCGCATTATTCATCGTGCTGATCATCCAGGTGACCTGGATCTTCAGGACAGCAAAAATAAAAGAGGAGCTGTTCAATGAAAAGGCGAATATGGTTCTTTCAAGAACCACCGAAGCGATCCGTTCCGACAGGGAAACCTGCATGAAAATCGGGGCGTGTGCCGAAATGGAGGGCACCTCCGGATCAGCCGTGAAATTAGGTCAGCATGAGATCCGTAAAATAGATTCTTTGTTTACTTATTATATGAGGTTTTACAACTTTCATATCGACTACTCTTTTGTTGTCACGAAACCAGGATCCCTGGCAGCCATCAATGAAGGCGGTTCTGCAAATTACATATATAATAAACCGCTGGAAGATGCGGCCGGTGACACCGGAATTGAACTTAGACTCATCTTCCCGGAGAAAAGGCAATTCATTATCGCGGAAATGGGGAGGCTATTCATCACTTCGGTTCTTCTGATCCTGGTGGTGCTGGTCCTGTTCTGGCGAACCATCCTGTCGCTTATGAAGGAGAAAAAATTATCGGAGCATACAAACGACTTTTTAAATAATATGACCCATGAATTTAAAACACCATTAACAAATATAGCCCTGGCCGGAAAGATGATATTGAAGGATTCAGCCGAACGGGAGGAAGATAAAATAAAACATTACTCGGCGATTATCCTTGAAGAGAATGAGAAACTGAGACTCCAGGTTGAGCAGGTGTTAAGCATGACCGCCCTTGAAAGAGGTGAAATTCCTTTACGAAAAACAGAAGTTGATTTTCACAGGCTGATTCTTGAATCTTTAAAAAGTATGAGCGTCCAGATCGAGAACAGGCTGGGGAATGTAAGATTAAACCTGGATGCGGGCAGGTTTACGGTTATGGGAGACAGGACACATCTGACCAATGCCCTGTGCAACCTGTTTGACAATGCCATCAAATATTCAAGGGAAAAACCGGAAATATCTGTTCAGACATCCAATGCTGGTCCGAATTTAATGATTGTAATTTCCGATAAAGGTATTGGAATAGAAAAGGAATATCAAAAGAGGGTGTTCGATAAATTTTTCAGAATTCCGACCGGGGATGTACATGATGTGAAGGGATTTGGTCTCGGCCTGGCATATATAAAAAAAATTGTTGAATTGCATGGAGGAACCATTGAGCTTCAGAGCGAAAAAGGAAAGGGAACAACATTCATAATTGCATTACCCTATGTCTAAGGAAAGGTTCAGAATATTGCTTGCGGAGGATGACCTTAATTTGGGGGTCCTGCTGGTCGATTACCTGGAAACAGAAAGATTTGAGGTAAAACTCTGTAAAAACGGGAAGCTGGCATTAAAAGCATTCCGGGGCAGTCAGTTTGACCTGTGCCTGCTTGATGTCATGATGCCTGAAATGGATGGATTTTCCCTGGCAAAGGAGATCAGGTTGCAGGACAAAAATATACCTGTCATTTTTATCACGGCTAAATCATTGAGAGAGGATAAATTAAAAGGGTATGGGATGGGGGCTGATGATTACATCACGAAACCATTTGATGAAGAGGAGTTGCTCTGGAAAATAAAAGCTGTTATTCGCAGGATACCGGAAAATAAAAGTGAAGGCGCGACCGGGATCATTACAATAGGGAAATATGCATTTGATTTTAACAATCAATCGTTAACCATCGGCAGTAAAACAAAACGGATCACAGAAAAGGAAAGTAACATTCTTAACTATTTATGGGCTAAACGGAATAAGGTGATAAAGCGTGAAGAACTATTAACAGCCCTGTGGGGTGAGAACGATTATTTTTTCGGCAGGAGCCTGGATGTGTTTATCACGAAAATACGCAAATACCTGAAGGAGGATCCCAATTTAAGTATTGAGAATGTTTTTGGAGTCGGGTTTATTTTTAATGTGCCGGAATAGGGACAGGGTAACAGGGTGACAAGGTAACAGGGTAACCGTCTTATGGTTCCTTCAGGAATTCATCCATCGATATCAGCGTGATCTCTTTCTTTCCGGATTTCACAAGTGCGGCGTTGATGAGGGGCAGATCTTTTTCCCTGAAAGCAGAGAGGCCGGTGTTGATCTGATCGACCTCCTTTATGAGGGATGCCAGGCCGTTGAGCTGTGAATCGGTTGGTTTCCCCTTGTAGTTCATGATCGAACCGTAAAGAAAACCGATCTTTTCCCTCAACCGTTCTTCATTCACAACTTTCCCCTCTTTTACCACGACCATTTTCAGGTGAAGGCTGTCCATGAGGAGTTCCGTATCATGAAGTTTCCGGGCCAGTGATTTCGGGACATCCTTTGATCTATCCTTTGCTGCATTCCTGACAGTTAATGCCTGGCGGTCGAGCCATGCCAATGTTTCCAGCGTATGGTATGCCTGCATCAGGGCGGTCTGACGGATCTCCTGGTCTGCCACCGAATGGGTGGAAGCAGGATCAAACAGCAACCTGATCTTCGTATCATATACCTGGCCTCCCTTATAAAGTTTCACGGTGTATTCACCCGCGGGATAATTGGGCCCGGTCATGGATGATCCTTCAATCTGCGGGGATGCCGGAACTTTGGGAGGCTTCATCCGGATGGTCCAGTATAAAACGTTGATCCCTTTACGGGTTCCTGCCGGAAGTTTCTTGATCATCTTATTGTTGCTGTCCCAGATCTCCATGTACATCTCCCCGAACACATGTCTTTTCTTCTGGAAATAAACGATCTGTGCAGCTTCTTTGGGAACCTGCCCGGAATATTGATCATCTCCTGTCCAGCCCTGGCTGAATGAACTTTCCCTGATGATATAATCTTTGGTCTTCAGAAAGGTCAGGTCCGAACCCAGCACCTCATCCGATAATTTTCGCAACGGTGTGAGGTCGTCAATGATCATGATGCCCCGCCCATGCGTGGCGATGACCAGTGACTGTTCGCGCGGATGAACCAGCATGTCCATCACGGGAACATTGGGGATGTTGCCTTTGAAACGGGCCCAGCCTGTGCCTCCGTTGACGGAAACATACAAGCCTGCCTCTGTGCCGAGAAAAAGGAGGCCGGGATTTACCAGGTCTTCCTTAATGACATGGCAATACGATTTGATCGTTGTATCCGCCAACGCTTTCCATGTTTTTCCGAGATCTCCGCTGGTGAATACCCAGGGTGTTTTATCGCCCGAACGGTGTCCGTCGAAGGTGACGTAGACCCGGTTTTTGTCAAACCGGCCTGGTTCGACATAGGAACACCAGGTTGCCGGTGGCAGCCCGTTAATATTTTTAATTACATTGGTCCATGTTTTCCCGCCATCGGCTGTCACCTGAAGGTTCCCGTCGTCGGTGCCCGCCCAGATGACCAGGCTGTCGAGGGGCGATTCATTCACGGTGTAGATGGTGCAATGATTTTCAGCCGATGAATTATCCGGCGTTAGTCCGCCTGAAGCTTCGGGCTTCGTCTTTTTCGTATCATTCGTGGTCAGATCGGGCGAGATCCGCATCCAGGTATCGCCGCGGTTGTTCGTTTTATACAGGCACTGGGCTGCGGTGTAAAAATGGTTACTCGTTGGACTGAAGATCAGCGGGGTATTCCAGTTGAAGCGAAGATCGCCGCTCACCTCGTCCTTGAACGGGATCAAAGATTTATATTCGCCCGTTTTTTTGCAGAACCGGGCAATCCGGCCCCCCTGGAACTGCCAGTAAAGAATGTTTGAATCGAGCTTATCACAATATACATAAAAACCATCCCCATAGCCCACGCTTTTCCAGTCAGAATTTGAGATTCCGTAACCCGTGCGTGAAGGGGCGTACCACGACCCGTTGTCCTGCAATCCGCCGTAAACATTGAACGGATCGGCCATATCGGCGCTCACGTGATAGAATTGTGAAACCGGCAGGTTGCCCAGGAATCTCCAGGTGTTCCCTTTATCCATCGAACAATAGACACCGCCATCGGTTCCCATGTAGATAAAATTGTTGTCCTTCCGGCTGATGTAGAGCGCGTGGCAGTCGCTATGATAATTTCCTCCTTCAACCGCCGCCGAACCAAATGTTTTGCCACCATCGGTGCTTTTATTCAGAATGAAACCCGGCTTGTAAACGATGTTTGTATCGGCTGGATCGGCCATAACATATGAAAAATAGAAGGGACGGTCGCTGACAGCCTGGGATTCGGTAATCCTGGTCCAGGTCACTCCTTTATCTCCTGAACGGTATAATGCGGTGTTTTTCGCTTCGATAAGGGCGTAAAGGATATCTGATTTCGCGGGAGAGACCGACAGCGCGATCCGGCCCAGAACCCCCTCCGGAAGGTCTTTTGTGACCTTTGACCAGGTTGTGCCGCCATCCGCTGACCGGAATAGTCCGCTTCCCTTGCCTCCCGAACTGAACGACCACGGGGTGCGGCGGAATTCCCACATACCGGCATAGAGAATGTCGGGATTCTGAGGGTCGATCGCCACATCGGAACAGCCCGTATTTTCATCCACATAGAGAATCTTCTCCCATGTTTTCCCGCCATCGGATGTTTTGTAAAGCCCACGTTCGGAGCTTGCATTCCAGAGGTTCCCTACAACAGCGGCATACAGAATATCGGGATTTTTGGGATGGATGATGATCTTTGCGATCCGTTCCGATTTTTCCAGCCCCATCTTTTTCCAGGTTTCACCGCCGTTGGTGGTTTTGTAGATTCCGTCTCCCACGGAGGTGGAATTCCTCACCCAGACTTCACCGGTGCCCACCCAAACCGTATCGGGATGAGCCTGGTCGATGGCAATGCACCCGATTGATTGGCTGTATTTGTCAAAAACCGGTTTGAAGGTGGTGCCATAGTTTTTTGATTTCCACAATCCGCCGCTGGCAGCTCCCACGTAAACAAGGGCGGGATTTTTATCCGCCGCGTCGATGGCCGAGATACGGCCGCTCATGGTCGCCGGTCCGATTTGCCGGGCTGTAATATCGCCGAAGGTGTTCTCATCTATCTTTAAAGTTCCCTGAGAATAAACGGAACCTGAAAAAAGAGATAGAAAGGATAACAGATACACAAAGGTTTTCCTTCCCCTGACCTGGTTGATCTGGCTGGTCATGTTATTTCTTTTTAGCCGGTTTTACAAATAAACTGTCATTCATCTCGGTGTTGATCTCATATTTTTCGATCCCCATGCGTTCACCGGTTTCGCCATTGTACTTGCTCTCCATGGCGAATGGCATCAGGACGCCCTGCACCTCCTTATAGTTGCTCGTATAAGACTCGCTTTCCACATCATTTCCCTGTATTTTCGTGACGGAGGAAACTTTTAGCGTGACAAAATTCTCTGCGTCAATGTAATGCGTTTCCACATCCCCGTCGGCGAGGATAACCTTAATTTTGTATACAGGGGTTCCCTGCATATCTTCCTTCCCGATGAGTTCAGCTTTATGACCTTTTTCTTTCCAATTGTACAGTGGTCCTTCAAAATCGGTCTGCTCTTTCATGGCTTTCACCTCATCCGGCGTCATATCCTGGGGATCCATAGAGCCCGACCATGGGGCAACTGCCCATCCGGTCTGACCATCGAAAACCCGAAGCATTTTGTTCCCCTGGATCTCCAGCTCAAATCGGATTTTACCTGGCCTTTTCTGATAACTCATAAATGGTAGCTCCATGCCCTGAGTGATAATTTTTCCCGTCGCGGTAAAAGTTTTCCATTCCTTCATTTTATCAATCCCCATGGTTTGATAATACTTGTTTAGAATTTCATCCAGGTTCAGATCCTGGGCCATCCCCGAAAAGGAGATAAAAGAGGCAAGAAAAATGGTAATCACGATTGATTTTTTCATGGTATAATGATTAAAGGTTGATGGTATTGAAAATGGCTTCATGATGTTTGTATCATCTCCGAATAATAAGGTCAATTGACGAAGATAAGGATGAAAAGTTACATTGTCCCGAACAGGTATTTCGAGCAATTTACCTGTTTTTCATAATCCATTTGTCAACCATGGCCAATAGGTCCTCTTTTCTGAATGGTTTTGACAGGAAATCAGTCAATCCCGCATCAAGGATTTGATTTTTTTCTGCATCTGTGGAGTAGCCTGTCACTGCGATAACAGGTACCTTATCATAATTTTCCATGGTCCGGATCTCTTTCGTGGTTTGAATTCCATCCATTTCCGATCCAAGGTTGATATCCATCAGAATGATTTCGTACCTGTTTTGCCAGGCATATTTCAAGGCAAGCTTTCCGTTAAAGGCTACATCCACATGAAACTGCCTTTTAAGGTACTGGACAACAAGTTCTGCATTGGCCGGGTTATCTTCAACAACCAGAACATGGGGTTTGTGATCTTCAGGAATTGGGATATCCACCGCAGATTCAACTGCAGATACCTGCAGTTCCAACGAGGTTTCTGTACTGGCCGGGGTCATGATTTCTTCAGCAGAGGTAAATGTAAGCGTAAAAGTTGATCCTGTTCCAACAGTTGTATCCACACTGATTTGTCCCCCAAGGAGGTCGACGAATCGTTTGCATAGCGTCAATCCCATGCCATTGCCTGAGTGTGATCTGCTGATGCCTTCGCTTCCCTGCCTGAATGCATCAAAGATGTATTTCAGCTGTTCGTCCCTGATCCCAATTCCTGTATCCCTGACACTTACGCTAATTTTTCGGGTATCATTTTCTCTCACCTGATGTATAATAACCCAGATATACCCCCCCTCGGTAAATTTTACTGCATTGTCGAGCAGAAAGAAAAGGATATCGGAAAACATGTATGGGTCAGTCCGGAGCATTATGTTTACGTCAATATCTTCTTTGATGGTTATTTTTTTCAATGCAGCCTGCGGCCTGAATTTAATAACTTCTCCACGGGCCAGGTTCCCCAGGTTGCATACCTGGTAATCAGGCTGGCTTTTTTCAGCCTCAAGTTTTGAAAGCTGTAACATGGACGAAAAGGTCACCAGCAGTTTTTGCCCCAAGTTGGAGATGTGGCTGGCCATTTTCTTAAGCTCCGGCTCCCTGAGCTGATCCCTCAGGATGTCGCCGTATCCAAGAATTCCGTTTATGGGTGTTCTCAGCTCATGGCTGAGATTCAGCAGCAGGGCTGATTTTAACCTGTTGCTTTCTTCAGCCTTATTTATAGCAATTTCAAGTGCCGTGGTTTTTTGATGAACGAGGTTTTTAAGGGTTACCTGGCGGTTCTGAAGAAAACGGACGAACAAGGTAATAAGCAACGTCAGCAACAACAGGAACAAACCTTCAACCCACCACTTTCCACCCTTATGTTCAGCATAAAAATATTTGTTAGGGTAGGTGATGAGGGCAAAGGTGTGGCCGAAATTAAACATGGGGGTGACATCGTAATAGGAAAATTGTTTGTAAAAGTCAATATTTACAACGCCTGGATGTTTTACAACATCCTGTTCACCGTAAGAGGCGATAATATTCAGACCTGAATCATTCATCAAATCAATCAGGTCGATTGAAACGACAGACTGTTTTTCCCTATTCGAACGAAAAATATTATCCAGCCAGGATTTCAGGCCGATAACAGCAGCGACGCAACCCGAATCCTGTGAATCACCAAATTTACTTTGAACAGGGTCAAATGCAATAAGAACCGTTTGTTTTCTGCCATTCATCATGAGGGAGTCCGTGATAGCCGAAGTGGACATGTCGAGAGATGAAGCCAGTTGAATGGAATTTTTGTAGGCAATATCGGAGCACAAATCAAATCCGGGCAGAAATTTTTGTTGAATGGGAGGATCGATATATTGAACTGGAAAATAAAACGGCTTGAGTACAAAAGGCGCCCAGATGTAGGAGATACTGTTTATATCAGAAATGAGCGGGTTAACAAAGCTGTGAAATTCAGAACGTTCTACATACTGACTGCTTTTAAAATAGTCCTTTAAAAGGGAAAGATCCCGTTGGATTTTGTTCATTTCGGTTTGGAGCTTCCCGTAATATTGAGCGGAGTGCAGCCTGAAAAGGGCTGCCTGATCTCGCCGGTTATTTTCCCGGCTGACGAAGATAATAGCACCTGTAAGAAACAGACCCACTGCGGCAACCATGTATGATTCGATATACCGGTAATGACCGTGCAAATCCGGAGGAAGTTTGCTTCTGCGGTACAAAAGCCAATAACCAAATGCCATCAGCAGAAGGGTAATTATCGTACCCCCGATCGGGATCTCCCTAGCTTTCGTAATCTCCTTTTTCCAGTCGTCGGCAAATACATCGACCCCAATCACCATCAGTACTGTTCCGGTTAATGGATCCAAAACGGGAGCCAGCCCTGAAATAAAGTTTCCGTATTCATCCTTGTAGGGCCCCATCACGACAGATTTCCCGTTGCGGAAAATTTCAAAGTCCTCCTTCGAAGGTTGTTTATAAACTTCTCCGGGGGTTGAGGCCAGCGGATCATCATGAAAATAGGTCTCAGGACCAAAAACGATCTTATCGTTTCGCTTTGACATGCTGTATATACCGCGCTGTTTAATCAGTTTCCCATAGGCAATCATCTGTGAACGGATGCGGTTAAATTCCGGGGTTGCCGAATCTGCCGCAGAAAAGGAGAGTTTCCTGACGAGATGCGGGTCAATGGCTGCAGCAATTTCCTCTGTCTGGTTGAGTATATCTTCCCGAATGCGTGAATCGGCTTCATTGGCCCTCCATTTGGCCATAAAATAACCACCAATCAACACCATGACAGAAAAGAAGATGTACAACAGGAGAGCCCTAAACCTGATTTTTTGTATTTTATCCATATACCTTGATAATAATCAGATAGCTTTTTATTTTAACTGTTCTGTTTTAGGATAGAATTTAATCCCCTTCCGACGACCTCCAGCAACTCTTCTTTGGTGAATGGCTTTGATAAAAAATCATCCAGGCCATTGCCCAGGATATAGCTTCTTTCTGCATCGGTGGAATACCCGGTGACGGCGATGATGGCAATCTGATTATAATTTTTTAACATCCTGATCTCCCGGGTTGCCTGGATGCCATCTATGCCGGAACCCAGATTTATATCCATCAAAATCAGGTCGTATTCATTTTGCCAGGCGAATTTTACAGCTAACTGTCCGTTTTTTGCAATATCTGTATAAAAATAGTCCTCCAGGTATTGCGAAATCAGTTCGGCATTGAGGAGATTATCCTCCACGATCAATATTCTTTTCTTGTGTTCAATGGCCTCAAACCGGTCCTGGAAATTTCTGGCCAGATTCTGCCTTGGTTGAGGCCGTGTAGTAAAAGCTGAAGTCAGTTTTTCTGTTGTGTTAAATATGAGGGTGAATGTTGAACCTGAACCGGGTGTTGATTCGACGGAAATCTCACCTCCAAGCATGGAAAGAAATTTTTTACACAGTGTGAGGCCCAGACCTGCACCAACGTGGCTGCGGCCAATGCCCTCACTCCCCTGCCGGAAGGCATCAAAAATAAAATCAAGCTGTTTTTCATCAATTCCGATGCCGGTATCCCTGATGCTAAGGATGGTGTTGTATGTGCCATTGATGAATGTCTTTTTAAGTTTTACCCAGACGTCGCCTGATTCTGTGTATTTAATTGCATTGTCGAGCAGAAAAAACAGGATGTCGGAGAACATGATCTTGTCAACCCGCAACAAAACCTCCTGGTCAATATCCTCTTGTATGGCAATTTTCTTAAGCGACGCGGGGATTTTGATCTTGTACAACTCCCGTCTTATCAGATCCCCGATATCACAGATCTCAAGATCAGGCTGGATTTTTTCTGCCTCCAGTTTCGAAAGCTTGAGCATGGATGTGAATGTCACCAGTAATCTCTTGCCCATCTGGACTATGTTGTTCACCATCAGCTTCTGCTTCTGTTCTTCGAGTGAGCCGATCAGGAGTTCTCCAAAGCCAAGAATTCCGTTGATAGGAGTTCTCAGCTCATGGCTCATATTCATAAGCAGTGATGTTTTCAGCCTGTTGGCTTCTTCAGCCTTCCCTTTTGCTATGCGCAGCTCATCAACCATTTCATTGAGCTGATGGGTGCGTTGTTCAATGATGCTTTCAAGGTTGGCATTCAACTGTTTCAATTCACACTCCAGGATATGGGATTTATTAATCTGTTGTTCCAAAAGCGAATTCTGGAAGAGGAGGTCAGGGAATGAGGCCATACATTGTTTAACCAGCGACTGTCTTGGAAAATCAACCTCTTCCAGGCCAAGCCAGGGTTGCGGATCAATTGCTGTTTCGCTTTCCCAGACGACATCAAACTGTCCGGACTCATTGGCTTTGCCTATCCTTATACTTTTCGCCGTATGATGATTGGAACCGATACTGATATGGCCGGCCGGACTCTGGAATGAACAGCCCGGAAGTTTTTCTGTTACCTTGAATGGTTCAAATGTCCCGGCCATCTCTACAGCCTGTTTCCAGAGGTAAACCTGGGAATAGGCCATCACCATGGGAGCTGTGCAAACTTTGTCTTCTCCGTAGCGTTGTTTGAAATTCCGGATGAAACTGACATTCTCCCCGTTCTTCAGACTCTGAAAATATCCCCAGCATGCATAGTGTCCCCAGGCACTTTCCCCGATGACCTGTACCTCGGTTTCAGTCAGGCTGACCGACATGACCGGGAATGCTGAAGGTGATAATCCAGCTTCACCTGCCTGCCGAAAAAACCCGACATTGCTGTCCCCGTTAAGGGTATTGATGATCACAGAAGGTTTTAATGCTTTAATCTGCTGAATGACCTCCAGGAAATCCTGGGTGCCCAGGTTAAAATACCGCTCGCCTGAAATATGACCCCTGTTTTCGGCGACGAGTGAGCATATCAAACGGTTGGCTGCACGTGGAAATACATAATCGGAACCAATCAGGAAGAAGTTTTTCCCGAAATGTTCAAGCGACCATAAAACGGAGGTGTTTATCTGCTGATTCAGGCAACTTCCCGTATAAATAATGTTTGGGGACTCTTCGAGCCCCTCATACTGAACGGGATAAAACAGCAATCCGCGCCGTGCCTCCACAATGGATTTTATGGCTTTTCTGGAGGCTGAAGTCCAGGTACCGAAAAGTGTATCGATTCCTGCATCAAAGAATTCATTGGCTCTTTCTGAAAATACTTCCGGGGTGGATTCACCATCTTTGATCACAGGTTCAATCAGGCGTGATAAAATACCTCCCGTCCGATTGATCTCATCAATGGCCATTAACTCTGCATCAAGCAACGATCTTTCACTTAGCGACATTGTTCCGCTTTGTGAATGCAGCAGCCCAATTTTTATGTTTGTATCGGCGTTCATAATGAGATTCCTGAATTACTATTTGCGATATACGAAGTACGAATGACCAATTGCGTTTTGTTTATGCCATCACACGTTCTATGACAGTGTCCAATTCTTCTCTTGTAAAAGGTTTGGAGAGATAATCCGTCAAACCATGACTCAGGATAGCCTTTTTTTCGTGATCGGTAGCATATCCGGTGACAGCTATGATTGGCAAATTTTCATTTTTCTTCATCTTCCGTATCTCTTTTGTAGTTTCAATGCCATCCATATCGGTTCCCAGGTTGATATCCATGAGAATCAGATCATAGTTGTTTATCGAAGACAGCTTGAGCGCCATTTTTCCATTCAATGCCTTTTCCACGATAAAACGATCCTCGAGGTACATCATGATAAGCTCCACGTTGATCTCATTGTCCTCAACAACCAGGACCCGGGGTTTGGCCCCACCTTTCATATCGGCGAGTGACATTCTCAGTCTTTTCGTTTCAACTTCCGGAAGAATAATTGCAGGTTCGGAGGTTTGTTGTAAACCGAAGAAAACAGAGAAGGTTGAGCCCAGATCTACCCGGCTTTCAATCTCCATACGGGCACCAAGCATATCCAGGAATTTCTTGCACAATGTCAATCCCAGGCCATTGCCTTCGTGGCTCCTGCCGATTCCCTCACTGCCCTGCCTGAATGGCTCGAAGATAAACTTAAGCTGTTCTTCGCTTATTCCAATCCCTGTATCCCTGACGCGGAAAACAAGATATTCAGCCCCATCCCGCTTAATTTTCTGGAGTGAAACCCAAATCTGGCCGGCATCGGTAAACTTGATGGCATTATCGATGAGATAGTAGAAAATGTTCGACACCATTCCCTGGTCGGTGTACAGAACGAGGTTTTCTTCGATCATATTCGAAAGATGCAGTTTCTTGAAATCCAGCAGATCGGGAAATTTCGAGATCACCTTATGCGACAATTCAGAGAGGTTGACCTCGGTGAGGTTGATCATCTTTTTATTTGATTCAATCTGGGAAAGCTCCAGGATGGAGGTAAGGGTGACCATAAGGCGCTTGCCCGACATGTTGATGTATTCGGCCATGTTCCTGGCATCGTCGTCCTTTACAATCTCCTTTAGTAAACTGGCAAAACCCAGGATGCCGTTTAGCGGTGTCCTGAATTCATGGCTCATGTTCAGCATGAGCGATGTTTTAAGTTTGTTCGACTCTTCTGCCTTTTGCATGGCGATGCGGAGCTCTTCATGCAGCCTGGCCTTTTTTATGACCTTCCAGACCTCCTCCATGAATGTGCTCAGCTGGGAAGCCTCAATTTCTTCATAAGGAAAGTTTTTATTCCCAACGCCAATGACCAGGGTCACCTTGTCGTTTTCAATAACCGGGCAGGTGATGAACCGGGCCAGTGGGAAATGACCCTCAGGCATTCCTTTTTTATCAGGGTAACCCTGATAATCATTGCACAGGAATGGCTTATGCGATTGAATGCATTGAGCCCAGATTCCGGCTTTTGTAACAGGGTAATGTGTGTTCTCGGGACGGGTGCAATTTCTTGTCACAAAGGATGACCACCCGGTCATATCGAGGTTCATCTGCGCTTCATCGACAAAATGGAAGAAGCCTGATTCGCTTTGCGTGAGTTTTACAGCCTCCTCAAGCGCCAGGGCAATGATCTCCTCCTCCGATTTATTTTCAAGTAAACTTATCCGGTATTGTGCAGCAACCCGGTCGGCATTAAGTTTATTCAGGTGCTCGGCCTGTTTCCTTTCCGTAATGTCATTGGCAATACCAAGCATCCCCAGGATCTCGCCCTCCTTGCTGTGAACTGGAAGTTTTGAGATGGACTCCCATAAAGGCTCTCCATCCTCACCCTTTGTGCAGGCCTCGATATTGATTAAAGGAATACCGTCCTGAAGGACTGATTTATCCTGATTAAAATATTCGCTGGCGATCTCAGCCGGATAGACTTCAAAATTGGTTTTCCCGATAATTTCTTCTTCAGTGATTGTTTCCCTTCCCAGGGTCTTTGCGATGCGTTTTAAATGAAGATTATTGACAACCGTTTTTCTGAAATCCTTGTCGAAAAACCAGATTGAACTTGGAAAATTATCAATCAATGTTTTAAGTAGTATGCGTTCCTGGTCACGCAGTTTTTCGGCATTCCTTCTCGCCGTAATGTCGCGGGTGACTCCAAGAAAAAAAAGGAATTTTCCCTGCTCATCAAAGGTGGCATTGACCGTCGCTTCAGTCCAGATGGTAGATCCGTCTTTGCAGGGTTGTTCCAAAGGAAAGGTCTGAACGGGAATCCTTTCTCCTGCCTCAATACGTCGCTTCAAATCCTGCAGTAAAAGTTTTGCCGACCTGGCTGAGGAGGGTGTAAGCGCTTCGTCAAGTGTCTGGTTGATCACCTCTTCAGGTTTGAATCCGCGTAACCGCTCCAGGGACGGACTCAGGTAGAGAAATCGGCCATTGATGTCCAGGGTCCAGATCACATCGTTGACATTCTCGGCAAGAAGCCTGAACTGCTCCTCGCTTTTTCTCATGGCATCTTCAATGACCTTACGGTCGGTGATATCACGGCTGACTCCGAGGAAAAAAAGGAACTTCCCCTGGTTATCAAAAATATTGTTTATTGTTGCCTCGGTCCATACCGTACGTCCGTCCTTACAGGGTTGTTCAAGCAACAGGGTGGCAGGAGGTGGCTGTTCTCCGGCCATGATACGCGGCATAGATTCTTCCATCGATTTGAAAGCTATCGCAGCTGAAGCCGGGGATAGACTTTCTGCAATGGTTTGAGGCATGACCTCTTCCGGTGTAAATCCCCGCAATTTTTCTACAGAAGGACTGACATAAAGAAACTTACCGTTAATATCTATTGTCCAAATTACATCGGTGACATTTTCGGCCAGGAGGCGGAACTGTTCCTCACTTTTTTTCAGGGCCTCCTGTGCCTTTATCTGGTCTGAAACATTCAACGAGGCACCCCGGTAACCAATCACATTCTTTGCCGAATCGAACATTGGACTGGCTGTGGTTTCCAAATGCACCACATGTCCGTCAAGGTGTTGAACCTGGTTGACGAATTTTTTGATCCTTCGTTTTTCATCCCGCGCCAGGAAGGACATTTTTGTGTACATCTCCTTTAACTCCGGCACAAAGAAATCATAAAAATATTTTTTACCCTCAATCTCCTCCGGGGTAAGACCGAAGATGTCGATACACGCAGGACTTGCATAAGTGTAAAGCCCGGTGGCATCCATTTCAAATATCCATTCACCGGCATCCTGGGCAACTTCTCGGAACCGCTCTTCAAGTTGAGCCTGTCTGACCCGGGACTCGTGGAGCTGCGTGATATCCTGCACCGATCCGATCGATTCAATGGGTTGTTGATCTTCATTAAAGGTGGTGCTTGTTTTGTTATTGACAATTTTGATGCGACCGTCGGGCATCAATAACCGGTGAACCAGGTCGTGGTTTTCTCTTCCACCTGGTGACGATTCATAATCTGCTGTAACCAGCTTCCGGTCTTCGGGATGAACCCGCTCAAGATATATTTCAAAGGAGGGTGCAACAGTCTCTTTGTCCACCTCAAGGATGGCGTAGAATTCATCTGACCATTCGTGTTTACCGGTTGCATGATCAATTTTCCAGCTGCCAATCTTGGCCAATGTCTGGGCAGCTTTCAGGCTGGCTTCACTCTGCTGAAGGATACGTTCCTTGCGTTTCTGGTCAGTGATATCACGGAGAACGGTCATATAACTATCATATTCCCCTTCCGTGTTTTTGAGTGGCGACATCACCACAAGTACGTCCAGTATCGTGCCGTCGCGCGTGACTCTCTGCGTTTCGAATCCGGCAATGGATTTTCCCTCCTTTAATTGAGAAACAAAATAGGCAAGATCCTGTTTCCGGTTTTCCGGATAGATTAACCCGATGTTTTTGCCGATCATCTCTTTGTCCGTTAGTCCATAAAGACGTTCGGCTCCCTTACTCCACGAAAGAATTGTTCCGTCAAATTTAAATGTGCCGATGGCATCGATGGAGGCATCCATCACGGAGGCAAGTTCCATGGCTTGGCGGTAAGTATAAGAGCGGCTGATAAACTGCCCGATGAGGTTTGCCAGTGAATCAATCAGGGTCCTCTCCTCCTTTAAAAACGGACCCTCATCAAACATGGGCATCTCTTTCAGGTAGCAAACTTCAATTTTACCGCACTCCTGGTCTGATACATGGATCACGGATGACAGATTCCATTCTGATTCACTGAAATTCTCAGAAGTGAATTCGTGACCCTCGACAATAATTTTTACGGCTGTTATTTCAGGATACTGGTAAGCATCGATAATGGGGCGAAAAATTTTTGGAATGATCTTTTCGATCGGACTGTTTACCTCCAGTAACAAATTGGTGATGGTATAGAGGCAATTCATCTCTTTAAGCCGCTCTTTCAGGGCCCAGGTTTTGTGCCTTATCTCCTCTTCAATCACCTTATACTGGGAAACCTCTCTTGCAACGGCAAAAACAAGGTTCTTGTCTTCACCCGGTGCAGCCCTCCATTCAAACCAATTGTACGAACCATCCTTATGCCGGAACCGGTTAATGAAATTAATGGTTTTGCCTCCCCGGGCCATTGCATTCATATGTTTCATGGCACCATCCATGTCTTCAGGATGGATAAGGTCCATGTAGTTTTTGCCCTCCATCTCCTCCTCCTTAAACCCCAGGATGGATTCCCACGCTTTACTTACTTTCTGAAACTTACCATCCAGGGTAACAATGCAAAAAAGATCCTGCCATATATTGATCATGCAATCTGAATGAACTTCAAAATCTTCAATTTCATTTGTACCATCACTATTTTGGGTTGGCTTATTCGGGTCTGTTTCATTAACGTGCATATGGCTGCTGGCCATTCCCGGGCATCCGCGATAGATAATTTTTTTAGCCATGGGATTTTTTTTAATAGATCAACCGTTGAATATTCAAATTTAATACACTTGAAAGTAATTACGAAAGGTAGGAACTTTTTTTGTGAAATCGAAATTTGTTTTGGCTTCAATCGGTTTACCAGGTAAGGGTGATGGGAAAAGTTTCAATCGGCGGTTTCACCTTTTCAGGGATTTCACCACAAGCAGCGTTACGAGGGCCAACAAAACCATTCCGGAAAGGATAAAGGCCCAGATGTTGATCACCCTTGACTCGGCCGTCATCGGATAATCCTCAAGAAGAAAGGCCATCGGGAAGAGTTCCCAGCTAACCCGGTTGCCACTCAGGGCGGAGGAATTGGTGGCGGTGATGAGCCCGGGCAACACGGCCTCGGCATGGAATTCTTCCATCAGCAACAGGTTTTCGAGGAATTTGGTTTTCTTTTCAAAGGCGCTGAACAGCGGGGGCTGCAGTTCTTTAAGGCAGTCGGCGGCGGGGTTGCCGGTCCATCTTCGGTAAGCATCGATAAACGAAACACCCTCCTTCATTTTATCAGTCGTAAGGGCGATCCTGATGCTGTCGCGGAATTCAGAAACTCTTTTTGCATCCAGGCGCGGATCGTTCAGTTTCAGGATCCCGTCGGCCAGGATCTTTTCAACCTCGGCCGTGGCCGATTCAACAATATAGTTCAATGCTTTATCTTCGGCAGACTTACTTTTAACGCTGTCGGAGGGGCTCTGAATGGGATGCCGCCGGGTGAGCCAACTTATATCCTCCGGTGAAAGGTGGCCTTTAAACGGCAGGAGGGTGAAGGGATTGGCGGCGGAATAAACCTCCCTGTATTCGATGTATGAATAAAAGAATCCAAACCGTTTACGGATATCGAGGTGGCGCACCAGCTGCTTTTTCCAGTTTGTATCACGTCCGATCTCTGCTTCCAGTTCCTGGCTGTCCCTGAAATGTTTCGTATAGGTAACGATAAACTTTTCTTTGCCTGCCGTATCCTTTTTCGATGTCATCACCCATGAGGTGTCAAGGGGATAGGGGAGATCCATTTTAAATACTTCATTCGAATCGCCCGAAACAGTGATCATGCGCGTGAAGGTGCCGTCGTTGTTTACAGTGGTCCTGACGGTGATTTCCCTGCAGGCGCTGAGGGCCATGATCAGCATGGCCAGTCCTAAAAATAAATATCGTGTTTTCATTTTTGATTTCTTTGATCTGTTTGGTTCTTAATAAATAAGGCTGAAAGCGGGGTTCTTCCCTTTCGGTTGTGCAGGAGTCTCTCCAGCTCGGAAAAGGAGATCCCGGCCTCGCTGATGTTCAGGATGGATGCCTGCTGCAGCAGGTCTGAATAGCGGGAATCGGGTTTGATCTCAGCACATTGTTTTTCCAGTGTGCTGATTTTCATGACGATGCCGTATTGTTCGTATCCGAATAAAAGGAACAGGGCAACCGAAGCAGCGGCAAGCAGTCGTGTGAGAAGCAGCGGAACCCTGAATGAATGCTCCGGTCTCGCCGAAATGCCGGGCATGATGCGAGCAGTATGACTCTCTGGAATGGCGGCCATGATGTTACCGGTAAGTTCACCGGGGTTGGGGAGTACCGGTTCCGTACTGCAGACCAGGTTCATCACCTCCCGGGCCTTCAGGGCATCCGCGTATGCCTGGCTGCAGGATGCGCAGGTATTCATATGCTGCATGAAGCCGGCATCAGCCGGAACATCTTCAAATATCATCCTGTCCAGGATTACGGGGAGGTCGCTGCAATTCATTTTATGCTCCTTTCTTTTTCAAGTATTTTAAAAAGTTGCTCCCTGACGCTCTTTCGCGCATGGTAAAGGTTGCTTTTGACAGCATCGGCGGTCAGTTTCGTGATCGTTTCCACCTCTTCCGACGACATTCCTTCAACGTCGCGGAGGATGAAAACCATCTTCTGTTTTTCAGGAAGCGTTCCGGCAAGTCCTGTGATCAGCACCGCCAGGTCATGGTTATCGGCCGGGGTTCCCGGGTCGCGCTGCTGCAGGGTCATGAGTTTTTCAGCGACAAGGTCGATCGGAACCATTACGTACCGGCGGATGGAACGCAGCCGGTCGGACGCAGTGTTTGCCACGATCCGGTACATCCAGGGGATGAACTCCCTGGAGGAGTCGTACGAACCAATCTTTTGCCAGATCTTGATGAAACTTTCCTGGACGGTGTCTTTCGCCTCTTCTTCGTTGCCAAGGATCCTGAATGCGAGCCGGAATGCAGGTTGCTGATACATCTCTACCAGTTTTTTGAACGCCGTACGATCGCCTTTCCTGATACTCCCAATGGTTTCCTGAAGATTTTCCGGCATCATGTTATGTGTTGCTTCTGATGTATATACGGTGAAGGTACGAAAAAGTAAAAAAGAAGTAACAAGATGACAAGGTGACAAGGTAACAGGGTGACAAGGTGACAAGGTGAAAAGTGACAGAGTAATGGAGTAATGGAGTAAAAAATATCGTATATCGTATATCGTAAATCGTAATTTTTTTGCGGGATTCACCAACTTTTTCGCCTTTCTTTGTATTTTAGTAAAGTGCTTTACCTAAAAAACTAACCGCTGATGAAATCAAAGACCAAAATTCTGATCGCCGCTTTTATCCTGATCGCCGCCGGCGTTGTTGTAATGATAACCCTTTTAAACAAGCCCGTAAACAAAGCTTTGGTTAAAGGAACCGCGGCCATGGCCGAACCTGATCAACCTCAGGCGATGAGCAAACAATCCATTCAATTAAGAAATGAATTTACCAGGGATACCCTGCAGCTTAAAAGAATGATCCAGATTCTCAGGTATTTTGAACAATTTACCTTAAGGGTGGTGAGCCAGATCGATACTGCCTCAGCCATACTCAGGTACCATCCCCTTTATACGGATCAGAAGTTAAAGCCCACATTCGTTGCCTTGCAGGAATACAGTAATTTCTTAAACGGTAACATTAACAAAATGAAATCGACCGAGGCGATGCTCACTGAATTTCTGGCAAACAAGGATGAATCTGAGGTGCCCTATCAGGTTGAAATGAACCTGCGTGAATTTGCCAATTTTATAAACCAGATGTCGGCACGCCAGGCTGTTTTGGAGCAGGCAGCTTTTGAAATCGACACCTATCTCGACAAAACGGCCAAGAAAAAGAAACTGATGCAAATTGAAATCACTGACCTGGAAAATTTCCGGAACCAGCTCATTATGGATAACCGGGTCACTTTTACCATGCTGGGAGATAAGAACTCCCTGGCCAGGCTTTCCAGTTTTGCAGGTGCCGGCTCAGATCTTGCCACCGCTGATGACGCCATGAGTAAACATTAATGTTTTCAGTCACGCTCAGCGTAAGGTCACCGAAATCATCCTGGAAATAAGATCATAATATATATCCCAGGATGATAAACAAACGGTCTTTAAAAATGGCCAGATCGCCGGGTAGCCGCTGTGTATCATACTCAGGGCGATTCCATAGCTGAACAGGGTTAACCCGGTGATTGAAAGAAAGGCAGCGACGTAGCCTATCCTCCCTATATCGGTCACAGATGTTTCACCCCGAACGTTGGTTACCTGCTGCTTACTCCAATTGGCAAAGGTCCCGGAGACCGAGTTCATGATGTGAAATACCAGGGTGAATCCAATAAATACCAGGTAATAGAATATGGATTCGGGCGACACCAGGGGGATGAACAGGACTGCAATGATCGAGAATGTCGGAAGGAAATAGGGCGCCATCGTAATAAGCAGGTTCCCGAATTTACCCCCGAACCCTCCTGAGTATTCCACGCAACCTCCTTTTTTTGCTGTAACGATGAATCTGCTGATTTTGCGAAAAAAAAGCAGGGCGGCCAGGGCATGGGTGAACTCATGTTCAAAGGTGGTGAACCATCGGAAATGGCGGATAATTAAAATACTCAGAATCAACCCGGATCCGAAACCAATTGTAAGGGGAACCCAGAGTTCATGGTTGCTGAAAACAGCAACCAACGCGGCATACAACCCGATGGCCGAACCGGGTATGAGAAAGAGTGAGATTAAAGAAAACAGAAATTTCATATCAGTCTGTGTTGATGCTTACCCACACCTTCCCTTCGAATACAAAGCAGGCCCTCACAGATCCGGGAGAGATCAGGATCCTGTCGGGTTCAAGTTTTCCGACCTCGCCTTTGATCCTAAAATAGCTTAACGACTGGTTTTTTTCGAAGTAGGCAGTGATCTCCTCCCTTGCGGACTTCAGTTTATCTTCAAGCGGAAATTCAAGATTCTGGGCCATCTTCTGCAGCAGTCCTGAATGAAATATCCAGGAGGCTGTTTTCTGCAGCACATTCCGGGTGGCGAATGAAAAATCAAGGTCCTCAAACCGTATCGTCAGTTTATTCCTGTCGAAAACTGGAATACCCTTCAGGTAGATGGTCCCCTTCACACTTCCGTCCACCATTACGGCAACGATCAGATACTCCCCCTGTCCGTAGAGGGCCACATCGCTTACGGTCAGCTTGTAATTTTTATAGGCCATGGTGTAACCCGATAATTGGGTTTGAGCAAGCTTATTGAGATAGGGAAAAGGAAAATCCATGGAGACATTGATGTTGAATTTCTCGGGCAGTGTGCTGGTGATCTTGAGGGGAGGCATTGTTTCGACTAAAGCATGTGAGGGTTCGTCGCCAAAAGAGAGCTGGACCAGGGCTTTGAGTCCGATGGTATGCCGGATAAAGGCCGATGTGCCGCGGATTGGGACTGTACTTACCTCCACCGGCGTTATTTTCATCCACAGGGGATAATCGGTTGAAAGCAGAACGGGTTTTTGCATCCGGGTCCAGGCATCGTTCATCATCGTTTTGATGCTGAGGGTTTGTTTGATGGAGTTGTCGATCTCCTTTGCAACCGTCGGAAGATTTGACTGGATCAGCAGATCGGAGATGAAGGGCAGCGGGATCTGCGTGACCCCGATCATGACCTGGGGAGCGGTGATCCACTCATACCCGTCGGATTGAGTAAAGGTTGAAACACTCCAGTCGCGGTTGATGGTTACAGAAGTCTTAAACTTCAGTGCAACCTCGGCTGTGGCATCCTTGATGTCGGTCACGTTGAAGCCCAGGATCCCGGCCTTGAACCTCTTCCGCAGCCAGATTTTCAACGGCACCCGGTACGAAAGCTGGTTCCGGCTGATGTTCAGGTCGATGCTGTCGCCTTTTCTGGCTATTAACATAAGGTTATCCTCGTCGTGGTCCTCGAAACTGGTATCGGCATAGATGGTTCCGGAAATTTCCCTGTTTATCAGCTTCTTCAGGGCCTTCACCTCCAGGTCAACCGGGATGTTGATGTAGGAGTATTGCGGGGAATAGGAGACGGTCTGGTAATTTTCGGCAGGCCGCTCAATTTTCAGGGTCTTGCAGGAGGAGATGACAAATACCAGGCATATGGTGCAGAAGAGGAGGAATGAGCGTGAAGTTTTGGTGTGGGGCATTTTAAGGTAACAAGGTAACAGGGTGACAAAGTAACAAGATAATAATTTACTACCAATGGAAAAAGCCTTGTTTTTTATTATCTTGCACTTCATTAACCCCCAAAAAAAGAGAGTATGAAAAAAATTATCCTCCTAATTTGCCTGGTTCTGTTTCTTTTTGCCGGAAGTATGGCGCAGAAGGCAGACCTGAACAGCGATTTCCCCCGGAATGATGTCCGTATAAGCTATGGAATGACCACGGTAAATCAAATAGCCCTTACCATGCTGGTGACTACGAGTTCAATCTTTATCATACCCTTAGACACGGCTTTACGCATTTCGGTCAGTGGATACGGGGCATTTGCCTTTCAGTACCAGTACCGCCTGTCGAAGCTGATCCAGCTGGGAGCCCTGGTGACCTATAATCCCGGAAGCTTCGAAATAAGGTACGATAAGGGAACGACCTCATACACCTCCAGCATGTTCCTGTCGTTCATGCCGCGTGTTGATTTCACCTATATCCGCAAACCTTTGTTCACATTGTATTCAGGGATTGCTTTAGGTGCTACCTATATGTTATTCCGTAATAATTACACCAATCAGCCCGACGATGTTTCGTCAGGAGTGGCCTTTGGATTCCAGCTGAATGGGATAGGGATCCGGGTGGGGAAGGATATTGGCGGGTTCCTGGAAATTGGTTTTGGCAGCCAGGGGCTTTTTAATTTCGGCGTTTCAGCCCGGCTATAATATCCTATCTTTGCCGGCCCTTGAGACAGCAAAAATTATTTTAATGAACGAAAACCCGACGCCCATCAAAATTGAGATGTTTTACACGCTCACCTGTCCGAACTGTAAGCCATTCAAACGATTGCTGAAAGAAGTCTTACCTGAATTCGGTAATAAATTTAAATTTCAAACCACCCTGGCCAATGCGCCGCTGGGCATGATCCGGAGCCTGAAGTTAGGCATCCATACAGTACCAACCCTTTTAATCAACGATGTGATCGTATTCAGGGAAGTCCCTGCCAAACAGGAGTTGATCAACAAACTTAACATGTATTGAAAATGGAACAAAAGAAAAAACTCAGATGCCCGATGGGTATCCCCGGTGGTATTATCGCCGCTTTAATAGGATTGACCGGAATTATTGCCAACAGCATCTGTTTTAACTGGCTGGGATTAATCACCTCTGTTGCCCTGTTTTTGCTTGCAGGTCCATTTGTCCGTATCACCATGATGGTTCATTCGGCAAACGACCGGTTGGATGAGCTGGAACGAAAGAGCGAGACAAAGTAACAGGGAGCGGGGTAACAAAATTACAGGTGCCCTGTTTGGCTACAAATCAGGGAGGCCAGGGTTTTCTTTCGGCCGGTTAATGTTCCAGGATCTTACGAAAAGCATCTGAAAAAGCTTCAACCGGGATTCCTGTATCCTGGTTTACCAGAATAATGAATGTGATTTTTTTGACCTTATTGTACAGGACGTGTGAATTTTAGCCTCTTATGCTACCCGCATGCCCGATCCAGTCGCCCGCTTTCATTAGACAAAAACCATAATTTTCTACCATTTTAAACCGTTCCGCTTTCATATTTTCCGAAAGCAGCGTCGCTTCCGCAACCTCTTGAGCCCAGATCTTCATGTCTGGAATAGTTGAAATCAAAACACGGCGGTGTAGCCCCAGGAGGGATTCCAGTTGGTGGCGTCCATACATTCATCGGGTCACATCGACATCAGCCAAATTCAAAAAGAACGAAACATGCAATGTATTAAAAACATCTCTACCTTTATTATCTGAAACTACGCTGCTATGACAAACCAACTAACTCTTCTCCGGTCTCTGGTATTCCTGGGCCTGATCATGCTAAATCCAGCCGTCGCCTTGCCCCAGGCACTTGCCCAATGGCGCGGCGCCGACCACAGGGGGATCTATCCCGAACCATCTGCATTGACCGCCTGGCCTGATGGCGGTCCCAAACTCCTGTGGTCGACCGACCAGGCAGGCGACGGCTATGGATCGCCGGTTATTCTCGACGGGAAACTCTATATCTGCGGTGCCTACGACTCAACCGCCATCCTTTTTGTTTTTACGTCCGATGGCCGGCCCCTGTTAAAGATGCCGTACGGCAAAGAGTGGACGACCAACTATGTGGGATGCCGCAATGCCCCGACCATCACCAGGGAGGCGATCTACCTCAGTACCGGGCTGGGGGACCTGGTATGCCTCGACCGCGAAACCTTCAGTGAAAAGTGGCGTGTGGATGGGAGGAGGGGCTTTCACAATACCCTGCCCTTGTTCGGTCATGCCGAATCACCTGCCGTTGATGGGAACCTCGTGTTTTTTGTCCCGGGCGGGAAGGATACCAATGTAGTCGCCCTCGACCGTTTTACGGGAAAAATCGTGTGGGTGTGCAAGGGGGCAGGGGAACGGCCGGGGTACAACTCCCCGCTGATCATTCACCTGCCTTCACGCACTGTGCTGGTGACCTTTACGGCCTATGAACTTATGGGTATCGATGCCCGTGACGGCAGACTCCTGTGGAGCCATCCGCAGGTAAATATCCCGGTTGCCGAGCATGTGCCCGGAAACGGCGATACCCACAGCAATACCGTATGGTATGAAGACGGAACCATCTTCTATATTGCAGGTGATGGCAACGGAGCAGTCAGGCTCACCCTTTCGGCCAGCGGTGACAGCATTAAACAGGTTTGGCGCAACCCGGCCATCGATAACTACATGGGCGGATTTGTCAAACAGGGAAACCTGATCTATACCTGCACCGACAGTAAAAAATCGATGTACAGCCTGGATGCCTCCACAGGCCGGGTAACCGATACGCTGAAGTGCGGAACCGGTGCCCTGATCTCTGACGGGAAGATGTTCTACTATTACAACCAGAAAGGCGAAATGAACCTGGTGGGAACAGGTGCTGCAGGACTGGAGCTGAAAGGCAAGTTCCCGATAACCCAGGGTACGAAGGAGCATTTCTCACACCCGGTGATCGATCACGGGGTGCTTTATCTCAGGCATGGAAAGGCGCTGATGGCGTGGGGGATAAAAAAGTAAAAGGTCATGAGTTATTGCTTTATTATTTTTGAGGTCAGGTTTTCATTTTCGCTGGTGAACTTTATGAAATAAATCCCGCTGCAGAACCCGTTGAGGCTGATCTGTGTGCTGAAGCTCAGAACGGGTTGTACGAGCATGGTGCGACCGTGAACATCACAAACAGTAACCCTTGCGTTTTTCAGGCTGATATGGCCTGGCAAAACGAGGGTGATGTGGTCACCGGCCGGGACAGGATAAACGATGAGGCCATGATCATCTGTGGGTATATCAGGAACAAAGGTTCCTCCGTTCGTGGTTTTCAGGATGACGCCCCCGTAGCCGGCGACAACGCCTGTATTGACATCCGTGAAAAAGGCTGCGCTCATCATGTTGATGTTCGGGGGATTTAAAGTGGTCCAGGAAGCACCCCCGTCGGTTGTTTTTGCAATGACGCCTCCTGTTGAAAAATCACCCCCTGCGGCGTATCCAGTGTTTACATCAGGAAAACAGATGGCAAAGATCACCGTAGTCGGTACGCTGGCTGCCGGAGCCCAGGTTGTGCCGCCGTCGACGGTTTTAACAACGACCCCGTTTGATCCTGCGGCATACCCGGTCGTGTGATCCGGAAAATAAATGGAATGCAGGGTTTCGGTAGTCCCCGACAGCACATGAGACCAGGTGATACCCCCATCGGTGGATTTGAGCATGGTGCCGGTATCCCCTACGATAAAAGCCGTGGAGGGTTCGATGAAATCAACGGAATTCAGATGCTGTTTCGTCCCTGAAGGAATTTCATACCAGAGCGTTCCATCGTCCATCGTACGCAAGATCATTCCGTTTGTGCCAACCGCAATCCCCCGGTCCCCTTGCGGGGTGGCGGAAAAGGTGACCCCCCTGAGGGTTTCGTAGGTGTCGGTAAAGATCTTCACCCAGTTTGCCCCGCCGTCGGTTGTCTTTAGGATCGTTCCGCTGTCGCCGACCGCAATCCCGATCTCCGGGTTGGTGGTTACGAAAAATGTAATGGATTTCAGCCACCTGCTTTTGATGCCGGTATTGAGGGGCTCCCAGTTGGAACCCCCGCTGGTGGTCTTCAGTATCGTCCCTGTTTCTCCCGCAGCGTAACCCGTTTGGGCCGTCGGGAAACTGATGGCCGAAAACCAGCTTTCGCTCCCTTTTATGAACTTTGTCCAGGTTGTTCCACCGTCAGCGGTCTTCGTGATGAGACCTTCACTTCCGACGATATATCCCGTGTGGTTCAGCCCCTGCTGGATGAACAGAACAGCGTTCAGCTGCAGTGTGACGGGATTGGGTTCATGTAGCCAGCTGAAGCCCCCGTCAACGGTTTTAAAGTATGAACCGTAGGTTCCTGACGCATAGCCGATGTTGATGTCGGTGAAATAGATGCTGCGAAGGGTGAAGTGTTCCGGGCCGATCTTATTCTGCAGCACCCAGGTTTCGCCTGCATCCATGGTTTTATAGATATAGCTGGTGTCGGCTGCGGGGCCTTCGGGGTGTTTATAAAATACCACGTTACCCACCGCGTACCCCGTGTTCTGACCGGGGAAACAAACCGAGGTGAGTTCCACATCCGACTCCGGATTTTTCGGGGACCAGGTAAGTCCCGCATCGGTTGTTTTAAGGATGGTTCCATTCATGCCCACGGCAAAGCCGGTTTTCGCCTCGGTAAAGCAGATGGACAGCAATGTTTTCGTCACCCCGGTGTTCAGGGCGTTCCAGTGGGATCCGCCGTCGGTGGTCTTTAGGATGATCCCATACCAGCCGGCAATATATCCTGTGGTAGCATTGGTGAAAACGACGGATGAAAGATTACCGGTCACGCCTGAGTTCACGGAGACCCAATCTTTTCCTCCATTTTCGGTTTTTAAGATGATACCATCCATGCCGACGGCAATACCTGACTCAAGGGTGGGGAAACAGACCGCATTTAATTGTTTGCTGGTGCCCGATACCCTGGGTGTCCAGTTGGTGCCGCCATCGGTGGTGGCGAGGATGGTGCCAAAATCGCCTACCACGTAACCATGGCTGGCATCAGGAAAATGCACGCCTGTAAGATTCCAGGCCGGCGGAAAGGGGTTCACACATTCCCAGTTCTGGGCCTGGAATGTGACGTAGGAGATCATTGCAAGAAGCAGGAGGGTGATTTTTTTCATGGTGCGAGGTATTAGGAACCAGGTTTTACAATAAATGGATCTTTATAACTGACAGGTTAAAGTTAGAAAAAAAAACGTGACAGGTGACACGCGACGCGTGACGAAAAAATAATTGCTTTGTTATGTGATCGATTTTGAGAGCATAAGGCACTTTTCCCCTACGCGTTTTTGAGCCTATCCGCGAAATTGTTCAGAAGTAACATCGAATTGTACCTCCAGATGTCCTGTAAAATCACATCAGTAAAAAATAAAAATATTTTCGTAAGCATTCAAATTCAGACAAATAACTGATAAATTCCGGACAGTCTGTATATGCCGGTTATTTATGGCCCGCCCTTTGTGTATGTTCCCGCCCGAAACAAGAGTTCAGCAGTTATTCTTGCAATCAAAATATGAACTGAAGAAACGGAGGCAAAATGAACGCTTTTAAATGTCCAAAATGCGGCACGTCAGCGGGGGGCAATGAAAAATTTTGCTTTCTGTGCGGACAGCCCCTGAATGGGGACTACCCAGCCTGCGGAGAAACATGGCGGTTTATAGCTGATTACAGACTTTTTCCTGGTTTTGTTATAAACATGACAAAGGAGGAAATCAAGATTACATACCGGAAGAGATCGTCACAAAGTCATAAAGTCAAAGAGGGAAAATTTTATGAGGTCATGGGCAAGCGCTTTAACATTTGCTGATATAAACAAACTGCCTGGCAATTCATCTCCAGGGCCCAACTTGCGAAATAATTATTCCCGCCTCTCCATCTGCCAATTTCTCAAAACCATTCAGTGATAAAAAACCATCATTGGGTGACATATCCATGCTATAGGGTGATTCCAATTTTTGAAAGATCACCTGAATAATACTTTTGTCTCCGGGATAATAATAGAAAACAAAAAAATGAAGATAAAAATCAATTATTCAGGGGCAGTTTCACTTATGATCGGCATGTTATTCCTTTTAAACACAGGTATGACAGGATGTAAAAAATCAGCAACATCTGCTGATGAAACATCAGTAGGTACAGGTTGTTCGAGCCAAAAGGACAGTGTGGACAATCTGCCCAAAATTACAAATTACCCAATAGCAGGCACCAATCAAACAAAGTTCTATAATACGTTAAACGAAATTCCATCGCCTGCTCATGGTGACGCCTTTTGGGGTCAAAATGCCATGTACCCCGGAAATGCACCGCACTATGTGAACAACGGCGACGGAACGGTTACCGACATGGTTACCGGCTTGATGTGGCAGCAAAGTCCCGACAATAATTGTGATGGCATTATCAATGCATCGGACAAAGTAAGTTACGCAGCAGCAGTGGCGGGAGATGCAGGTTACAGGCTGGGCGGACACAGCGACTGGAGATTGCCGACCATCAAAGAACTTTATTCACTCATTGAGTTTAGTGGACTTGACCCAAATGTGGAGGCTACATCAGGCTCTGGCCTGACTCCTTTTATCGATACAACTTATTTCAAATTCGGTTATGGTGATGTGTCTGCCGGGGACCGTATCATCGATGGTAATTTCGTCTCTTCAACCAGAAGTGTCAGTAAAACCTGCGGAGAAGATGTCGACGCTGTTTTCGGAGTAAACTTTGCCGATGGGCGTATTAAAGGCTATCCGATTATTTTCCCGGGAAAATTGACTACCAATCTTTTCTATTTCAGGTATGTCAGAGGAAATACAAGTTATGGCGTAAATAATTACACCAACAATGGAAACGGTACAATCAGTGACAATGCGACCGGCTTGATGTGGATGCAAGATGATAATGCACAAGCTATAAGCTGGGAAAATGCGTTGGGTTATGCCGAAAATTTTGAATTTGCAGGATACAGCGACTGGCGACTGCCCGATACAAAAGAGTTGCAAAGTATTGTTGATTACTCCCGTTCCCCGGCAGCAACAAGTTCGCCGGCAATAGATCCAATTTTTAATTGTACCAAAATTACCAATGAAGCCGGGAATGAAGATTATCCGTGTTACTGGAGCAGTACCACCCATGCATCCATGATGGGTGGTGGCGCTGCAGCTGCATATATCTGCTTTGGTCGTGGCATGGGCTATATGCCGGAGTTCGGCGGCTGGTCGGATGTGCATGGAGCAGGCTGCCAGCGCAGCGACCCCAAAACCGGAGATGCAAGCCAATTTCCTGAAGGACACGGACCACAGGGCGATGCCATTCGGATTTTAAACTATATTCGCATGGTAAGGACCATCAAATAAATCATTCAAATATGAAGCTTGACATAAGAATAATCATACTGGCTATTACATTGATGATTACCTTTCATACAGGAAAAGCACAAACAATTGATTCCCATGCAGATGATTATAAAAGGATCGGGGCAAAAGTAGAAATGCTTTTTCCCGGAGGCAAGACAAAAGCACTGATCTTGAGCTTCGACGATGGGATGGTTGCTGACAGAAGGCTTGTAAAACTGATGAACGAATACGGCCTGACCGGAACTTTTCATCTCAATTCCAATAAACTCGACACAAAGGATTATCTCACCAAAGAAGAGGTTAAAAGCCTATACAAAGGACACGAAGTATCTGGTCATACGGCAAATCACCCAAATTTGACTGCTTTGTCGAAGATAGATGTGATTTATGAAGTGGTGGAGGACAGAAAAGAATTGGAACGATTGACAGCGTATCCCGTTCGTGGAATGTCCTATCCATTTGGCAATACCAACGATTTTGTAATTGAGGCAATTACCGGTTTAGGTATTGAATACGCGAGAACAGTCGGAGATACATACAATTTTGGTATGCCCACTGATTTTCTTAGATGGCAACCTACCATTCATTTATTCGGAAAAACAAATTACATACCCAACGACACGGCAAACGACAGAAGAGAATCAGGACAATTTTATCAGCTTACACATGATTTTCTAAAGGCGAATGCATTGGCCTTGTTTTATGTTTGGGGACACAGTTGGGAATATGAAGGAGCTGGAAACAAATGGGCAGAAGTGGAGAAGTTTTTCAAAATGATTTCTAAAAATCCGGACATATACTACACAACACAAATAGGATTAGTGGATTATATCAATGCCTTTAAAAATCTCAAATTTTCAGTAGACCATACCATGGTTACAAATCTGAGTTCGATCAATGTCTTCATCAAAGTGAATGGCAAAGCGTTTAATGTTGAAGCAGGGAGCAACCAACTCTTGTATTGATAAGAAAATCCTTACTAAATTCTTCTGCTTTTCATGGTGTCATCCAAAGGTACCCATTTCCCAAAACCTTCAGTGATAAAAAACCTCAAACAGGTGACACAACCATCCTGTCTGGTGATTCCATTTCCTGAAAGATTTTCTGCACGATAATTTTGCGCTCACAATAATTAAAAAATTCAGCAATGAAAAAATCAAAATCGTTTCCCGGTTTTACAACCATAATCATGATCGCCGGAATTATTTTCACCTCCTGCGGGTGTAAAAAAGATAATACAACAATCATCAGCGGAGATTTGCAGGTAGTTCCGCGTGAACCGGCCTATGCAGGCTGTTACCCGGTTGTCGGTACAAGTCAAGCCAAATGCTGGGACAGCGTCGGCAACATGATCACGCCTGCTTTGGGCCAGGCTTTTTTCGGACAGGATTCCCAGTTTGAACATATCCCTCCCGTTTACACCAAAAGCAGCGACGGACTTACTGTTAAGGATGAAGTTACAGGCTTAACCTGGCAGAAAACTTATGACAGTGGCACTTATTATTGGGCTTCAATCCAAACCGTAGTTGACAATTTAAACACACAAAACTATGGCGGTTACAACGATTGGCGCGTGCCAACTATAAAGGAATTGTACTCATTATGGAACATGAGTACCGGCTGGCCTTATATTAATACCGAATATTTTACAGTCACTTACAGCACCGAAGAAGACCTGAGCCACGCCATTTTTTGGAGTAGCGACAAATATACCGGAGTTTTGGGCAACATAAGCGGTGGACACGGCGAAGCAGCCGGGGATGAACTTGCTTTTGGCGTAAATTTTGGCACCGGACATATAAAAGCTTACAGTATTTCTGAAGGGCCGATGCACTTTGTTCGTTGTGTACGCGGCAACCTTTCGTATGGCTTAAATTTATTTCAAAACAATAACGATGGAACAATTTCCGATTTAGCTACCGGCCTTATGTGGCAACAAACCGACAATGGTTCAGGTATGGATTGGGAACATGCTTTGGCATATGCTCAAACGCAAAATACCGCAAATTATTTGGGTCACAACGATTGGCGTTTGCCGAACACGAAGGAACTTCAAAGTTTGGTAGATTATACACGTTCACCTTATGCAACAAACTCAGCCAATGTTGGACCCGCAATAAATGCACTATTCAGCTGTACCAGTATTCTAAACGATGGAGGAAAGGCTGACTATCCTTATTACTGGACAAGTACGTCGGCTATATCTAAAGCAAATGGTTCCTATCCTTCTGCATGGTATGTAGCTTTCGGACGAGCAGAAAATGGAAGCGGCGAGGACCTTCACGGTGCCGGGGCAGTGCGTTTTGACGCTAAGATTTTAGGAAGTGGCGCAGGAGAAGAAAGGGTATTAAATTATGTGCGGTTGGTGAGAAACATTAAGTAATAGATATGAAAAAGAACTTTTTGTTTATAGCTCTGTTAATAGCACTGTCATCTTTTGCCCAAAACAACAAGCAGAAAATAAGAGGCGTCATTACTGATAAGCTGTCGCAAACAACCCTTCCCGGCGCCACTGTTCAAATAATGAATGAAGCCGATAAAAGGGGAGCGGTAACCAATGAAAAGGGGATCTATGTAATTTCCGATGTGTTGCCGGGCAGGTATGAGTTGAAATTCTCCTATGTCGGCTACAAGGATGTATTTGTATCCAGTGTTGTGGTGACTTCGGGAAAAGAAACCATTCTGGATATTGCGATGGAAGAGGATATTAAATCACTGAATGAGGTCGTGATCATCGCCAACAGCAAGGATAAAACCATCAACAGTTTATCAACCATCAGCGGCCGCACATTCTCCATGGAAGAGGTGAACCGGTTTGCCGGGGGGCGTAGCGATCCGGCACGGCTGGCTGCGAATTTTGCAGGCGTCAGCGCCACCGACGACAGCCGGAATGACATCGTGATACGCGGTAATTCTCCTGTGGGGGTGTTGTGGCGCATCGATGGCATGGATGCAACCAATCCCAACCATTTTGCATCGGTAGGCACTACAGGCGGTGCAGTGAGCGCCCTGAACACCAACATGCTGAAGAGTTCCGATTTCTTCACCTCGGCCTGGCCGGCAGAATATGGCAATGCGATTTCCGGAGTTTTCGACATCGGCTTCAGAAACGGGAATACACAAAAAAGAGAGACCACGGTTCAACTTGGGGTAACAACCGGAATTGAGGCGATGACGGAGGGGCCCATCAGCAAAGCAAATGGTTCATCATATTTAATCGGTTACCGCTATTCATTAGCTGGTATTGCCCAGGCCATGGGAATAAATATAGGCACCACCGCAACGCCCACCTACCAGGATCTCTCATTCAAAATAAACAGCGGGGATACAAAACTTGGCAGGTTCACCCTGTTTGGCATCCTGGCTGCCAGCAGCATTGCAATAGAAGGAGGCAGTTCGAATGAATTATATGGCGGCGGACAACAATCAGATTTCAAGAGTAAGATTGCCATCGGGGGATTGAAACACTTCAAGCAGATCAACAGCAAATCATATATCAGTTCTACGATCGGCATCAATTATTCGGGGACCAACCAATTGAACTACGGGTTGGATTCATTAAGGAATTCATACAGCAAAGAGGAAAACAGGGTTGCCAGAACAGGTTATGAATTTATTACCAACTACAATCTGAAAATCAATTCCAGGCTGTTTTTTAAAGCCGGAATGCAGGCTGAATATATGAAACTTGACCTTTTCAACAGGTTCAGAAGGCGTGAAGGAGAAGAATGGAGCCAGATCTGGGATTATAACAGCTACACCACGCTGGCCCAGGTTTATGCTCATCTGAAATACAGCATCAGCGAAAAACTCACCCTGAATGCAGGCCTCCATGCACAGCAGTTCTTTCTGAATAATTCATTCTCCCTTGAACCCCGGATCGGGTTAAAGTACGAGTTGAATAATAAGAACAGCTTCAGCTTTGGCTATGGGTTGCATTCACAAACCCAGCCTTTGAATGTCTATTTTTTGCAAACAGCTACTACTGATGGCTCATACAATTATGATAACCTGAACCTGGGCTTTACAAAAAGTCATCATTTTGTCCTGGGATATGATGTGCAACCCTTCAAAGACTGGCGTTTGAAGATTGAAGCCTATTACCAGCATCTCGTCAATGTGCCGGTTAACACCTATCCAAGCAGCTACTCCATGCTGAATACAGGGGCAAGCTTCAGAACTGATCTGGAAGATAGTCTTACAAACAGCGGCACCGGCAAAAACTACGGCGTTGAACTTACGGTTGAGAAGTTCTTCAGCAGGGGATATTATGGCCTGTTTACAGCTTCGCTTTACCAGTCAAAATACACCGCCAGTGACGGGATAGAGCGGAACACGGCATTTAACGGGCGATATGTGGCCAACCTCCTGGCCGGGAAAGAATGGAAGCTTGGCACGGAAAAAAGAAATGCCATCACGGCCGACCTGAAAGTTACGTATGCCGGCGGACGATATTATACACCGATAGATTTAGCGGCATCCCAGGCCAGGGGCAGGGAGGTACTCGAAGGAGATGCGTATGCCTATTCAAGTACCTATCCCGATTATTTCAGGCTGGATTTCAAGGTTGGATATACCCTGAACAGCCGGACGAAAA
>JBAXVX010000019.1:0-78290 GCA_037128705.1 Bacteroidota bacterium | reverse complement strand
ACCTCAATTATTAACACTTTTCTTACAACGATTCAATTTACCAAAGTAGAATTAACATGACAGGAAAAATTAACAGATTAAGAATAAGAAAAAATGCAAACAATGCAGTGTGTAATTTTCAAAAATGGGTTGAGATCAGAACCCATACAGCAAGGAGATCATTCGCTACTAATGCTAATCTGGAATATTCGTTTCATATAAGGTTAGTATTTCAAGTTTTGTGCTGTTCATCTGTTCAAAAATATAAATTTATACCTGCCTGTTTCTGTTGATCCGTGGAAAACTCATTTGTTAAGGAAGTCACAAATCACCGATTCAAATTGGGAGAATAGTGTTGTTTTTTAAATTAAGACACACACACGATTGACATGGCATCAAAGATAAATGGTAAAATTATAAAAGTCAATTCCGGTTTCCCTTTATTTTATATTCCGGAAAACCGGAATATAAAATAAAGGGAAACCGGAATTGACAAACGCCTTTAAACTATTTAGCTTAGTGCAGTTAAAAGTGCTCAATTTTTTGTTGTTTAAATCAGTATTATGGACAAGCCGGAACATCTGACCACTTTGCGCCGATTTAAATTGACCACCTTATAGGTCTGATAATAAAACGACTAAACTGTTCCGTTACGATCGGCCAGGGATGGTTAACTACATCGGCCTATCCACATATAATGAGAAGATCCGGATGACTCATGTTGGAGAATGATTTCATTAAGCAGTTGCTAATGCGTTATCCGAAACAAGCTGTTTTAAAATTAGCCTGGTTCTCTCCTGGTCAAGTCGAACTTCCATGAAGTGCACAAGAGCTTCATTCATGACATCCTTGTTAAATCGAATATCATGCGGGTTAAGACACATGTTAATATAGTTCAATGAATAATCGTGTGATTCACCAAATTTTACAATCATTCGGTCATGGACAATTCGGGATGTTCCATAAGGGATGTTCTGGAAAAAGGAAACAAAGTCTTTATTGTTTTCAAAAAAATTGTGTTTTTTGTTTGGTTTTGTTCGTTTCATGTTGTAGTTTTGTTCGTTGTAAGTGAGTTAATTGTCGTTAAGCTGTTATTTTTTTGAGCCGGCAAAGAAACAATTAATTTATATACAAACATAATTAATTATGCTAATACACATTTATTGATAATGAAAACAAATTTAACTGACTGAAATGGACAGCGTAAAAGATTTTGGAACAAAAATTTCAAGGTGCTTGTTGGATCGAAAATTGCACATCAAAGACTTTTTAAAGCAATTAAAGGAGAAATATCCAAATGAGAGAGGGCTGACTGAAAACGGATTTCGCTATTCCTTGAAAAATGGAACGTTAAAAATATCAACTCTGGCGAAGATTTCAGAGGAACTTGACATGCCAGTTGATTACTGGTTCATGGAACAAGATAAAATCGAAAGGAAGTCTGATACAAATGACATTGAGCGATTAGAAGCCAGGATAGTCGAGCTGGAGCAAGACAAGCAAAACCTTCAAGACCTGATCAAAATACTGAAGGAAAAACTAAAATGAATAGTTTGAAGGAAAGAATTGATTGAAAGAAAGTGTGAAATTTTGGGTTTGTACAAACGTACGCACGATTGTTGAAATAAAATGTAACTCAAATTGCAGAAAACTCAATATGAATTAGAAAATCGCAGATTTTCAACAGATTACAAAGAACAATATATTTTGTTTAGAAACAGTTAATTGTCCTCCCAATATTAATTATAAGAATTATTTCCCGGATCATTTAGCAGGGAAAAAGATGTGTGTTTCCCATTTCAAGGTATCTTTCTCAACCATCGGATTGGTGATGTAAATTTCAGATGGTCCTCCGGCTTCAACCTTACCTGATGCTTTTATGTATGCTGCGAGTGCCCGATAAGCTGATTCAGTTTTGTTATAGGGTCCAAAATAGATTGCCTGAACTCCTTTTTGTTCTGGTAGGTTTGAAACCTGTATCCGTCCTTTCCCCTTTTCAGCCTTTTCAACAGGGATACAGATATTCATCACGGAAAAATAGGTTACCGAATCCCATTTGAGGTAAGCAGCAAATGGCGCCCCTTTTTGAACAAGTTTGCTGGTTTTAATAAAACCATATAATTCGCCAAAGGCTTTACCCATCACGGCACCATATTCTTTGGGTCCGGCTGAATCGCATATCATAATCACCGTTTGGGCTGGTATGATATTTTCTTCGATCCGGGGCCATCCATCGCGTTCTTCGGCTACTTTTTTAAGCTTTGCCAGCCCTTTTTCAAAATCCGGTCCCATCATCTTTTCCATCATCAGTCCCATGTAACGTGCAATCGGGTTATACCCGAGATCTCCTCCATCAATCCAGCTTACCTTACAGGAATCACCATCTTCAATCGTGATTTTTCCCTTGCTTTGGTATTTCCCCTGCTGAAACGAGAGATTATAAGCAATTAACTTTCCATTCTGATATTCCGTCGAGGTCATGGATCCTTCACCCATTTTCTTCCCATTCCATTTCCAAATTGTTCCAACTTCGCCCTCTTTTCCCTGGATTTCGAAAATTGCCGTGGAATCCATCGTTTTAGTCCATGGTACCCAAAGTATCCACTTTGAAAAGTTTGCAGTTAAATCATAAATGGTCTGGTTATGCGCTTTAATAAAAACCGTCCGCTCAACTTTGTAAGTCTTCGGCAAGAGGAATGATACAATAATTAGGACCGCCAGAATCCCAAGCAGCCACAAGAGAATTTTCTTAAATGTTTTCATTTTATTTGTTTTAGCGTAATGTAAAATTAAGTCATCTCAAAATACAACGCAACATTTCGATGGAATATTCCTATTTTTGCCCCCTAACACCAACTTTTAATGAAAATTGCTGTAACCGGCGCCAACGGACATGTCGGCGTAAATCTTTGTAAATCCCTTATAGAACAAGGCCATCAGGTAAAAGCGCTGACTCATAAACATGCACAAGGCCTGAGAAACATACCCGTAGAGATCATCAATGGAGATGTACTTGATCCGAAATCTTTAAGACCCCTTTTTGATGAAACTGAAGTGATTTTTCATCTGGCAGCAAAAATATCCATTGAGGGCGACCGTACTGGAATGGTTAAAAAAATCAACACGGAAGGTCCGAGGAATATTCTTGCACTGGCCCGTGAGTTTAAAACAAAACGATTGATCCATTTCAGCTCTATTCATGCGTTTCAACAACATCCCCTGGGTCATTTGCTGGATGAAACCCGGCCGTTGGTCGAACATGAAGGATTTGCCTATGATCGATCAAAGGCAGCCGGAGAACGTGCAGTTATGGAAGCAGTTAAAAATGGGCTGGACGCACTTGTGCTGAGTCCGACAGCCATCATCGGTCCTGCCGACCCAGAACCATCCCTTATTGGAAATGCAGTGATTGATATTTACAATCACAAGATACCATCCCTGGTTCCCGGAGGTTATGATTGGGTTGATGTAAGAGATATAACAGCTGCTGCCATCAATGCCATTGAGATGGGGAAAACCGGTGAAAAATACCTTCTTTCGGGTCACTGGCATAGTTTAGAAGAGTTCTCCGCCTTGATTCAACTGCATTCAGGAAGAAAAACGGTGCATACTGTTTTGCCAATTTGGATTGCACGGGTTGGATTGCCCTTTATTACACTTTACAGTAAAATTTCGGGGGTAAAACCATTATATACCAGTGAATCGTTGACAATCATCACGGAGGGAAACAGGGATATCAGCAATGCCAAGGCAAGGAAGGCGCTTAATTTTAACCCGCGTCCCCTTTCAGCGACAATTGAAGACTTTTTAATTTGGCTTAAATCTAATTCATATATAAAATAACTGCCTGTAAGATGCAAGAATCTACTTTTTACTTTATCGTTTATGCCTGGCTGGCCGTTGCGATCTTTATTTTTCCTGTCGTTATTCGGGTTGTAGCTCCCTATGGCAGACATGCCACTTTGAAATGGGGAGCTATGATCGATAACCGTGCTGGCTGGATCTTAATGGAATTACCGGCATTGCTTGTTTTTGCCGGCTTTTACCTTTTTGGGTCCGGCAGCCATCCGTCGGTTACCTGGATTTTTTTTGGAATGTGGGTGTTGCATTATGTTAACCGTACATGTATTTTCCCTTTCCGTCTCCGCACGAAAGGAAAGAAAATGCCACTTGCTATTGTGTTCATGGCCATCGGATTCAATTTTGTCAACGGATTTATTAACGGATATTACTTCGGTACAATTGCGACTGAAGCGCAATATCCAATAGTTTATTTATCAGACCCGCGGTTTATTGCCGGTGTGGTTATTTTCTTTTTTGGCATGTTTATTAACTGGCAGTCAGATAATATTCTGATCCATCTGCGGAAACCAGGCGAAACAGGATACGTCATTCCTATAAAGGGATTTTTCCGCTATGTATCATGTCCCAACCATTTCGGTGAGATTGTTGAATGGTCGGGGTTTGCGATGATGACATGGTGTTCCCCGGCACTGACCTTTGCTGTTTGGACCTTGGTTAACCTGATGCCCCGCGCGTTGCATCATCACAAATGGTATAAAGAAACTTTTCCGGACTATCCTCCCAAAAGGAATGCACTCCTCCCGTTTATTTTATAAGGGTCCGGGATTAATATAAGGTGCTGCCTAAAAGCACCGATGGGAACCACCTCTGGCCGAAGCGGTTCCCATCTCGTCATCAGTTGGCCGTGACCTTCTGATGCGCTCAAGCTACTGTTATTGTGGTTGGCTTACTCTGTCGGGGTTTCCCCTCCCCTTTCTGCCTGATCCTTTTCTTCGACTACCCTTGCGGGCCGCTTTGGAATTGGATCCTGTTTCAAAAACCTGCTCCTTATCGGTTTATACCTTGCGGTCTGTTCCTCTTTGGAGCCTGGTCGGGAGTGCTGGTACCTGATGGATCCTACTTTCGCCTTCCGGTTTTTGTTGCGGACCTTTTATCGCTCGCTTGAGCGCCAAATATACTTTAACTGAATAGCTGAATGCAAGTTTTTTCGTAGCCAGATATAAACAAATTTTACACAATAGTTATCAACAAATTGTTAATAAAAAATATTGAGTAACTACTTGAAATTAAAGGTGTTCTGGAAGGCCAATGTCAGGGTGTGAGAGAAATGGTGAATAACCTGTGCATTACTCTATGGCGGAGGTCAGGCCCCGCATAGTCATTTCGTCGCACAGGGGTTTAATTTCGTAAAAATCTCCTGCTTTAACACTGCATTTTCCTTTGAAATGAGCAATCATTGCACATTGTTCAGCCTGCTCAGGTTCGTGATTACACACTTCTATCAGCGATTGGATGACGAAATCAAATGTATTAAAGTCATCATTAAAAAGAATCAATGCCCGAATTACCCCGGAACTATCCTGGTTTATTGAGGAAGGATTATCTTTCTGCTTGACCATAGAGGTTGAATTTCATCCGCAAAATTACAAATAATTTGACTTCAAACATGTACCTTTGGATCGAAAAATCACCGGGTTATGGAGTTGACAAGGTTTATCCTTTTACTTGAAGATCGTTTGAAAAAGCCCCTTCCTGGCAGATCAGCACAATTAAAGATGTCGTCGCTGGTGCGAATTCAGGAGATGATGAACTTTTCCCATGGTCTGGATGCCATTCAGAGCAGTGTTTTAATCCTTTTTTATCCGATCGAAGACGGCATTGGTCTGGTGCTGATGCTCCGCCCGGAATATAAAGGGATACACAGTGGTCAGATTAGTTTGCCAGGCGGAAAATACGAGGAGGATGATGAGAGCCTTATTTTTACCGCATTGCGTGAAGCAAAGGAAGAAATCGGAGTTGATCCGACACAGATACAGATCATAGGACAGCTTACGGAAATGTACATTCCACCAAGCAATTTCATGGTTACTCCTGTTGTGGGATATCAGGCTACTAAACCTGTGTTTATGGCTGATCCCAAAGAGGTTGCACGGGTCGTTGAAATAGATATTAAGGATTTACTGGATTCAAAAAATTTCCAGATGAAGAAGATGAAACTCAGGTTGGGTTTTAACCTGAAAGTTCCCTCCTATGTGATTGACGGAAATATTATTTGGGGAGCTACAGCAATGATTCTGAGTGAACTGGTTGAGATAATAAGGGAAATGGAAGCCGTATGATGAGAATCACTTCCCGGGGCTGTTTTTCGTAAAACAGAAGGATCCGGGAATTCTGCCGGTTGTGTATTGCCTGAGCATGGTTCCATTTACACTATATTCATATGCAGTGCCATTCTGAACATAATCTTTGGCATCACTCACAAATATATGCCCGGTGTTTGGATCAATTGCAAGACCGTAAAACAGGCGTCCATCAGAGGCAATCAAAGGTTGGGATGGTAATTCTGAAGCGGTGACCGGCATTTGAATCACGCCGCTTTTTATAAAGTACATTGTATCGCCGGTAGCGTTTATATTCAACCGACTGGGCACTTCGCCGGAATTGGGGAAAGTAAATACTTTTTCTACAAGACGCAGTTCAGGATTAATACGCATCAGGCTGTGAGGTTCAAAATTGTCATATCCTCCGGAGCATAATACCCAAATCTTCTGTTTTTTATCAATTACGATCCCGATGGGTTCCTTCCCTGTTTCAATGCTGTCGACTATAGCGTCAGTTTGAGTGTCAATAACAAAAACCTGTGCTTTCCTTTGAGAACTTGGCTTACTGAAGGCGCCGATAGAAGTCACAAACATGTATTTATCAAACCGTATCAGATTTTCAGTCCACGTGGAGGTTTTGATGGTCCCTGTTATTAAATTATGGTTCAAATCAACAATTGAAATGTTTTTCTGAAGGTTTGTAACGTAGGCTTTGTTGGAATCGATAATTTCCATGTATCGAGGAGAGAAAAGCCCGGTAATGGATTTGACAGATTTAAAATCCTTCAGGGAAACCACCTCAATACGATTTGAATTATTGATAACGATATATCCTAAATTGCCGTTTATTTTCATTGATTCAGCCACATCGCCAAGACTTCTGTCGTTCGACTTCATGAAAATATCCTGAACGACCGTGTTGTTTTTATTGTCAAGAAAGGTCACCGAGGCATTTCCCCAATTATAATTGCCCTCATTTACTACGAAAATTCCACCTTCATAGGTAACAGGCAAAGGGGTCGTATCGGGCGGTACAATAATTTGTTCACGAACCGGCTCTTTGGAGCAGGAAACCTGGAAAATGGAGAGATAGAGGATGAAACAGAGTAAGAGTAAACTATGAAAAAAAATAATTAATTTGCTCACTTTCAGCTTGTTTGATGAATAATCTACTTTCGTATAGTGGTGGGAAGTTTGAGTTTGAGTGTCAAGGCATAATTAATTCCGGGCATTGGCCGGCTTGCAATGGATTGATAATCCAGATTCATCAGGTTATTTATTTCAAGTTGTAAAGATAAAATAAAATTTCTCAAACCAATATTTTTCCCAAAAATAATATTCGATATGTTATACGCGGGCATATAGGAAAAGTTGTCTTTTCCTGTAAATCTGTTACTTATAAAGGAAAAATTATAAATAATATAGAATTTCCATCTTTCCAGGGAAATCGTTGAGTTGAATGTATGTACGGGCACATAAATCAGTTGTTTCCCAATTTTATTGTCGTTTGGGGTGCTGGTTTTTTCATAGGTAGAGCGGCAGAAATTATAATTATTAATCATTCCGAATTTAAAATGGAGGATCTCCAGTCTGAAATTCAATCCCGCCTCTACTCCCCTCGCCAATACTTCATCGACATTTTCCGGTTTCCATAGGTTGCTCCCTTCCACCGGCATCCAGGTGATCATATCGTAAATCCAGGAATAGTAACCTGTAACGCTCGCTTCAATGAATAGTTTGTTATTTTTTGTGGTAAAATTATAGGTCGATCCAAATTCAGCAGAATAGTTTAATTCAGGTTTCAGATCGGGGTTTCCTGAGAGTTCCCAGAACATGTCGTTCAACGTGGGATATCGATAATTTCGGGCAAGATTTGAAGAAAAAGCAAGGTTGATTTTGTTAAAAGGGCGATACTCTGCTCCGATGGCAGGTACCAGCGGGATAAATTTCCCATCGATGACATCTTCGCGCAGAACCAGAGAGGTTTCTATTTTTTTTCCGATGTTATAATTCACCTCAATAAAAAGGCTGGTCGTACTGCGTGTTTTAAGACCATCATATGAGTCTGAATAGACCCAGTCATAGATGTAATCCACCCCGGGTTTGATTGTTAAATTATGTATGCCATGATATGAAAATCTGATCCTGTTAATTGAAGAATAGGATTGATAAGAGGCATCAATGAGGGTTCCCTGAATGTAGTGCATGTATTGTGATACAAGGGCTGACCTGACCAGGATGTTATATTTCTTCTCTACAAATTTATATTCAATCAGTGTTCTCAGGGAATTATCTTTCTGGGACTCAATCTGACTGGATTCGGTTTGAGACGCTGTTGACGGGAGTTTGCGATCATTGTTGCTATACCAGATTTTAGCCGAAAACATATGTTTATCATGAATTTTCCAGAAGAATTCCTGGGACAGGTCATAAAACTTGTTTGATGCGTTTTGCTGATAGGTGACTCCCCCTGTATCATTCCTGAAGGGAAAATCATTCAGGGCTGTGGAGAATCCAATTTTGGTGTGGGATTGGAGAGAATTGTTCCCGGCAATCGCATTCACATTGGTGGTGTATGTATCGAAACTGGCCAATGTCTGAGCCAGTGTGGCGCTGAAGCGGTTGGTCCAATCGGGACTGGTCACCAGATCAATGACTCCTCCAAATGCCCCGCTAGTCCGGGATATCCCCGCTGCCCCATACAAAATTTCGAGTCCTTCGAATTGCGAAACCTGGATTTGCGAAAAATCAATCTGGCCAAGCATGGGTGAATTGAGGTTTATTCCATTCCATTCAACCTGTGTGTGCTGTGCTGCAGTTCCCCTGAAGGATGAAGTGGCCAGGGAACTATTCCCATAGGATTTTATGAAAATAGTGGAGTGTTGCGAAAGGATGGCTGATAAATTGGCATTCATTTGCGGCATTAAGATGGATGAATCAATTTTTGATCGCTTAAACCCTTGATTGTCGAGGACAAAACTCGATTTAATCTCAAATTCAGGGAGGTCGAGTGTGTCATTCAGGTTTTGGGCATTGACAGGAGAAAGGGCAGAGAAAAAACTGACAATCACCAATAGGATTGAAGCATATTTGTCGAAGTTTGTCAACTTTTTTGCGCTGCTCAGGAGTCTACAGTTTTATGATTTTTCTGGTAATGGCGGTACCATCCTTCAAGATGCAGATGGCAAAATATATTCCGGGGGCAAGTTGTGAAAGATCGACCACTTCTTTTCCGGTAATCTCAGTTGTGATCACTGATTTGCCAGAGATATCATTTATTTTCAATGTCATTCCTGTTGAAACAGGAGATATGAATGTCAGTTTATCCGCTACGGGGTTTGGATAGATCCGTATTGCATTTAACCGGGATGGACCAGGAACGCCTTCGGCCTTGTTGTGGATAACCCCGATGGCATCAAGATCGAAGCCCCCGGTATCGAATGGGGTCGGCCATGGATCATTGATTTTGTGTCCCTGGGAATCATAGGTAGCGAAGGTGTTTTTTATGCATCCCCCCACATCAATGAGTCTTATCTGGGTAATGTTGCTCAGATCGATCCCCGTACTATCCATGATATCATCCAGGTCGAATGGAGTCCCGTAATTCAGCCTGTACTTTCCGGCCAGGTTGTTTATTTTTGTGGCATCAATGGTGTCAAACGTCTCAACCTGAATTATTTCAGAGGTAAGGGAAACAGAAGGAAACCTGACAAAACGTGAACTGTCAGAACTTACTTCAACAAATGCCAGTTCAAGAAAAGAGTCTCCAAATGAATTCTCGAAGATTGCAAAATCAGGACCCATTTTGTTAACAATGGCAATGTCGAAGGTGAGCAAGGCTGACCCGCGGTCTCCAAGGCTCACAACCAGGCCATCGGCCGGTCCGCTGGCATAAAGGTAACTTCCATAGGCAGCTTTATTTACTCCATTGTACAGGACAGTGGTGTCGACCATATTGATATATCCCCGGTTGATGCTGCATGAAGATGCCCAACCGATAAAGGCAGAACTGTCCAGGTGCATGGCCGTAGTTCCGGGTTTTCCGGCGGGAGGAGGGTATTGTGCTTTCAGGCTGGATGGAAGTAACAATGCAAACATCAAAAAAAAGAGGCCTGATACGGAAATTTTCATTCGAAAGGTTTTTTCTGGCATTGACTCACAAATGTAGAAAAAAATAAGATGGCACTTATATATTTATTAAATTCGCAGCTCAGGTTTATCTTGATAATACTATTGTAATGAACATAAAACGAGATACTTACATAGGGATTGTGTTAGGGCTTTTCATCATGGTTTGCAGTATGACCGCTTGTAATTCAAGAATGTCGACGTGCGATGCAAGGGGTTCGGGGAATTCGGTTAAAATGAAAAAGAACCGCAGTAATTATGGAGCCATGTATGACTATAAGGCAAAACCAGTTGGAAAAAATTATGTGATCCGCAACGGAAGATAATTTACCGAATCATTCAAAGCCGGGATTTGTGTTATTTTTTGATCTGTTCCTGTCCATTCTTAAATTTGGTGACTTTCTGAACTTTTCCCAGTTCATCATATTCAGTCCAGGGACCATCTTTTGCGCCAAGTACGTATTTCCCTGTGACCTTCACTTTTCCATTGCGATAAAATTCCTTTGACTCCCCTGAATATTTGTTATCCTTGAAAAAATAGACTGTCTGAAGTGTGTCGTTTTCGTAGAATGTCTTTTGTATTCCGTCAAAATTCCCATTGAGATACTGGTAAACGGCGATCAGCCGGCCATTTTTGTTAAACCATTTTGAGAAACCGTTTTTCAAATCATCTTTAAAGTAGGATTCTTCCTGTATCTTCCCGTTGTCGTAATATTGGCGAAACATTCCATTTCGTTTACCATAGGCATAGTCACATTCCGAAAGGGGTGTTTCATTAAACTGGCTATAATGTATGGTTTGCCCATGGGTCATTCCATTCCTGTAATTTTCAAGGAGGGTCATTTTCCCTCTGCGATCAAATTGAACGGAGATGCCATCCCTTTCGCCATTTGAATAATATTCGATTTTACTGATGATGTTGTTCGGGTAATAGCTTACCCAGTTTTTGTTTTTTTTATTCAATAGGTACTCCCCTTTGGAAGTTATATCACCTTGCTTCTCGATCCAGTAACCATATTTGAATGCCTCGCTGTTTGTCCGGTTAACAGTGTCAGCGATTTTTACATCCATGGGATTTACCTGACCGATCATACGCCAGGGAATGAGCATGGCCAGTATTGCAAGGAAAAACAGTCTTTTTGTCATTGGATCCAATTTTTGATGTGCAAATTTATTGCAATTCTCCATATAAATCAAAGCTTTCGGCCCTGGTAATTTTCACATTATAAAACGACCCCGGGAGAAGCGTCGTGTCGTTTTTTGAGATCAGTACTTCATTATCAACTTCGGGGGAATCATACTCCGATCGTGCTATATAATATTCATCTTCCAGCCGGTCGACCAGGATTTTCATTGTTAGTCCAACCTTTTCCTGGTTCAGTGACAGGGATATTTCTTCCTGCACGCTCATCAGTTCATCGACCCGTTCCATTTTACGTTTGTAGGGAACGGAATCCTTCAGTTGGAAGGCGCCTGTGTCTTCTTCGTGAGAGTATGCAAACACCCCAAGCCTGTCGAAACGGTATTCTTCCATGAACTTCCTGAGTTCAAGAAATTCTTTTTCTGTTTCACCGGGATACCCGGTAATCAGGGTTGTCCTGATGGCCACCCCGGGAATGCTTTGGCGTATTTTATCGATAAGGCTACGTGTGGTTGTGCCGTCCATTCCCCGATGCATTGATTTCAGGATACGGTTGCTGATATGCTGCAGCGGGATGTCGATGTAGTTGCAGATATTCGGGTGAGATTTCACCACGTCCAGCAGCTCCATAGGAAACCCGTCAGGATAGGTATAATGCACCCGGATCCATTCGAGTCCGTTCACGTTAGCCAGGGTTGTCAGCAATTCGGGAAGCAAACGTTTCTTGTACAGGTCGAGTCCGTAATATGTTGTATCCTGCGAAATCAGATTGATCTCTTTAATGCCAGATGCTGTAAGGGTTGCAGCTTCGTTTATGATGTCATCCATGGGTCTGCTGACATGCTTTCCCCTGATAAGCGGGATCGCGCAGAAAGAGCATTTCCGGTCGCATCCTTCAGCAATTTTAAGATAGGTATAATGTGAAGGGGTCGTAATTTTCCGTTCGCCTAAAAGTTGTGACTTGTAGGTGCCACCGATGTGCGTGATAATTTTCTTCAGTTCATTTACCCCGAAGAAGGCATCCACTTCCGGAATCTCCTTTTGCAGTTTTGATCTGTAACGTTCTGAAAGGCATCCCATGACATAAACATGATCAATATGACCCGTTTGTTTTGCATTGACATATTCCAGGATGGTATCGATCGATTCCTGTTTGGCATCATTGATAAAGCCGCAGGTATTGATAATTGCGGAGTCGATTTTTTTATAATCAACCGGGTCGATCACCAGTTTGTAGTTGTTCGCTTCCAATTGTTTCATCAGAAGTTCCGCATCAACGAGGTTTTTAGCACAACCCAGTGATACCAGTCCAATTCGGTGAGGGCCTGATTTTGTTTTCAAAAACTTTGGGATTAATTAAAAAGGCTGTCAACGAATTCAGAGCGGTTGAATACCTGCAGGTCTTCGACACCCTCCCCTACGCCAATATATTTTACCGGAATTTTAAACTGGTCGGAAATCCCGATCACAACACCCCCTTTGGCGGTTCCATCCAGTTTGGTCAATGCGAGGGCATTGACTTCGGTTGCGGAGGTGAATTGTTTGGCCTGCTCAAATGCATTCTGACCTGTTGAGGCATCAAGGATCAGCAGGACTTCATGCGGTGCATCAGGAATCAACTTCTGAATAACCTTCCGGATTTTGGAAAGTTCGTTCATCAGGTTAATTTTGTTGTGAAGACGGCCGGCCGTGTCGATGATAACGACATCGGTGTTTCTAGCTATGGCAGAATTCACGGTATCATAGGCTACTGAAGCAGGATCGGCTCCCATTCCCTGATTGACGATGGGGACCCCTACCCTGTCGGCCCAGATGGTTATCTGCTCAACTGCGGCGGCCCTGAATGTATCGGCAGCTCCAATCAGCACTGATTTTCCGGATTTCTTAAACTGGTAGGCCAGTTTGCCAATGGTGGTAGTCTTTCCTACGCCGTTCACCCCCACGACCATGATCACATATGGCTTTTTATCGGGTGGAATGTAGTAGTCTGTAAAATCCTGGGTATTATTTTCCTGCAAGAGCGCTACAATCTCCTCTTTGAGCAGGTTATTCAGTTCGCCGGTGCCCAGGTATTTCTCTGTGGAAGCGCGTTTTTGAATGCGCTCAATAATCCTGAGTGTGGTTTCGACGCCCACGTCGGAGGTGACCAGTATTTCTTCAAGGTTGTCGAGAACTTCATCATCAACGGTGGATTTCCCAATGATGGCTTTGGAAATCCGGGTGAACAGGTTTGTTTTTGTTTTTTGCAGTCCCTGGTCAAGGCGTTCTTTTTTCTCGCGTGAGAAGATGCTGAAAAATCCCATAAACGGTATTTTGTATATAAAAAAAGCTTTTTTCTGTTCGAAAAAAGCTTTTCAATGCGAATAAAATCTGGTTTAGCTTTCTTTGTTTGCCAGAAAGTCTTTAAGCATTTCGTTGGCAACAATCGTTTCCTTGAAGACAAACGCATCAGATTTCTTGGATTTAACCATGCGGATGACTTTCGTAAAATCTTTACCTGAGGTAGCTTTAAACGAAGCAACTACTTTCTTTGCCATATCCTAAGTTATTTAATTTCTTTATGAACTGTAATTTTCTTTAAATAGGAATTGTACTTTTTCAGTTCAATTCTTTCAGGAGTGTTTTTTTTATTTTTAGTTGTAATGTATCTTGAGATGCCGGGGATACCGCTTGTCTTTTGTTCAGTACATTCTAAAATAACCTGAATCCGTTGGTCTTTGCTCTTTTTTGCCATCGTATGACTTCTTTATTTTTCGGGACTGCAAAATTAAACCATTTCCCTGAATAAACAAAAATATTTTCATACTTTTAAATCTCCGTAGAATAAAATATAAATCATTAAAAATCAGACTTTGAGTATCTGGAATTCTTACATGCATGGTTTTAAGGCACATCTCCAGCTTGAGAAATCGCTATCAAAGAACTCTGTGGAGGCCTATCTCCATGATGTAACAAAGATAACTGAATTTCTCGAATTGAATGCTTTGTCCGTCGGGCCTGAACAAATTGAACTTCATCATCTTCAGTCTTTTATAAAATGGATTGCGGAACTGGGGATGACAGCGCGGACGCAGGCCCGGGTGATTTCAGGGTTGAGGGCTTTTTACCAATACCTTTTATTGGAAAACGTGGTTCGCAAGGATCCGACTGAATTGCTTGAATCGCCCAAGATAGGCATGAAATTGCCAGTTACGCTGAATGTGGAGGAGATTGACCTTTTGATCAGCAAAATTGATTTGAGCAAACCCGAGGGGAAACGAAACAAGGCCATGCTTGAAACCTTGTATGGCTGCGGGCTCCGGGTATCAGAACTGGTAACCCTGAGAATATCGAACCTGTTTTTCAATGATGGTTTTATCAAGGTTTTGGGTAAAGGCAGCAAGGAGCGGCTTGTTCCCCTGGGAAGCATTGCCCAGGCTGAAATATTGTTTTACCTTTCAGAGCTGAGACCTCATGTCGATGTAAAAAAGGGGCAGGAGGATATTTTATTTCTGAACCGGCGTGGTTCCGGATTGACCCGGGTCATGATTTTTACCATCATCAAGCGGCTTGCCATCCTGGCCGGCATAAAAAAAAGGATCAGTCCACACACATTCCGGCACTCATTTGCCACACACCTGGTTGAAGGAGGAGCTGACCTCCGGGCTGTCCAGGAAATGCTGGGGCACGAGTCGATCACCACAACCGAGATTTATACGCACCTCGACCGGGATTATCTGAAAAGTGCGATCATACAGTATCATCCGAGGGGGTGAAAACGTGACGGGTGACGCGTGACCAAAATTATTTAAATGGGGAGTTGGGTTCTTTTGCCATGTGGTTGTAAACCATTTTATCCATGAATTTCGGGAAAAATTTGTTCAAAAGAACGGTCATCTTTCCCATTGTGGTCAGGATCAGGCGTTCCTTTTTCTTTTCGATTGCATGAATGATGTGAACCGCCACCTTTTCGGCCGTCATAAGTTTGCTTTCGTCGAGCGGAGTTTCTCCCTGGGAGGTTCCGTCCTTAGCCAGGGCCACATTCCGGATGTTGGATGCAGTAAATCCGGGACAAGCTATCAGCACATGAAGTCCCTTCTTCATGTTTTCGATACGGACCACCTCGAGGAATCCCTGCATGGCGAATTTCGAGGCAGAGTAGCCTGTCCGCCCGGGAAGTCCCTTGTAGCCGGCAACAGACGACACTCCTACCAGCGTTCCTTTTGATTCAAGCAGGTATGGCAGGGCAAATTTGGTGCAATACACGGTTCCCCAGAAGTTTGTATCCATCAGTTGCCTGATTACATCCAGGCTGACCTCGCTGAAAAGTGCACGCATGGAAATTCCTGCATTGTTGATCAGGATATCGATCCGGCCGAATTTTCCGACCGCTTTCACAATCAAAGCCTCACAATCCTTTTCCTTTGTGATATCGGTCCGGACGTCCAATATTTGAGCGGTATATTTGAATAACCCGGGATCCTTGATGCCAGAACGCGATGCCAGAACGAGCTTCGCCCCTCTGCGGGCACATTCAAAGGCCAGGGCCTGGCCGATTCCGGATGAGGCGCCGGTGATGATGATGACTTTATTTTTCATAACGGGAAGAACGAATGTTTAAATGGGATGAGCGAAATTAATACATTTTGGTTTTAGAACCATTTAGTATATTCGTAGATTCAATTTGAGCGATGACTGACAGAGAAATATTTTACAGGCACCTTGGACTGCCCTCATTCAAACCAATGGGGCTGGAGATTGACAAAGCAGAGGGTATCTACCTGTATGCCAAATCGGGTGAGTCATACATGGATCTTGTGTCGGGGATTGCCGTCAGTAATACGGGACACCGCCATCCGAAGGTCCTTGAAGCGATACGCAATCAACTGGATCGTTATCTTCATCTCAATGTATATGGAGAGTTTATCCAGTCACCACAGGTGCGTCTGGCAGAAAAGCTGACCGGATTGTTACCAGAAAAACTCGATTCGGTCTATTTCGTCAACTCGGGAAGTGAAGCCATTGAGGGAGCACTCAAGCTGGCCAAACGGTATACCGGCCGGACGGAGATCATTTCTTTCATCGATTCTTACCATGGCAGCACGCATGGCAGTTTGAGCATCCTTGGAAATGAGGAGCTGAAAAATGCCTTCAGGCCGTTACTTCCGGACGTCAGGCTGATCGAGTTCAACAATTACTGTCACCTTGAGAAGATATCCACACGGACTGCCTGTGTTGTCATTGAACTGGTGCAGGCTGAGGCAGGAATTATCCCGGTGGAGGAGTATTTTCTCAGGCAGTTAAAAAAGCGGTGTGCCCGCGACGGCGCTTTAATTATCGTGGATGATGTGCAGATGGGCATGGGACGGACCGGCAAACTTTTTAGTTTTGAACATCATGATTTTGTTCCAGACATCCTGGTCCTCGCCAAGGCTTTGGGTGCGGGTATGCCTCTCGGGGCATTTATTTCATCAAAAAAGATGATGGATACCCTGGCCTGTGATCCTGAGTTGGGTCATATCACGACTTTCGGTGGTCACCCGGTCAGTTGTGCGGCAGCCCTGGCCGGTCTTGACGTGGTTTTATCGGAGGGACTCATCCCCCGGGCTGAAGAAAAGGGAAAAAAGTTTCAGGAAAAACTATCCCCTCACCCGGCCATTGCCGAAATCAGGAGGATTGGACTGGCACTCGGTCTCGACCTTGCTCAACCAGAAAAAAGAGGATTGTTTATGGAAGCTGCCCTGGCCGAGGGCCTGATCGTTGACTGGTACCTGTTCAAACCAGCCACATTCAGGGTTGCACCACCCCTGACAATTTCAGATGATGAAATTGACCTCGCATGCAGTAAGTTGCTCAAGGCCCTCGACAGTGCAATGTGAATTTCAGATATGACAGTTTACCTTTTACCAGAAGAACCCTTTTTTCCTCCTGTTGATGAAGCTGAACCTGACGGGCTGGTCGCCATTGGGGGCGATTTGTCGGCCGAACGGTTGTTGCAGGCCTATGCACATGGAATATTTCCCTGGTTCAGGGAAGCGGAGGATGTTTTCTGGTATTCACCCGATCCCCGGATGGTTATGTTTCCTGGTAGGTTTAAAATCCGTTCATCTTTGAAAAGGATTATTAAATCAAACAGATTCATTGTTAAGTTTGATACCGTTTTCGAGCAGGTTATTCGGGGCTGTGCTTCAGCTCCGAGGCCCGGGCAGGATGGCACATGGATCAGCCAGGATTTCATTGAAGCGTACATTGCCCTTCATAAGCGGGGATTTGCACATTCCATCGAAGTATTTTACCAGGAGAACCTGGTGGGTGGATTGTATGGAGTTTCCCTGGGTGCTGCGTTTTTTGGAGAGAGCATGTACTTTACCATGAACAATGCCTCGAAAGTTGCATTCCATGTTTTGGTAGAGCATTGCAGGCAAAATGAATTCCTGTTCATCGACTGCCAGATTGAGACCGCTCACCTGATGAATCTCGGGGCATCACTCATTGACCGCAAAGAGTACCTTGCCCTTCTTCAAAAGGCAATGAAAATGGTTACCACCCCTGGTCCATGGAAATAAAAAAGGACTGCCCAACTATGAGGCAGTCCTTTCCAGACAATTTTTAAGACTAATTTATCCCGAGTTTTTTTCTGATCTCCTTGGGAATGGCATTTTTATTAACCATGATATCCATGGTTTTCAGGCGCACGTAAGGCTCTGAAGCATAAAAATAACCTTTATACGGACTTCCTTCTGTTCCCCAGGAATTCTTGATCAGGTAATATTTGGTTCCGTTCTGGTCTTTGGCGATCCCGGTCAGATGCATCCCGTGGTCATCGGTTGTTTGATAGTTGTCAAATTCAAGTTGGCGCATCTCCTGAGTGATCTTTTTTTCAGGATTTGGCTTGTCGAATTTATAGAGCAGTTTGTCTTTATCGGCGTCGGACATTTTCGACCATTTTGCACTTTCCATCCCGGCGATTTCAGTGGCATTTTTATCCGGAACGACTGCGACACCGGTTTTCCACGAAAATCCCTTTTCGCTTACATCGGCGCCCCAAACAATGGTGTAGCCTTCCTCGATGGAGTTATCGATCACCTGGATCAGTTCATCAACCGGAAGGTTGTAAACCTCATCCAGTACCCAGTTATCCGGAATTTCAATGATAAATTTCGAATAAAAAGGGTGATGGGTATAGGAGGTCAGTTCGACATAATCGTCGGGATTCAGTCCGAGCATATCTGAAAAAGACTTCGCCGAATATTCCCTGGACTTATAGGTGAATTTTTCGGGAACCTTTCCAAGGTAGGCGTCGAGTAATCCATTGAATCCTGTATGCCATACCGGTGTGAGCTTCTTGTTCGGATTTTTGATGACTGCGTCAACATCAGCATTAAGGACTTCATCCATTTCACCATGCACCGGATTAAGATCGCCTGCTGCTTTACCTGAATAGGCCTCTTCAGGCATCATCCCATAATTTTTAAGTACATTGGTTACGTCGTGAGAAGCTCCGCCCGGGCCAAAGTTGTGTTTGCCGTTGAATCTGACATAAATCAGTGCCTTGTCGGAGTATGCATTGCGAACACAGTACATTTCTGACAGGTCGAAGGTGTCTTTCCCTGTCCTCAGCAACTCAGATTCCAGGAAGGAGATTGCGGAATAACTCCAGCAGGTACTCGAGCGATTCTGATTTTTAACTGAGGTTGCCGGAAGTTGTTTCATGATCGTAAAAACGTAACCGGAATCCGATTTTTTTTCTTTATCCTGGGCCTGGCTTGGGAAGGCCACAGCAAGAAAAAGAGATACAAGTACAAGTGAGGAAAATCTCTTCATAGTTTGTGGGTTTGGAATTGTGACGCGTGAAGCGCGGCAGGTACAAATGAAATTAGTTTGAGAATTATTTTTACCGGCCAAATGTAAAGAGATGGTTCGTATATCACAAGAAATTTATTTGATCTGGCTGAATTTCACGATGAACGGGGGAAATAGTGACCCGTGACCAGCAATCGCGGGGTAGCGTGAAAAGAAATTCCAGGGTCCGCTCATTCGAAAGGGTGCATCTGGTCAAAGTCAGGGCGGTAGAAAGTACTGCTCTCAAATTCCTGTATCCAGCCGTTGAACATTCCAAGTTTTTCCATTTCGTCAACCACGGTGCGGTATTCTGATTCAGTGACTCCGCGGTTGAGATTGGGATGGTTCACGACCCTCTGCGTGGGGTAATATTGCGCCATCAGCGAAACGTGGATCCGGGGAGAAATTTCCTCCGCAAGAAAGCGTAAGACATCCAGGCTGTTCGGAACATGATGAGGCAATACCAGGTGGCGGACGATGATTCCCGATTCAGCCGTATGATCCTCCCCGGTAATCAGCGAAGCCCCTTTCTGACGAAACATCTCTTTGATCGTCCTCATGGCAAATTCAGGATAATCGCGGGCTCCTGAATATTGCTGGGCAAGTTCACCGTCCATGTATTTGAAATCGGGCAGATAAACATCGATCATCCCTTCGAGGGTTCTGAGGGTGTCGGCTTTATCATATCCATTGGTGTTATACACCCATACCGGCCTGTAGCCCAGGCTTTGAATTACCCCGATGATCACCTTCATTTGCGGGATGAAATGCGACGGGGAGACAAATCCCACGCGGTTGATTCCCCGGTCAAGGATTTGTGTGATCTGCCGGATGATCTCCTCCAGTTCCATGTTATAAAGAGAACGGCTGATGCGGTTATCACTGATCTGGTGGTTTTGACAATAGATGCACTGAAGGTTGCAATTGGTGAAAAAGACATTGCAGATACCCCCGGAGCCGCTGATGGCAGGCTCCTCTCCTTTGTGGATGCAGACAGATGCAACACTGAATGAAGCATCACTTTTGCAAAATCCTGAACGACCGGAAGTTCTGTCGGCATGACAATCTCTTGGGCAGAACGAACAATTTTCGAGTTCTTTTAACGGGCCGGTAAAGGAATTAAAATTCAGGGGAGCGGAGGTTTTTTCTTTATTTTTGACAAATAAAGTGCAAAATTACGGATAATAGATGATCGAACTAAAAAGCTACACACATATCATCTGGGACTGGAACGGGACGCTCCTCGACGACGCCTGGCTGTGTGTTGATGTGATGAACGGCATGCTCACGGAGCGTGGTCTGACACTGAAAACCCTGGATGAATACCAGGAGTTATTTGATTTCCCGGTAAAGGACTATTATGCCAAACTTGGTTTTAACTTTGACCAGGAACCTTTTGATGAGGTAGGCATGGAATTTATCAGCAGATATAACCAGCGTCAGGGTGAAACCCTGTTACATCCGGAGGTCCGGGAGGTGCTTTCGTGGATTGCAGCACATGGATTCTCGCAAAATATTCTTTCGGCCCGGGAGCAAAACGAACTGGTTTCTGAAACAAAAACGCTTGGTGTTTACGACTTTTTTACCCTCATCCGCGGCCTTGATGATCACTATGCTCATGGAAAGACCGAAGCAGGCCTTCATCTGGTTCAGGAGATGGGGACAGAGAAAAGCAAGATGCTATTTATCGGCGACACCCGTCACGATGCGGAAGTAGCTGCTGAGATGGGCATCGATTGCATCCTTGTCCTAAATGGACATCATAGTGAAACACGATTGAAACAGTTGGGAGTGCCTTTGATTTCAAATCTCAGAAGCTTAACTTTATTGTTATGATAACCTTACGTAATATATTTAAATACAGTATTTTAATTATTTTAATAACCTCATGGACAGAGGGGCTTGCCCAATCTCTCAAAGGGCAGAGTATCCGCACACACCGGATTGCGCTGACAAAGAAGAAAAAACCGGAATCCGATACAACCCGTAAGCTGCTAATCGGGTTTTTAAGCCTCCGGAGTTACCAGGATGCAGCGCCGGATATTCAACACGCATTCGACCAGTTGAAAGCGATCAAAGAGTTCTCATCTGAATTTATGACTACCCGGGAATTTGAAAAGCAGTCAAAGAAAAGCAGTCGCTTTGCTGCGATCTGGATTCACAGGCCGGATACTTCCGCCCTGGATGCATCTGAAACCGAGGCGAAGCTGGTTGAATCCCTGAAATATTACACTAAAAACGGGGGCCGACTTTTATTGACACAGCAAGCCTCTCATTACATCAATGTACTTGGGTTTGAACCGGAGACAGTGCAGGACAGCACCAAATCCTGCATCGATGATGGGAATGGTCGCAGGTTAGGGTTCCATGCATTCAGGGAACATCCCCTTTTTAACGGCCTGAACGGCGGAGCATACATTCTGAGGCCATCGGCTGACCTGACAACACGAATAGCGGGGTTTTTCGGTGATCACGTTCCGCAAAACGGAAAAGTCGTTGCTGTTGACTGGGACTACATATTTTTAAGGGAAGATTCAAAGTTAATTCTTGAATACACACCGGGAAAAGGAAAAGTGATTTCAGTTGGTGGTTACATGAACTTCAGCATTCCGAGTACAAATGGGGCGCATCTTGCCAGGTTTACACAAAACTGCTTTGAATATTTATTGAACTGCTTTGCGGGTTTGCCTGAATTTTACTGGGACTATGCACCAGCTGTTGTTACAGCATGTCCATCCCACCCCGAAACAGATTTGACAAAAACCGTTATTCCCCAGGCCACGAACTGGATTGTAAGACCCACAGAAATCGACCTGAAGCGGAGATTTGCCTCTGAAAATTTCTGGGACGTTGCCGGTGAGCGTATGGTTACGATGGGCATTGAAAAGGGCGGTATTGAAGAGATCTGGGCTCATCCTTTCATGGCTTTGCGTGATTATGAAGTGGGGATCAGGTTCAGCTACAAGGATACCATCTTCTGGCTCAACGATGAACGTCCCGAGATCAATGTCAGCCCGGCCTGTTTTTCACGGGAGTACAAATTTCAAAGGGCCTATCTAAAAGAGTTGGTTGTGAATGATCCCACCGAGGCAAACGGGGTGGTTCATTATGAATACCGCGGGGTCTATCCTGCCGAACTGATCATCCGGTTCAGATCAAACCTCCGTTTGATGTGGCCCTATTCCGACAGGGTCACCGGCTCCATCTGCCATTCCTGGAACAGCACGTTCAATGCCCTGACCATCCAGGATCAGGCTGGATTTATGACCGTAATGATCGGAGGCACAAAGGAACCTTTGACCCATCTTTCAGGTCAATTTGAGGGATTCACCAATGTGAGCAAAGACAGTGCATTTCAAGGCATTCCAACTAAAAAGATCCAGGCAGCCGGTTTGATCAGTTATCAACTTGACATGAATGACAACCTGGATGTGGTTATCAGCGCCTCGGTTGACGGGTATGACACAACATTATCCCAGTTTATCAAGGCCATCAGCCGTCCCATGCAGGTCTACCAAAATGCACTGGCTCATTCAAACAATGTCTTTGCTAAAAGCCTGTTGATCACTACTCCCGATCGTGATTTCAATATTGGTTACCGGTGGTCGTTGCAGGCGACAGACCGTTTTTTCGTAAACACCCCGCGATTGGGAAAGGCTCTTGTAGCGGGCTATGCAACCACCAGGAAAGGATGGGACGGCGGTCACAAAGTGAACGGCCGGCCAGGTTATGCCTGGTACTTCGGCCGCGATGCAGAATGGAGCGGTTTTGCTTTGCTGGATTGTGGCGATTTTGAAAAGGTAAAGGAGCAACTGGAATTTTTCAACAAATTCCAGGACCTGAATGGGAAAATCTTCCATGAAGCCACCACCTCAGGAATATTTCACTACGATGCTGCCGATGCCACTCCTCTTTATGTTGTTTTGGCCGGAAAGTATTTCAGGCATACCAACGATACTGCATTTTTAAATCGCACGTGGCCCAATATCAAGCGCGCCATTAACTTTTGTTTTTCGACCGATACCGACCATGACCACCTGATCGAGAACACCAATGTCGGTCACGGCTGGGTGGAAGGCGGGGAATTGTATGGTTCGCATTCCACGATCTATATGGCGGGATCGTGGGGGGCAGCCCTGACGGAGGCTTCGACTATGGCCAGGTTCATGAACGACATTGAATCAGAAAGTTACATGATGGAGGCCGGGATCCAGAAAAAGATCATCGATCTTGAATTCTGGGATAACAGCAGCAGGTATTTTTCTTATGGCAAGAATAGAGATGGATCATTCAGGAAGGAACAGACGATCCTCCCGACCGTGCCCATCTATTTCAGGATGGCCGACCCGCAAAAGGCATCCGTTGCATTGAAAAATATTGCCGGGAATGCATTTACAACCAACTGGGGCGCCAGGATCCTGCGGGAAGACAGTCCGTGGTTCAGGCCAACCGGTTATCACTATGGCAGTGTGTGGCCATTGTTTACCGGATGGGCCTCCCTGGCTGAATATTCAACAGGGCGTGCCGTCCAGGGCTTTTCGCACCTGATGAATAACCTGAATGTCTATCAGAACTGGGGGCTTGGATTTGTGGAGGAGGTGTTAAACGGCGCTGAATACAAACCTTCGGGTGTATGTGCCCATCAGTGCTGGTCTGAAACCATGGTTTTACAGCCATCGATCGAGGGAATGCTCGGATTGGAAATTTCGGCGCAGGAGCATAAGATACATTTAGCTCCTCAACTGCCGCCCCAATGGGACTCAATTGATATTCGCCATATCCGGATGGCTGATCAAACTGTTGATTTTCATTATTCACGTGTCGACGGGGTTTACCAATACCAATTTCACCTGGACCAGGGCGGCCCGGTGCGAATGGAATTCATGCCCGCTTTCCCTGCTGGGACCCGTTTTGCCAGTGTTTTGCTTGATGGAAAAGCTGCACCTGCTACTACCTTTAAAACCGGTCAATCGATGATCCTCATGCTTTCGTTTGACCTGGTATCCGGTTCGAAACTGGTCGTGGAAACCGAATCAGGAATATCGGTTTTGCCGGTTGCATGCAATCCAAAACCAGGCGATCCTGCCGAAGGCATGCGGATCCTTTCTTGTAATTTTTCGGGGAACAGATACCAGGTCGAATTGGAGGGAATGTCGGGGAGTTCAGGGATACTTGAAATCTGGTCGGGGGATGCCGATTTACGCCAGGCCGAAAACGCCAGGTTCCTTAACCAGTCGGGACGTATTTGCAGATTTTCAGTGGATTTTGAAAAATCAGAGATGAAGTACATCACAAAAACCATAACCTTAAATACCCGGTGATTTTGCTGTTTTTATCTCCTTTAATTGTATTGTTCATGCAGCATTAATTAAAATCTATCGATATTCTTAATGCAAATGAAAACCAACATCAGTTTTGTCACCTTGGTACTCCTGCACCTATCTTTGAGCGGATCAGCGCAATTTCTGTCGCATCTTTCTGCGTTGAAAACGGATGCGCTCTATACCACCTACGCTGCTTCCCCTGCACGGTCGCATTATAAAACCGATCAGGGGTATCAGTTTCAATGGATGGATGATGAATCGGGTGTGGAATTTATTTCCAAAGACGGTCCAAACGCCGGAATCGCATTTCAATGTGGAAACCGCCTGGTATTCAGGCTTCAGGAAATATACAGGGAACCTGTGGTGACGATCTCCTACAGTGACCTTGTGGATTTTTTTTATTACCCGGAGAAGGATTTAAAGGTTTCTGTTTTTTTCGCTGTCTACAGTTCTGAAAAGGCCATCTTACATTACCAGCTGCTCAATGAAGGTCATTTCCCACTCACCTTTACAGCACTCCCCTATCTTTATTTTCCCTCCCCTGATACCTGTCTCAACATAAAACACCGGGAGTACGATGATAGTTACCTTTTCCCATTGCGGAAGAAACGTGATGGCTGGATGGCAGAGCACAATATCCCCGTGGCAGAAGAACTGTCAGGATCAGGAAAATGGAACCTCAATTTTGACAGTGTCTTTACATTTATTGCGGCAACCAAACAAGGCCTGCAGACACCTTCTCCAGGAATTCCTTCACTTCTGAAGCATTCGATTGCAGGACAAAAAACGAATGTCCCCCATGTTCAGGGGATTATCGGCTCAAGAACATTCAGGCTTGAACCCGGTGAGTCAACTTCATTCAATCTGGTTATCAGTTTAACTGGAAAATGGAAGCAATCACCGGAGAAAGGATCAATCAAAGCAGAAAATATTGATCCCGATAAACTGATCAGGGAGGATGAAGAGGCCTACTCCAGGATCCCCCGATTGTCGTTTGACAGCAGGGACAAGGAGATGCTTTACTGGAGTGCTTTTTCACTGATGAGGCAGTGCATGATGCCGGCAGAAGGAGAATGCAATCACAATTACTATGTTTTTTCACGTGAACCCCGCTGGGGATGGGGATATGGAGGCCAGGTATTTCATGAAAGCCTGTCCATGCTGGCCTATGCCTATATGGATCCACAGGGAGCGATGAATTCACAGAGGGTTTTCATGGATCGTCAGAAACCGGATGGTTATATCAATTACCGGACAGGTCCCTATTTAAATGAAACGATTGAAACCAACGGCAGACCAACCACATCAGCGCCCTGGTTTAATTATGAAAATCTTGAAATCTATAAGATCACCGGCGACAGGGTATTTTTAAAGGAGGCTTATGCATCCGGGAAAAAGTTTTACCAGTTTTATGTCGCCAACCGGGATTCAAACAACAATGGATTGTGCGAATGGGGCGGTCATGCTGAACTGGAATCGGTTCGTGATGCGCGTGTGGCTGTGTGGGACCTGGTGGGATGGCCATCCAATTTTGAAGGTCCTGACATAAATTCGATGCTGGTCATGGAGGCCAGGTCGCTGTCGGAAATGGCGCAGCAACTGGGATTGACGGCAGAATCGGAAAAATGGAAAAAGGATGCCCTCTGCAGAAGCCTGCTGATAAACAAGACCTTGTGGGACAATGAAACGAAATTTTATTACAATGTCAATAAAAATGACCAGTCGTTCAGCTTTAAATCTGTGAATGATCTCAGGATCAAGGAGATCATCGGATTCCTTCCCCTATGGGCCGGGGTGGCAGACATCCAGAAGGCCGGATACCTTGTTGACAGGATGCTTGATACCAATGAATTCTGGAGACCCTTCGGGATTCCCTCCCTGACAGCGGCCCTGCAGGATAGACTTCGTTCTTCTGACGCAACGATCAAAATGGCCCGGCCGGGCAGCAACTACTACTGCCCCATCGGTTATTGGAACGGTCCTGTGTGGATACAGTGGGAATATCTTATATACCGGGGTCTTCGAGACTACGGATATGGCCATATAGCGGATCAACTGGCAAACAGGGTGCAGGATAACATGATCTACCATTTGAAGAATGATCATGTTTTCTGGGAATTTTACAGTGCAGACGATCACCAGGCAGGCTGGAACAATAGTTACATTTGGGCTGGAATTGCAGCAAGGTTTTTAATCGATGCAAACACAAAAAATCATGGAGAGTCAGAAAAATAAAGTAGCGATCATTTCGGGAGTGACCGGGCTGGTCGGGGGATATCTGTTAAACCAATTGTTGAAGGACCCGGATTATAATAAGGTTATTGCGATTGTAAGGAGGCCACTGGAAACAGACCATGAAAAGCTGGTCCAGAAGGTGGTTGACTTCTCCCAGTTGCCCGGGGCGATTGAAGGATTGGAGGCAGATCATGGTTACTGTTGCCTTGGCACAACGATTAAAACCGCAGGAAGTAAAGAAAAGCAGTATGCTGTCGACCACGATTATGTTGTGGCATTTGCCAGCGGTTGTCATGCTGCCGGGGTGAAATTTTTCAGCGTGGTATCTTCCATCGGAGCCAATGCGGAATCGTCTAATTTCTATCTTCGCACCAAGGGTGAAATGGAGCGTGACCTGGCGCAAATCCCGTTTGAAGGACTGTTTATTCTTCAGCCATCGATGCTGCTAGGTGAGCGTAACGAATTCAGAGCCGGAGAGAAGGCCGGAATTGCGCTGATGAAGCTCCTGGGCCCCCTGATGGTTGGCGGATTGAGAAAGTATCGGGGAGTTCAGGCTGAAAGCGTCGCCAGGATGATGATCCGGGCTGTCGGATCTGCCAGGCGCGGCCTGGTAATTATCAAATCTGATCAGATCGGTTAAATTAAACCTGATGGAACTTGCTTTAATGCAACCTGTGTTTATATCAATTATGCTATTTAAATGAAAAATTCAATTCTCGTGGTTTTGATAAGTGTATGGTGGCTGGCATCGGCCGCGCAACAATTCAAGCCCACCGAAGATTATGTTCGCATAAACGCAAAGGCGAATGATCCGCTTTACACAACCTATGCTGCTGCCATGGCCCGTTCGCAGATGTACGGGGATAAAGCTTATAAGATGGATTATTATTCCGATTGCCGGCCGGTCAGTTATTCCTCTGATCATGCAGGTTCGATGTTCTGCATATGGAAGGTTGATGATGTTGTGGTTTCCAGTATCGGAGAATTTCTTGTGAAACCAGTCGTACGTTTCTCCTTTCCGGATATGACGATTCTTGAATATGAACCATTCCGCGGAATCCACGTTAAGGAGACCTTTTTTGTTTATAGTTCTTCGATTGCCATGGTAAACATGGAGATAAAAAACACCGACAAAATGGTTCATGAGGTGGCAGCCTATCCGATATTGGAAACAGGAAATGATTCACTGGAGATTGTCAGGTATGATAAAATTTATGACGGCTATGTAACCAACCGTTATGAAAGTCCCTACCGTTTGATCAGCAGCCTGAAGACAGAATACGGGTATCCTGCCAGGGTTAGGGATTTTTTTACCAGCAATGTGGAGACCTCATCCCATGGTGGTTATTCAGGCAGCATGGAGGATTTTTATAATCTGATCAAAACCGATTTTTATTCCAACAAGCGGGTTGATACCCTGAACATGAAACCGGAAGGGTTTGTCGATTTTATTGCGTTACATCTGAAGAAGCGGCTAAAGCCTGGAGAGCTGGTCAATTTCAGGTATCTGCGAGGATTTCAGGATCAAAAGGAGGATTCCGCAAAGCTTATCCGGACCATCGATTCCGTCAGGCGCTTTATGCTCAAAACCTATTATGAGGACAACCTGATCCTCTACTCAAAAATTCCCAGGATTGGCTTTAAAAGTCAACCGGAAAAGCTGGCCTACCTGGGCGCCTTTAACCTTGCACGAGGCTGCATGTATCCTCCTACCGGAAAAACGAGATTCAATTTTTATGTGTTCTCAAGAAACCCGCTCTGGGGCTGGGGACACGGGCACCAGGTGTTGCATGAGTCGTTGAGCATGATGGCCTATGCTTATATGGATCCGGTATCGGCTGAGGGATCACAGCGTGTATATATGGAACAGCAACGTGATGACGGATTGATTGCTTACCGGCATGGACCGCGCGGGTTGCAGGATTACCCGCACAACAATGTGTCGACAACCTCCGCCCCGTTTTTCAGCTGGATCAACCTGGAGGTATATCATGCAGGGAAGAACAGGCAATTCCTTTCAGATGCCTATGCATCGGGATCACGTTACGTGGAATGGCTGATCGCCAACCGGGATACTGATCATGACGGTACTTTTGAATGGGGTCCTTATGGCATCATCGAGAATGTCCGCGACTGGTATAATGCTGTTTTCCAGGTTTCGGCCGAACGATATCTTGATGTCGACAAAGAGGATATCTCCGATGAACTGGAGTGCCTGGATTTGACGCTTATGGTGATCAAGGAGGAACGCAGCCTTGAAAAAATGGCCACAATCCTTGGAAAGGCAGAAGAGGCAAAGAAATGGAAGGAACTTGCAGGAAAAACCACCGTGCTGGTTAATGAGCGCATGTGGGACGATTCCACCGGATTCTACTATTCAGTGAATAAAAAGGATCACACATTTAAGTTTATGACCCGTGATCTGAAACGGCAGGAAATTATTGCGTTCCTGGCCCTTTGGGCAGAAGCAGCCCCGAAAGAGCGGGCTTCAAGGCTGGTCCAGGCTCTTACAGACACCACCAGATTTTGGAGAAGATACGGGGTTCCTACTCTTTCGGCCCTGGACCCGTGGTACAGCCCCAATGTTGATTACTGCTGCAAATGGAACGGGCCGGTCTGGATGCTGTGGGATTACATGGTATATGACGGTCTCCGAAGGTATGGCTACAATGAAATAGCTCACCAGCTGGCTGGTAAAATGGTCAGTGCAGTGACTACCCAGCTTTCGAAAAATCATAATTACTGGGAGTCCTACAGCCCCGACAACGAATCATTGAATTGCCCGACAAACTATATCTGGGATGCCATCATTGCGAAATTGCTGATCGACGAAAATCAGAAATAGTATACCTTTGCAGGTTGAAAGAAGGTATTATGAAAAAGTTTTTTTTGCTGGGTACTATTTGCGGTTTGGTGATGTTGTTTGGATTGTTTTCCTGTAACACAGGATACCGTACTGATATTCAGCATTTACTTTCACCTGCTGCCCTGCCCTACCTGAAAAAAAGCAAGCTGATACAAGTATCAAGTTATGATTCTTCAGGGGGTAACAATGACAGGATCTACATTGCACCCGGGAAAAAGACGGACATATTTATGGCCGAAGGACCGGGAATGATTGTCAGGATGTGGTTTGCCATTGAATCACGCGATCCCTATTTTCTTCGCCGCATCGTTATCCGGATTTTCTGGGATGATGAAGCAAAGCCTTCTGTTGAAGTTCCCATCGGTGATTTTTTCGGATGCGGTTTCAAATACAAGCCCTACATTACTCAATTTCTTGGGATGACGAGCGGAGGCTATGTCTGCTATTTCCCGATGCCTTTTGAACGGGATGCGCGCATTGAAATTGCCAACGAGACCCGGCAGGATGTTGGCCTTTTATATCAAATTGAATATCAAAAATTTGAAGGTGCTCTGGAATCAGATGTAGCCTATTTTCATGCACAGTGGAAAAGAAGTATCCGAACCAATTACGATTCAAATTTTGTCATACTTCAAGCTGAAGGGAAAGGACAGATTATAGGGGTGAACCTGAACATGCAATCGTATGATGGCAGCCTGAGGTTCCTTGAAGGTGACGAAATGATTTATACTGATGGAGAAAAAAGGCCATCGATCCATGGAACCGGAACGGATGATTTTTTCTCTGCAGGATGGTATTTCAATAATGGAGAATTTGCCGGACCATACAGTGGCCTTATATTCAAAAACGACACCCTTGGACAGATTGCTGCTTATCGTTTTTTCATCGTTGATCCGATCCCGTTCAAGAAAAATATCAAGGTGACCATAGAGCATGGACAGGGGAATCAGGATATAGCCGATTACAGTTCAACGGCCTATTGGTACCAGATGGAACCTCATAAACAATTCCCGCATTTTCCAATTGCAGGTCAGCGCATCCCAATGCGAATTGTCAAGCCAGCCCGGATGTTTGAGGCGGAAAAGATGAACTTCAAACTGGAGGGACTGAAATCGAAGATCATGGATATGTCGGACTTCGGGCCTGAGTGGGGAGAGAACAGACAAATTGTGATAGAGGCCCATGACAAATCATCCTTTGGCCTGGAGATCAATGGGCTGAAGGAATCGGTGTACGACCTGAACCTGTATCATTCCAAAGGCCCTGATTACGGGAACGCCGATATTTATGTCAACAATATAAAAGCAGGAACTATATACGGATATTCACCTTACATACTTCCAAGCGGGGGGGTGACATTGAAGGATTTGAAAACCCTTACAGGTTCTGTTGATATCCGTTTTGTAGTTACCGGAAAGGATGCGCTATCAAAAGGATATTTAATCGGGCTGGATGGGGTGAGCATGGAGCCAAAACGCGTATATATTCCTGACTGGTATATCCTGGGCCCATTTCCAAATCTTCATAAAACAGGCACGGCGCGGCGCGGCCTTGATTCAGTTTACCTGCCGGAAAAAATGATCGATCTGCAGAAGGATTACAAGGGATCACCGAAAAACCCTATCCGGTGGAAACAGGTTCCAACACCCGAGAATGGTTGTTTATCTCTTGTTGACAAGGTTTTTCCATGTGAACTTGTGGTCACCTATGCGTTAACTTATGTTTATTCACCCGAAAACTGCACGACAACGCTTTTTGTGGGATCTGATGACGGAATCAAGGTGTTTTTCAACGGGAAACAAGTTTACCGGTTCCTTGGGGAACAGGTAGCTGAGCCCGATCAGGCTGAAATAACATTAAACATGCATCCTGGGTGGAATGCACTTTTGTTAAAAGTGGAGAACAATTTAGGGCAATATGCCTTCTATGCGAGGTTAATCAATCCTGATAATAAACTGATCGTTAGTTCAGATCAGAACATGCCCCCTGCAATTAAAAAATGATCAAGAAAACTCGTAATATACTGCTGCTTTTTAGCCTGATGGCCCTATCGACCATCATGAACCAATCTGCATTTGCTCAAAAAGCTGTAAAGCAGGGAAACCCCGTACCGACTGTTTTCTGCATCGATGCAAGGGAGATGAACCTCTATCATATGATCAATGATTACCGCAAACAGAACAACCTTCCTCCCATTCCGCTTTCAAAGTCATTGTCCTACGTTGCCGACCTGCATGCCAAGGATCTGTTCGCACACCATCCTGACCAGGGAGCATGTAATTTTCATTCCTGGTCAAACAAAGGTTTCTGGGCCCCCTTCTGTTATCCAAAGGATGAAAACAAGAAAAATTCAGTATGGGACAAGCCTCGTGAACTGACGAAATATGCATCCCGGGGCTATGAAATCGTTTATTGGGAGAATAATCCACTGGTGACAGATACCGTGATGATGGTATGGAAAACCGAGGAATATTTCAACAGTTTTTTGTTAAACACGGGAAAGTGGCAGGGAAAACCCTGGAATGCCATCGGGATCGCGGTTTATGAAAACTATGCTTGTGCCTGGTTTGGAGAGGTGCAGGATCCCGAAGGCGCCGCCACTGTTTGCGGCGCTGCTCCTGAGCCACCAAAAAAAGATACTTTAACGCAACCTGTAAAGCCTGTGAAAAAGCCGGTTGTAGAGACGAAAAAAGGAAAAGCAGTAACCCCGGATGCAAACAGAAATGATACACTGGTTAAGAAAGTCAATGATACGACCTCAGTAGTCTACTATATCATTGTGAATACGCTGCTTCCAAAAGACAAGGCCAATCAACTTGCCAACTCGCTGAAGGAAAAAGGGTACCCGGATGCAAAGCTGATAGAAAAGAATGGAAAACTAAGGGTTTCCATCATGGAATCTCCTGATAAAACTGCCATGATGGGGAAGTTGAAGGAGGTGAAGAAAATTTACAGGGATGCCTGGATTTTAAAAGGGGACAAAGAAATAAAGTGACAAGGTGACAAGGTAACAGGGTAACAATGTTATTCTGAATCTTTCACACACCTGAATCCTACGGTTGCATTGCGGTCAAGGCCGGGAGCTATCAGCAGCAGCATTTCAGGATGATCCACCGGTAATGGTCCACCTGTCACATACCAGATGCTTTGGGTAGGGTGATAATAACTTCCGCCCCTGATGATTGTGAAATAATAACTTCCGTTGTCGTACACATCGGAGGTCATTTGCCATACATTTCCAACTATATCCATTACGTTAAACGGACTGCCGCCATTTTGGAACCTGCCGACCGGGGTTGAAAAATTAAGGTTGTAATTGCATTTCGTTGAATCCATCTTATTCCCCCAGGGAAATTTGCGCATGTCGCTACCCTGGGCAGCATACTGCCATTCCTGTTCGGTCGGGAGCCTCTTCCCCGCCCATTTTGCATAGGCTTTTGCATCGTCGGGGTTGACATAAACCACAGGGAGATCTTCTGTGCCACTGGCCGGAGATCCATTAGACCAATACTTCAGGTAGTTTATCGTATCATTCGGAATATAAGATGTTTGTGTCAGAAATTGTTTATATTGTATGTTGGTTACCGGGTACCTGTCCATGAAAAACCGGGGCATGGAAATGTCAACTGTATCACTGAAATCAGGGAAGGCGATAAACGGATCGAGTGTATTCGGGTCACGTTTTGTATAGAACCGGAAATTTCCGGCAGGGATCTCAACCATATCCTGCGGAACCACCTTAACGGACGGAGATTTTTCATACCGACTGATGCATTCCGGCTGACCCAGGCCAGGTGTTACAATCACCTCATCCATTAATTCGGAACCCGAAAATACCTGAATTACAATTTTTTGAACCGGTTTCGGGAACAGCCTTCTATAATCAACAGTACTGCCTGCTGCCGTATAAGTGAATTGTTTTGAATGGTAGTCAGGATTTTCCCCGGTCAGAACAATCTTGTCCATCAAGGCATTGTTGGCCCTGAATGTCAGCAGACTTCCGGCTTTCTGAACAATTAATATATGTGTGAATATGGCAATGCATCCGGCATTTCCTTCGCGCCTGGTATTTAACCATGCCGGATCAAAGGCATCGATCCTAACCGGGATGAATGCCCTGTCCTTATCCATCACCGGTTTTACCTCTTCGTGATTCCAAAGGTCAACAAAATGATATTGTCCGATGATTTTTGAAGCAGGCCAATAACCTGAAGGATCTACAAACTCGAACAATCTGCCGTTCACTCCTTTCGGGTTGATACTGTAGATCGTGAAAAGCCTTTTCGCAGTGGTATCCCAGCAATTTACATAAACAGAATCAACCAGGGTGGGTACGAGCGGAGCAAATGATTCATTGCTGAAGGCAGCCCGGTTTTCGCGAAGGATCCGTGTTGTGCGCCCCATGTAGGCAAATTCCTCTTCCATCCATTCGGGGCGGCCCGGGCGCATGGTATTGATCTCCACACCGTAACCATTGAAGAAGGAGATAGCCAGTTCCCGGTGTAACCGGTCATCAGCCAGCTGAAGCACCCTGAAGATGGCGAAATCGGGCTTGATCAGCTTATTCAGGTTTATTGGCGGCGGCATCACCAGGGCATCATGGACCCTGCCGCTTACGATGCCGGGCATGTCCTTCGGCACGGCCATTCCTTCGCTGTACATGATGATTCCCGGTTTGACCTTATCGGCGGCAGCCTGTAATTCCCTGCTTGATGATCCTTTGGTGTCAAGTACCACTCCATCGGCATCGGTGGCCCGCAGGAGATCTTCCATTCCTTTCAACTGATCTTCCTGGCGTGTCCCATCATCCCACGGATTATAGGAGATGAAATACTTCTTCCCTGCACGATGGGTAAATTCAACCTGTTTCCTGAGTTCAATCAAGCCTCCCGGAAGGTCGCGGTACATATCCCACTGGTTTCGCTGATCAAGTCCCAGCCTGGGCCATGTCGGCCAAAGCGTGAAAATATCATACCCGCCTGTTAAAGAATCATATTCAAAAAGATTCTTGTAAAATGTGTATTTCTGTTGGGCGTAATCATAGTATTTTTTATCCCATGCAAACTGCAGAAGCATGATATAGCTCGTCTTCATCCAGGCCAGGTCGCTGCGCCGGAACATTGTGTTATCAAATTCAGGCATATCAAAAAGCCACAAACGATTGAACATCAGCCTGAGCCCTGTATGCCAGTCCTGTTTATGACCGATAAACCAGATGGAATATTCTGCCCATCCGCCAGGTTTTAGTGTAATCATCCAGCGGTCAATATCCGTCCTGTCCTTGTCGCGCGCACCTCTTCGGGCCAGTGCGGTCAGCGACAAGGTATCATTGATCCTGATATCGGCAAATCCCAGGTGCCAGCCGTTGTCGGGCAGCACCACTCCCACCGGAGCATATCCAGGGCGAAAAAGTTTTGACCTGCAGAGGTATCCGGGCCACTCTTTGGAACCCGCCGCCGTGATATAAACTTTGTCTTTGGTTTCTCCCATTGGTACCAGGTTTTCGATCCGGTGAAAACCTTTTCCATTGTTCAGGAACCGTACCGTGTATTTTGGGCTGGGATTGAAATTCTTATCCATGACCGCCCATCCTTTGATGCTGTCGGCCAGTGTGAAGAAAAGCGTATCGCCAATAAGCTGAGTATTGCTGCAGGTTCGGTATAAGACACTGTCGACTATCACTGAAAACAGGGACAGGTTTCCCGGAATTTCGATCGGTTGAAATTTTACTGTCCGGGCGCTTTTCAGTGTAAATGGATTTTCAGGGTTCAAATCTACACTTCGAATCCAGGTTTGTGCGAATGGGTGGAAAGAAATACAAATAAACAACCCTGCAAAGAGGATGCATTTTTTCATTGGATTGAATTTGAGCGAAAAGCAGGTCAAACTTTTACATAGAAAAGGTCGCGCTGATCAAAGGCATGTTCGTGCTCAAGCAGCCATTTCTTGCGTTTCAATCCGCCCCTGTATCCGACGAGTCGCCCATTTGATCCGATCACGCGATGGCATGGAACAATGACGGAAACAGGGTTGTGTCCGTTCGCTCCACCCACGGCACGCAATGCTTTCACATTGCCCAGCCTCCTGGCGAGTTCAGCGTAAGAAATGGTGGTTCCAAAAGGGATATTGATGAGTTCATGCCAAACGCTCAACTGAAACGGAGAACCGGCAAGGTCAAGTTTCAGGTCGAATTGCTGTCGCGATCCGTGGAAATATTCTTCGAGCTGATCGATGCCATCTCTTAAACAAGAGGGGACATGCTGTGGTTTGACTTTGAAATTAAGGAAAACCAGGGTGCGGATCCCATTTTCAGAACCAGTGACTTCAAGATGACCAAGGGGTGTCTTGAGAAAGGCTCGATGTATCGGGTTCATATCATGAAGTTTTGGCTTTATGGCTTCTCCAGGATAGAAAGAGCATGATGAGACCAAAGATCAGCATGCCACCTCCCGACCATAAATTGATGTTAATCCCCAGCGAACGGCTGTATAACAGGCTGTCGCCATTGGTAAATAATCCGAAAACAGTAAGGAACAAACCAAGGATGGTAAACATCAGTCCGATCGGAAATTTTATATCTATACCCATTTTTATTGAATTATCGAATGACTAGTTGCGTTGTTTTGTGAATGAATCAATGTTACCAGAACAGGATGGTCAGGATGGTTCCAATGGTAAGGACAAGTATGGCAAGTGTGGATGAACGCTTGTACCATGGAACGTTTGTTTCAACATGTCGTGGTGTCAGGGCATAAACCAGGCCTTTCAGCTCTTCGTCCGATTTTTTCTGTTTGGTTGCCAGCGATAACCCGACAGTAAAGATGGCGCTTGTCGAGAAGGCGATGATGGCGGTCCAGAAATTCTGGGCCATTTCAACAGGATAGGTATGAAGATTACAAATCCATCCTCCTTTTACGAGGGTGGCGGCACCTGCAGGAACAGTGACCCCGTGATGGAGCAGGGCGATGAAAAATCCCAGCAGTAAACCGGTAAATGCTGCATGCCCGGTTGTGCGTTTCCAGAACATGCCAAGGAAGATCACAGCAAACAACGGAGCATTGATCATGGAGAAGATGGTTTGCAGGAAGTCCATGATATTCCCGAAAAGACTTGCCAGGTAAGCGGCTGCAATGCTGACAATCACTCCAAAGATGGTGGCCATGCGTCCTACAAAGAGGTAATGTTTGTCATCGGCAGCTTTATCCGAAGTAACAGGGCGGATATAACTCTGGTAGATGTCGTAGGTCCATACGGTGTTGAATGCTGAAACGTTTCCGGCCATTCCCGACATAAAGGAAGCGAGAAGCGCAGTGATACCCAATCCCAGCACCCCGGCGGGAAGATACTGTTTTAAAAGTGCGATGATTGTGTAATCATAATTATAATGTCCCGGAGAAATTTCGGGAAGGGTGAATCCGGTCCCCGGTTTATTGAGTAAAACAAGTGCTGCGATTCCGGGCACAATGATAAGAAACGGAATGAACATTTTAGGAAGGGCGCCAATGAGCGGGGTATTCCTGGCGGCTGTCGGCGATTCGGCCGACATGGCACGCTGAACAATTAAAAAGTTGGTGCACCAGTAGCCGAAGGAGAGTACAAACCCGAGACCGGCAAATATCCCATACCATTCAACGCCCAGCGGATTGGCCGCTGCCGACCCGGTGTATTTCCAGGTGGTCGTCCATGTATCCGGGGCGAATCCCTTTGCTGAGACGATGGGCGCAAGCTGATCTTTCATCCCTGACCAGCCACCCAGATCCTGCAGACTCAGAAAAACGATCGGCAATAACCCGATCACGATGATAAAAAACTGGAGCACTTCATTGTATATGGCTGACGACAGTCCTCCCAGGTAGGTATAGGCCAGTACAATGGCTGCAGAAAGTACAAGGCTCAAATGGAAATTCCATCCAAGCACTTTTTCCATCAGGATGGCAAGGGCATACATGGAAATTCCCGAAGCAAGGATGGTCATTACTGCAAAGAGAATTGCGTTGAGCCCACGGGTTTTTTCATCATACCGTAACTTGAGATATTCAGGAACCGACCTGGCTTTTGAGCCATAATAGAATGGCATCATGAACAAGGCAAGGAACACCATGGCCGGGATGGCCCCAACCCAGTAAAAATGCGTTGTAAGCATACCGTATTTAGCCCCTGATCCCGTCATCCCCATTACTTCGAGTGCACCAAGGTTGGTTGATATGAATGCCAGTCCGGCAACCCAGGCAGGCATCGACCGACCGGCTTCAAGGAACGCATTTGCATCCTTCATATACCGTTTCAAAGCCCACCCGATGCCAAGCACAAAAGCAAAGTAAACGATCATGATCGTGTAGTCAATCCAACTGAGAGTAAAACCTGTTTCTATCATCTTTAAAGGATTAAAGGGTAAATATCGGACTTAAATAAAAAAATAACAGGGAGATTTGTGATGTTTTCAACCAAACAAATTTAATGGTATATTTTTATGAATCGGTATCTTTGCGAAAAAAATCAAATAAAGGAGGGAATTTTTTGAAAACAGGGGCCTTCATCCTATTTTTTACCATTGTTCTGGTCGTTTACGGACTGGTAAACAGCTATATTTTTACCCGTGGTTTGCAGGCCATTCCGGTTGGTTCGTCATGGAGGCCATGGTATATCGCCGGATTCTGGTTTGTTGCATCCACCTTTATCCTTGCGAGGATCCTTGAACGTGCCTATCCATGCGGTTTTACGGGAGTCATTACATGGATAGGATCATTCTGGCTGGCTTTCATGCTCTATTTCATCCTGATCGCGCTCCTGATCGACTTCGCAAGAATGATTAACTATTTTGTCCATATTTTCCCTCAAATCATTTATGCCGACTACCCGCGCACCAAACTGATCCTTTTATTTGTTTCCCTTGCTACCGTTACACTTGTTGTTGCCGGAGGGTTCATCAATGCAAGAATTCCACGGGTAAAGAAACTGGAGTTGCACGTCAGGAAGGTAGTGCATGGGGAGAAATCCCTGAACATTGTCATGGCGTCAGATATTCACCTCGGAACCATCATTGCTAAACGAAAAGCCAACAGGCTGGTTGAGACCATCAATGCGCTCCATCCTGACATTGTGCTTTTCGCCGGGGATCTGGTTGATGAAGACCTTGCTCCTGTGATCAAGAACAACCTCGGAGCAAATTTAAACCAGATCAGCGCCAGGTTTGGGGTTTATGGCATCACCGGAAATCATGAATTTATCGGAGGTGCTGAGGCTGCAGTAAAGTACCTCAGGGAACACGGGGTTAGCATTTTGAGAGATACCGCGGTGCTGATCGATCAACGGTTTTTCCTTGTCGGGCGTGACGACCGGGATAAATCACGGTTTACCGGAAAACCACGAAAGGAACTTGCCGAAATCATGGAACACGTTGATCGCAGCTTTCCGGTAATTTTGATGGACCATCAGCCATTTAAACTTGAAAAGGCAGAAGCGCTTGGCGTGGATCTTCAGCTTTCGGGGCACACACATCACGGCCAGCTGTGGCCTTTCAATTATATTACCAAAGCCATTTATGAACTGAGTTCAGGCTACAAACAAATTGGTCAGACTCATTTTTATGTCTCAAACGGATTTGGGACCTGGGGACCGCCTGTAAGGCTCGGCAACAGGCCTGAAATAGTTCAAATAATACTTATTTTCGACCAGTGAAAGGATTGCATAAACCCTCCCTCCTCGCCTATTCCATTGCTGCTGTCATTCTTATCCTGGCTATTGTTGTGATCATTGGCCTCTTTTTCCCCTTTTCAGCCAGGCTGAACAAAAAACCTCATTCCATTCCTGTGGCCCGGCAGAAAATGGCTTACCGGATCAAACTCGACAGCCTGCAGGTTATCCGTGGGCGTGTTGCACCTGATCAGAATCTCTCCACCCTCCTTTCTTCCCATATTTCGGGCGGGATTATTGATAAAATCGCCAGGGAGACCAGGGGAGTTTTTGATGTGAGGAGGATCAAAGCCGGAAACAACTATGCCAGAATCGTTACAAAAGATTCATTACACCGCACCCTCTATTTCATTTATGAAATCAATCCCATCGATTTCGTGGTATACGATTTCAGGGATTCGTTGAAGGTATACCAGGATAAAAAATCGGTGACCAGGCTGGTGAAGACCTTCACCGGAATAATCAGGAGTTCTCTCTGGAATTGTTTTGTCGAAAACAAACTCGATGTCAATCTCGGGATGGCGCTTTCGGATGTATATGCCTGGACAATTGATTTTTATGGATTGCAAAAAGGAGATAATTTCAAGGTGATCTATGAGGAGGTCTTTGTCGATAACAACCTGGTTGGAATTGACCGGATCCTGGCATCTAAATTTCAGAGTAACGGAAAGGATTATTATGCCTATTATTTTAACCAGGGCACGAATGGAGCCTATTTTGATGAGAACGGGCAGAGCCTCCAACGTTCCTTTTTAAAAGCGCCACTCAAGTTTTCCCGGATCAGCTCCCGTTTTTCTCGTTCCCGGATGCACCCGATCCTGCGTATTGTCCGCCCGCACTTTGGCGTTGATTATTCAGCACCGAAGGGTACGCCCGTGGTCTCTCTTGGAGATGGTCGTGTGAATGAAGTCGGGTTTCATGGCGGATACGGCCGTTTCATCAGCATCCGGCACAATTCTGTGTACACCACCACGTATGCCCATCTTTCGGGTTATGCCAAAGGGTTAAAATCAGGGAACCATGTACAGCAGGGACAGATCATAGGATTTGTGGGAAGCAGCGGTCTTTCAACCGGCGCGCATCTCGATTTCCGTGTATACTGCAACGGGAGTCCCATTGATCCGTTAAAACTTGTATCACCTCCCTCGAAACCGGTTGATGCGAAAGATCTTCCCGGATTCAAACAGCTCGCCGCCAAATTGAATGTTCAGTTAAACGGGAATGTTCCCACTGGAAAACAGGCTGTTCCGTTAAAAAAATAATCAGGATTTCATCAGGATCTGATCAGGCAAGGCGGGTAAAAGGATGCTCGTTTTTCCACATTTTCCAAACCAGAAAAATCGGGAACAGGAACCATGGGGCATTGGCGACGGTGACGATGACGATGGCATTCGAGGCATGCGGGCCCCAGAATTCTTCACTCATGATGATGAAGACATTGGTGAATAGAATACAGGAATAGATGATGGTCGGAATGCGGATCCACTCCTTCCCCTTGATAAAGGCATAAATCGCACAGGCATAATAGGGCCCGAAAAAAACCACATCAAGCCATATTGTTGCTTTCCACCAGGTTGGACGGGCCCATTGCAGGGGATCGAAATTGCTTCCCCACCAGTGGACCATGTCAACCAGAAATGGCAACGGCCAGAGCGGATATTGAAAATCATCCGGATTTTTTATTACAAGCTGCTCCAAATCAACAATATAGGTAATATAAAACAGGTTGAGAAAGAAGAAGGCAAGATAGATGTAGTCGATTTTTCGATCTTTTAAGGGGATGGGTTGTCTCATAATTTGATGATTTGGAAATTTGAAAATTGGTTTATTTGCCAAAAATAGAAAGATTCTTTTTGTTCCGGGCATTTTTGGCCAACTGTCCCGCAATGTTCAACCTGAATCCCGAAATATTGGAGATATAAGCCCCGATCTTTACTCCGAGGTCAGAATAGACCAGGGTCCTGGGTTTCACTATCAGTTTGATGAGCTGACGGGCGACATCAGCGGGTGTTTTAGGTTTTGTAAAAAGCCGGGTGATGAAATTCTGGTGTTCTGCCATCAGGAAATCCTGGTCAATCGCACCCAGCCGCGATTCAGGGAGAGAATCGGTGCTGATATAACCGGGGAAGAATTCACTCACGATGATTTCAGTTCCCGACCATTCAGCCTGGATCGTTCTCGTCCAGGCCGAGAGGGCTGCCTTTGAACAAACGTAGGGAGCATAAAACGGAATGCCCATCATAAATCCGGGTGAGCCGATATTGATGATGTGGAGCCCTCCCCGGTTGCGCATGATGCCAATGGCCTCCTGGGTTGCGGCAACCGGTGCGATCAGGTTGGTGGAGAATGCAAAGCGCAGATCTTCAGAGGTAACAGAATCTGCCTTTGCCACAATGATGCTGGCTGCATTATTGACCAGGACATCGATGCGTCCAAAATGGTCAACTACAGTCCGAATCATCTCCCGCGCAGAACTTTCTTCAGATAGATCGACCTGTATGACCAGGGGATCGTGCATCTGTGCTGCAAGCGCTTCGAGTTTTTCTTTTCTGCGGGCGGCAAGGGCAACCTTAGCCCCTGCTGCATCAAATGCCAGTGCAGATGCGGCACCAATTCCTGAAGAGGCTCCTGTGACCAGGATAATTTTATTTTGAAGAAGTAGCGACATGTTTTGAATGACCAATAACCAGTTACCTGTACGAAGGATAAAAAAGTTCAAAAGTAAAAAGATTGTTGGTCACCTGACATTGTTTTGATAAGTTTGTATGATAATCAAATACTCCGGACATGCAGAAGACCCTTATTTTTTTTCTTTCGGTGCTTACAATGTTTTCGTTCACCACTTGCAATGTGCAGATTAATGACGATGACAAGGGGAACGCGTTGAATGATTCTTCGATCATTTCAAAAATCACAGAAATTTTACCAACTGACCAACATCCAACCATTATGAAAGATTCATTTGGGAAAGCAGATCAGAAGGAGGTACTTCTTTACACGCTTACCAACAGCAATGGCCTTATGGTAAAGATTACCAACTACGGTGGTATCATCACCTCCATCCTCGTTCCGGATAAAACCGGACGGTTGGGTGACATCGTTCTCGGTTACGACAGTGTTGAGCAATACATTGCCAGCAGCCCCTATTTTGGCGCGACCGTTGGCCGGTATGCAAACAGGATCGCCAAAGGGAAATTTGTTTTGAACGGGAAAAGTTATAAACTCAACATTAACAACGGGAATAACAGCCTTCATGGCGGACTGAAGGGATTTGATAAAGTTATCTGGGATGCAAAGGAAACCGCTGATTCATTGGGCGCCTATCTTGAACTCAGCTATCTGAGCAGGGATGGCGAAGAGGGTTATCCCGGGAACCTGAAGGTGAAGGTGATCTATTCACTGGATGACCACAATACATTGAACATGCTCATTGAGGCGGAAACTGACAAACCCACTCCTGTGAACATATGCAACCACACCTATTTTAACCTGAGTGAAGCAGACACGAGCATCCTGGGTCATATCCTCACCATGTATGCCGACCAGTATACCCAGGTCAACAGTGAACTGATCCCGACCGGTGCTTTGCCGTTTGTGAGAGGATCCGCCATGGATTTTAACAACTCTGCAGCCATCGGTGAACGAATCGGGGAGGTTAATGGCGGATATGATCATAACTATGTGTTAACGAAAAAAAACGGACCGTTTTCAATTGCAGCCCAGTTATTTGATCCGCGCACCGGACGCCAGTTAGAAATAACGACCACCCAACCAGGCATCCAGCTTTATTCGGGTAATTTCCTGGATGGGACCATCAAAGGGAAGGGCGGTAAAATTTATAAAAAGTACTGGGGATTATGCCTCGAAACCCAGCATTTTCCGGATTCACCCAATCAGCCGGCATTTCCAAATACCATTTTGCATCCGGGAGAAAAATATTCACAGAAAACGGCATACAAGTTTTCTGTCCTGAAGTAAATATCCGGGAATATTGGGGTTACCGCAAAACGGGAATCAGAATTTATTCGGTACAAAGGTTTGCTCCGACATGGGGGGGCGTACATATGCTTTATCCTTTTCCAGGGGGGGCAGGATAATGGTTTCGCGCGGAACATCCTCATACGGAATCAGGCTGAGCAGGTGGCTGATGCAGTTCAGCCTGGCCCTGCGCTTGTCATCTGCTTCAACGACATACCAGGGCGATTGCTTGGTGTCGGTATAGGCAAACATTTCATCCTTGGCTTTGGAATAATCGATCCATTTGGTACGTGATTCCACATCCATCGGACTTATTTTCCAGCGGCGGGTCGGATCGTTGATGCGCTGAATAAACCGTTTCTCCTGTTCCTTGTCATTGACAGAAAACCAGTATTTTACTAGGATGGTTCCTGACCGGATCAGCATGTTTTCAAAATTCGGGCATGACCGCAGAAAATCCCAATATTCTGCATCGGTGCAGAAACCCATCACCCGTTCCACCCCTGCCCGGTTATACCAGCTGCGGTCAAAAAGGACCATCTCCCCTGCTGCGGGCAGATGCGGGACATAGCGCTGAAAATACCATTGCGATTTTTCCTTTTCTGTAGGAACACCGAGAGCAACAACCCGGCAAACACGTGGATTGAGGCTTTCGGTGATTCTTTTAATAGAACCACCTTTCCCGGCGGCATCCCGTCCTTCGAAAAGCACAACTACCTTAAGCCCCTTGTATTTGATCCACTCCTGAAGCCTGACCAGTTCAATCTGAAGCTTTGCCAATTCCGCTTCATAGATATGACCGGGAAGTTTATCATGACCTTCCTCCTCAGAGTTGACCGGTTTACCTCCTGACTCGGGAGTCAATTCCTCCGGATGTTTGGACTTTTTTTCTTTTACTTTATCTGTGTCCTTTTGCTTATCCTTTTTGTGTCCCATGGTGATAATTTTTGAATTACGATTTTCGATTTCAGAATTACGATAGTGAGAATACCAAATTACAAAAAAGTTGTTACCCGAGTTTGATCTCCCTGACCCCGTCTGCAATTTCGGCAAGATAAAAATCAGGTTTTATCCCTGTTTTTTCCTGATATTCCCTGCCAACCTGATCAATAAACAAATCGACCGCCTGTTCCCTTACCAGGCTGACCGTGCAACCACCGAAACCAGCTCCGGTCATCCGGGCACCAACCACCCCATTGATTTTCTGGGCGGCAGTGACCATGGTATCCAGTTCAATGCCGGTCACCTCATAATTATCGCGCAACGACTCATGCGAAGCATTCATGAGCGCCCCAAACTGCAGAATATCTCCCTTAAGAAGGCTCGATACTGCATTCAGTACGCGCTGGTTCTCAGAGAGGACATGACGCGCCCTCCGGCGGATCAGTTCATCGGGAATGGTTTCCTGCATCTTATAGAATTGCATGAAACTTATCTCTCCAAGTTTGGAAATGGACATGTCACGGCTCAGGTAGGTCACGGCAAGCTGGCATTCAGTTACCCTTTCATTGTACTTTGAATCGGCCAGTCCCCTTCTTTTATTGGTGTTGCCGATGATAAGCCGGAATCCGCTAAGGACCAAGGGAACACGTTTGTACTCCAGTGTCATGCAATTTAGAAAAAGGGCATTGTCCTTTTTTCCCATTCCCACGGCAAACATGTCCATGATCCCGCAGTTGAGACCGACAAATTCATTTTCGGCACGTTGGGAAAGTTTAACCAGGTCGATCATTTCAAGCTGTGTGGCATTCATCAGCATGGTAAGGGCATAGGCGGTTACCATTTCAATGGAGGCGGATGAGGATAATCCGGCGCCGTTGGGAATGTCGCCGCTATAAAGCATATCGAATCCGGCGACCGGGATGTTCAACTGCTGCAGCTGATCGATGATCCCCAGCGGATAATTTACCCATTGGTCATTTACTTTTTCAGATAGTTCCGCCAAAGGAATCTCAGTCCTGAAATCCATATTGGAAGAGGCCAGCCGGACAACCGGATCGGTGGTTGAGCGGATCAGCAGATAGGTGCCGTATTGGATTGCACAGGGTAATACAAAACCCCCGTTGTAATCAGTATGTTCGCCAATCAGGTTCACGCGGCCTGGAGCGAAAAAACACCGGGGCATCCGCTCTGTTTTTCCGTATAAATGAAAAAATTGCTCGTATAGCTGGGGAAGGTTCATCATCGGGGTTTTAGATTGGGTGTCTAAATTAAAAATAAAAAAGATGTAAATAGAAATATTTGGTATGAAATCAAAGGATGCCAAACGGTAAGCGGGAAAATGATAATTTTGTCAGATTAATACTTTATCCTGTGATCCGTAATTTCCCCTCCCTGTTCATTGCCTGCATGCTCCTGATTGCGGTTTCGCTGCCAGCCCAGGATATAAATACTTTTAACCTCAACGGAAACTGGCAGTTCAGAATGATCGGAACCGAGAACTGGATGCCTGCCAGGGTTCCGGGGGTGGTTCATCTCGATTTGATGAGAAATAAGATCATTCCTGATCCCTATCTCCGGGACAATGAAGCAAAAGTGCAGTGGATAGGCAATTCAGGGTGGGAATATGTGAAATCCTTTGAATATGGAGAGGAGAATTTTGCATGGCGGCACATTGACCTGATTTTCAAGGGACTTGACACCTATGCCAGGGTATACCTCAACGATTCCTTGATCCTGATGTCAGATAATATGTTCCGCGAATGGGTTATTGATGTCAAGTTTCTCCTGCTCATTGGTACAAACAAGTTGCGTATTGTTTTTCCGGCCATACATCCGCTGATCGCGAAAATGATGAACCAGCTGCCTCAAAAGCTCCCGGGTGATGAAAAATCAGTGTGCCGTAAAGCGGCCTATCACTTTGGCTGGGACTGGGGACCAAAGCTTGTGACCAGCGGTATCTGGCGACCTGTGTATCTGCGGTACCGGAATGCGATACATGTCACGGATGTTCAGTTTGTCCAGAAAAAGCTGACTGATTCAGTTGCTGAAATGTCCGCGCAATTTACCATGACCGCCGAACTCGATGATTCAGTGCACATCAGGTTATATCTTGATTCGACCGAAATTCTCAGGAAGTCTGTCGTGCTCACCAGGAAGATCAGCCTGATCAGTGGTGATTTTACCATTCCGAATCCTGCCCGCTGGTGGCCAAATGGAATGGGCGCCCCTAACCTCTATAATTTCGGATATGAGGTGTATGCAGGGAAAAACCTTATCTGTAAAGGCCATCAGAAGATCGGGCTGAGAACGATTGAACTGGTGCAGAATAAAGATGCTGCTGGTAAATCATTTTATTTTAAGGTCAATGGGCTCCCGGTATTTATGAGGGGGGCCAACTATATCCCGCAGGATAACTTTTTACCCCGGGTGAAGGATTCTGCCTATTCGGCCCTGATCCGTGATGTGAAAGAGACCAACATGAATATGCTGCGCATCTGGGGAGGCGGGATCTACGAAAATGATATTTTTTATGATCTGTGTGATGAAAATGGCATCCTTGTATGGCAGGATTTTATGTTTGCCTGTGCAATGTACCCGGGCAACCAGGCTTTCCTGGAAAATGTCAGGGAGGAGGCCATTCAGAATATCGTTCGCCTGCGACGGCATCCAAGCCTTGCATTATGGTGCGGCAACAATGAAATTGACGAAGGATGGAAAAACTGGGGATGGCAAAAGCAATACAATTATTCACCCGGCGATTCCACTTTGGTTTATAAGAATTACCAGCTTTTATTCAATGCGCTTCTTCCGGGTCTCGTTGAAAAGTTTGACCCTCAGAGATCGTATGTTCCATCTTCTCCCTTGTACGGTTGGGGACGAAGCGAAAGCATGACGGAGGGCGATTCACATTACTGGGGTGTTTGGTGGGGAAAAGAACCTTTTGAGGTGTACAAGAAAAAAGTGGGACGGTTCATGTCGGAATATGGCTTTCAGGGCTTCCCCGATCTGACCACGATCCGCAATTTCACCTCGCCCGAAGACCGGGTGCTCGGATCGGATGTGATGAAAGCGCATCAGAAAAATACGGTGGGTTATGAAACCATTGATGAATACCTGTTGCGCGACTACCGGAAACCAAAGGATTTTGAATCCTATGCCTATGTTTCCCAACTGTTGCAGGCCCGGGGAATCACATCGGCGATCGAGGCCCATCGCAGGGCTGCTCCCCGCTGCATGGGAACACTTTACTGGCAGCTGAACGACTGCTGGCCTGTTGTTTCGTGGTCATCACGCGATTATTTCGGAAAAAAGAAGGCGCTGCATTATGCAATTCCTGCTGTATTCAGCAACATTGTGGTCTCGTCCGTTATGGAAGAGGGTCATGTGCGGGTTTATATTTCATCGGACGAGCATGAAGCAGTCAAAGGGAAACTCACTGTTAAACTTATTGATTTTAATGGGATTGCCCGTTCAATAAAAACACTCAATGTTGTTTTGGCGGAAGACACTGCTGCCATTTTCTTTGATACAGTTCAATCAAAATTGCTGGGCAAACTGAATCCGGCGCAATGGGTGTGTCAAGCCATCTTCCAGCGCGACGGGGATGGGATTCAACAAAAAAGCCTGCTCTATTTTGTAGCTCCAAAAGATCTGTTGCTGCAGGTTCCTGTTATCACAAAAAAGGTTACCGAGACCCCCACAGGATGTACCATTGAACTTTCGAGCGATAAACTTGCAAAAAACATCTGGATCTCCCCGCTGGTGAAGGGTGATTTGTCGGACAACTATTTCGACCTGTTGCCCGGAGAATCCGTTCAGGTGAATTTTACAACACCCAGAAAATTTCAAAAAATGGCTGACCTGATCCTTGTGAAAAGCCTGATTGATACCTATTAGTTTCGAATCATCCCTAACTGATTTCCCAAAATGGTTAAAATAAAATTGCATATTGTTCTCTGTTTCATGGCATTGATCATCGTGTTTACGGCTCACTCACAGAAACCCGCCCTTTTAACAGATTACGTAAACCCCTTCATTGGTTCAGGTGGTCACGGACATACTTTTCCAGGGGTCAGTGTCCCCTTCGGCATGGTGCAACTCAGTCCCGACACACGCCTGGAGGGCTGGGACGGATGTTCTGCCTATTATGGAACCGACACGATCATCTATGGATTCAGCCACACGCATCTGAGTGGAACGGGTTGTTCTGACTACGCAGACATCCTGGTAATGCCAATCACGGGAAAAGTCAGCCTGGAAAATTATGGGTATGCTTCAGATTTCAGAAAATCCGGTGAAGTTGCCTCTCCGGGATACTACCGGGTGGAACTGCGCAGGAACAGGGTCAAGGCTGAACTGACAGCCACGGCCCGGGTCGGATTCCATTGCTATGCCTTTCCTGCCTCCGAGCAGGCGAACATTGTATTTGATCTGAAGCATCGCGACAAGGTGCTTGAATCAGGATTGAAGGTTACCGGGGCAGATGAGGTTGAAGGATTCCGCATCTCCGAAGCATGGGCCGACCGCCAGATGATTTACTTCGTTGCCAGGTTCTCTAAACCTTTCAAAACCTGCACAATTGCTTCGGGTGATAAGGTATTGACCGATCTGAAAGAGGTGAGCGGAGATAACATCAAGGCCTGTTTTACATTTTCCACAACCTCAGGTGAAAAAATCCTGGTTAAAGTGGGTATTTCAGGCGTGAGCATCGAAGGTGCCCGAAAAAACCTGGAAACTGAACTTCCCGGATGGGATTTTGAAGCTACTGCCAAACAGGCTTCCCTGACATGGAATGCTGCCCTCGGGAAGATCAGGGCCGAAGAGGGCACGCATGACCAGCAGGTGATATTTTACACAGCTCTTTATCACACCATGCTCCAGCCGAATATTTACAACGATGTGGATGGTCAGTACCGTGGACGTGATCTGAAGGTGCACAAGGCCGAGGGATTTGATTACTATACCGTTTTTTCCCTCTGGGATACCTATCGCGCGGCAAATCCGCTATACACAATCATAGAACCAAAACGGGTCAACGATTTTATCAATACATTCCTGCACCAGTACGACGAGGGCGGGATGCTTCCCGTGTGGGAACTTTCAGGAAATGAAACCAACTGCATGATAGGCTATCATTCCGTATCGGTCATTGCCGATGCCTGGCTGAAAGGGATCCGGGGTTTTGACGGCAATAAGGCGCTGGAGGCGATGAAGCACAGTGCTGAAGAGGATCATTTCGGGTTGAAATATTATAAGGCAAAAGGTTACGTACCTGCCGATCATGAGGGGGAATCGGTATCCAGAACGCTTGAATACGCCTATGATGACTGGTGTATCGCCATGATGGCCAAATCTCTGGAAAAGCAGGATGTTTATAAAACATATCTTCTGAGAGCGCAGAATTATAAAAATGTTTTTGACCGGATCACCTGTTTTATGCGTGCAAAATCGAATGAAACATGGATGACTCCCTTTGATCCGGCCGAGGTGAATTTTAACTATACAGAGGCCAATTCATGGCAGTACAGTTTTTATGTACCACAGGATTTTGGGGGACTGATGATGCTCCATGGTGGCCGTGACCGGTTCGCAGCAAAACTGGATGATCTTTTTTCAGCTGATTCCAGGACCACCGGACGAGAACAGGCTGATATCAGCGGGCTCATCGGGCAGTACGCCCATGGCAACGAGCCCAGCCACCATATGGCGTACCTTTTTGATTATGTCGGCATCCCCTGGAAGACGCAGGAACTGGTGCACAGGATATGCAGTGATTTTTACAAAAATGCACCGGACGGATTGATTGGCAACGAAGACTGCGGACAGATGTCGGCGTGGTATATACTCAGTGCCATGGGATTCTACCCGGTAACGCCCGGATCAGGTATTTATGCTATCGGTTCTCCTGTTTTTCCAAAGATAACCCTGAGCCTGGAGAATGGTAAATCGTTCACCATACGGGCTGTCAACGTCAATGGGCAGAATTTTTACATCCAGTCGGCCAGCCTGAACGGGAAGCCTTACACCCGGTGTTATATCAGTCATGAGGACATTCTAAAAGGGGGAGAATTAAAATTCAACATGGGACCGCAGCCGAACAAGGCCTGGGGTTCCGGCTATGGCGCCTTCCCCGACTCATACATTGCTGAATATGCCATTACACCGGTGCCATCGGTGTATATCGGAAACCATACTTTTGTCGATTCAACCGTGGTAGGACTTATCTGTGCATTACCCGGGGTGGATATCCATTTTACACTCGATGGTTCTGAACCTTCCGTGAAGTCGAACCTGTACCAGAGGCCTTTTATTCTGCGAAAATCGGCAACCTTGCGTGCTTTTGCCATTGGAAAAGAGTCACCCAGAAGTCTGCCCATCGAAGCACGTTTTATCCAGATCCCAAAGAATCGGAAAATCACACTGAACCAACCCTATTCCAGTCAGTATAATGCCGGCGGTGACCTGGCCCTGATTAACCTGGTCAGGGGAAGCGACAGTTTTAAAACCGGAAGCTGGCAGGGTTATGAAGGCACAGACATCGATGCAGTTGTCGATCTGGGTTCGGTGCAGCCAGTTCACCGGCTTTCGCTCGGATGTCTGCAGGATCAGGATGCATGGATTTTCATGCCAACAGAGGTTACCTGGTGGATCTCGGAGGATGGCACGAAATACACACAGGTATCGACGATAGTCAATGATGTTGATGAACATTACGATGGAGTTCAAACAAAAGAATTCTCCATCACCCTTAAAAACCCGAAAGCCCGGTTTGTGAAGGTACGTGCTAAAAACCGTGGCGTATGTCCGCCCTGGCATCCTGGCGCCGGAAAGAAATCGTGGGTTTTTGCCGATGAGATAAGTATAGAATAATTTCGAATGATAAGTGACGAATGACGAATGATAAAAATCGTGACGCGCGACGCGCGACGCGTGACAAAAAAAATAAATGAAACAAAGTACCTTTCGTTCAGACATGATTCTTCTCCTTGCTGCCATCATCTGGGGTTTCGCCTTTGTAGCCCAGCGGATCGGGATGGATTATGTAGGCCCGTTTACATACAACGGAGTAAGGTTTGCCCTCGGTACGATCATGCTCCTCCCCTTCCTGTTTTTAAATGCTTCGAAAACTGAACCGCTGATCAGGGCTGTCAATCAGGCCGACCGTTCAAAAATCATCCTTGGCAGCCTGATGACAGGACTCTTTTTGTTTGGAGGTGTTGCCCTGCAGCAATTGGGGTTGCAGCAAACCACGGCCGGGAAAGCCGGATTCATTACGGGATTGTATGTTGTATTCGTTCCCATTGTCGGGTTGCTGTTCGGCCAGCGTTCGCATCTTTCGATGTGGATCGGAGCAATCCTTTCGGTGGCTGGTCTTTACCTTCTCAGTATGACCAGCACCTTCATCATCGCCCCGGGCGATAAACTGGTTCTTTATTGCGCTGTTATCTTTACCTTTCACGTGTTGTTCATCGGATGGTTGTCGCCCATGATGGATAGTTTCCTGCTGGCGGTCATCCAGTTTGCCATCTGCGCCCTGCTCAACCTGGTCATTGCTTTTGCCATTGAACCGGTGAACCTTTCCTCGATCCTGCAGGCCTGGCTTCCGATCGCCTATGGCGGGATCCTTTCGGTGGGTGTTGCCTATACCTTGCAGGTGATTGCGCAAAAAACCGCCCATCCTGCCTATGCGTCGATCATCCTGAGCCTGGAAGCTGTCTTTGCTGTGCTGGGTGGCTGGATGATCCTGCATGAACAGCTGAACCAAAGGATGATCGTGGGATGTCTGTTAATGCTGGCCGGGATGATGGTCGTGCAGGTGCGGTGGAAAGGGTGAACGATCGCTCCAGCGTAAATCAATCAGAATATTGCTATTTTTGTCATCAGGGTCCATCAAGCGTTCAAGGTTAAACTTCCTGAATTATGAATACCAGGTTTATTTTCATTGCATTGCTGACAATCATGGTATTGACAGCGTTTTCCCAGGGAAAGCCGCCGGTTGAAAACCGGGCTGCAGAAGCACCATTGCAAACTGCCCAGTCCATCGACTTCGACACCTGGTTCACCCCAAAAACCCTTCGGGTTGACTATCTTCTCACCGGCGATTCGGGGTCTGAAACTGCCTGCTTTGTTCAAATGAAGGAGGAACCTGCCTGGGGCGGGCCACATAAAAACCTCACCGATCTCTTCGGATACGGGACATACCGTTACAGCGCCTACGATTCAGCCACAAAAAAACTGATCTTTTCACGTGGATTCAGTACCCTTTTCCAGGAATGGAAAGGGACGGATGAAGCGAAAAAGATGAAGCGCTCCTACCCCATGACGGCTGTAATGCCCTTCCCGAAATCCACCATCCTCTTCGTCATTGAAAAAAGATCGTATGAGACCAATGAATTTGAATTGCTTTTCGATCGGTTCATCAATCCTTCCGATTATTTCATCAGCCATGAAAGCATCCACCCATATAAATTTGAAAAGATCAGGGATTCAGGAGATCCGCAGCATCATGTCGATATCGCTTTTCTGGCTGAAGGATACACCACGCTTGAGATGGATAAATTCCTGCAGGATGCTAAACGTATCTCCGGCTATATCATGTCGGCCGAGCCTTACGCCAGCCTCGCCGACCGGTTTAATTTCTATGCCGTCGAATCGCCTTCGGATGAATCGGGGGTAACCATTCCCGGAAAAGACATCTATGTAAATACAAACATCCACAGCAGTTTCTACACCTTTGACATGGACAGGTACCTTACCTCCTCCGATACCAAATCGATGTATGACATTGCTGCCTGTGTGCCCTATGATCTCATTTTTGTCCTTGTTAACAGCAAAAAATACGGGGGCGGCGGATTCTACAACCACTACGGGGAGGGCACGGTTGACAACCAGCTTTCAAACATCGTGGCCATTCATGAATTCGGGCATGAGTTTGCCGGATTGGCAGATGAATACTATACTTCACAAATCACCTATTCAGATTATTACAACCTGAAATTTGAGCCATGGGAACCGAACATTACGACCAATGTTAATTTTGGCTCAAAGTGGAAGAACATGGTTAAGCCCGGTACGCCTGTCCCAACCCCAAGGGAGGATCAATTCAAAGGGGTGACCGGCATGTTCGAAGGCGGTGGGTATATTGCAAAAGGGATTTACAGCCCTGTGATGGATTGCCGGATGAAAAGCAATGATGCTCCCGGATTCTGTCCGGCGTGCCAGGCAGCTATCCTCAAAATGATCCTCTTTTACTGTGAATAAGGCGCTTATTTTCGATATCCGCAGATTCACGGTGCATGATGGCCCCGGAATCAGGACCACGGTGTTTTTCAAGGGCTGCCCCCTCAGCTGCTGGTGGTGTCATAATCCTGAAAGCCGAGACATTTGCCCGGAAAAATCAATGAAGCATATTGTCCTCAGCGGGAAAAAATTCGAACGGGAAGAAACCACAGGGAGATGGATGACGGTTGAGGAGGTGATGCACGATGTTTTGCAGGACCGCATTTTTTATGATGAATCAGGAGGCGGGGTCACTTTTTCGGGTGGTGAACCCATGATGCAGGAGTCATTTTTATATGACCTGCTGCGAAACTGCAGAGAACAAGGCATTCACACAACACTAGATACCTCAGGCTATGCAACCAGGGCGTCGATTGAAAATATCTGCCCCTGGGTTGACCTGTTCCTGTATGACCTGAAGATCATCAATAATGAACAGCATATAAAATATACCGGCGTACCGAATGCGTCCATTCTTGAGAACCTTGAATTTCTTTACAGATCCGGGAAAAATGTGATCCTGCGGTTCCCGGTAATTCCCGGGATCACCGACACCGCTGAAAATATTGGTGACATGCGGGAGTTCCTCACTCATCTGGGGAACCCTGACACTTCGGATCTCAGGATCAGCCTTCTCCCGTTTCATTCCATGGCACGTGAGAAATACCGCCGTTTCTGTAAATCCAATCCTATGGAAGGCGTTCGAGACCTGAAGCAGGAAGATCTTTTATTCCTGAAAACTGAATTTGAATCGATCGGACTTAAGGTAACCTGAGGGCATACCCGACAGAAAGACCAAGAGACATGCTTCTTCCCACGATGAAGGCATCTTCCAGTACGTCGCTTAAACCATAGAGATAGGATAATTTCACCATCACATCACCCGGACCGAGCGTATGGGTAAGCGCAGCATCCGTTCTCCAGGAGAGGTCAACCTCGTTGAACCGGGAAAAGGGCATGAAAAACCTGTAATAGGGACCTGAAAACAGGGCAGCGGCATTGGGTGTTCCAACGGCAAAATCGGCCTGCAGACCGGTGGCAACCTGCAATCCCAACTTACTCTTTTTAAAATGAAAATGGTAGCCCATCAGGATCGACAACCCGACATAGTTCTGCCGTGCGGAAGATGACCAAATCCACCCTGACGTATCAGTGTAGGAGACATTGGCCAGCCCTTTGTAACTGTAATGAAATCCAGTCGACAGAAAAAGATTCTTACCGAGGTCAATGTCTGCATTGATTGCAACCTGTATTGAACCTACGTTCGTCCTTATAGAGACAGAATCGAGGAGGTAATCCTTGCGTCCGATCCGCTCATATTCGGCAACATTTGTATGGGTGCCAAGAAATCCGACCTCAATGCCTATAAAGTTCTGCGCCTGCAGCTGAATTAAAAACAGGCCAAGAAAAATCAGTAATATGGTTTTTTTTATAGAAATTATCATTGTTTCAGTTTTTTTTTAATTTTTCAGCCAGAGGAGAAAGAGGTTGTAGCCCAGTGAAAGCACGACGGCACCTACAAAGAGACCGATGGTTCCGAAAGTAAGGAAACCGCCGATGGCCCCAAGAAAGATGACCAGCATGGGAACCGGTGCCCCGCGCCCGAGCAGAAGGGGTTTTAACACGTTGTCGATCACCAGGAGCGGAGCGCACCAGATCGTTAAAAGGATCGCCGCAAGCAAACTTAGTTTCATGAAGGCATAGATCAGCACGCCGATCACGACCGGCCCCACGCCAATCTGAACGATGGCAAGGACAAAAGCAATCAGTGCCCAAAGGCCGGCCCCGGGAATCCCGGCAACCAGGAAGCCCAAACCGGCAAGAAATGCCTGGATGAAGGCCACTCCAAGTATTCCACGCGCCACGTTGCGGATGGTTGTCTCTGCATTTGCAACCGTTTCAATTCCCTGCTCGCCCATGAGCCTGACAGCGATTTTGCGGGCTGCACGGCCGCCAGATTCTGAGTATACCAGGATGACCCCCGAAATGAGGATGGACCCAATAAACATCAAGACACCAAGTCCTGCATTGGTCAGGGTGGAAAGAAACCAGGATAGCCCGGTCATCAACTGGGACTGGTATTCCTTTGCAACGCCAGCAAGGTTTTCCGAAGCGCTTTCCCATAGGCTAAAAAACTGTGAACCGATGATGGGCCATGTCTTTACAGTTTCAGGAGGCGGGGGAACAAACCCTTTCCCGCCAACCAGGGCGTCTTTCACCATATCAACCGCATCCCGGAGTGATCCGCCAAGCAGAATGATAGGAAGAAGTATGACAGCCAGCAGAAGCAGGGTGACGACTATTGAAGCCAGTTTCCCCCTGTTCCCCATCCTGCGCTTGAACCAAACATAAATCGGATAAACGGCAACCGCCAGGATAATCCCCCACATGGTAAGGATCAGAAAGGGTTTAAGAATAAGGAAGCACCAGACAATCAGGCCGAGGACCAGCCCCACTTTAATGATGATTTCCAGACTTTTTCTTACATTTTCTTGATCATCAGGCTGCCTTTTATGCTGTTCCATAACCTTTAAAATTTTTGATAAAAGTAGCACAATTATGGATATTGAGATGACGGATATTTAACGATTTCAATATCTTTGTGATTAAATAACCGAAGCGCGCCCGATGCGTGCAAAACAACGAACCTGCCCTCCATGACAGACCGGATAAAGTTTCTACGCGACCAGAGCCTGAGTGCCGTGAACAGAATTTCAGCCGAGCGGGCCCTTCTTGTCACCGGATTCTATGAATCGGGGATTGACAGGGAAGTTTCTGTCCCCGTGATGCGTGCGATGACCCTGGATCACATTCTGAGACATAAGGAACTCTGTTATAACGAAGGAGAATTGATCGTTGGTGAACGTGGGCCATCACCTAAAGCCTGTCCCACCTATCCCGAAATATGCGTTCATTCACTTGAAGATCTTGATATCCTGAATAAAAGGAAGAAGGTCTCCTTTAAAGTTGATGCCGTTACAAGGAGAATGTACAAGGAAAAAATCATCCCTTTCTGGAAAGGAAAAAGTAACCGTGACCGCGTCATGCGTTCGGTTTCCCCTGAATGGCTGGATGCATACCAATCCGGCATCTTTACGGAATTCCAGGAGCAACGGGGTCCCGGGCATACCGTGGCAGGAAATAAGATATTCCGCATGGGAATGGTCGATTTTATCAGCGAGATCCGCGAAACGAGGTCAGGGATTGACTGGATGAATGACCGGCAGAGCCTGGCGAAGGAAGAGGAGCTGAAGGCGATGGAGATCGCTGCCGGTGCCGTGATCCGCTATGCGGAGCGATATGCCGTTTACCTGGAAGCATTGGCTCTCCGGATTCCTGAAACAGGTCGCGCGTCACGCGTCACGCGTCACGAACTTGAAGAGCTTGCCCAAATCTGCCGGCATGTACCGGCCCGTGCCCCGCAAACTTTTCATGAGGCATTGCAGTATTACTGGTTTGTCCACCTGTGCGTGATAACCGAACTCAATCCATGGGATTCCTTTAATCCCGGAAGGCTTGATCAGCATCTCTATCCTTTTTACAGGAAGGAGATTGAACAAGGCACCCTGACCAGGGAGAAGGCGGTGGAAATCCTCCAGAGTTTCTGGATCAAATTCAACAACCACCCTGCCCCTCCAAAGGTTGGCGTGACTGCGCTTGAAAGTAATACCTACACAGACTTTTCATTGATTAACCTGGGAGGGGTGACTGCTGACGGAAGCGATGCCGTGAATGAAATGACCTTCCTCCTCCTTGATGTGATTGAGGAGATGCGCCTGCTCCAGCCAAGCTCCATGATCCAGGTAAGCAAGAAAAACCCCGATAGCCTGATTCACCGTACCCTGCAGATCACAAAAACAGGCTTTGGCCAACCCTCCTATTTCAACACCGATGCCATTGTGCAGGAACTGGTGAGGCAGGGAAAAGATCTTGCGGATGCAAGGAACGGAGGTGCCAGCGGATGTGTTGAAGCCGGGGCCTTTGGAACGGAAGCCTATATCCTGAGCGGCTATTTTAACCTGCCCAAGGTGCTTGAGATCACCCTGAATAACGGCATCGATCCGCGAAATGGAAAACAGGTTGGCCCGTCAACCGGGAATCCTGAAAAATTCAAATCATATGATGAACTGATGCATGCCTTCAACACGCAGCTGCGTCATTTTATTGATATCAAGATCAAAGGGAACAACATCATTGCACAGATCTTTGCAGAATACCTGCCGGTCCCGTTTCTTTCGCTTATCATCGACGATTGCATCACCAATGCGAAAGACTACAATGCAGGCGGTGCCCGGTATAATACGACCTATATCCAGGGAGTTGGTCTTGGAACCATGACCGATGCCCTTACATCTTTGAAATATCACGTTTTTGACCGTAAGACCATTTCAATGAAAGGGATGCTGAAGGCCCTTAAAAATGATTTTCAGGATTTTGAAGAATTGGAGGTTGAACTGGTTTATTCGACCCCGAAATATGGCAACGACGAAGATTATGCAGACGACCGGGCCCGTGAAGTTTTTGAATCCTATTACCAGTGTGTAAACAGCCGTCCCAACGCCCTTGGCGGGGTACACCGCATCAACCTGCTCCCGACAACCTGCCACGTATATTTCGGCAGTGTGATCGGGGCGCTGCCCGATGGAAGGAAGGCAAAGCAGCCCCTTTCCGAAGGGATCTCCCCTGTTCAGGGTGCCGATCGAAAGGGACCTACTGCCGTGCTGAAATCGGCCGCAAAAATCGATCACCTTCGAACCGGCGGCACCCTGCTGAACCAGAAATTCTCCCCTGGTTTTTTCGATGGAGATGACAGCATGCACAAGCTTACCGCCCTGATCCGGTCCTATTTCAGAATGGATGGACATCATATTCAGTTCAATGTAGTATCGGCCGAAACCCTCCGTGATGCACAGGAACATCCTGAACGGCACCGCGACCTGATCGTCCGGGTAGCTGGTTATAGTGATTATTTCAATGACCTTGGTGAAGATCTTCAGAATGAAATCATTCTGAGAACAGAACAGGGTGCCATTTGATTTCAGATTTGCAATTTTTGAATTTAGAAATGTTTACTTATTCACACTCATTCAATAAATAGTCCTTTTATGAAAAAGGTAAAACTGGTATTCCCGATCCTGATGATCCTCTCCCCCATTCTTATGCTGGCCCAGGTTGATTTTCCTGTGTTCGCCGGGAAGGTCAAATCCATTAAAAGCACAGAACATTCCATCGTGGTGAAAACCGAAAATGCCTTTGCCGAAATTTACGCCTATTCCCCGACGGTCATTCGTATAAGGATCAGCAGGACAGAGCCAAAAAGTGATTTTTCCTATGCTGTGATTCAGCAGCCTGCCTCGTCTTTTCGCGACCTGAAAGAGCAAGGAGATGCAGCGGGATTTAAAACCGATTCACTGGAGGTTGTTTTATTTAAAGACCCCATGCGCATTGTCGTAAAATCGATCAAGGGGGAGGTTATTTCCGAGGATTACCCAAGCCTGCCTGTCTCCTGGCAGGGGACGGAAGTAGTCTGTTACAAGAAACTTTTTGCAGATGAAAAATTCCTTGGACTGGGTGAGAAGACTGGGAACCTGGACAAACGCGGAAATTCATTTGAGAACTGGAATTCGGACGTCCCCGCCTATGTCACCAACGAGGATCCATTGTATCAGAGCATTCCATTTTTCATTGGCGTTCATGGAAAAGTGACCTATGGCATCTTCCTGGATAATTCCTTCAGGACAAAATTCAATTTTGGTGCATCCACCGACGAGCAGTTCAGCAGCTTCTCAGCTGCGAATGGTGAGATGAACTATTATATTTTCGGCGCCTCAGGAATTGCCGGAATCATCAGTGATTATACCTGGCTGACGGGCCGCATGCCCATGCCCCCTTACTGGAGTCTGGGGTACCACCAATGCCGCTGGAGTTACTTCCCTGAATTCCAGGTGATTGGCATCGCGCAGCAGTTCCGTGACAAACAAATTCCCTGCGACGCGATATACCTCGACATCGACTACATGGATTCCTACAAAATATTTACCTGGAACAGGGATAAATTCCCGCAACCCAAGGCCATGATTGAGAAACTGAATGGCATGGGATTCCATGTCGTGACCATTGTCGACCCGGGTATCAAGGTGGAGAAGGGTTATTTCGCCTATGATGAGGGCGTCGCCAACAATTACTTTGCAAAATACCCCGACGGAACCAACTACATCGGAAGCGTTTGGCCCGGCAGGTGTCACTTTCCTGATTTTACCAAAGAGCCTGTGAGGAAATGGTGGGGTGCCGCATTCAGCAGGTTGATCGAACCCGGGGTTGAAGGTTACTGGAACGATATGAACGAACCATCTGCCTGGGGCCAGAGCATTCCCAACATTATCCAGTTCGATTTCGAAGGACGCAAAGGATCGATCACCGAAGCCCATAATATTTATGGCCTCGAGATGTCGCGCGCCACATTCGAAGGAACCAAGGCGCTTTTGAAAGGCAAACGTCCCTTCGTGATCACCCGTGCAGGCTTTGCCGGGGTTCAGCGTTACTCCATGGTATGGACCGGTGACAATGATGCCACCGACGACCACATGCTGCTGTCGGCACGCATGGTAACCGGACTGGGACTTTCGGGCGTTTCCTTTACGGGTCCCGATGTTGGAGGCTTCATGGGCAACCCTACCGAGCAGCTTTTTACCCGGTGGATGTCACTTGGCGTGTTTACTCCCTTTTACCGTAATCATTCGGCATGGGATACCAAAAGCAAAGAGCCATGGGCCTTTGGCCCCAATGTGGAAAAAATGGTGAAAGAGATGATCATGCAGCGATACCGGCTGCTCCCCTATATCTATTCCGCATTCCACGAATCAACCTTGAGCGGAATGCCTGTAGCACGCAGTCTTGCGATCAACTATACCTTTGATGAGAAGGTTTATTGGTGGAAATACCAGAATGAATATCTTTTCGGGGATAACCTGCTTGTCGCTCCGGTTTCGTGCAACCAGGCCGCAGCCAGGGTATACCTGCCCGAAGGAGGTTGGTACCGGCTCAGCAGCGGGGAATTTTACCAGGGAAGTTCAGAGGTCACCGTGGATGCACCGTTAAATGATCTTCCGGTGTTTGTGAAAGCATCAGGGATCATCCCCATGCAATCGGATATTCAATATACCGCTCAAAAGCCCTCACCCACCCTGGATTTGCATATCTACAATGGAGTAAAGCCCAACAGTTACACCTATTATGAGGATGACGGGATGACCTACCAGTTTGAAAGCGGGCAATATTATCAGCGAAACATCAACTTTGAGCCAGGGAACAAAACCATCATCCTCACAAAACCTGAAGGAACCTATCCGTCAAAATTCACAACCCTGCGATTGATTTTCCATTCATTTGATGATATGATGACCATCCGGTGCGACGGGAAGGAGTATTCACTTAAACTCAGATCCGCCAGAGAGCGTACCGTAGAGATACCTGCCGGCAGTGGCCCTGTGAAGATCACCTATTAGCTCTTTGAAACCTTTTTAATATTCTTTCATAACAACATTTTCAGTTTCGCATGAAAAAATTATTAAGCCTGGCAATCCTGATCACGCTGATCCTGACATCCTGCCGCGACAACCATTTCATTACTGACAAAAACTACCGTAAAAAAGTTGAAGTTCAGTTTGAATCACAAAAAAAGCTGGCCAAAAACCGCTCTGAACAGCTCTTTGGTGTTTTTGACAAAAGATTGTCCCTCCGCGAAACTGAAGCGCTGAAATTCCTCTATGCCTACAGTTCCCTGAATGATCTTGCCGATTACAGCGGTGAATTCTTCCTTCAGAACATCCGTTCCTCCTTTGCGGCTCGCGATACCTTCAGCTGGGGAAAAACCGTTCCTGAAATCATTTTCCGCCATTTTGTGCTGCCCGTCAGAGTTAACAATGAAAATCTCGACTCTTCCAGGTGGGTTTTCTTTATGGAATTAAAGGACAGGATAAAGAAAATGCCCATGAAGGATGCGGTTTTGGAGGTGAACCACTGGTGCCATGAAAAGGTGACCTACCGGGGTTCAGACGGACGAACATCCTCCCCGCTTGCGTCAGTCAGAACAGCCTGGGGCCGGTGTGGCGAAGAGTCCACTTTTACCGTGGCGGCACTTCGTTCGGTGGGGATTCCTGCCCGGCAATGCTACACTCCCCGCTGGGCCCACAGCGACGATAACCATGCCTGGGTCGAAGTGTGGGTTGACGGGACCTGGCACTTCATCGGAGCCTGTGAACCGGATGCTGAGCTGGATCTGGCCTGGTTTACGGCCCCTGCAAAAAGAGCCATGCTGGTCAATACAACGGTTTTTGGTGATTACCAGGGAACCGAGGATGTATTGCAGAAAGACCCTCTGTTTACCAGGATCAACGTTCTTCAGAATTATGCGCCGGTGAAAAAGGTTTATGCCAGGATCCTTGATTCCGGAAATAAAGCGGCTGACAGCGCATCGGTCGAATTTCAACTTTACAATTATGCCGAGTTTTATCCGGTTCACAAAACTGTGACCGGGAAGGATGGGCTGTGTTCCTTTACCACCGGGTATGGAGACCTCCTGGTTTGGGCTGCCAAAAACGGAAACTATGGTTTTCAAAAACTGGATGTCAGGAAATCTGACACGGTAGTTGTCCGGCTGACCAACGGACCTGAGACGGTGGCCAGCCTTGAGTTCGACCTGGTTCCTCCGGCACCGGCAGTTATCAATGTCTCTGTGAGTGATTCAGCTAAGAAAAGAAACAGCGACCGGCTGGCCTTCGAAGACAAGATCAGGGCCGGCTACGAGGCTACCTTTATCGATTCATCCAAGAGCGCCCGCTTTGCCAGATTAGCCGGTCTGAATCCGGATACCCTGTGGGGTTACCTAAATAAAAGCCGTGGAAACTGGCGCCAGATCACGACTTTCATCACCCAAACGCTGCCGGCAGGAAAATCGCTTGTTTTCCCGATACTGGAGAATATTTCGGAAAAGGATCTTCGTGATATCGATACAGCGGTTCTTGCTGACCTGGTGGGCTATGCATTGAAATATCCGGCCCTTAACTCATTCAAAGATGAATTCGGGAAATATGTCCTCTCTCCGAGGGTAGACAACGAATGGCTGAGGCCTTACAGGCAATTCTTTCAGTCAAATTTCGACACTGATCTCATCAGGGATGCGAGGAAAGATCCGATGAAGATTGCAAGCTGGATGCGTGACCATATGGAATTGAATAAAACCTCGAACTACAGCCGGGCTCCCATTACGCCAGCCGGGGCTTTTGAACTGAAGGTGGTCGACGGTCATTCGGCCGACATCTGTTTTGTGGCTATTTGCCGGAGTTTCGGGATTGGCGCCCGCCTTGACCCGGCCACGAAAATCCCACAATTTTTCGCTGACGGGAAATGGAATGATGTGTATCTCTTTGAAAAGAAGGAGAACGCTGGTTCAAAGGGAAGCCTTACGCTGATCAACCCCCGGGACAATGAAAAGAAACCGGAATACACGACCAACTATACCATTGAGGAGTTTAAAGATGGATTTTTCCGTACCCTCGATTATGAAGCAAGCCCGCTGGTTCAGAATTATCCCTGCACCATAGAAGTTCCCGCCGGCCCTGCCTTGCTGGTCACAGGAACCAGGCTCACAGACGGGACGGTGCTTTCACGGTTGGAAATATTCAACGTAAAACCCGGTGAGCCGGCAACCCACACCATTATCCTCAGGAAAAACCAACTGCCCCTGCCCGAATACGGAAAGATCAACCCTGCCCTGTTCAGCTTTAAGATCAGCCCGGGAATGATTATTGCCTGGATTGATCCCGATAAGGAACCCACAAAGCATTTCCTGGCCGATCTCAGGTTGAAAAAGAATGATTTCGATCAATGGAAAGGAAGGGTTGCCATGGTCTTCCCAACGGAGGAGATGATGAAAACATTTGTTAAAAATGAAGCAGCGAAGCTGCCAAAAATTGTCAGTTATTCATTTCAGTCTACCTTCCCCATCAGGCCGGCTGATCTCAGGGTCAACAAAGGCGAATTGAAAAATATGCCGGTAATCCTGTTTGTAAACTCAGCCGGAACGATCAACTATATTTCAGAGGGGTATAAAATTGGTATTTCTGAAGAACTATTGATGTTGATGAAAAAATAAACTGTAAAAAAATTGCCTTGCGATCCGGTTCATTTATAAGAAATTGTTGTTTTTGAAAATTCAATCACCCATCAACTATGAAGATATTGCTGATAAGTCCGGGAAGTCCTGACGACATTGACAGCCAGATTACACAAGGGATTCCATATCTTTTCTCAAAAACACTTTTTGCACCGCATGCCATTGCGGCGGTGGCAGCACTTACCCCATCGGAACATGAAGTCGCCCTGCACGATGAATATACCTGTGGCCCGGTTGAAGCAGCCATCATGCTAAAACCCTACGATATTATCGGGGTCTCCGTAACCTCCAATCAACAAAACCGGTCACTTCAGATCGCCGGATTCTCCAAAAAATTCAGTCCCGCATCCCTCGTCATTTTTGGGGGCATCGGCGTTGAACATTTCATTCATAAAGAGATGTCGGATGTTGATGTCATTTTCCACGGCGAGGCTGAAGATACCTGGCCGCGTTTTCTTGAAGATGTCAAGACCGGTTCCTATCCCCGGATATATAAAAATGTTTCGAAGCCTGACATGACGAAAACGCCGCCTCCCCGGTGGGAGTTGCTTTCAAAGGAGATCCCCTCCTATACGGCCACCCTGCTTCAGACGACCCGGGGGTGCCCGTTTGACTGCAGCTTCTGTGATGTCATTTATACATTCGGCAGGAAGTTGCGCAGTAAAACCATTGACCAGGTAATTGAGGAGGTTCGCAGGCTGAGTGCCCTCAAGGTCAAGATGATCTTCATTGCTGATGATAACTTTGCGGGAGATAAAAACTACACCAAGGCGTTACTTAAACAATTGATCCCTCTGAACAACTCCTTTAAAACCCCCATTGAGTTCATCACCCAGATCGACATCACCATTGCCAATGATGAGGAACTGCTCATGCTGCTGGCCGATTCCAATTTCCAGGCCGTAATGATCGGCATTGAGTCGGTGAATGAGGAATCGCTCCGGGACTACAATAAGCAACAAAACCTAAGGATGCCCATCCGCGAAGCTGTACAGAAGATCCAGTCGTTTGGGATCATTGTATTGGCCCATATGGTGATCGGTGCCGATTCGGATGATACAGACGTATTCAGGAAAACCGAAGCATTCATCGCGGATGCCAACATCGTTCATCATCTTTGCCACCCCCTTGCAGCGCCTCCGGGAACAAGGATGTGGTATGAACTCAAACGTGCAGGCCGGATCATTCTTACCGACCAGGAGGAGATCGCAGATAAACTCGACATTATTTCGAACATCATCCCCAAGCAGATGACACGGGTTGAGCTGTTTGAAGGTCTGGCCGATTACTGGGAGAGCATTTATGACCCGGTGAAGTTTACAAAACGGGCGATCACCTTTGTTGAAAACGTCAGGTATAAACCCAGGATCAAAGAGCCCGGCCTCGCCGATCTCTGGAATCTCCGGAAGATGCTTTGGCGGGTTTTTACCTTCTTCATGTTCGATGCCGGCAAAGACCACAGGAAAGCCTTTTTTACTATTCTCAGGGCCACCCAGAAAAAAGGGATGTACCTTCTGCCAAAGATCATCTATATCTATACATGCTACCTGGTTGATTATAACCGGTCGATGTATGATGCAAAGATAGCCCGCAGCCACGCAAAATGGGAACGTGAGAATGGACACAAGCTGGTCATTGACAGCCATCCGATCCCAGTTTCCGAGAAGATCAGGGAGCATGCCGCTCCCCTCTCTCAGGCTGCATACCAGCACATCAGGACTAAGGTATCGCACAAAGAAGTTCTGTATACCGCCGTTGTGTCAGCCATGCTTGATTTCAATGACCGTTTTGGCAGTAATTTTGAGATGTTTGATGAACTTCATGCCATTCACCTCCGTGATATCTGTGACCGGATTTTGGATAATCTTCCTGAAAATAAACATCCTGATACAGCGTCGATGGGAATACAACCCCCTCCCGGATTTGGCCGTGAGATACTTGATGCACTTGACAATGCCGTGCGATACAGGAATAGCAGCAATTAGCCGCCAGATAAAAATTTATCACCAGTTTTTGTTAATAAAAAGGGCAGATTGGTTGTCTCACTGACTGAATTTGATTATTATTTTAGGTGAAAATTCCAACATCCGAGATGCCATGAAAAACATTCGACATATAACCAAAAGTGATTCACTTGACAATAAAATGGAAATTTCAAACCACCAGGTTGCAGTTCCAAAGTCAAAGTTATCGTCAGGTTCTGTAGTGAATAAATACCCGGTCATGCTGGATGACGGCCGGACGATCGTCTACATTTCGGATAAAAGCAAGGAAAGGGAAATCAGGTTGAGATATGCCACCCGAAAGTAATTCGCAACAACCAGGGCAACACAGATATGGGTTGGTTGAGGGGTCAGTTTTACTTTCAAAAATTCGAAGGAAATTATTTGTTGTGCTGGCATTTTTGCTGACGCTGCCAGGCTGTAATGTCACCAAAAATTTCGAACCCAACGAATACCTGCTTATTAAAAATAAAATCAAGGAAACCAGGTACAATATCCCGGTCGGCAACCTTGAAGATTACATTCAGCAGCGTCCCAATACGAAAATGTTCGGGCTATTTCGCTCCAACATTGCCTTTTATAACATGGGAAGCCGGGGTGAAGATACCAAATTCAAGAAATGGATCAGAACCAAGGTCGGTGCGGCCCCTGTAATCCTTGATACAAGCCTTGTTTCGGTGACTGTCAAGCAAATGTGCCTGTACCTTGCGAATATCGGGCACTTTAATTCCATTGTCAGCGATACGATCATCATCAAGAAGAAAAAGGCCACCGTGGTGTATAAGGTATTTCCCACGAAACCATACACCATTAAAAACATTTCCTATGCCATACCGGATACACAACTCTCGGCCTTTGTTTATCGTGATACCAGCAAATGTCTCTTAAAAAGGAAAGCCAATTATGATACCTACATTATCGACGATGAAAGGTTTCGGATAACAAACAATCTTTTGAACCATGGCTTCTACCGGTTCAATTCCAAGTTTATTGTTTTCAGGATCGACTCTAATTTTAACCAGCACCTGATCGATGTAAAAATAGAAATAACCAATCCGGTTGTCCCGTCATTCGATAATTTTGCAACTGTCCAACAGGTGCCTCACAAGCGGTATTTCATAAACAAGATCTATATCTATCCGGAATTCGACCACCTTCAAACCTTTACAGGGACTTACGATACCCTGGTAAAAACCTACACGAATCCTGAAAAAGGAAATCTCCCCAATACCTATTATTTCCTGTATAAGGACAAATTCAAAGTAAAACCCCGAACCATTGCCCATTCCATATTTATTTCTCCTGAATCGAATTTTAACCTGCTGGATGTCAGCCAATCTTATGCACAATTATCCAGTTTGCAGGAATTTAAATTTATAAACATCGTATTCAAAGACCCCCCTGAATCGGAAGCAGACAAAATGAATGACAAGATTGATTGCCATGTCGAATTATCACGCACAGCGGCGCAGTCGTTTACCGCCTCTATGGATGGCACCAATTCAGGCGGAGCTTTCGGTGTTCAGGGAACCTTGGGTTATCTCAATCGTAATATCTTCAGGGGAGCCCAGCTGTTGAGGATCAACTTCACCGGGTCTTTGCAAATGCAGGCTTCCAATGGCATGACTGACAAATCCTTTTTTAATGTAATTGAGTTGGGAGTCACGGCAGGGATTACCTTCCCACAGTTTATAATTCCAATAAAACCAGAACGGATTTCAAAATACTTTAAACCAAAAACAACCATCTCGGTCGGATACAATTACCAGCATCAGTTATATTACGACCGGCATATCTCCAATATCTCTTTCGGCTATACCTGGACACAGAGCGACAAAATCAGTCATACCCTGAATCCGGTTGAGGTTTCGCTGGTAAAAGTGTTTGCAATGCCGGAATTTAAATTATTATTCGACAGCTTCCCCGATCCCAAAATGAAAAGTCAATATTCGGATCACATGGTTGCAGGATTGAGATACACCTTTACACTCACCAATCAGCAGATCAATAAGGTAAAGGATTTCGTGTATATCAGGGCAAATTTTGAGACAGGTGGAAACCTGATATACGGAATAGAGAAATTGTTTAACGTGCCGAAAAAAAATGACTTATACTATACCTTGTTCGGGCTGCCCTATTCGCAATATGTGAGGCCGACTATCGACGCCAGGTATTACGATGTGATGGGCAACCAGTTTTCGCTTGTATACCGGATTTTTGCCGGAATCGGGATCCCATATGGAAATTCAAATGTTCTTCCATTCGAGAAGTCATTTTTTGCCGGGGGCGCCAACGGAATGCGCGGATGGAGAATGTACACCCTGGGACCCGGAACATACAGAAATGAATCTGATTTCACCGACTTTAACCAGATTGGCGATATTCAGCTTGAAGCCAACATCGAATATCGTTTCCCCGTTTTTGACTGGATCCGTGGGGCCGTTTTTATCGACGCAGGAAACATATGGCTGCTGCATGAGTCTCAATTTACACCCGGTGGAAAGTTCGTGTTTCCCGGATTCCTCGATCAGATTGGGATTGACATGGGCTTAGGCCTAAGGCTTGATTTTGATTTCTTTGTTATCCGCATTGATCCTGCCATTTCCATCAGGGTTCCATCCTATCCCGAGCGGGACCGCTGGTATTTCAGCAAAATGCAACTGGGCGATATTGTATGGAATTTCGGGATCGGGTATCCATTCTGATCTATTTTAACACTTTATTTCTCACAATATCAGTATTTAATTTGTGGCGCGATGGGTTTTTACCCATTCACAAAGCGAAAGATTTCGTAAGTTGCGTGAATGTTTCCTGATGCAAGTCCATGGAACGTTTTACTTATAGTGCATAAATACCATAAATGAAAATAAAGATCTGTCTGACCATACTGCTGATATGGTTCTCTGCAATGTCTGCATCAGCCTGGGTATACCCCGAACACAGGGAAATCATGATGGCGGCTGTCAAAAAACTTGATCCCGGCCGGCGGGCTATTCTCGATCAGCTTTGGGCATCGGCAAGGAAAGGGTACGAGGCGCGTCTTTGTGAATCGGTGATTGAGCCCGACCAGGGTGTACAACCTCAATGTCTCGATTATGCTGCATGGTGTGGAATAGCAGGAGACCACTCTGTTTCAGCTCAGGACATGACCAACATTGTTCTGAAATCAACATGGATCCTGAAAGTGGCAGATATCACCGCCAGGCTGAAAGTCGGCCTTGACGAATCGCAGAAACGCAGTTCGCGTATCAGTGCAGTAAGGATTTCGGATATAAAGCTGCTTCGCGCCGATCCGGAGTACGTTTCCAGGGCCGGGAAAAATAACGGGCATTTCCTGCTGGTTCTTCCGGCTGTGAATACCGAATCTGCAGACTATTTTTCGTTGTGTTACAAGGAAGGAACAGAGATGAATACTGTCGGAACATATACATGGTATCATCAAAGCGCCCTGTCGAAGGCTGCCCGCCTGAACTCAAAGGATCTGACGCCCGAACAGCGGTCGGCCCTTGCCCTCTCGGCCCTGGCCGATGAGGCATTCGCAGCTCATTTTCTCGAGGATAGTTTTACATCGGGACATGTGATGGGAATCTGGGGTGATGCTGCAAAACGCAAGGGAACACATGATTATTACAATGAAGAGGGCGTGGATATAATTACCTGGCAAGGTAAACAAATGGTTTTAATGGGAGATGCCACGATGCGGGGAGAGGATGTGGAATGGACATCAGAAGCTGTTCTAAAGAGCCTGGAACAAATGCTGGATGCGGTGAGCGGTGCGATCATGTTTGATCCTGCCTTCCTTCAGGAAGATCATTCTCCGGCAACTCCTGATACATTCAACGTGAGCAAAGCCATGGTGATGCCACTGCGCCCGATTGATGATAAAGTGAGAATTTTATGTGACACTGTGTTGATGGAATTTCCAATTCCGGGTTTGACGGCCGGGATGGGCCAATTCCCAAGATTCCGGGCTGAAATGGGTCCTTTTGCCGGAGTTAGTGGCGCAGCCAACCTCAATTATCTGGATGGTGGATTTTTCGACTATCAAAAGGGTTACGGCGTCACTGCCGGATTGGAACTTGGCCTGCGTGTGGGATTGGGAATGGAAGGCGTATTGAACGAAGCAGGCGATGGACTGGTCTTCCTCGATCTGGGCGGCCGTATTGATTTAAGCTCCAGCCAGGCTTATGATGGTTCCCATGACAATCCTGATTTAAAAGGATATGGTTCATTGATTTCAGCTATTCCATCCCGTTTCGCTGTTACTGTCCGCTTCAGATTACCCTTCTTCCTGATCCCTGGCGACCTGGTGATTTTAGCCCCTGTTTTGGCGCTGGTATCTCCGAATTCCATGCAACGCATTGTCACAACTGCGGCAAATGGAGGTTTGATCCCCTGGCAAACCGGTTTGCCAACTCCCATCGGAAGGTTCCAGTTCGTACTGGGACGGGAGGTCGCAATCAGCATGTATGGCGTGGGAAAAAAATCAGATACTTACTCGGTATTTCCGCCGGATAATACATATGGTCTCGGGGCTTATTACAAACTGAATACCACCAGGTTTGAATTCCCGATCGTGGAATACCGTCCCTTCCGTACCTATTCTTCACGACAAACCGGGAGTCTTCTTTTTCAATTACATGCTGGTTTTGATGTGCCGGGCAAACGGACAGAAGCCACAGAGGGCCAGGACCTTTTTGCTATGCCGTTACCGGCAACCCGAATCATTTGGTACGCAGGGATCCGGCTTGTTTTTGACTACCGCTATTATTTCTCAGGAACAAAGAAGTAAAAGCATATACCGGTATAAGGTGCCTCCGACTTGTATTCTGTGAAAGGGCAATGTTATCTTTGTTTCTGCGAAACAGTGTCATACTTCCTGAATAATTTCACCTCACCGAACCAAAAACAGGAAACATTGCTTATATTTGTGTAAAGTTCCTATATCATTCATTGTTCTTAAACATCAATATAATATTGCGTTGCAATTATTTTCTTATTGAAACCGCCCATTTTCATCTCTTGCCACATTAAACAACCGAACAACTGATATAGTGCCAGCCCGTCGTTTATGAAAATAAACCATAACAAATCCGAATCCAATATCCTGCGTCAGAAGGCCGAAGAGATTCTGAGATTGAAACCGCCAAGATCAGGGTTGCCCTTTTCGGAGTTTGACATGTTTAAGTTCATTCAAGAGCTGGAGGTGTACCAGATAGAACTTGAAATGCAGAACGAAGAGCTTATGAATGCAAAAGATCAGCTGTCATTAGCTGCAACGGATAAATATGCTGAATTATACGATTTTGCCCCCTCCGGATATTTTACACTTTCCAAAGAGGGTCTGATCATTGAGTTAAACCTCTCCGGTTCCGAGATGCTGGGCAAAGAACGGTCATATTTAAGAAAAAAACCTTTTGTCTTCTATGTTTCCACTAACACCAAACCCATTTTCACTCTCTTTTTTGAGAATATATTTAACAACAAAACAAAAGAAACCTGTGAGGTGACATTGTCAACAAAAGACAATTTCCCAATGACTGTTCATCTTACCGGCATCGCTACCGAAAATGGAGAACAATGCCTGGTGAGCATGATTGATATCACCGCCAGCACACATATGAAGGCGCTGCATGAAAGCGAAGAAAAACTGAGAATCTCTCAACTTTATACGCGAAGCCTCATTGAAGCAAGTCCTGACCCATTGGTGACAATCAATATGGACGGGAAGATTCTTGATCTCAATCTGGCAACTGAAACTGCAACCGGATTTTTTAGAACCAACCTGATCGGGACCGACTTTTCTGATTACTTTACTGAGCCGGATAAAGCAAAAACGGGTTATCAGAGAGTGTTCAAAGATGGATATATTGTTGATTACCAGCTCACTATTCGCCATGCATCCGGTAAATTGATCGATGTATTATACAATGCAAACGTTTTCAAGGACGAGCATGGAAAAATACTGGGCGTTTTTGCCGCTGCCCGCGATATCACCAAGCACAAGCAGGCGGAAGAAGAAATCAAACGTAAAAACATAGAGCTTCAGTTAACAAATGCCGAAAAAGACAAATTCTTCTCCATTATTGCCCATGATTTGCGCGGCCCTTTCAATGGATTTTTAGGATTGTCTAAAATGATGGCTGAAGAGTTGCCCACCTTAACCGTAGAACAGGTCCAAAGGATGGCATCAGGCATGAGAAACTCCGCAGCCAATCTGTACAACCTGCTCGAAAACCTGCTGGAATGGTCGCGCCTGCAAAGGGGAATAACCCCCTTTGAGCCTGAGCCGTTCTTGTTGATGTCTATGATGGCTGAAAGTATGCACCCGGTAATGGATTCCGCAAACAAAAAGGAGATTGAGATCAGCTATGAAATCCCTGCCGATCTTGAAGTGTTTGCCGATAAGTATATGCTGGCATCAACCATCCGCAACCTGGCCTCCAATGCCGTGAAATTCACCCGAAAAGGAGGAAAGGTCACCATTTCAGCAAAGCCGGCTCCCGGCCATTCAGTTGAAATTTCAGTCAGGGATACCGGCATCGGCATGAGCCCTCAAATGGTTGCCGGTTTATTCAGGCTCGATGTTAAATCTAACCGCAAGGGCACCGATAATGAACCCAGCACGGGGTTGGGATTACTCCTTTGCAAAGACTTCGTCGAAAAGCATGGTGGGAAGATTTGGGTCGAAAGCGAGGAAGGAAAGCAAAGTACTTTTCGTTTCACGATACCAGCTGCTCCATCTCGCAACGGGTAATCATTCAGTAATTTCGCCGCTTTGGACTGATCACTTCAACCTATTTATAATCAATGATCAGGGGTGTCAATTTACAGTAGCCAGAGATGATCAAATCCATCAGCTTGCCCATCAGTAAAATAAAAAGACCGGTTTGATTTATTATCGTATCTTTGTATAATAGCAGTGATATACACGCTTTTCCTGTAATTCACCGATTTGTCCTCATTTTAAACCAAATAATAAATGGCGGGTTCACAACAAACATTTAACAAGAAAGATCAAGAGAAAAAACGATTAAAGAAACGACTTGACAAGCAACAAAAACTTGCAGACCGTAAAGCAAACGCACAAGGCAGCAGTTTCGAAAATATGCTTGCCTATGTTGATGAATATGGGAACATCACCGATACACCGCCTGATCCTGCGACCAGGGGGAAAATCGATGCGGGACAAATAGAAATCGGCGTTCCAAAAAGAGAAAAGGTTGAAACTCCATCTGTCAGAAATGGCAGTGTTGAATTTTTCAACCATTCTAAAGGCTTTGGTTTTATTAAAGAACTCAATTCGCAGGAGAAATATTTTGTTCACGTCAACAGTTTGACTGAAGAAATCAGGGAAAACGACAAGGTTACTTTTGAGGTAGAACGCGGGATGAAAGGCATGAGTGCCGTCCGTGTAAAAAAAGTGTGATTGAACCCGGAAATGAAGTCTTCGTTAGCTTCTTTTTAACAATCGATTTCCCTTTCGGTGAAATCAAAGCCAGCTACCTTCCCCTGCTCACCGAAAGCAGCCACAACCATACACAAAGCAATCCCGACCCGGCAAATCCTATCACATTTACCCATGTGGGCAGCATCCATCCTGCAATAACCATGGGAACCCCGGTTGCCACCCTTAAAAAGTGCAGCATGGCGACGATGCCGAAAATGGTGCCTGACACACGCAATCCAAGAATCTTTGAGTTTATTGACATGATACGATGAAATAGGGACTTCCTTTGCATGCCTGTCAGAGTTAACTTCAAAGGTAGGGAAGTTTATGAATAATATAAAAAAAAGTGTTAATCAATCTACCGGACAACATTGATTTAATTAATAGATTTGACCATCAATAAACATTGAAGCCAATATGAATACTTCCGGAATGTTTGCATTCATTGCAATAGCAATGACATTCTTTTCAACCTGCATGGCAAAGCCAGGTGATGTTCAGAAAATCAGCTCCGAAACACTGAAAGATAAAATAGCCGGAGGCTGGGCCGGAAAAATGATTGGCGTAACCTATGGCGGAGTAACGGAATTTTGTTACCGGAAAAGAATCAATGAAGATCCCATAAAATGGACTCCCGCTGAAATAAAAAGCAGCAATACGCAGGATGATCTTTATGTCCAACTCACTTGCCTTTCGGCCATGGACATTTATGGAGTCAATGTTTCGGCAAAAAAAGTTCAGGAAACGATAGCCAAATCAGGTTTTACATTATGGGCTGCAAATTTGCAAGGGCGAAAAAATTATTTTAACGAAATTTACCCACCAGCCTCCGGCAGTCCGGAATACAACTACAGGGCCGATGATATTGACTTTCAGATTGAAGCCGATTATATTGGTTTGATGAATCCCGGAATGATCCAGAATGATATTGATATGTCAGATAAATTCGGGCATATTACCAATTGGGGCGATGGGGTCTATGGAGGCACATTTATGGCTGCCATGATCAGCGCCGGATTTTTTGAAAAAGACATTCTTAAGGTAGTTGAAAAGGGACTTTCCGCCATTCCGGCTGAAAGCAATTATGCAAAAATCATCAACGATGTTATCAAACTACATAAACAGTACGCCAACGATTGGCGGGCTGCCTGGAAAGAATTGGATGATAAATGGAGCGAAACCGACATCAGCGGTGCCGGTATCGATTTCAATTTTGATGCATCATTGAATGGTGCATATGCCGTTATGGGACTGCTATATGGGAACGGGGACGTTATGAAAACCCTTGAAATTGCTACACGCTGCGGACAGGATTCTGATTGCAATCCTTCAAATGCCATGGCAGTACTGGGCGTTATAAAAGGGTTCAGCAAGTTACCTGCAGAAATGACCAATGAAATTAAGAAAATGGCTGATACATCTTTCGTCCATACATCTTATACCTTTAATAAGGCGGTTGAAACTACCTTTAAATATGCCAGCCAGCTCATTCATAAAAACGGAGGTTTTACAAAAGACAACATCATCACCATACCCATTCAAAAGGCCACCCCAAAGAAGTTGGAAGTCTCCTTTCCAAACGTTGTTTTTGACAAGGAAATTTCGATCTTCGCCAAAGAAAATTGGAAGTTCACCGGCAACTGGCAACTAAAACAAGACCCCCACTGGGAAAAGGACCATCCGCCTGTTGACCAGGCCATGTTTGGCAATAAAGCCGGAGATGAACTTGAATTTTCATTCGACGGCTCGGGGATTGCTCTTTATGGAAACCTTTACAAGAAAGGTGGAACGGCTGATTTTTATGTTGATGGCAAACGGCATCAAATAATAGATACTTATTATAACTACTGTTCCCAGGAGCCACTTGATATATGTATTTGGCACATATTTCAGTTAAAACCAGGAAAACATATCGTAAAAGTAGTTGTGCGGGGAGAAAAACGGGAAGAATCATCGGGTACAAATATTTGCATTACCCGGGCTTTAATCTACAAAACTGCTCCAAAGAAAAATGATTCATTCAGATTTTCTTTCGAAAAGCAGTAATCCGGATTTACCGACTAAATTGATCACCCTGTCGATCGGAACAGACAAGTCCAAAGATCTTTTTAACAGACGGATACGGTAGTCAGTTTAAATCGGCGCACGGTGGTAAGATGATCCTTTTGTCCAGATTGATCCCTGAAATGAAAAAAGGGGACAACCCGCCCCCTTCTTTACATTCAACCGGTCAGAATTATTCCTTTACAGGGTTCTCCCCTTTACGTTTCAAATAATCGTTGAACGATTTTTCACCTTCTTCATTCCAATACTGATCATAGTAGCTCCATTTCGAGCCATGGGTATAATCCCTGCAATTACCACCCTCATGCGTGTGATATTTGTGTTTCCAGGGCCCAAAGCCGTGTCTTCCCCGACTGTGTGGGCTGCCATGATGAAAACTGCCAAACAGAAGTCTTCCAAGTATAGCCAAACCGATAGCCTGCCAATAGGTGATGACGCCAAGGTGGAAAATGACTGGCATCAGACAATTCCAGAGCCACATAACCACCGCACCGAAAAGGAAGGCAAATGCAGTAAATCCAATAACTCCCAGTATGATCCATCCAATGCGGTGCTTTCCACCACAGCAATGTCTTTTTTGATATTTATTCTCAATTGTTTCCATGATTTTCATTTTTGATTGTTTGATAATATCTTGTGTAATTTTGAAAGAGCACGGTGCTTGCGGGAAAGTAAAGTCCCGAGCGGAACATCCCATTCCTCCGAAAGTTCTTCAAAGGTTTGATTCTCAAACTCGGTCGCGATGATTACCGCCTGCACGTCAGGTCGAAGTTTTAAAATAGCCTGTTGCAATGTTTCCGGCTCTATATTCGTGTAATCATTCTCCTCTAATGTTTCATCTGTCAACGTATTAAGTAAATAATTTTCGTTTTTTCTGTCCGTGAAGTTTTCAATCGAAACAGTTCGTTGCTTTTTCTTCTGGAAATCGATGATTTTATTCTTTAATGACCGGTAGATGTAGCCGGTCAGATTCCCGATTTGGGTATCCAGATCAAGTTTGTCGATCAAACCCAGTGCAACGTCCTGTATGATGTCTTCCGGAGAAGCTTCATAATAGCGGTCATCAAGGTTCTTCCTGATGAAGTTCACCAACTTCTGGTATTCATTCCGGAAAAACTGATCCAATGACTTTTTCTGAAGTTCCTTTTCCATGATATTATAGACGGGATGGAATGGTTTTATTGCAGTGAAATGAAAAATATTGTTCTTTGACGAGTGAAAGTTCTTGTTTTTTCAGGACGAGACGGAATGGTTTATTCTTTTTGGTTCACGGGCCCGAAATGATGCCAAAGATAATAGCGACTATGATTTGCTTATTATCTCAAAATCATCGATTCAGGCAGATGATCGGTTAAGGGTCCAGGCTTTAATCAGGAAAAACTGGCTGTCCAGAATATACTGGCCGATATCATACTACAATCACGGTCATACGTAGAATTAAAGAAAAATTTCAGAGGTCATATTGTGAGAGCAGCATTACAAGAAGGAGTTAGTTCAGTCATTCCGCTGCTGCCGCTGCTGCGCAGCTGCTCAGGCTGTTTCATTCGTTCACTGCTACTCTTACAGGTAACTCTCAAAAACCTTTGATTTCGATTTTCCCCATTGGAGTTTCTTTCAAGTAATAGAAAGCATATATTTGTGGTTACTAACCATGGATAAAAATGACTAAAGAAACGGCAATAAAACTATTCAATCAAAAGCAGGTTCGTTGTCATTGGGACATAGACCAGGAAAAATGGTACTTTTCAATAGTTGATGTTCTTGAGGTTTTGACGGAGAGCATTAACCCTCAGGCATACTGGAGGAAATTGAAAGAAAGATTAAAAAAAGAAGGAAATGAAACCGTGACAGATTGTCACGGTTTGAAAATGCCTGCCGCCGATGGCAAGATGCGACTCACTGATGTTGCTGATACTGAACAGCTTTTTAGACTTATACAGTCTGTTCCGTCTCCAAAAGCCGAGCCATTTAAAATGTGGTTGGCAAAAGTTGGCGCTGAGCGTATCGACGAAATTGAAGATCCTGAAAAAGGAAAACCTTCGCGATCACATGTCGAACATTGAATTGGTTTTAAATATGCTGGCCGAAGCAACAACAACTGAAATCTCCAAAGAAAAGAAACCCGTAGGTTTTGAAAATAACCGAAAAATTGCCAGGCAGGGCGGCACAATTGCAGGAAATACACGCAAAGCCATCGAGGAAAAGTCAGGAAAGAAAATTGTTACCCGCCAAAATGCAAAGCAATTGTCACAAAAGAAAAATAAAGAAATCGAAGATCAATAACTGTCCCACCTCGCAACCGGTAATCGTTCAGTCATTCCAACGGGACTCTCCTGCCTCCTGGCAAGGTTGTCTTTATTTTCCCGGAAACAGTGTCATACATCCTGAATAAATAAACTTCGCCGAATCAAAACAGGAAAAACCGCCTATCTTTGTGTAAAGTTACAATCTCATTCATCGTTCTTAAACATCGATAAAATATTGCGTTGCTAATATTTCTCTTTTAGAAAACCTCCAATTTTTTAGACTCAGAGAAATAGCCTTAGCGAGCGCACCCAACGGGTGTGTTCCTTTTGCTATTTCAGTTGAGTCGGGTGCTTGGAGGTACCTCTAAAAGCTGAATATGTGCAAAGGTTCACGCCCTTTTTCTTCTATCGCCACATCATAAAATCGAACCAATGACATTGTGCTAACCAGCAGTTCATGAAAAACACCCATAACAAATCCGACTCCGAAATCCTTCGCCAAAAGGCAGAAGAGTTGTTGAAAAGAAAATCAGAAGAACAAATCCTTGAACTTATTGATGAGCTGGCTTTTCAAAATGAAGAAAAAGCAAAGCGTGCCGACGAACTGGTCATTGCGAACAAAGAACTTGCTTTCCAAAACGAAGAGAAAATAAAGCGAGCCGATGAGCTTATCATTGCAAACAAAGAGCTGGCTTTTCAAAATGAAGAGAAAACAAAGCGTGCCGATGAGCTGATCATTGCGAACAAAGAACTTGCTTTCCAAAATGAAGAGAAAACAAAACGTGCGGATGAGCTGATCATTGCGAACAAAGAACTTGCTTTTCAAAATGAAGAGAAAACCA
>JBAXVX010000018.1:0-82028 GCA_037128705.1 Bacteroidota bacterium | reverse complement strand
TGCGGTAGTAGCTCAGATGGTAGAGCATCAGCTTCCCAAGCTGAGGGTCGTGGGTTCGATCCCCATTTACCGCTCAAACGATATCAAGGCTTTCAGAATTTCTGGAAGCCTTTTTTTTATGATGTGCCGGCAAATGTGCCTGCTGATATTGTCCCATGTTTGTCAGGGGGCAGCAAACAATTGGAAAGGTAATCAGATTTCGAAGTGGATCTGGAAAGATGTGCCCTTTTCCCTCACGATCTTTATAGTTCCTGAAAGTTGCTCTACCAGCAAACGGACAATATAAAGCCCGAGTGATTTTTCGGAATCCATCGATGAGTTTATCGGAAGTCCTACGCCGTCATCTTCAACAATAAGCATACATTGATTCCTCTCTTCTTGCTTTAGCCTGATCAGAATATTTCCACTTATTCCTGAAGGAAAGGCATATTTAAAGGCATTGGTCAGCAGCTCATTGATTATTAATCCAATAGGAAGGGCAGACCCGATGCTTACATCAATCTGATCAAGATCTTTGGTCATTTGAATACGATGTCCGCTGAAGGTGGTCATGATCATGGCAGCCAGCGAAGCAATATAGGCATCAAGGGGAATCCGGTCAAGATTTTCGGACTGGTAAAGATGTTCATGGATGAGGGCCATGGAACGAATGCGCATCTGAATATCGATGATTATATCCGAGAGTTCAGCATTGGTGTTGTTGCTAAGCTGGAAATTAAGCAGGCTGATCACGATGGCCAGGTTGTTTTTGACCCGGTGGTGAATTTCCCTGATCAATACCTCCTTTTGTTTCATATTCCGCGATTTCAACTCCTCGATCTCCTTTTCTTTTGAACAGTCGCGGATCAGCAGCACAACTTTGACGACTTTCCCATCTTTTTTAATCGGGACCCGGGTCATTTCAGTATGGAGAATCGTCCTGTCATATTTGATCTTTTGTTCCTCAACTGAAATTTTACCGGTATTGAATACCTGTTTTATGCCACTCATGGTATTTTTGCAGATAAAGGGGAACGTCTGGCCAATCTTCTGGCCAATGCAATCGGGTTTCATCCCGGTGCGTTTTAATTCCTCTTTGAGTGCTGAATTGACCATGACAATTTTGTTGTCCTCATCTACCACGTAGATCCAGTCCGGAATTGAATCAAGGGTGTCGCGGTATTCAATCTCAGAACGCCGGAGATCTTCCTCCATCTGTCTCCGGCTGGTGATATCTGTAAAATCGACTGCTAAAAATCCCGGGTTAGTCTGAAAAATGTGAACAAAGTAGAATCCCGAAAACCGCTTATCCTCATAAAGGATTTCGAATGATTGAGGCCCCAGATCTCCCTTGGCAACGCTTTTATACATTTCAGGAATTTCGGTTTGGGTCAGGTTCGGAAATGCCTGTAAGATGGTCATTCCATATAAATCACTGTGCGAAATTCCTGTTAACCTGTCGGCCGAAGGGTTTGCTCCGATAAGGATCAGCTCATCATTGTCAGTCAGCTGGTAAAGATGCATTGCATTGGGAGAGGATTCCACAATGCTTCTGAATTTCTCTTCCGAAGCCCGCATGGCCTCCTCTGCCTTCTTTCGTTCGGTGACATCTCTTACAATGGCCCACATCCCATCGTTTTCGCCCTTTTCGCCGCGAATCAGGAAAGTACGGAGCTCAACCGGGAAAACATTTCCGTCCTTTTTCCGGTATTGTTTCATATAAACCCCGGAGTGACCATTCACCAGTATTTGTTCATTCACTATCCGCGTTTCATATTCATGCCATGCTTCCGGTGTGAGATCCTTATAGCTGAGACGCTGCAGTTCTTCAGCATTGAAGCCGATCATTTTCTGAAAGGCCTCATTGCTTTCCACGATGTTCCCCTGCATATCAACGATAACAAAGCCATCCATCATGCTCATATAAAGATTCCGGTATTTTTGCTGAGACTTTAAAATAATTGCCTCTGCACCTCTGAGTCCGGTAATATCCCTGAAAAATGATTGAAATGTTCCATCTGGCATTGCTTTGGAATTCATCTCTACAAGCAGCCGATTTCCGTCTTTTCTGATGATCTCACGTTCGCTGTGGATTGCTTCTCCCTTCGACAGCAAATCAAATCTTAATGGCTTATTCGATAGTGTCTCATCATGAAACATGTCCCGCATGTTCATGGCAAGAAGCTCATCCTTTGAATATCCGGTCAGTTCAATGGCTTTTCGGTTGACCATGATAAAATTACCATTGCGATCACCATGGAAAAAGGCGTCTGCTGCCAGATCAAGAAGCATATGATACTTCTCTTCGCTTTTATCCAGTGCAAATTTGACGGTTGAAACCTGAGTCGTTTTTCCTGTCTTTGCTGCCATTTTCGTTTTTAAAAAGGCAATTCATTTTAGATGTAAACCTGGTCAAAGATAATTATTTTTCGTAATATTCTTTTTTTTGAAATACAGTGCATCCAGGTAATACAATATCCTGATAGAAAAACTGTTAGACCCGGGCGCATTCATTGTATTTCTGAAGTCATCGAAAAAATCGGGGATGATATTGTTATCGAAGGTGGTGATTGCATTTTTCCACATGAGGGAGAGCTGACTGCCCGGTGCGAAATTCCAGATATAGGTAAGGTCGAAGTTGAACAGGTTGTAATTCACATCGGGATCTCCTGCATAGGCCGTCGGATTAAGTGAACCATCCTGCTGAAGTGTGTAAAATGAGTAGTAAGGGGCGGAAACCCAGTAGTGACGGGCCCGTAAATCAATGCTCATGGTGCTGGTGATCATGTAATTCGCCTCCAGGATATTTGTAATGCTTAACCGGTCGCGGCGCCCGAAGTAGATAGTCAGGTTCCCCAGCGAATCTTCCGATTGATCAACGTAACCCACATCATTGAGGATCTTCTCATAATAGAGATGATACAGCAGCATGATCCTGTCTGAAACCCTGAATCTAGGCTCAAGGGTAAATGTATATCCCGAAGTTTTATACTCATTGGCAACGAGGCCGAGCATGGCGCCATCCAAAGCAAATTTCTTGCGGTAATCGGATGAAAACCATGCGCTTGATTTTCCATAGGCTGGGGTTTTGAACATCCATCCATACACACGGGGTTCATAAAAATCGTATCCGGGAATTGGCTGTACCTCGGAATAAACACCAAGCGTCATGTATTTCCGGGTTGTCGCTTCGCTCTCTGCACTGAATTTCAGGGCTGAAAATTTCATTCCGTCATACAGGAAATTGTAAAATGCTTTCACATTATTATACATACTCAGAAGTTTCCAGAACGGATCATACAGGTTATATTCAAAAGTCGCCGTATGATCGAACCTGTTGTTCATCGGATTAAACCCCATATCATTCGGGTCATATTTATCCGTCTCAAGCAATTGCTGGTAAGAGAACTTGAAATTTCCTGAAATTTTTCCGTAGGTCAGTGCATAGTGATATCCGAACTCCGGCGAATAGTGACTGTAATATTTCTGGCTCACGAAGGCATCCCCCGTTAATGCATAGGAAAATGATTTGTTTGCAAATTTGAAGGAGCTCCCGGTAACATTGGCAGTATAACCTTCAGTGGGCATAAAATAATTCGTATTCAAAAAATCCAGGTAAGAATTGTTCTTCAGATTTTGATCAAGGACAACCATGTTGTAATTGGTGAATCCCTGGGTCATGATCCTCCGGCTTTCACCGGTCACAGAATCGGTTACAGTGGCCCATGTATTTGCCGACATGGCATTGAATATCCCGATCCCAAGTCCGCCGCGTGTTCTTCCTGATATTTTGGATGCATTGATCAGTTTCGTTTGGCTGGGATTGTCGGTCACGGCTTCATTGTCGCTGAGCTGCTGGTAAGGCTTTTCATAACCTTTTGGCTGAGCTCCAACCCGCCTGGAATAAAATATTCCCCCTTTGTTGAACATCTCTGTTCCCTCGGTGAAAAATTGACGGCGCTCATCATAACGAATTTCAAATGGCGAGAAATTATAATATTTGTCATCCGCTCGTACCTGGCCGAAATCTGGGATCAGGGTCATATCAAGGGTGAAACTCTGGTTGATGCCATATTTAAGGTCGGCGCCATAGTTGTATGAAAGTTCATAAGTCTTTTGGCCCGGGCTGTTTTGCAGGTATGCTGATAAATAGGGTGAAACGGAGAGCCGGAGCGGCGGCTTGATGTTTTTTATCCCATCGAGCAGGCCGCTTTGGTTTACATAGCCAGAAACCTTTGAGTCAATCAGGTTCCAGGTGTCCAGCTCGCGGAACCGGCGGATCTCCCGCTGAAGATTAACGCCCCATTCCTGAACCGACTCCAAAGGAAAACGGATAGCCGAATAGGGGATTTTCATTTCAACGATCCAACCCCGGTCATTTTTCCGGGCTTTGCTGACCCAGACTGCATCCCAGCTGAAATCGTCAGAGGCATCCGTGCCTGTAAGTTTGAAATCAGCCTGCACATCCGAAGCCCAGACCAAAAAACAGAAGGCGTTGATCCCATCGTTAAATGGACTGACGATCAGGATAAAATTATCGGCATTCAAACTGCCGGCATCACGCAATCCCATCTGGGCCAAAATGCTGTCGGGATGCGGATCGAACATGGTTGCCCCAACATAAAGACCTGTGTTGTCGTATAAAAACCTGACTTCGGTGCGTAATGTTTCAGGTTTTCCATTGTATGGCTGCCTTTGGACAAAATCTTTTGCTGTGGGTGCAGATTCCCATGCAGGCTCATCAAGGATGCCATCGATTTTAATCGTTTCGGTCGTGGCAATGGCAGTAATCCTTTTTTTTGCTGCCTGTGCAAAAATAACCAGTGAATAAAATGCAAGGAGGGATAGCAGCAGGATCTTTTTCATGATTCAAAAGAAGCTCTATGCCTTACAGAGTTACTACGCATAATTGATAATCATCGGAAGCAGCCCTGGTTAAAAGTTCAGCAGTTGCTTGTATATTGCGTAATTCTCGTCATCATAACATACAAAAATCACCTTTTCGGGAAGGGTATTCAGAGACAGGTAGTTTTTAACCTCACGGATGGCGATCTCGGCTGCAAGTTCTTTAGGGAAATGGTATATTCCGGTTGAGATGTTGGGGAATGCCACGGTTTTGCAATCATGCACTGTGGCCTGTGCAAGGCTTCTCCTATAACAGCTTGCCAGGAGGGCCGACTCATTCCGGTCACCAATGCCCCATACAGGGCCGACTGTATGAATCACGAACTGGGCAGGCAGTTTGTACCCTTTCGTGATTTTTGCTTCGCCGGTTTTGCAACCCCCCAGGAGTGTGCAAACTTCAAGCAAACCTGGCCCGGCGGCAGCATGAATGGCACCATCAACGCCTCCGCCTCCCAGCAGGGAGGGATTTGCCGCATTGACAATGGCATCAATTTTCAGCTTTGTAATGTCACCCTGGATTAATTCAACTCTTGTTTCCATGCGTTAAATAGTTTTAGAAATTCAGTATAAATAGAGAAGTTGGTAGCGATAATTTGTTTTCCAAAGATATAGTTTTCCGTGCCTCGAAAATCAGTGACAATCCCGCCTGCGTTTTTCACCAGCAATCCGCCGGCATTCACATCCCAGGGGCTCAGGCCATATTCATAAAAACCATCGTAGCGGCCGCAAGCCGTATAAGCCAGGTCGGCTGCAGCAGAACCAAGGCGTCGGGCTCCATGGCTGTTCTGCAAGAGGTACTTGAAAATCGCAAGGTAATCATCCAGGCGACGATAGTCATAATAGGGAAATCCGGTCGCAATGAGGGATTCGGATATGGTGGGGGTTTCCGAAACCCGGATGATCTCCCGGTTTAGGTATGCAGGGGCCGATTTCCAGGTATAAAAAAACTCTTTCAGGTTAGGTTCATATACAACCCCCAAAATGGTTTCATCCTGGTACATCAACCCGATGCTGATGCAGTAAAGGGGGACGGCATGGATGAAATTTGTGGTCCCGTCGAGCGGATCAAGTACCCAGGTGAACTCACCGGGCTTCAGTTCCTGGTTCTCCTCGGCAATAAACCCGCTTCCGGGAATAAGTGTAGAAAGCCGTTCAACAATCCTGCGTTCCGATTCCTTGTCCACATAGGTGACATAATTATGCAATCCTTTCGACAGGATATCAGAGGTTTTCAGGAGATGTACCTCCTTCTTCAGAAATTCGCCTGCCTCTTTTGAAATATCACAAACATCGTATGTCAGTTTCTCTAAATTCATGATTTTATATTTTCATTTACCAGATAACCATCTTCAGTCAGATTTTCCAGTTTCAGTTGGATCACCTGGTTTACAAAAGCCGGGTTGTATTTTGTTTTAACCTTGATGTAGTTTTCAGAAAAACCGTGCATGTAACCCATCGAATTATCTGATTCAAGCAGGACTTTTACCTCAAGGCCCTTGTTTTGCAAGTAGAATTGTCGCTTTTTCTCTTCAGAAAGACGATGCAACAATTCACTCCGCTCTTTTTTGGTTTTATCCTGAATTACCGATTCCATTTTGGCAGCAAGGGTATTCTCCCGTTTTGAATAGGTGAAAACATGAAGGTAGGAAATATCAAGATTCTTGAGGAAGGTCAGTGTATCATTGAAATCCTCATCTGTTTCACCTGGGAATCCGGTGATAACATCGGCCGCGATGCATGCAAATGGCATCAGTGAACGGATCTTCATGATACGCTCAGCGTAAAGCTCCCGATGGTACCGGCGGTGCATTGATTTTAGGATTTTATTACTTCCCGATTGCAACGGGATATGAAAATGCGGCAGGAAATTCCTTGAAGCTGCAACGAATTCGATGATTTCGTTCGACAGCAGGTCAGGCTCAATGGAGGAAATTCTGAATCGGCTGATCCCCTCCAGATGATCGAGAGAACAGATCAGCTGGAGGAAATTTTCCCCGTTCTGCTTGCCGAAATCACCAATATTCACCCCAGTAAGAACAATCTCTTTGATCCCATGACGGATGATTTCCCTGGCGTTTTTCAGAACATTTTCAATGGTGTCGCTCCTGCTATGTCCGCGGGCCAGAGGAATGGTGCAATAGGAACAATAATAATCACAGCCATCCTGGATCTTTAAGAAGGAACGGGTGCGGTCACCATATGAAAAGGAAGGTACAAATGATTCACGGTCCGAAAATCCGGGAGTGGAGATGCCTGGATGATAATCGTGGTCCGTTCCCGGGTCTTTCGAATCCTGTTTTATTGAGGGTGTGGCTTCGTAGCCAGGACGTTCACGCTGGTCAAGCAGGGTCAGCTCTTCAAGTAACCGGAACTTCCCGGAATGGCCCAAAACAAGGGCGACCCCATCCATATTTGCAAGCTCAGAAGGTTTAAGTTCTGAAAAACATCCGATTACGGCTATCCTGGCATTTGGATTGAGTTTGTGTGCCTGCCTGATGGCCGCCCGGCACTTTTTCTCTGCAACTGCAGTGACTACGCATGTACTGATAACGTAAACATCAGCCTGATCGTGGAAATTGGTAATCTCATATCCGCTTTCATGGAATTGTCTTGAAAGTGAGGATGTTTCAGCGAAATTTACTTTACAACCGAAATGATGGAATGCAATGGTTTTCGATTTCATTTTGCAAATTTACAAAGGATAACGGGATTAAATATTAATATCTTTGTATATGATTCCTGAACAGTAATTACAGGCAGGAGGCAGTAATATTCATCGACAACGAGGAGGTGAAAATGGTTCATGTTAAACGTACAACGATGCCGGTCACAGGCATGTCATGTTCAAACTGTGCACTGACGATCGAACGAAATGTACGCAAATTACCGGGCATGGAGGAGGCGAATGTTGATCTGGCTGGGGAAAAGCTTTCGGTATCATTCGACACGACGAAACTGGACGAAAATCAGATTATTGCCGCAGTGAAACGGATCGGTTTTGGCATTCCCACGGGAAAGACAGAACTCCCGGTTACCGGGCTTCATGATCACTCTGATGCATTGGCTCTTGAAAAATTACTGCTGCGGCATGAGGGGGTTCTTGCAGCCAATGTGAGTTATACGACTGAGCGGCTTGCGATTGAGTACATTCCGGGAATGACAGGAATCGCCGAGATTGCCGGAATCATGCATAAAGCCGGATTTGATCCGGTGCAGGTTGGCGATACCGATGAACTGGAAGATGTTGAATCCAGGGTGCGGGCTTCAGCGCTTAAACATCAGAAACAGTTGCTTATTACGGGTCTGATATTTACCATCCCATTGATCATTTACAGCATGGCCAGGGATTTTGGGCTTTGGAGCTTCCCCGGTGATAACTATGTCCTGTTGCTGGTCGCAACCGTGGTGCAGTTTGTGGTAGGCTGGCAGTTTTATATCGGTGCTTACAAAAGTTTACGTTCCGGCAGTGCCAATATGGATGTCCTCATCATGCTGGGCTCTTCGGTGGCCTATTTTTCAAGCCTTTTGGTGACTGTTGGCGCGATACATAGCCCGAACGTGTTTTTTGAAACAGCGGCAGCGATCATCACCCTGATCAGGCTGGGCAAGTATCTCGAAGCGCGTGCAAAAGGCCGGACTTCCGCGGCGTTAAAAGCGCTGATGGGGCTGCGTGCCAAAACCGCCAGCGTGATCCGTAACGGAGTCGAATCGGAGATAAACATAGAAAATGTTGTCGTAGGTGATACAATCGTGGTACGTCCGGGCGAAAAGGTGCCTGTCGATGGAATTATCAGCGATGGTCGTTCTGCATTTGAGGAGTCGATGATTAACGGCGAATCGATGCCTGTAAGTAAAGGGCCCGGAGATGATGTGATCGGAGCGACCATCAACAGGGAAGGCCTGATCAAATTCGAAGCAACGAAAGTCGGCAAAAATACAACGCTGGCGCAGATTGTCAAGCTGGTGCAGGAGGCTCAGGCCAGCAAAGCCCCGATTCAAAAACTGACGGATGAAATCGGGAAGTATTTCGTTCCGATTATCGTAGGCCTGGCCCTGATGACATTTTTAGGATGGATTTTTGTTGCCCAGAATGACTGGACGGCTGCCATGATGAATGCGATTGCAGTACTTGTAATTGCCTGTCCGTGTGCCATTGGCCTGGCCACCCCGACAGCCATCATGGTCGGAACCTCCAAAGGAGCTGAGCATGGGATCCTGTTCAGGAACAGCGAAACGCTTGAAAGGGCCGGGCGGGTGAACATCATTGTTTTGGATAAAACCGGCACGATCACCAAGGGCCAGCCTGAAGTCACGGATATCGTGGCCTCCAAGGATTTATCCCCGGATGAGATGCTTCGTTTGGCCGCCAGTGCCGAAAAAGGATCGGAGCATCCCCTGGGTCGCGCCATCGTCAAGGCAGGCCTGGACAAAGGCCTCATCCTTACTGATCCTGTCAATTTCAAGGCTGTCAGCGGATTTGGCGTCCGTACACAGGTGACCGGGGTGTCGGTGATCATCGGAAATCCACGGTTAATGCAGAATGAGCAAATCGACACCGCCATATTTGACCAGGATATCCTGAGATTGCAGGCAGAGGGAAAGACCGTGATGATTGTGGCTACGGGACCTGCTCCAGAACAAATGAAGGTTGCAGGTCTCATTGCAGTGGCAGATACTGTAAAAGCAGGTTCGCACGAAGCCATTGCAGATTTACATAAGCTTGGCCTGGAAGTTATTATGGTTACAGGCGATAACCGGAGCGCCGCGGAAGCTATTGCCGCGGAAGTCGGAATTGACCGGGTCGTGGCAGAGGTCCTTCCGGGAGGTAAAGCTGAAGTAATCAGGAACCTTCAGTCCGGATCGGTTTCAGGAATGCAGCAACGCATGGTTGCCATGGTTGGCGATGGCATCAATGATGCGCCGGCATTGGCTCAGGCTGACGTCGGAATAGCCATCGGTACCGGCGCTGATGTTGCCATGGCTGCGGCCGGTATCACACTGATCAGCGGTGACCTGCATGGAGTTGGCCGTGCAATATCATTGTCACGTGGCACCTATCAAACCATTGTTCAAAATCTTATCTGGGCACTTTTTTATAATGTGGCGCTGATTCCCATTGCGGCCTATGGTTTGCTAAGCCCTATGTTTGCTGCAGGTGCCATGGCATTCAGCTCCATCTTTGTTGTCACGAACAGCCTTCGTCTCCGGCGTTTCAAAGTGCAGACTTTCGCTCCACCCAGGACGATGGTTCGCCAGATTGCTGAACTGGTTCCCCGCATTCTTGCCCCGGCAGTTGCACTGGCAATACTCATTGTTTTCCCTTTGATGACGATGCCGGGAGGCATGGAAATATCGGGAACCAACCCGGGCACCATGACGCCGCTCCTGATGATGGTAATGGCCATCGCAAATGGTTTGATTGCCATCTCTTATGCCTCCATACCCATTTTCCTGGTCGTCTTTATCAGGAAGAGAAAAGACCTTCCCTTTTCGTGGGCCATCGTTCTTTTCGGAGCCTTTATCCTCATTTGCGGAACGACCCATTTTGTTCATATCATCGGGCTATGGTGGTCTGTTGACTGGTGGCAGGCCGCGGTGGATTCATTGTGCGCCGTGATCTCCCTGGCAACAGCCGTGGTCGTGTGGCCAATCCTTCCGAAAATACTGGCTATTCCAAGTCCCGCACAACTAAGAATGATTAACAACGAGCTGCAAAAGGAAAAAAGTACCCTGGAGCGAACCCGCGATGAATTGCGGAGGGCCTATGATGAGGTTGAAATCCGGGTTAAAGAACGCACCGCTGAACTTGAACAGGCTAACCAGTCCTTAAAGGCTGAAATTTTCGAACGCATGAGGGCGGAATCTGCACTCCGTGACAGCGAGGAACGTTTCAGGACATTGGTACACATGGCTCCGTTGCCCATGGTTTATGTTTCGAACAATGGTCATTTCAATCTGATCAACGATCGTTTTGGGCGTACTTTTGGATATACCCTAGATGATGTCCCTACGTTGGATGACTGGTTTAAATTAGCCTATCCCGATAAAGAATACCGTGATCAGGTGATCTCAACCTGGGAAGTGGTTGTTCATGATGCCCTGGAGCAGGAAACAGATATTAAACCGGTTGAATACCAGGTAACCTGTAAGGATGGCAAGGTCAGGATCATCGAGATCTCAGGTATCTTCATCGGGGAAGATATTCTTGCCATCCTCTTTGATGTGACAGAACGTCGCAATGCAGAGGACGAAATCAAGCGAATAAATGCATCACTTGAACAACGGGTCTTTGAGCGAACGGCAGAACTTAAAACTTCAAATAATGAACTGGAGGCCTTTAGCTATTCAGTTTCCCATGACCTTCGGGCTCCATTGCGAAGCATAGATGGATGGAGTCTGGCATTGGAAGAAGATTTTTATAATGATCTTGGGGATAAAGGACGTGAATATATTGATCGTGTGCGGAATGAAACGCAGCGAATGGGACGGTTGATTGACGATATATTGAAAATATCCCGTGTTTCACGAATTGAAATGAACAAAGTTCACATCGACCTCTCAGCACTTATACAAACCATACTGGACCGTGTAATGGAAATTGGCAAGGATCAGCCATGTGAAATAAATATTCAGCCGGGGATGGAGGTTTTCGGAGATTTCAATATGATCGAGATCGCATTGACGAACCTGATCGATAATGCCATTAAATTTACCGGATGGCAACCAAAGCCCAGGATTGAATTCGGGACGACCGTCCATGCTGGGGAGCCAGCGTGGTACGTCCGGGACAATGGGATTGGATTTGATATGGCCTATTCAAAGAATCTTTTTGGCGCATTTCAACGCATGCATAAGCAGTCTGATTTCCCTGGAACCGGGATCGGACTGGCGACAGTTCAACGGATCATTCACCGCCATGGAGGCATTATCTGGGCCGACTCAAAGCCGGGCCAGGGAACAACGTTTTATTTTACCCTTATCCCAGAAACGAAATGAAGCAAAGGATCATTTTGTTGGTCGAAGACAATCCGAGTGATGTCGCCCTAACAAAACGTGCATTTGAAAAGCAGAACATCATCAATACCCTGGTAGTTGCCGAAGATGGGAAAGAAGCATTGGATTATCTTTTTGGGAAAGGCGCATGGGAGGGCCGTGATCTCAAAAATCAGCCAACCCTGATCCTGTTGGATCTGAAATTGCCGGTCATTGATGGATTGGAGGTGCTCAGGCAGATCAGAGCGAATGAAATTACCAGGAGGTTACTTGTTGTCGTTCTCACCTCTTCGGTGGAAGAGCAGGATATTGCCAAGAGTTATGATCTTGGTGTAAACAGCTTTATCAGAAAACCGGTCGATTTCTACCAGTTTTCTGAAGCAATTAAACAACTTGGACTGTATTGGCTTGTGATCAATGAAACTCCACCTCTAAAAAAGTGATTATGCAAACTATGGTGAAGGTTCTTCTGGTTGAAGATAACGAAAGTGATGGTGCATTGATCATCAGGCAACTGGAAAAAGCAAATTATGCTGTGCTATTTGAGCGGGTTGAATCAAACCAGGAGATGAAACTGGCGCTGGAACAGAAAGACTGGGACATCATAATCTCGGATTTCAGCCTTCCGCAGTTTAACGCCTACGATTCGTTGCAGGTGCTTCATGATTCAGGCAAGGATATCCCATTTATTGTTGTTTCAGGTACAATAGGCGAATCGACGGCCGTTGACATGATGAAATCAGGTGCACAGGACTACCTGATGAAAGATAACCTCACCCGTCTCGCTCCGGCCGTTGGTCGTGAACTTGCCGATGCCCGCGTTCGTCATGAACGGAAACACGAGTCTCTTAAATTAAAGGAAAGTGAAGCCAAGTTCAGGGCTGTCTGGGAAAATTCTAAAGATGCCATCGGCGTTTCACTTAATGGAATTCATGTGTTTGTAAACCCAGCTTATCTGGCACTTTTCGGATACGATAACCAGGATGTCCTTCTGGGGAAATCACTTGTTGACCTGGTTGGCCCGAGTGAAAAAGAGCGTATCAGGGAATATATTGAGCGTAGGAACGCTGAAATTGAAATACCATCGGAGTATGAGACGATAGGGATTAAAAAAGATGGTACCTTCTTCGACCTCGATGTAAAGGTGTCGAATTTTGATCTGAATAACGAGATGCATACCATTGTTATTTTACGGGATATCTCGGAACGGAAAAAATCAGATGAACGGCTTCGGGAAGAACTGGTGAACCTTACTGCCGCTGAAAAAAGGGCAGAAGAATCAAACCTCACGAAATCATTCCTGATGATGAACATGAGCCATGAGGTGAGAACTCCCCTGAATGCCATCCTTGGATTTTCATCCATCATTAGCCAGGAGTCAGAAGAAGAAGATATTCGTCAAATGGCAGACAGGATTAGGGTTTCAGGTGAACGGCTTTTAAAAACATTGGATGATATCCTCAAACTCACCCAACTGCAGACCGGAACTGAGCAATTGGCCTTGGAGGAGGTTGAACTGGAATCGGAATTGCAGCGAATGATTGCCAACTTTAAACCATTGGCTGAATTAAAAAATCTTCAGTTGAAATTTCAGCCGAAGCAGAAGGTTAAGGTGAAAGCTGATCCGCATCTGTTGAATAAGGCCATTGGGGAACTGCTTGATAATGCCATTAAATTTACTGAGCTGGGACGGGTGTCGATTGAGTTGAACCGGGTTTCAAGCGATGGTGCAGCCTGGATCGAAATAAGGGTCGCCGACACAGGCATCGGGATTGCGAAAGAATATCACCAGGTCATCTTTGAATCATTCCGTCAGGTCAGTGGCGGATATAACCGGAGTTATGAGGGAACCGGTTTGGGTCTTACCATTGCCTGGAAAATCATTGACTTAATGAAGGGTGCACTGTATCTCGAAAGCGAGATTGGAAAAGGATCAGTTTTTATTATCCGTTTAAGGGAATCCGAACAGCCATGGAGGGGGGAGGAACAATCATTGGTAACAGAGTGCACTTCATCCCGGGAAATAGATGAAATATATGCGACAAATAGCAGGCAGCCAAGGGTTTTACTGGTTGAGGATAATGAAGATAATATCACTTTAACTACTGCATATTGCAAGGAGAGGTATGTTTTCGATGCGGTTCAGGATGGAAATAGAGCCATACAAATGGCCAGGGAGAACACCTACGATGTCATTTTAATGGATATCAACCTCGGGTTTGGAATCACCGGATTAGAGGTTGCAAGTGAAATAAAAAAAATGCATAACAACCGGAATACTCCGATCATAGCCATGACCGGGTTTACTTTGCAGGAGGACCGAAATTTCATTTTATCCAATGGCTGCGACTTGTATCTGGGTAAACCCTTTACAAAAAAAGAGGTACTGAGTGTCCTTGAAAGTGCGATGAACAGCCGTCGGTCAACGCTTTAGGTATTGTTGGAGGATGATGCCGGCAATAATAAAAATCAGTCCAATCACGGTTGATATCAATATGGGTTCCCTTACAGTGAAATGAATGATGATCAGGGAGATGAAAGGCGAAAGATAAATCAGGTTTGAAACTTTTGCCGTTGTCGCTGAAAACCGGAGAGCATTGAGCCAGAATACGAAAGTGATTCCCATCTCAAAAAAACCAATATAGGTTGCACCAGCAAATCCTTGCCAGGGAGGGAGATGGCATTTTCCGGTCATTATGATTGCCAACAAGGTATAAAGAAACCCGAAACAAAAATTAAGAAACAGCTTGCTTACAGCTTCCCGCTGGTCTTTGATGTTGAAAATCCAATACAATGCCCAGAATACGGCGCTCCCTAACGCAAGGATCACTCCGGTCAACCGGTCCGGTTGAATGAGTGTAGCTGGCCGGATACCCATTTCGGGGTGGGTTGAAATGATGATGATTCCGAAAAAACTGATGAAAATGGCGAAAATACTGGCAAATCCAATTTTTTGTTTTAACATGGGAATTGAAAGCAATACCAGGAAAAGCGGCCAGATGTAATTCAGAGTCCCTGCTTCCTGGGCCTGAAGCAAATCATAGGCTTTCAACAGAACAATGTAGTAAAGGAATGGATTCAATAAACCGAGAAATGCAGATAAGATCACCTCTTTGAATGACAGGCTTTTTAATAGTTTAAGTTTCCCCTGGATCAGCAGGATCGAAAACAGGACGAGGCAGGCAACAAGAGAAGAAAAGAACAGCAACCCAAGCGGGTCCAGATACCTCAGTGAGATCTTAAAGGCCGATCCGATGGTTGACCAACATCCAATGGCTGCAAAGGCAAATAAATAGGCTTTTTTCTGGGATTTCATGCTTTGCGAAGGTACTCAAAGATCCGAAAAAATATCTACATTTGCCAATGATCCTGCGATCAAATGAAATACCCATGCAGACGGCATGGATGCATTTTAATTTAGATAATACAGGAAGAGCATCCGGCCAATTTATAAAAAATTAATTTTAAGAAGATGAAAAAGCTTGCTGTTGTTGCGCTCGGGGGGAATGCCCTGCTACGTGGAGACCAGAAAGGCACCATTGATGAACAGGAGGCAAATGCCAATGCCACCGCCGAAAGCCTGGTGAAATTAATCAAGCGCGATTACAACATTGTAATCACCCACGGCAACGGGCCCCAGGTTGGGAACATTATGCTTGCCAATTCAGCAGGCTATAAAATGTTTGGCTTGCCTGAAATGCCATTGGATATCTGCGTCGCCTATTCTCAGGGATTCATTGGGTACATCATTGAACAGCAGCTTAAAAATGTTTTGGAAATACACGACATGGAGCGGGACATTATCACCATAACCACCCAGGTTTTGGTGAATAAGGATGATCCTGCTTTTTTGAAGCCGACAAAGCCGGTAGGCCCCTACTATACGAAGGAGGAATCTGAAAAAATGATGAAAGAATCAAAATCCCTGTTCAGGGAGGATCCCCGTGGCCGTGGATGGAGGAAGGTGGTTGCCTCTCCGAACCCATTGGTCATTATCAATAAAAAGACCATTGAATCGATTGCACGGGGCGGGCAAATTGTGATCGCTGTTGGAGGCGGAGGTATCCCTGTTTTTTATGTGGAACCCGGTAAGCTACAGGGTATTGATGCAGTCATTGATAAAGATCTTGCCTCGGCATTGCTTGCATCACAGGTCAATGCGGATAAATTTTTTATCCTGACCGACGTTCCTAAAGTTTGCATTAACTTCAATACACCCCAGGAAAAGGCGCTTGACCGAATGACCATTGCAGAAGCCAAGCGGTACCTCGAGGAAGGCCAGTTCCCGGATGGCAGCATGGGCCCAAAAGTAAAAGCGGCCATTCATTTTGTTGAACGTTCAGGTAAAGATACCATCATCACGAAAACCACCATGCTTGGAATTGACAATGGCGGAACAAGGGTTACACTGGTCTGATTTGTTTTCACATGTGACCTGTCGTGCGTCACAACTCTGTAAATACCATCTTTTTAACCTGGAGGCCATCAACCTTCATTAGCTCATTTTCAAGCTTAACAAACTCCTCACTTGAACCTGTTAGTTCCAGGACGATCAGACCGCTTCGGGCGCAAACATCATCCTTAACTGTATGAAGTCCCAGCCGGGTCCTGATGGTACACCCAAATTTTGTCAGGATATCCTGGACGTCTGAAACCTTTTTCAACCGGTCGGTGATGTAAATACCGAGTATCCAGATTTCTTTCATGGTGATTGCTTTAATAGTTTATTTTGATCGTATTCGTCCTTTTCGTTGAATCGGATGATGAAGGTGGCTCCTCCATTATTGAGGATTTCAATTTTACCATTGATTTGCTCAACTAAAAGCTTCACAATAAACATCCCGAGCGATTTTCCGGCATCCATTGTAAATTCAGGGGGGAGTCCAACCCCATGGTCTTTGATGATCATCGCGCAGCCATTCCCGTTTTCTTTTTGCAGTTGGATTTCTATCACTCCGTCATTGTGGATTGGGAAAGCATATTTGTATGCATTTGTCAGGAGTTCGTTTGCGATGAGCCCCAGCGGAAGTGCGAGTTCAATTGTGACTTCCATCGAATCAAAGTTTGTGATCAAGGTTACCTTATGCCTGTTAAAAGTGCTGGCAATAATTTCAGAAAGGGATTGCAGATAGGAGGGAAGCGGGATCATCTCGAGATTCTCAGAACGGTAAAGGTGCTCATGGATCAGGGCCATAGACCGTATCCTCATTTCAACATCAAGGATGATCCTGGAGAGCTCGGGATCCGAATTATTATGAAGCTGGAGATTCAGGAGGCTGACTACAATGGCCAGGTTATTCTTCACCCGGTGGTGTATCTCCTTGAGCATGATCTCCTTCTGCTCAACATTTTTTTGCTTGAGTTCTTCAACCTCCCGCTCTTTTGAACGGTTACGCATGATCGTCATGACCTGGATCACCTGGTTATCCTTGAAGATAGGAACTTTCCGTGTTTCACCATAAATCGTCTTATCCCGCAGGAAAAATTGCTGCTCGCTGACAACGATCTCACCGGTTTTAAAAACCCGGTTTATTTCGTCTATGGTTGTAGCCTGGATGAAGGGGTAAACCTTTGTGATCTTTTTTCCAATGCAGTTGATTGGAAATCCCTGACGCAGATGTTCCTCCTGAAGAGATGAATTCAACATGACAAACCTGAGGTCGGTATCCACAACATAGAGCCAGTCGGGAATGGAATTTAAGGTATTAATATACAAAAATTCGGACTGCTGAAGTGATTTTGCAACTATTTTCCGATCCTCAGTCTCCTGGAGCAATTTGCGGTAGTTCTCTGAAAGGGCTTTCTTGTGAAGGAAATTTTTCCAGTGTAAAATTCTGAACATCAAAGCCATGATCAATCCGATGCTGTAAATGGCAATGACAAAGAAAAAATCATTGAAAAAGCCAAATGGATTGAGTTTGTATGTCCCGTTAAGAAAGGTAGCCAGCATGAACATCATGACCTGGAAAGCTCCAATGCTGATAAGTGTATAGAAAGGCACCCGGAAAAAAGTGAAAAAACCAATCACAACGAGCATTACCCAGGCAAAATAATATTCGTTTTCCCCCCGGATTGGCGATGTTTCCATTCCGACAACCAGGATTCCCAGTCCTATTATCAGGTTCAGAAAAATGAAAATAGGACTAAGCCATTTGTATAAGGATCGAAAATAGGTCACCGAAATCGAAATGATGATCACAGGAGCTATGATCCCGAAACGGAGGTATGAATGATATTCAGGTGAGTTCCGGAAAAAAATCAGGTTAAAAAACACAAAGAGGAGAAACAGGATGAGCGAGACATACAATCCCAACCTCATGCTTGAAAGAGAGGAATTCATGTAATGTGACTGAAATTCTGCTTTAAGTTCCTTCCTGGAAAATTCACTCATCCATCAAAAATTAAAAAGTAAAGACCATTCTTTGGAGTTCGAGTCCTCTGATCAAGGAGAGTTCTTCTTCCAGGGCCTTACACGCTAGAATATCACCAGCGAGTTGCAGAATAATAACCCCAACCCGGCTGCATACCTCTTCCGATACTTCGTGAAACCCAAGCCTTGATTTAATTACATGGGCATATTTTGTAAGTGCCTGCTGGGTTTGTCCGGCCTCTTTAATCCGGTCGGTGATCAGCAATCCAATAATTCTGACTTCGCTCATGATTATCTGTTTTTAAAAATACAGGTCACGTTTACCCTCTTTAATTTCGCTGATTTTATTGTTCAGTTGTTCTCTGAATGCCACATCCTCGATTTCACCAAGTTTTTCCTCAAGGAGCAGGTATCCCTTTACTTTTGTTTCAGGAGGAGCATAATCTTCAAGATACTCAGTCATGGTCATCAAGGCATTGGGCTGACAGAACCGTTTAATAAAGCCGGGAACTGAAAATTCCATAAAATGTTCGCCGGTACGGCCCAATCGGTAACAGGCTGTGCAGAATGAAGGAATGTATTTCTGGTCTATCAGCTCATTCATGATCTCGTTGAGACTGCGGTTATCATTGATCTGGAATTGTTCAAGATCGATGTCCTGTTCTTCATTCTCCTTTCTTTTCGAATACCCCCCCAATTCGATATTGGTACCCCCATCAATCTGCGAGACGCCAAATTGCATAATTTCATTCCGGATTTTAGCAGATTCGCGCGCTGTCAGGATCAGGCCGGTATAGGGAACGGCCAACCTAAGAATTGCAACCAGCCGCGTGAATTCCTCATCACTTAACAGATGAGACTTGTCGATGTCAAGTTGGGAGGCATACTGGATCCGTGGAAAGGATATCGTATGAGGTCCGACATTATAAACTGCTTCAAAATGGTTCGTATGTCGCACCAGTCCTAAAACTTCAAACCGCCAGTCGTAAAGTCCGAACAGGGCCCCGATGCCTACATCATCAATGCCGGCTTCCTGAGCCCGGTCAAGCGCGGTTAGCCGCCAGTCGAAATTTCTTTTCATTCCGCTTGGGTGGACCTTGGCATAAGTTTCCCGATGATAGGTCTCCTGGAAGATCTGGTAGGTGCCGATTTTTGCATCTTTAATGATGCGGAAACCGTCGATATCCAGGGGAGCCGCATTGATGTTGACCCGTCTGATCTCACCTGGGCCGCTTTTAACTCCATAGACCGTCCTGACGCTGTCAGCAATGAAATTGGCATCATACTTCGGATGCTCGCCGAATACCAGGATCAGCCTTTTCTGGCCTGTATCTTCAAGCGTCTTCACCTGACTTATCAGATCATCTTTGTCGAGTGTAACGCGCTTTAACTGTTTATTGGATGCTTTGAACCCGCAATAGGCACAGTTATTTGTACACAGGTTGCCTATATACAAAGGCGCAAAAAGTACAATCCGCTGGCCATAGACCTTTTCTTTCAGCTTTCGGGCTCCCTGCTTGATTTCTTCTATAAGTTCATGGTCTGTTGCGTTGATCAGTACGGCAGTCTCGGCAAGTGTCAGCCTGTTTTTATCCAAAGATTTTGCAATGACATCCCTGACCCGTTCTTTTGAAGCAGGAACGGTATTGATCAGGTCCCACAATTCATCCGTATCGATGAAAGGCTTCATCCGCTGATCTTTAATCCTCAGTTTCTCTGGTTTAAAAATCATCTGTTTTGCAGTCTTATTTAGTTAAGCAAAGGTAACTAAAAAATGGTGAGCTATTGCCGTTTTTTGCTTCTCTCAGAAAGGTAAACACCTCCGATGACGAGCGCGATCCCTCCGATTTTTTGTAATGTAAAGCCCTCTGACAGTAAAAAAAAGGAGAAGATGGCTGTAAAAACCGGGATCAGGTTGGAAAATATATTTGATTTACTGATTCCCAGTAATTTAACTGAGTGTGCAAAAAACACAAATGAAATCGATGAGGCAAGGATGGCCAGCAGGAGCATCGAAGTGATGATCTCCCCGTTTACAGGTACCCGTATGAATGATTTTGATTCAAAAATCAGAAAAAAGGGTAAGAAAAGAAAAATCCCAATCAGGTTTTGCCAGGCAATCAAAGTGAGTGCGGAATATTTGGCGGTGAGTTTCCGCAGGGTGACCGAATAAAGCAAGGCGGCAAAAACAGCTCCGAATAAAAACAGGATCCCGCGGATGTCGGCAGCCAGCGAAAGATCTCCGGTGACCAGCATCAGGATTACTCCTCCAAATGAAAGGGCAATACCCACAAAATTGATGGGTGAAAGTTTCTCCCTGACACTCAGATAGGCAATCAGTGGTGAAAATACCGGGATTGTGGCAATGATTACCGCTGCAATGGTAGGGGTGGAGAATTTCAGTCCGTAATTTTCACCAAGGAAATAGAGGAATGGATTAAACAAGGCACTCAGTAAAATCAACCGGTAGTCTTTCCTGTTGATCTTTTCAGATGCGAGGAAGAAATACTTGACTGTAAACAGGAATGACGCCGAAATAATGAGCCGGATAAAAATGATAGTGACAGGTTCGTAGTATTTTAATAATACTGAGCTCCAGATAAAAGAAAAGCCCCAGAAGAGCATGGCAGCGAGAGGAAAGAAATATACAGGGAGATGGATCTTTTTCAACATTGCGCAAAATTACACCATATCTGCGATTTTTGATTTTGCTTTTGCACTTTGCGAAGGCAAGGGCAAAGATTTTTTTATAATTTTAACCAGAAGCTGTAACATTTGAAAAACGGCTGAGTCCTTTTGCACAAAATCAGGTAATTTGGAAAGTGCTTATATCAATATTCACCAGGAACTGATTGAGGCCTGCCGCAGGGGTGACAGGGATGCACAATATAAAATATATAAACTTTATTATAAAGCCATGTTCAATACCAGCCTCCGGATTGTGAATGATACTGCAGAAGCCGAAGATATTATGCAGGAATCTTTCCTGGATGCCTTTCAGCGGCTGAACAGTTATACGGGTGAAGGGAGTTTCGGATCCTGGTTAAAACGCATCGTGATCAACCGTTCTCTTGATTACTTAAGGAAACTGAAGGACACGGTCCCACTCGACAAGGTGGAGAATGAATTGCCTGATTCATCCGAAGACAACAGGGAAGAGGAAATCCAGTTCCAGGCAGCAGAAGTTAAACGGGCAATTTCTGAACTCCCCGAGGATTACAGGGTGATCCTTACTCTCTTTCTGTTGGAAGGATATGATCATGAAGAAATAGCGCAGATATTACATATATCAAACCAGCTCTCAAGGACCCGGTACTCTCGCGCACGCCAGAAGTTACTGGGATTATTGAAGAATAATAGTTATCAAAAAATGTTTAGCGCCAATTAACCATGCCGAACCTGGAAAAATATATTAAAGACCACCTCGATGAATTCGATTCAAATGAGCCTGCTGATGGCCATTTCGAACGATTCCAGGAAAGGCTGCCCAAGCAGCCGGAGATGACCATGATGGTCCACAACCGCTCCCGGCTGCTCAAAGTCGCTGCCTTGATTATCATCCTGATCAGCGTTAGTGTCTTTTTGGTTGAATTCGCAGGCAGGGAGATCCGTGAACGGTTCGCATCAGCAAATCAGGGGACTGACCTGCCCCTTGAAATAAGGGAGGCCATCTTGTATTACGACAATCAGACACATGCTCAACTCAGGAGACTCAATAAACTTACAGCCAGCAATCCGGGAGCTCTTTCCCTAAGTGAATCGGCCATGGTTGAGATTCGGAATTTGGATAAATCCACAGCTGATCTGAAGATTACATTTTCATCGAATTCCGGTAACGAAAATATCCTGGATGCGATCATCCGAAACCAGCAAATGAAAGAAACTATTCTTAAAAACATCATCCACCAGCTATCACAATCGAAAAACTAATCAATATCCATCGCCATGAAAACAATTCTTAAAATAACGTTCTTCACCTTGATGTTCCTTTTCCTGCTTGGCATTAAAGGGGTCAAAGCAAATGATGAATTTACCAAGGTAATCACCAAGGAATTTACCATAAACCCCGATGCGCAGTTTACGGTCAACAACCGTTTCGGTAAGGTGCATTGTACCAACTGGGATAAAAATGTCATCGCCATCGAAGTTACCATCACCGTTTCGGCCGACGATCAGGAGGACGCCACAAAAAAATTCAACAGGATTTCGATTGATTTCACTGATTCACCATCCGCCGTGAGCGCCATCACCAACATCCAGGAAGGTAAGGGATCGGGAAAGGGCCATTTCTCCATTGACTACATGATTTCTATGCCGGCATCGATCAGCCTCGATCTGACCAATAAATTCGGGGATATTTATATCAATGAAGTAAACGGGAAGAGCAGGATTAACCTGGGATATGGAAATCTGGAGGTAAAAAAGCTTGGTAACTCGGATAATCTGCTGGATATAAAATTCGGTAAAGCCCAGGTGAATTGGATGAAAGGGGCGGTTCTGTCATTGAAATACTCGCAGATGACCCTGGATTATGCCGGAAGCTTACGGCTTGACTCAAAATTCTCAGACCTGGATGCGGAAAAAATTATTGCACTCAATGTCAATTTCGAGGGGGGAAAACTGAATATGGAAAATTCTTCGGCTGTTGAGAGCAAATCAAAGTTTTCCGATATTGATATCCAGCGGATTGAACAAAGCCTGAACCTGGATATTCAATATGGTAACTGCGATGTACATGAAATGCCCGCCGATTTCACCTCGGTTAATATCCGCAATAAATACGCTGATGTCACCATCGGGCTTGCTGAACAGGCAAAGTATATGCTGGAGGCTGAACTTAAATTCTGCGATCTGCAGTTCCCCTCCGGCAAAGCCAAATTCTCTTATCGCTCTACAACTTCAACAGAAAGCAGCTACAAGGGAACGGTGGGTGGTGCCGAATCACCCGTGAGCAAAGTGATTGTGCACAGCGAGTATGGGAATGTAAGCCTGAAATAGCAAATGTCCGGATGCAGTGTTAGATTTATTTTTGTAACCAATACATATTTTACCGTCCAATAACTTAAAATTGATCCTATGAAAACAAGAAGATTCTTTTCAATGTTCATGTTCGTCAGCCTGTTCCTGGGAATGTCGAGCCTTTTTGCAAGTTGCCATGTTCCCGGTGGAGTTCATGGAGATGGAAATGTGCTGAAGGAGGCCAGAAAGGTTCCTTCGTTTGATGGCATTGAGGTTTCTGGTGCATTCGATATTTTTCTTAAACAAGGCCCGACTGAAGAGGTCACTGTTGAAGCTGATGCAAACCTGCTGCCGGTTATCCGGACTGAGGTAGTTGGCGGAATCCTGATGATTGAGACAAAAAAGCCGGTTAATCATGTCACGACGATGAAAGTGTATGTCACTGTGAAGAATTTAAAGCATATTGATGTGAGTGGCGCAGTGGATATCAATACCGAAGGCCCCGTTACAGTGCCCGAACTGAGCATTGATGCCTCAGGGGCTTCAGATTCGAAATTTGAAATTAATGTGCAGAAATTAACCCTTGACTGCAGTGGCGCAAGTAAGATGAAGTTTTCAGGATCCGCTGTCGATGTGACCATGGATCTATCTGGGGCATCTGACATTTTTGCATTTGATATGCCTGCTGAGAACTATGATCTTGACATCAGTGGCGCTGGTAACGCCCAGATCAACGTTTCCAAAAAGATCCGTGCTGAAATTTCCGGGGCCGGAAGTGTAAAATACAAGGGTTCACCTACGGAAGTTGACCAGAGTGTTTCGGGGGCAGGAACGATAAAAAAAGTGCAATAGCTAACCCAGCATGGCTAAAAATTCAGCTTCGGTAATGATCGGGACGCCCAGTTTCTCTGCCTTTTTGCGTTTTTCAGGCCCCATATTTTCCCCCGCAAGGAGAAAGGAGGTTTTTGAACTGATTGAACCAATGTTTTTTCCGCCATGCGCTTCGATGGTCTTTTTAAGTTCATCGCGGGAAAAATTCTCAAAAATGCCACTGACAACGAATGTTGAACCTGAAAGTTTATCACTTAACCTGGTTACAAGCGACTGGTCCAGGCTGAACTCAATTCCGGCTTCCTTTAGTCTCCTGATAATTTCATTGTTTCTGGGATCAGCAAACCAGGTGAGGATGCTTTGAGCAATTTTTTCACCGATCTCTTCCACCTCAACCAATTCATTGAAATCAGCGTGTCTGAGGTTCTCTACTGAAATAAAATGAGCGGCTAACTTTTTTGCAACGGTTTCGCCCGCAAACCGGATTCCCAATGCATAAAGCACCCGGTCAAAACTGACTTTCTTCGAAGCCTCGATGCCGTTCAGAATGTTGCTGACGGTTTTTTCGCGGAAACTGATCTTCTTTTCTTTTTTTTCTTCTGTGGATTCATAGGTTTTCTCAAGCCCTATAAGCCTTTCAAAATTTAGGTCATATAGGTCGGCACAATTTCTGACCAGCCCGTTGTCGAACAGAATCTCTATTTTTCCCTCCCCCAGACTGTCAATATTCATCGCTTTACGGGAGATGAAATGTTCAAGTTTTCCTTTGATCTGGGGCGGGCAACCATTTTCATTCGGGCAATACCAGGCCGATTCTCCTTCAGTCCGGATCAATCCGGTACTACATTCAGGACAGTGGCTGATGAACGAAAGGGCTACGGCATTCTCATTTCGCTTTTCAATATCCACCCCGATGATCTTGGGTATGATCTCTCCACCCTTTTCGACAAAAACCACATCTCCGATCCTGACGTCCAGGGTGCTGATGATGTCTGCATTGTGCAAGGAAGCCCTTTTAACAACCGTCCCGGCAAGTTGCACCGGTTCAAGGTTGGCAACCGGTGTCACAGCCCCGGTTCTCCCCACTTGAAAATCAACCGATATCAGCTTGGTGGTAACCCGTTCAGCCTTGAACTTATAGGCAATGGCCCAGCGGGGCGATTTGGCCGTGAATCCGAGCAGATCCTGTTGCCGGAGGTCATTCACCTTGATCACCACACCATCGATGTCAAAGGGAAGTTCATGCCTTGCTTTATCCCAGGTTTCGAGGTAATCAAAAATATCAGCAATGGTTTTACACCGCACCATGTATTCTGAAATCTTAAAGCCCCACGACTTCGCAGCAACCAGGCCCTCGTAGTGCGTTTTAAAGGGAAGCCCCTTTCCTGGCAAATAATAGAAAAAACCATCCAGGTTACGTCGCGCAACCTCTGTGGAATCCTGCATCTTTAAACTGCCGGAAGCAGCGTTGCGGGGATTTGCAAAGACCTCTTCTCCCACTTCAAGCCGCTGCTCATTCATCTTTTCAAAACTGGCATGAGGAAGGATGATCTCTCCCCTGATCTCAAATTCTTCCGGGTATCCTGTGCCATGAAGTTTCAGGGGGATACTCTTGATCGTGCGTACATTGGTCGTCACATCATCCCCCCTGATGCCATCGCCCCGGGTAACTGCCTGCACAAGCCGTCCATCGCGATAGGTGAGCCCGATGGCCACCCCGTCGAACTTCAGCTCACACACGTATTCCACCTCATCGCCAATCGTTTTATGAATGCGTTCCTCGAAATCACGAATCTCATCTTCTGAATATGTATTCCCAAGTGAAAGCATCGGATGGGCATGAAGAACCTGTTTGAATTCTTTGGTGACCTCCCCGCCAACATGCCGGGTAGGGGAGTCGGGATCGGCCATTTCAGGAAAATCATTTTCAAGCCGAACCAGCTCTTCAAGCAACATATCAAATTCAAAGTCACTTATTTCAGGCCTTGACAGGACATAATAATTGAAGTTGTGCCTTCGTATTTCGTTCGAAAGTTCAATAATTCTTTGATTGGCCTGTATCGCGTCCATTGAACTAATGTTTCTTCCAGCGGGAAAACCGGATATTCAAAACAGATCGGGTGTAACGCACCAATTCATTTGTGAGGTTGGTCTTCGAAAGGCCTCCCTGGCGGTCTTTGTAAATCACAGGTACTTCGAGGATGAATTTCTTCCTTTTCTGCATGATATACAGGAAGCGTATGAAATAATCGCCATACCCGTAAAAAATGGTTGAGGGATCAACCTCATCAAGTATTTTCTTGTTGAAAGCATAGTAACCGCTGAGGTTATCAGTGGTTTTGACCAGAAGGGTGTAATGAATGAACTTGTTAAATAATTTACTGCCTATATAGCGCATCCTTGATGTCTCCATCCCGCCGCCAATGACATATCTCGACCCTGAGGCAATATCGAAATAGTCAGTAATTTTCAGGAGCAGCGGAATGAGTTCCGGGGGATGGTTGAAATCGGTATCCATCACAACCACCTTATCGCCGCTGCAGTTGGATATCCCGTGATAAATGGCAGTGGCAAGCCCTTTTTCTTTGGTTCTCAGCATGGGTACGACAAAAGGATCATCGCTGAAGGCTTCGATGATAGCCTGGTAGGTACCGTCGGGACTGTTGTCGTCAACGATCACAATTTCGTGATCGATTTTTTCGCGGTTGAGGATGGTCCGAATCTCTTCAATGAGAAGTATGATGGAATCTTTTTCGTTAAAGGTCGGCAGAATTACGGATAATTTCATCTGTCAATGTTAGATCTTTAGACTATGCGGCCACATTTTATCATATGACCGGTTTAATACTGGAAGCTCATTACCGCTGGTTTCCCAATGATTCAATCAAAGTCTCTGCGATAAATTTTATATCACCGTGGTCAAGGCCAATGAAAGTTGGAAGGCTGATCCCTTCCCGGGATATGAGTTTGCTGTTTTCAGGAATGGAGCGGAAAAAATCCCCATTCTGATAAAAATCCATGTGATGAATAGGATAAAATACCGGCCGGGAATCGATGTTTTGTGCTTTCAGATCGGCCATCACGGCATCACGTTGCTCTTCAGACACTCCCTGCATCCGCAGGGTGAATATCCAGTTTACGCTTTGCTGATGGTGATTCTCCTGGAGAACGATTTCCTTACAGTTGCTGAATGCGTTCTCATATGTGCGATAGATGTCATCCCTGGTCTTCAGCAGGCCATCAATCTGCTCAAGTTGCGCTAGACCGACTGCAGCCTGCATGTTGGTCATACGGTAGTTGAATCCCAGCAGATCATACCAGTATTTCTTGCTGCGGTTCATGCCATGGTCGCGCAGAATCCGCATGCGCTCGGCCAGCTCATCATTGTTGGTGATACACATTCCTCCCTCGCCGGTGGTGATGATTTTATTACCAAAAAAAGAGAAACAGCCAATGTCGCCCATCGTACCAACCCGTTCTCCCTGATAAGTTGCTCCAAGTGCTTCGGCACAATCTTCAATGATGATGAGGTTATGTTGCTTTGCGATGGCACGTAACTCATTCATCCTGGCAGGATTTCCATAAAGATGAACCGGAATGATGGCCTTCGTTTTTGAGGTGATATTTGCCGTTACAGACTCCGGGGATAAATTCCAGTCATCCCGTTCAACATCAGCCAGGATCGGCTGTGCATTGCAGTATCTGACACTATTGGCTGTTGCGACAAAAGTGAAGTCCGGAACAATAACTTCATCGCCGCTGGTAATCCCGGCGGCAGCCAGTGCCAGGTGCAGGGCAATGGTCCCATTGTGCGTGGCAACAGCATGTTTGACCCCATGGTACCTGGCAAATTCAGCTTCGAACTTTTCAATATAGGGACCGATGGAGCTAATCCAGCCGCTGTCGATCGTATCAACCAGGTATTTCTTTTCATTGCCGAGAAATGATGGTTGGGCGATATTGATCTTTTTACGTTCGGTCATATTAATTTTCCATTCGTTTTGGGATAAGATCACAGTTACGATAAATGAAAATCCTGCGGTTTTTATTGATCGGATTTAACCAGTGAACAAACCGGTCGATAAAACCAGGCTCGATCGTGGTTTCATAGACCAGGGCGGGGAAATACCTCCTTGCCTTGATTACCATCGGCTGAACCTGTTTGTCGCCGGTGAACAGGATGAAGCTGGGCGGATTGTCTGCCTTATGACGGTTAGAGAGCGCAAGGATAGAATCGGCGCTGAGGTCTCCCACAAATTCATTATAGGAAACCGGCCATTGATTCAGGTAAAATTTCGGCATGAGTTCTGGACTGTTGTCTTCATCAATAACTGCAATGGCCTTGATATTTTGGTATCTTGAAAGATAAGTCATCGCTTCAACCCTTGCTTTTTTTGAATAGGTAAAGGTAAAGGTAACCAGCAGAATGGTATTGATGATCCAGAAGAATGACCAGCTCCAAAATAACAATGCCGGGCGTTTTTTCCAGAATTCAGATTTTTCGCAAAAACTGGTCCATCCCATGGCTCCGAAAACAATCATCAGTGGAATCATCGGGAGAATGAACCGTTCCTGTTTGTTCGGAAAGTAGGAATGAAAGATAAAATAGAGCAGGGCTGGTATGAAAACCAGGAGGTACTTTTTCCAGTTCTTCAGAAATCCCCAGAAAAGAAAGAAACTCACAGGGGGGATCAGCAGCGCAAAAATGGTGAGAAAATAGTTGTACCAGGGAAGCGATATGTAGTCATTCCGTTCTGTAACACAAACATTGACATACTCCAAAAGTTCGGCAAAGGGTTTACCCCAGATGATAAAATCAATGCCACCCTGGAAAATGACAAAGGTCGTCAGGGCTCCGAATGAAATTGCCGAAAGCTGACTCCACTTACGCTGAAACAGGATAATCCCACCGATCCCTACTGGAAAAAAGATGGCCTGTGGACGAAGGTTGACGGCCAGTCCAAACAACAAACCCGCAAGAAACCAATCAATAAAAACGCCCCGGTCGGGCCTCTTACGGAAAATGAGCGCATACCCGCCCATGAGAAAGGGTACACAAGCCATCTCTACCAGGTTCCTGACACTCATCCATGGCATAAACCAGAAAATCGCCAGAAGCAAACCGGCAATACGGGCCGACTTCCTGTCCTGGAGGGTCTCTGCAATTTTATATCCCATAACAACGGTAATCATCGAAAATGCGGCATGAATGAGGCGGATGAAAAGCATTTTAATCTGCGGATCGTTAATCCCCATCCAATTAAAAAGTGAGAAGAGCAGGAAATGCAATCCGGGATAGAACAGGTTGTGACCGGTAGGCCCATGATTTCCAGGACTGCCGGGGAGCCAGTCATTGTAATCGTGACCAGCGACCCAGGATCCTGATGATTCAATTACGATGAAATGATCATCAAACATCCCCCAGCCTTTGGCGAAAATAACCGCCAAAAGCCGGAAAAGCAACGCCAGGGAAATAATCAGAAAAAGTGGTTTTGTATCCCAATATTTCCGGATCAGATTCATCATTCAGAAAAATTCATGTTTCGAAATACAAAAAATCAAAAGCACAGCCCGAAAAGCATCCCAGGCAATATCTGCATTCATTGCATTGCCTGCATTCCATTCAAGGTTACGCCAGCATAGCCCATTCGTAATAATGATAGCCGAGTTCAATGGGATTGATGCACATTACCGGAATTTGCGCCTCATTGAACATCAGTTTTTCATCCCACGAGGAGAGGCTGAACCCGGGAATATCCACATTCGGACGGGTCATGATCATCATCAGGTCGGCATGTTGGGTTACACTGTAGGATATAACCTCCTCGGCGAAATTTGAAGATTTGTAAGCCGTCGTCACACCATATGGAATTTTTTCCTCATCAAAGATCGTGGTGATCTGTTTGGTGATGATCACCAGACGGCTCTTCAGACCGGAGTCTTTTTCCGGACAGACCAGGATGTGGATTTTGGCATTGAATAGTTTGGCCATCAGTTTGGCCCATTGCACGGCCTGACGGGATTCAACCTCGTTACTTACCGGGAAAACAATATTCTGGTATCCCTCCCGGAAGGCGCGTTTTTGCACCACCACGACAGGAATAGGTGATTCGATCACCACCTTCAGGGCATAGCTGCCAAATACATGCTGTAATCCTTTTTTTCCATGGGTTCCCAGGATCATCAGGTTAGCCTTGATCTGCGTTGCCACTTCACTGATGGTTGAAAAGATGCTTCCTTCAACAGCCAAAGTGTCGACGTCTACATCATATTTTTTTTCATAATATTTCTTGTATTCCTTAAGCCTCCATTCCACATAGTCAACGCCCACACTTTTCTTCTTCAGCGCAGCTTTGGTTTCTTTGTTGATGATGTGGAGAATACATACCTTATAACCCAGGAATTTTGCCAGTTTTACACCATGTGATATTGCGTTTCCGCATACTTCTGAGAAATCGGTTGGAATCAGAATCACTTTGTTGTACTTCGATTCTTTGGTTGCTGTTGCCATACGAAAAAGATTTATGTTTTATGATTGTAATTTTTTATGCCCGGGAACACACTAACCTGTTAATGTTTGAAAATGTGTAACCTGGTTGAGAAGTTGTTTGACCTCCTGAAGGTTTTTATCTTTTTGTTCACTTCTCAGCGATAAAGCCGATTTTGTAAAATATTGATGATCAGATAAAAAGGTGACCTGTGCTCCGAACCAGTCATACAGGTGCATGTTTTTAATCCCGTTAACCTGCCATTCGAGACGAAGCTGGAATGAATGGATGAAGAAATCTTTCCGGCCAAGATAATCGAGGTCGGCGTCACATATGATTTTTTCTGCCAGCGACACGGGGTTTTGCGGAAGTTTGGTGACCATGATCAATCCGGAAATGTATTCAATATCTTTTGTTGTGTATCCAAAACCCGGAAGAATCTCTTTTGCCAGGTTGGCAGATGCACTTTCATGATTGGCATACTGCACGAGGATTCCTGCGTCATGATAGAGGGCTGCTGTTTCAATCAGCGTTGAATATTTCTTCTCAATGTTTTCAGCCTCTGTCAGTCGCCGGATTGCGTCGGTCACATCAAGGGTATGTTCAACACTGTGATAAAAAAGTGTTGGCTTTAATTCCGCTCTCAGTCTCTGAATGATATAATCCCTGGCTCCGCAGAAATCCATATTACTGCAAGTTTTCTGTAAAAATAGGAAAAAATTGTGAAGCTAATCCGGAAATATAAAAAGTAGCGGGCAAACTTACCTGATGCTTTTCAGCTGATGAATGGTTTGCATCGGGTTTCCTGAAGAAAAGATGGTGTTCCCGGCCACCAGAACGTCGACTCCCGCCTCAACCAGGGGTGCTGCATTCTGAAGGTCGATGCCTCCATCCACTTCGATCAGCACGTTGCTGTTGGTTGATCTGATCATGGATTTCAATGCCGCAATTTTATCATAAGTTTGCGGCATGAACGACTGGCCGCCGAAACCCGGATTTACTGACATAATCAGCACCAGATCAACCTCACCGATCAAACCGGCCAGAACATCCACAGGTGTTTCGGGCTTGATGACGATACCAGCTTTGGCTTTGAGATTTCTGATGGTCCTCAAGGCAGCAACAGGGTCGTTACACGCCTCGATGTGTATGCTGATAATGTCAGCGCCGGCCTTCTTAAACCGTTCCAGGTAACGCTCGGGGTCAATGATCATTAAATGCACATCAAGCGGCTTGTCGGTCGCTTTCCTTATTTTTTCAATGATGGGAAATCCAAAAGAGATGTTTGGAACAAACAGGCCATCCATTACATCGAGATGAAACCAGTCGGCCTCGCTCTGATTGAGCATGGCAATATCCTTCTCGAGGTTCAGGAAATCAGCTGATAGGAGAGAGGGTGCAACTAAATGGGGCATCTTGAATGACGAATGACAAATGACAAATTTAAGCTCGCGTTCCGCAGTCTATCCCAGGTAGGTCTTGAGGATCTTGCTCCGGGAGGTATGTTTCAATCTGCGGATAGCTTTTTCCTTTATCTGGCGGACACGTTCGCGCGTCAGGTCAAATTTTTCGCCAATCTCTTCAAGGGTCATCGGATGGCTGCCGTTGAGTCCGAAATACAACCGGATCACATCAGCTTCTCGTTGGGTAAGGGTTGACACCGCTCGTTCAATTTCCTTTTTAAGGGACTCATACAGCAGACCATTGTCGGGCGTGGTGTTTTCCTCACTGCGCAACACATCGTACATTGTGTTGTCTTCATCCTGGATCAGCGGGGCATCCATCGAAACATGCCGTCCCGAATTACGCATCGATTCCTTTACCTCGTTTTCGGAAACTTCGAGTAAAAGGGCAATTTCACCGGCATTGGGTTCCCGCTCATACTGCTGTTCAAGCTGTGCGTAAGCTTTGTTGATTTTATTAATAGATCCTATTTTGTTGAGCGGCAAACGCACGATCCTTGATTGCTCGGCCAGGGCCTGAAGAATCGACTGGCGGATCCACCATACGGCATAAGAGATGAATTTAAAACCACGTGTCTCATCGAACCTTTGTGCAGCTTTGATCAGTCCGAGATTACCTTCATTGATCAGGTCGGGTAGACTTAATCCCTGGTTCTGATATTGTTTGGAAACAGAAACGACAAAACGCAAATTGGCTTTTGTCAGTTTTTCAAGTGCAGCCATATCACCCTGCTTGATCCGCTGGGCGAGAGCCACCTCCTCGTCGGCTGTAATCAGTTCCACTTTGCCAATCTCCTGGAGATATTTATCCAGGGATGCGGTTTCGCGATTGGTAACCTGCTTCGTAATTTTTAACTGCCTCATGCGAACGCAATTTGTTTTTGACCTTAACTATGGGTCTGTTTACGCAAAAATTAGGTTTGGGTTACATGCACTATCTTCTTGGACCCCGATCGCCCCCGCGATCGTGTCCGCGATCGTGTCCACGATCATTCCCGCGGTCAGGGCGGTCAGGCCGTGGTTCAGGTTTGCGTTCCACATAACCTTCCGGTTTGGGAAGCAAAGCCCTGCGTGAAAGTTTTAATTTTCCGGTTTTAGGATCGACCTCAATCAGTTTGACTTCTATTTCATCTCCTACCTTAAGGGCATCCTCAACCTTTTCCAATCGTTTCCAATCAATTTCCGAAATGTGGAGCAAACCATCCTGGTTGGGAAGGATTTCAACAAAAGCGCCAAATGACTGGATATTTTTAACTTTTCCTTTATAAATTTCGCCCACTTCGGCTACCGAAGCAATGCGCTTGATCTTTTCAATTACCTTGTCACGGGCCTCAAGGTTGTCGGCAACAATATCAACAATGCCAAATTCTCCGACCTCTTCAATGACGATGGTTGTTCCGGTTTCCCGCTGCATCTCCTGAATGACCTTACCCCCGGGTCCGATGATCGCACCGATGAATTCTTTGGGAACTTTCATCTGGAAGATACGCGGAACAAATGGTTTAAAGTCGGCACGTGGTTCTGAAATGGTCTTTTCCATTTCCCCGAGAATGTGCATGCGTCCCTTGCGGGCCTGAGCCAAGGCTTCGCGAAGAATATCAAAGGACAATCCGTCGACTTTGATATCCATCTGGCATGCGGTTATCCCGTCGCGGGTGCCGCAAACCTTAAAATCCATGTCGCCAAGGTGGTCTTCATCACCAAGAATGTCGGATAACACAACATAACGCTTGTTGTCGGTAATAAGTCCCATAGCTATTCCGGAAACAGGCTTGATGATTTTAACACCTGCATCCATCAGCGCCAGGGTCCCGGCACAAACGGTTGCCATGGATGAACTTCCGTTCGATTCCAGGATATCGGAAACGATCCGGATGGTATAAAGATTATCTGCACCCTGGGGAATCATGTTCTTTAACGCCCGCAGCGCGAGGTTTCCATGCCCGATTTCCCTGCGGCCTGTGCTGCGGATAGGCTTTACTTCGCCGGTGGCAAATGAGGGAAAATTGTAATGAAGGATGAAATTTACTTTTCCTTCGATGATGGCGCCGTCAATGGACTGCTGATCGAGTTTTGTCCCGAGGGTTACTGTTGTCAGTGACTGCGTTTCACCGCGTGTGAAAATGGCAGAACCATGTGCTGCAGGAAGGTAATCGATTTCACTCCAGATTGGCCGGATCTCGTCGAGCTTACGACCATCCAACCGCTGGCGGTTATCCATGGTTGCGTTGCGGATGGCCTCTTTTTCAACTTCATGGTAATAACGGCCGATCAGGTTTTTGTTCGCCTCCTTTTCCTCATCGTTGAGGGTGGAAACAAATTCTTCCTTGATGGCATCAATGATCTTTTTGCGCTCATGCTTGTTCGCATTGCCGCTGGTAGCCATATCATAAACCTTCTGATAGGTGGCAGCTTTTACTTTTTCCTTGAATTCAGGATTATTCGTTTCGTGACAATAGGTCCTCTTTACCTGTGATTTTTCGATCAAGGCAGCCAGGTCAAGCTGCACCTGGCACTGAACCTTGATGGCCTCATGTGCAACGCGGATGGCTTCAACCATGTCCTCTTCTGAAACTTCCTTCATCTCTCCTTCCACCATCATAATGTTGTCGATGGAGGCAGCGACAATGATGTCGATATCGGCTTCAGCCATCGCATCAATGTTGGGATTGATGACAAACTGTCCTTTAATCCTGGCAACCCTGACTTCCGAAATGGGACCATTGAAGGGAATATTACTGACTGCCAGTGCTGCAGAGGCTGCGAGGCATGCCAGTGCATCGGGCAGGACGTTTTTATCAGCCGAGATCAGGGTGACGATCACCTGGACTTCAGCATGAAAATCATCAGGAAAAAGCGGGCGAAGCGCCCGGTCAATCAACCTGGAGATAAGAATTTCGTAATCGGACGGACGTGCTTCCCGTTTGAAGAAACCTCCTGGAAAACGACCGGCGGCGGCGTATTTTTCCCGGTATTCAACCGATAATGGCATGAAGTCCACATTTTCTTTGGCCTCCTGCATGGCTACAACCGTAGCAAGTATCATTGTGTCGCCCATCTTTACTACGACAGACCCGTCGGCCTGTTTGGCGAGTTTGCCGGTTTCAATGCTGATCTCACGACCATCGGCAAGGGTAAAAGTTTTTGTTATTCCATTCATTTTTTTTGTCTCTTTCAGATATTAAAAGAGGCAATTATCACATTGCCTCTTTCTTGATTTATAAAGAAAATAATTAGTTTACTTACGAATCCCGAGTTTTTTAATGATATCACGGTAACGTTGAATTTCTTTGCTTTTCAGGTAATCCAGCAATTTTCTGCGTTTCCCAACCATGATTACAAGCGAACGTTCAGTTACCATGTCTTTTTTGTTGATCTTCAGATGTTCAGTAAGATGTTGGATTTTCATGGTGAACAGAGCTACCTGCGCTTCGGCTGAACCGCTGTCAAATTCTGATTTCCCATGTTCTAAAAATGCTTTCTTTTTTACTTCAGGTGCTAAATTCATTGCTGTAGATGTTGTTTTTGATTAACTTTATAGGCCTTTTAAACGGGCTGCAAATGTATGAATTTCTTTTGTTACCACCAAATAAATCTTTGTCTGCAGCATAATTTTTTATCTGTTTTAAAAAATGTACATTTGATTTTTCAAATTTAATAAAAAAGGAGGACTATGACTAAAATCAAGGGATCAACAGTTCTGGTGACAGGCGGCGCATCGGGGATTGGCCGGTTGATGGGAGTTTTATGCATGATCGAAGGGGCGAAAGAACTGGTAATCTGGGATATTCATAAAGAAAAATTAGTTGAAACCACCCGGGAATTGAGGGCCATGCATTTCATCATCCATCCCTATCAGGTTGATGTTTCAGATAATTCACAGGTAATTGAGGCTGTAAAAAAGGTGAAAGCGGAGGTGGGAGAGGTGGACATTCTGATCAACAATGCAGGAATCATTACGGGAAACAAGGATTTTAAAGATCTTACCCATGAGGAGGTCGATAAAACCATGAAGGTGAATTCCAATGCCCTGATGCATGTAACCCTTGAGTTTCTTCCCGGAATGATTAAGAAGGGATTTGGCCATATTGTTAACATATCTTCTGCAGCGGGAATGCTTTCAAATCCCCAGATGTCAGTGTACTGTGCGAGTAAATGGGCCGTTGCCGGCTGGTCGGAATCACTTCGTCTAGAACTGGAACAGTCGAAATCGGGGGTACACGTTACCACGGTGAATCCATCCTATATCAGCACCGGGATGTTTGCCGGAGTCAGTTTAACACCGCTGCTTCCGTTGCTTAAACCTGAGGACATTGCTGGGAAGGTAGTCCGGGCGATTAAACATAATAAGTTGTTTGTTCGTGCACCCCTGCTGGTTAAAATAATACCCTTCACCAAAGGCATTCTCCCGGTCAGGCTATTTGATTTGTTCGTCGGAAAATGGATGGGAGTCTATTCCTCTATGTCCGGGTTTAAAGGACATGAGAAAAAATAACCTGGCAGTCAGACCCGCTGTGTTTAAAGGTGGGATCCATCGCAGGCGAAATTCGGAAAATCATGGTAGAAAATAAATAAGAAGTAAATCGTGCAAAAATGAAAAATCATGGTTGATCAGGTGAAATTGGCAGTTCAAAAACAATCGGAATTTTTTAGTACCCATAAAACCAAGGGAACGGAATTCAGGATATTGCAGCTTAAAACGTTAAAAAAAGCCATTCTTGCCTATGAAAAAAGACTTTATGAGGCCCTTTGGAAGGATTTGCATAAGTCTGAATTTGAGGCATATGGGACAGAAATAGGGTTGGTCCTTGCAGAAATCGGTGTTCATATTCGCAATCTCCGAAAATGGTCGAAACCTCAACGTGTCTGTACAAACCAGATGGTTCACTTCTGGTCGACCAGCCGGATTTACAAGGAACCCTATGGAAAGGTCCTGATCATCGCACCGTGGAATTATCCGTTCCAGTTGCTGATCAAGCCGCTTGTAGGAGCAATTTCCGCCGGGAATTGTGTTGTTTTGAAATCATCAGTCTACAGCCCCCATACTGCCACGGTGATGGCTGAAATGATCAGGGAATACTTCCCACCGGAATACATAACGATGTTTGAAGGCGGACGAGAGATGAACCAGATTTTACTGGATCAACGCTGGGATTATATTTTCTTCACGGGAAGTTCGACGGTTGGGAAGGTGGTTATGGAGGCCGCAGCAAAGCATCTGACACCAGTTTCCCTTGAACTTGGAGGAAAAAGTCCATGTATCGTAGACCGGGATGCGAACCTGAATGTCGCAGCCAGCCGCATCGTGTGGGGCAAATTCATCAATGCGGGGCAAACCTGCATTGCCCCTGATTATCTTTTTGTTCATTATTCGGTGAAGGATGAGCTGATGGTTTTGATGAAAAAGAAAATCAAGGATTATTTTGGGGAAGATCCCAGGTCAAGCATTGATTTTGTTCATATTGCAACCAAAGCCAAAACAGAAAAACTGGCTGCCTTGCTGAAGGGGGCGCATGTTGTTACCGGCGGGGAGGTCGATGTTGAAACCCGTTATATCGCACCAACCATCATTGATTCCGTAAAACCTGATGATCCCATCATGCAGGATGAAATATTCGGACCCATCCTCCCTGTGATGGAATTCGAACGTCTCGACGAAGTGATTGATTATGTCAACTCGCATGAGAAACCGCTGGCTTTTTATTATTTTTCAACCTCTGTTTCAAAACAGGATGAAATCCTTACCAAAACAAGCTCCGGAGGCGGATGCATCAACGAGGTGGTTATGCATATTGCCAATGATAACATGCCTTTTGGCGGGGTCGGATACAGCGGGATGGGGCATTACCATGGAAAGTATAGTTTCGATGTATTCTCCCATGCACGATCGATCATGAAAAAGGCTAATTTTATTGATATTCCGGTCAGATATGCCCCGTATAAAAATAAAATAAAACTGTTGAAGTTGCTGATCCGCTAAAATTTTAACCTCTAAAGTTCATCGATATGGAAAACATAAAAGAAGAATTTCGGGTAAAGGGCGAAGAGTTGGTTGAGAAGATCAAACAACTGATACACGAAGGAAATGTCAGGAAGCTGATCATCAAGGATGAAACCGGAAAAGTGTTTTTCGAAATTCCTGTCACTTTTGGTGTGATCGGGGCCCTTTTTGCTCCAATCCTGGCTGCTGCCGGAGCGGTGGCCGCGATGGTTGCCGATTTTAAGATCGAAGTCGTAAGGGATGATGAACCGGAAAAGGAGGATAAAAAAACTACCTAGCTTCGAATATCTGGTAAGCTAAATCCGCCTGGTTGATCAACATCTGCATGCCATTCATTGTGCGTGTATTCCTTAATTTTCCCTGTTTTATGAATCCGGTCTCTTCGGGATTATAGATGAGATCATATAAAAAATGATCCCCCGTGAGAAAGTTATAGGGAATGGATGGCATTTGATCTTGAGCGGGAAACATGCCGACAGGTGTAGTATTGATAATGAGTTTATTAGCATGTATTACCTCAACTGTAAGTTCATCATAGGAAATGATGTCGTGACCATGGCTTTTCCTTGAAACAAACGAAAACCGGATGTTCCTGCTTTTCAGTGCGTATGCAACTGCTTTGGATGCACCACCCGTTCCAAGGATCAATGCATTGCACACAGGGACCAGGTCAAGAGTCCGGAGAAATCCGGCCGCATCTGTATTAAAACCCGTTGTCCTTATGCTTCCTTTCTCCCGTAATATTCTGATGGTATTCACGGCCCCGATCTGGCGGGCTGTTTCATCGAGATCGTCCAGGTACGGAATGATTCTCTCCTTGAATGGGATGGTGACGTTTAAACCTGTCAGATCAGGATGGGATTTAAGGAGTGCAGGAAAATCATCCGGCGAGGGAAGAGGAAAAAGCCGGTATTCCTTGTCCGAAACTCCTTCCTTCCTGAATTTTTCATTGAAATAACTGGCCGACCATGAGTGGTCCAACGGAAATCCTATCAACCCAAGTAACAAAGTCTCCTCCTTCCTTTGGTTATCCCTGCTTCATTAAATTGGCTGGAACTTCTTGAATTTGGCTGGAAGAAAGCTGAAAAAGGTGTCGCCTCTTAACCCGAGCCTTAGTGTTTCAAGCGGTATCAGTTCGGCGGGCGCAATATTCCCCAGGTTTACATTGGCGCCGAAATGTTTGATAAACCATACCTGCTGAGGCTTTAACGGAGCTTCCCATAAGAGCTTATCGGCCTGTACCTTTGCGAGGATTTTATTGATAAGTGCGACATGTGCCTTTCCTGTGGTCCGGTAAATGCCCACATTCCCGCTTTCACGTGCTTCACCGATCACCTTGAAGGCGCCGGCCTGCAACTCCTTTTGCATCATCTGGATCCAGCGGCCTGGTGCAATGATGATACCTGATTCTTTGGACCCGACCTCCGAAAGAACAGTGTATTTTTTTGAGAGGGTGTGAATATATTCGCATTTTATATCGTGTTCCATGATCATGGAACCGTCGGAAACTTCAACAGAATCAAGCCCCAGCTGATCAATGTACCTGAGATAATCATCGAAAAGACCACGAACCACGAAGGCCTCGAACAGGGTTCCGCCTGCGTAGACCTTGATGTTGGCTTTCTGGTAAGCCTTGACCTTCTCCCTGACTTTATTTCCTACGAACGAGGTTCCGAAACCCAATTTAACAAAATCGGCTAAATGTCCGGCTGATTCAATGAAATCTTCAGCTTCGCGAACACTGAGCCCTTTGTCCATCACCATGGCAATGCCGTTTTGCCTGGGTTTTGTTGTGCGGTCGGGTAAAAAGGGCAGGTTGATTGTTGTCATAGGTTTCAGATTAACATTGAATGGACTTACGAAATTGAATCCCGCTATTTTTTAAATGATTCTATCAATTCAACCACTTCAGGATGGTTCCTGGCTTCGGGAAAAGTGGTAAAGAGACGTTTGTGACCTTCATAATCCATCTCCATGGCCTTTGTCAGTATTTCACCTCCCTGTTTCGATTTTCCCTGCATGTAGAGGTAGTAGGCCATCCCGAAATAAAAATCAGCATGGTTTGCATGGTGCTGCAAACCATCTTCCAGCACGGAATATCCCTTTGTATAATCCTTCTGATCGGCGTATACCACTGAGAGATCCAGCCAAATGTCGGCATCATCCGGATCAAGTTCAATGACCTTCCGGTATGAGGCGATTCCCTCCTCAATTTTAGAAAGTTTGATCTGGATATCCCCGAGAATGAACCAGTATTCAGGAATGGCGGGGGTGAGCTTGATAGCTTTCAGAATATAAGGCAGTGCAGATTGGGGGTTTCCCAATTCATCATGCGAGATCCCTATGCCAAGCCACGCATCGGCAAATTCAGGGTCGATGGAGATGGCTTTTTGATAGTATTCAATAGAGGCGTCAAACTTCTTCAGTTTTTCGTAACATTCCGCGATGTAGTAATATGTAACAGGCTCAGGATCTTCGTAATAGAATGTCTCAAAATAGGTTTCGATTGCTTTGTCAAACTGGTCGATGTTGGCATAGCAGTTTGCCTTGTTAAAGTAGGCGGATGAAAAGGTGTCATCAATCGCAAGAACATAATCATACGAATCAATGGCTTTTTCATACAGATCGGTGTTGCTGTAAGCAATACCCAGGTTAAACCACGCAGCTACTGAATAGGGATGCTGATCAAGAAAAGATGTTAAAAATGCGATGCTTTGGTCGGAACGCTGAGAAACTTCGCAACAGAAAGCAAATTCATAGAGGGCCGCATCATTGTCGGGATTCAGTTCAAGGGCTTTCAATAAAAAATCAATGGCCTTGTCGTATTTTCCAAGGGATTCATATTCAAAAGCAATACTTGAATAGATCTCATCAACAAAATCAGCCCCTTCAATGGCTTTTTTATATTCTTCAATCGCTTTTTCAGGCTTTTCAAGCTGGCTGTAAAGATTGCCCTTTGCAAGATACAGATCGCTGTCAGCAATTTCAGATTGTTCGATCTCTTTCAGGATCCTGAATGCTTCATGATCTTTTTTTGCATTGACATGAAACTGTGCAAGTTTGATCAGGATGGCTGAACTAGCGGGATGCTGTTCCAAGGCCTGGTTAATGGTCAAAAGGGCTTTACGCTGATCATTTTTAAAGAAATAATACTCTATGATCTCCTCAAATTCATCCACATCAAAGAAATAGTGCAGCTCCTGCTGCAGCATTTTTTCGAATCGTCCAACGAGGGACAGGGTTTCGCGATCAAAATATGATTCAAAAGGTTCTTCCATCAGCGGTCAAAGATACCTGCTATAGGCACTTATCTGTTCTGCAAAAGTACGAAAAAATCAGATGACCCTTGGACAATGGCCAACCAGTTTTGAGATTTTTTTAACACTTTGGGGAGGCGATATTGAAAACCTTTACATTTGCCTAAAAAAAGACAAATGGCCTTAATCAAATCCATTTCAGGCATCAGGGGAACCATTGGCGGGAAACCAGGTGAAGGGCTGAATCCAGTTGACATTGTGCGTTTTACGGCGGGATACCTTTCTTTTATCAAAGAGGGACATCCGGGAACCAGGCTGAAAGTGGTTGTTGGAAGAGATGCACGAATCTCGGGCCCGATGGTGAACAACCTGGTGGTTGGGACACTGATGGGTATGGGAGTGGATGTTGTGGATATCGGATTAACTACAACGCCAACGGCAGAGATCGCAGTAGTGGATGAAAATGCGCATGGAGGAATTATACTGACCGCCAGCCACAACCCGAAACAATGGAATGCCCTGAAACTTCTCAACCACAGGGGGGAATTTCTTTCATCAGATGATGGGTTACGGGTGTTGGCCCTTGCTGAAAAAGCTGATTTTAATTTTGCAGAAGTCGATCTCCTCGGCACTTGCAGAAGGGATGATTCCTATATTAAAAAACATATCGAAAAAATTCTCTCCCTTCCCATGGTGGACACCGAGGCCATCAGTAAAGCAAACTTCCGGGTTGTGATTGATGCAGTAAACAGCACCGGCGGAATTGCAATACCTCTCTTGCTCGAGGCGTTGAATGTTCATGAAATTGACTGCCTTTATTGTGACCCTACCGGTCAATTTCCGCACAACCCCGAACCACTTCCTGAACATATTGCAGATATCTGTGAGGAGGTTGTTAAGAAAAAGGCCGACCTGGGATTTGTTGTTGACCCGGATGTAGACCGTCTCGCTATTGTCAATGAAATGGGCGAGCCATTTGGAGAAGAATACACTTTAGTGGCTGTATCTGACTATATACTTCAGCATAAAAAAGGGAATACCGTTTCGAATTTATCCTCTACCCAGGCTTTAGGTGAAGTAACTGAAAAGGCTGGAGGTAAGTATTATGCGTCAGCTGTTGGTGAAGTGAATGTTGTTGAAATGATGAAGTTGAAAAATGCTGTGATCGGCGGAGAGGGCAATGGCGGGGTGATATATCCTGAATTGCATTATGGGAGGGATGCCCTGGTTGGGATAGCCCTGTTCCTGACGGCCCTGGCAAAGTCGGGAAAAAAATGTTCTGCCTTCCGGGACCAGTATCCGAATTATTATATTTCGAAAAATAAGATTGAATTTGCCCCGGAAATGGATATCGAGGAAATCCTGAAAGCCATCATCGATAAATATAAATCACATCCGATCACAACCATCGACGGTATCAAGATCCATTTCAAAAACGAATGGGTGCATCTACGCAAATCAAACACCGAGCCGATCATAAGGATTTACGCCGAGAGTGATATGATGAAAAAGGCTGAAAACCTCGCCGGGAAAATATTAAACGATTTCAAGGAAATATTGCAACAACGCTGATCTCATGCCCAGGAAAGCTGCGAAAAAGGCAAGGAAGCCTGTCAAATTCAAGACCATCACCATCAAGGTTACCGCGCGTCAGAAAAAGTCGCTGATGAATTTCAGCAAATCACGCCATACCACCCCAAATAAAGTGATCAAGAAGGCGATACGTCCTATATTACAGAATTATGCAGGGCTGGAGGTAGAGAATTTTTCGCAGGTTCGGGTCAATCAGCTCGAACTTTTCTGATCTGGTTCCTATTTTCGCGAAAGACCTGATTCATAGGGAGTGCGGTTCAATATGGAGCGTCCCAGGGTTACTTCATCTGTGTGCTCCAGTTCATCTCCAATTGAAACTCCCCGGGCGATGGTGGTCAGTTTGATCTTAAAATCATTGAGTTTTCTGTAGAGGTAAAAATTGGTCGTATCTCCTTCAATGGTGGTCGGCAGCGCCAGGATAACCTCGGCAACCGGACTGTTTTCCAACCGGTTGATCAGTGCGTCAATGTGAAGGTCCTGCGGACCGATTCCATCCATCGGGGAGATGATCCCGCCAAGAACATGGTACACCCCGCCGAACTGACCCGTATTTTCGATGGCCATTACATCCCGGATATCTTCTACAACGCAGATGAGTGCATGATCACGTTTCGGATTTGCACAGATGGCGCACGATTCAGCATCGGAAATGTTTCTGCACTCCTTGCAATAATTGACTTCGTTGCGCATTTTAATGATTGAAGTTCCCAGGGCGTCCACCTCCGCAGGGTTCCTTTTCAGTAGGTGCAAGGCCATGCGCATGGCTGTTTTACGTCCGATTCCGGGAAGTTTCGACAGTTCATTAACTGCCTGTTCCAGTAATTTTGAAGGATAGGTTTGCAAGTGAAATTATTAGTAATTTGCAAAGTTAATTTTTTCAGGTTATGCTTCGGATTTTCATGATATTTCTGCTTGCGATTTTTTCTTTTTCAGTATTCAGCCAGGATACCCTGAATATCACCGATTCCCAGGGTCGTAAACAGGGATTCTGGCGAAAGGTTGACTCCCTGGGCCGCCCCATTTATGAAGGCCGCTTTAAAGATGGTTTTCCCGGAGGTGAATTCCGTTACTTTTACCCGGATGGAAAATTGAAAACAGTGTCGGTGATCTTAAACCAGGGTAAAAAAGCAAGAACAGTATCCTATTTCCCAAATGGCCGGAAAATGGCGGCCGGCGTATACCTGAATGAAAAAAAGGATAGTACCTGGCAGTTTTTCAGTGAGTCCAATGGCACCCTGGTGTCAGAGCAAAGCTTCCAGGCGGGGTTGGCCAATGGCCCGTCCAAAGTATTCTATCCTGATGGTGGTTTATCCGAGATCCGTAATTTCAGGAATGGCATTATGGAAGGGATCTGGGAACAGTACTATCTTGAAGGCAAGCTCAAATTGCATGCAACTTACAAGGCAGGGGAGAAGCAGGGCTCTTTCCAGACCTTTTACAGTTCCGGTAAAATAATGATCTCAGGACAATATGATGCCGGCCACCAGGATGGTCCCTGGGTCTACTACAATGAAAACGGGAGCATCTCGAAAAAAGAGATCTATGCCAAAGGCAACCTGATCAAAGTGGAAGAACCAGGAAAAAAATGATCTATTTGTTCCGGAAATAAAGTCTTCCGTCCTTCTCGTCCATCACAATTTCTGTCTCTTTGTCCACTTTCCCTTCAAGAATCATCTTCGACAGTTCATTCAGAACCTGCTTCTGGATAACACGTTTAATGGGCCTGGCCCCATAAAGCGGATCAAATCCCAGTTTGGCAATCAGGTCTGTTGCCGATGGTGTGACGGTAAGCACAATCTCATTCTTTCCCAGGATTTCCTGGAGGAGTCCGAGCTGTAATTTCACCACCTGTTTGATTTCTTCCAGGGTCAGCGGGTGGAACATGATAATTTCATCAATCCGGTTCAGGAATTCAGGCCGGATGGTTTTTTTCAGCAGGTCAAAAACCTGTTCCCTGGTACGATTAAAAACCTCATCCCTGTTGAGGTCAGTAACCATTTCCATGTTTTCCTGGATGATGTGTGAGCCGATATTTGAGGTCATGATGATGATGGTGTTCTTGAAATCCACCGTTCTCCCTTTGTTATCGGTTAAACGGCCGTCATCAAGTACCTGTAATAAAATATTGAATACATCGGGATGTGCCTTTTCAATTTCATCAAGCAGAACAACCGCATAGGGTTTTCTGCGCACTGCCTCGGTAAGTTGGCCACTCTCTTCGTATCCGACATACCCCGGAGGAGCTCCGATCAGCCTCGATACCGTGTGTCGTTCCTGGTATTCCGACATATCGATCCGGATCATGTTATTTTCGTTGTTGAACAGGACCCCGGCAAGGGCTTTGGCAAGTTCGGTTTTTCCCACACCGGTCGTGCCAAGGAAGATAAAGGAGCCAACCGGACGCTTGTTGTCCTGCAAGCCTGCCCTGCTGCGGCGGATGGCATCAGAAACTGCACTGATGGCATCTTCCTGGCCAACAACCCGCATATGGAGCTCTGTTTCAAGGTTCAGTAACTTCTGGCGTTCACTTTGAAGCATGCGGTTAACAGGGATCCCTGTCCATCGTGACACGATGTCGGCAATTTCCTCCGCTCCGACCTCTTCATTCACCAGCGGTGAATCTTTTTGAATCTCAGAAAGTTTCGATTTAAATGATTCGATCTCCTTTTCCGCCTGGGGAATTTTCCCATACCTGATTTCTGCCACTTTTCCCAGGTCCCCGATGCGGTTTGCCTGATCAGCTTCGAGTTTCAGCGATTCAATTGCATTTTTCCTGGACTGTATTTTTTCAACGATCTCTTTTTCTGCATTCCATTTAGTCCTCAGGATTTGCTGTTCCCTTTTCAAATCTGAGATTTCATCCATCAATGATTTCAGCCGTTCGTCATTGTTCTCACGCCTGATGGCTTCACGCTCAATCTCCATCTGACGTATCTTTCGTTCGGTAATTTCAATTTCTTCAGGAACAGAGTTGATTTCAAGGCGAAGTTTGGAGGCAGCCTCATCAATCAGGTCAATTGCCTTGTCCGGGAGGAAACGTTCTGTAATATATCGTTGCGATAACTCTACAGCTGCAACAATGGCTTCATCCTTGATCCTCACATGGTGATGGGTCTCATAGCGCTCCTTCAGGCCACGCAGGATGGATATCGAATCAAGTGCATCGGGTTCATTGACCATGACTGGTTGAAACCTGCGCTCCAGTGCTTTGTCTTTTTCAAAATACCGCTGGTACTCCTTCAGCGTGGTTGCCCCGATGGCCCGGAGATCGCCGCGTGCCAGGGCAGGTTTGAGGATGTTTGCAGCATCCATGGCCCCTTCACTTGCACCAGCGCCGATGAGGGTATGGATCTCATCAATGAACAATATGATCTCGCCTTCAGATGACATGACTTCCCTCATCACGCTTTTCAGCCGTTCTTCAAATTCTCCTTTGTACTTGGCCCCGGCAATCAATGCACCCATGTCGAGTGAATAGATCTGTTTTGTTTTTAGATTCTCAGGGATATCCCCGTCGATGATCCTGTGGGCAAGCCCTTCTGCAATGGCCGTCTTTCCTACACCCGGCTCTCCGATCAGGATAGGGTTGTTTTTAGTGCGTCGTGATAATATTTGTAAAATCCTTCTTATTTCTTCATCGCGGCCAATAACAGGATCCAGTTTTCCGCTGTTGGCCAGGTCGTTCAGGTTGCGCGCATAGAGATTCAATGCCGGGTAATCCTGGGTTTTGCTATTAAAATTGTTATTATTCATAGTATATATGTTCTTGAATGAACCTACAGGTAATCAAATTATTGACCATTTCATTTCCTTAACTGAATTTAGGAAAAAATGTCATAAATAAGGCAAAGGCTCCGTCGTTTTGACTGATTTTATGTTACTTTTGTCATATAATTGTGAATCAATTCACACATGATTAAAAAGACCTTAGTCCTTGGTGCAAGTACAAATCCGGAACGGTTTGGGTACATGGCGGTCAGGAAATTGAAGTATAGCAATATTCCTGTGGTAGCTGTAGGTTTGCGCGAAGGAGAGATCAGCGGCGTAAGGATTGAAAAACCCTTCCCGAAATTTAAAGATATTCACACTGTTACCCTGTATATTGGCCCGAAAAATCAGCCTGCCTATTATGATTATATTCTCAGTTTGAATCCCAGGCGCGTGATCTTCAACCCGGGAACAGAATCCCCTGAATTTGCTGCAATCCTTACTGAAGCTGGTATTGAGGTGGTTCATGCGTGCACCCTGATCATGATCTCCAATAATCTCTACTGATCATACCAAATTCATTGTAACCAGCGTTATTGTTTAAATGGCCCGATTCAAAGAATTTCTTATTTTTGTGGCCGTATTGTTGTCCCAGATGAAACATCTCCTTTTGCTTTTTTCCTTTCTATCCTGTTTTTCGGCCATGAGCCAGGTAACTGTGGTCATTAAACCGGCAGATACCATTGTCTGCTTTGGTGACAGTGTAGCCTTTACCACGGTTATTACCGGCCATTATACCGGTAAAGTTTCGTACCGTTGGCAAAAGAATTTCATTGACATCGCGGGTGCCTCAGATTCACTGTATGCCATCAGGCGGGTATCCGGCAATTCCCAGGGTTATTACCGTTGCATCATCATGGTTGATGGAATTGCAGATACCAGCAATGACGCACAATTGCGAATGCACCCTAAAATGAAGATCGACACACTTTACCGGTACAATCCGCTGGGATGCCCGAGAGACTGCAAAGGTCAATTTAAAGTACGTGTTTCAGGGGGAACGCAATTTAAAAATTATCCTCCCTATATTTATGACTGGAATGGAGGTTTTTCGCAGGATACCATTGTCTTTGGACTTTGTCGCGGTCATTACACTTTTATAGCAACGGATTCATTGGGATGTTCGCTCGACAGTACCTACTTTGTTGATGTTTTGAAGGCTCCCAAAGTGGATTTTGATTTTATCCCTAGCGATACGATCTATTTGACCAATCCAAATATCCAGGTCATTTTTCCGGATTCCATGACAAAATACATAACTAACTGGACCTGGGATTTCGCTGACAGCACCAAGATTCCCAACCTGAATCCGGCAAGTCATTCCTATACTGAGGAGGTGATACTCAACAATCAAACCGGTAAATTCCAGATTCAACTCCTGTTCACGGATATCAACGGGTGTGACACCATCATCGAACATGACCTGATCGTGAAAACCACAGAACTCAAGATCCCCAATGTCTTCACTCCCAATGGAGATGGCATCAACGACAAGTTCCAGATCACGCTCAATGGTGAATCGAAAGACAAAGACTTCGGACGGGCTTACCTGAGCAATGAGTTTGTTGCTTTTGACCGTTGGGGTCGGAAGGTTTATGCAAAGACCAATTATATGAGCGGTGACTGGGATGGAGCAAACCTTTCGGACGGAACCTACTTTTATATTTTAAAATGCCAGGGACAGTTCCGGGATGATATTTTCAAGGGATCGGTTACCATTCTAAGGGGAGGGCTAAAATAAACCCACCTGTTTCAATCTGAACTCATGCGCAAAGAAGAAAGATTCCGACTCGTCCTGGAATATTTTCAGGAGCACCGGCCACAGGCTGAAACGGAACTCATCTATACCAGTCCATACCAGTTGGCGGTTGCCGTTATCCTGTCTGCACAGTGTACCGATAAGCGTGTGAACCTGATCACCCCGGCCTTTTTCAGGAATTTTCCCGATGCATGGTCACTGGCGGCGGCCGATTCTTCACAGGTTTTTGAATTGATCCGCAGTTGTACCTATCCCAATAACAAGACAAAAAGCCTGATAGGAATGGCAAGGAAGCTTACAGAAGAATATGATGGAGTCATGCCCTCCGATATTAACGAACTTCAAAAACTTCCGGGAATTGGTCGAAAATCGGCGAATGTTCTTGCCGCCGTGATTTATCATCAACCCACCCTTGCAGTGGATACGCATGTTTTTCGCGTTTCAGCAAGACTTGGTTTGACAACCAATGCCCGAACGCCATTGCAAACGGAGCAGCAACTGATCCGGTACATTCCTGAAAACCTTCGCTCCATCGCACATCACTGGCTGATTTTACACGGCAGGTATATCTGCACGGCACGTAAGCCCAGGTGTTCAGAATGCGGATTAAAGACCACCTGCAAGTTCTATCTGACGGATAAGACCACAAAAACTTGTTGATAACTCAAGGGTCCATTTCAAGACTTTTACACCATTAATGCATAATTTTGAATTCTGACCAACTGATCCTTTGAGGTTACTTAAATACCCATTCGTTTAATTGGTAATGAAACAATTGGCTGATCATGGCAACACTTAAAAAAGGCGACGACGCACCGGATATTGACGCGGTAGATCAACATGGAAACAGGATATCTCTTGCTGATTTCAGGGGAAGTAAAGTGATCCTCTATTTTTACCCGAAAGATAATACTCCCGGTTGTACTGCAGAAGCCTGTAACCTAAGGGATAACTATCATGTTCTCAATGAGAAAGAGTTCAAAATCATCGGCGTGAGTGCAGATGATGAACGATCACATAAAAATTTTTCTGAGAAATTTGGTTTACCTTTTGCCATCATCCCCGATAAAGCAAGAAAAATCATCATGGATTATGGCGTTTGGGGGAGGAAGAAATTGTATGGAAAGGAATATGATGGAATTAACCGGATGACTTTTATCATTGATGAGGCCGGTAAAATTGCACATATTTTTACCAAAGTCGATACAAAAAACCATACCGCCCAAATCCTGAAAGAATTAGGGTACTAACGGAAACGACGTGTTACCGCACGTCGCCAAAAATGGAGGAAAAAAATCATGGCAAATGAAGTGAACAAAGAAAAGGTGAAGGCCTTACAGCTTACCCTGGACAAACTGGAAAAAACATACGGCAAAGGAACCATCATGCGGTTGGGCGACAATGCCATTGAAGCTGTGGATGTGATTTCAACCGGATCCATCGGATTGGACGCCGCCCTTGGAATAGGAGGATTACCTAAAGGGAGGGTGACTGAAATATATGGGCCTGAGTCGTCGGGAAAGACAACGCTTGCCCTCCATGCAATTGCTGAATCCCAAAAAGCGGGCGGAATAGCCGCCTTCATTGATGCTGAACATGCCTTTGACCGGTTTTATGCACAGAAACTTGGCGTTGATGTTGAGAATTTACTTGTTTCACAGCCTGACAATGGAGAACAGGCCCTTGAAATTACTGAAAATCTGATCAGGTCGGGTGCGATTGACATCATCGTAATTGACTCTGTAGCCGCCCTGACCCCAAAGAGTGAAATTGAGGGGGAGATGGGTGATTCAAAAATGGGGTTACAGGCGCGGCTCATGTCACAGGCACTCCGTAAACTGACCTCGACTATCAGCAAAACAGCCACTTGCTGCATTTTCATAAACCAGCTCCGGGAGAAGATCGGTGTGATGTTTGGAAATCCCGAAACCACTACGGGTGGAAATGCGCTCAAGTTCTATGCTTCTGTTCGTCTCGACATAAGGAGGCAAACGCAATTAAAGGAGGGCGATGATGTTGTCGGAAATCATGTAAAGGTCAAGGTGGTGAAAAACAAGGTTGCCCCGCCCTTTCGCAAAGCTGAATTTGACATCATTTTCGGTGAAGGAATATCCCGGCCATTCGAAATTATTGATCTTGCCACTGAAATGAACGTGATCAAGAAAAGCGGGTCGTGGTTTAGTTATGGGGATACAAAACTGGGACAGGGCAGGGATGCAGTAAAGAAGATCCTGCAGGATAATCCGGAACTGGCCGATGAACTGGAAGCGAAAATCAGGGAGGTGCTGAATCCCAAAAAATAACCTTTCCTTAGAAATTGTAATTGTTCGTACATGAGAAAATTCGTGGCATGTCTCTTTCTTGGCCTGATGGCATTGTCGGCCTGTCGCAGCGGCGGGGATGGCGCCGGGCAAAAAACGGATTCCGACACGACCCGGATGCGCCTGGAAGTGCTGAATCAGCAAATTGAGGATGATGCAGAAAATCCTGAACTTTATAACCGCAGGGCAAAATATCTCCTGGTAGACCATCAGTTTGACAAAGCCCTGAAGGACATCAAGAAGGCCATTTCGCTGGATGATAAAATGACCGGTTATTATATCACTTTATCTGATATATATCTGTTGATGGGACAAACCGAGATCAGCAGGGATGGACTGAAAAAAGCGATTGCCCTCAACCCCCGGGATAAGGAGGCCCTTCTTAAACTGGCTAAACTGTACCTCATTGTTAAGGATTATCCGAACTGTTATGCAACTGTAAAGCAACTGCTGGATGTCGACAAAAGTTTTGCCGATGCCTATTACACCAGAGCCATTGGCTTGCTTGAGCAGGGTGACACCATACATGCCGTTGATGACCTGATGCAGGCTGTCGATAAAAACCAGCAATATTATGAGGCCTATATTCAGTTGGGGGAACTCCATTCGATAAAGAAGAGTCCCCTTGCTGAATTGTATCTGAAAAATGCGTTGAATATCCGGCCTCAGAGCAAGGAGGCCATGTATATGCTTGGAATGTTTTATCAGGAGACCGGCCAATATACCAAGGCCATTGCCACCTACCAGAACCTTGGAAAAGTGGATACCTCCTTTCGTGAGGTGCCCTATAACATTGGATATATTTACCTGGTTTATCTCAACGATTTTTCACGTGCCATCCCCTTCTTCACTGAATCGTTAAAGAAAGACCCGGGATATTATCAGGCATATTTTAACCGGGGATATGCCTACGAATTGTTGGGGGAATATAAAAATGCGATGGAGGACTACCAGAGATCACTAAAGATCATGGTGAACTATGACAAAGCAATCGAAGGACTCAACAGGGTTGATAAGGCAAAGGTCAGGAAGTAAGTTCCTTCTTGATCTGTCCAAGCTCATCTTTGAGATTACTGGCACTTTTCTGTATTTCTTCGTACAATTTATCGAGTCCGGCCACTTCCTGATTTTTTGCCACCTCATCAAGTTTTCGGGAAAGTTCGATGGTCACAGGGTCCATAAAGTTTGCTATGACACCTTTTAAACTGTGTGCATTGAATTTTAATTGTGTGAAATCTCGCTCATTAACGTTTTTCTGCAATTTTTCGAATCGTTCATCATATTCGGAAAAAAATATATCAATGATCTCGACAATAATTTCTTTGTCAAAATACTGAAAATTGTCATTGAACTTTTGACGGTCTATCATGTCAGATTGTTTTTGCAAAAGTATTAAAAAATCATCTCGCTGTCATCTTCAGGAAATTGGATGCAGTGAATGGCAGCCTGGGCGTTGATAAGGCGATAACCATAACGGGTTTCAAACAAACGCCTGCATTCTTTTACTGCATTTTCCTTGAATGCTCTCAAGGGATTCTGGTACAAGAGCACAAAATCTTTAAGATCCTGGTAAATATCCGTATAGCACTCAGCAAGGCTCCCTTTGACGGGGTCGGTGTGGCTTTTCTCATGCAGATCAATGAAATAGAATTGATCTTTCTCTCCAAATTTGTTGTAAAGCAGGTTAAACAAGGATTCCCATTGCTCCTCGTTCACGTAATGCTCAACGGCAGTGTCATCAGAAACTTCGATTTCAGGAAGCAGTATGCTTTTCAAATAGATCAGCGGAGCAATTTTTTGAAGAAAACTTAGCAACTCCAGCTCTGAGTAGGCTTCCGCCTTCTCGAGGAAAAGGCAGTATTCATTTGCAACCGTGAGCATCTCCAATACTTTTCTGGAATAGATCGGGTCGTCGCCGGCGTTAAGGATGGGTTCGTTCATTCTGTTATAAATATTGAATGGTAAAACTACGTTTTTTTTGGTTCTTGTCAGTTTCCCAATGTCTCTGCATGTGGCGCATTTACATTGAAATCATAATAATTTGCATTCAGGTTGGAATTGAGCATAAACTGCACCTGCCTGAAATTTTCGGCGGTTGACGGATAAAAATAGGCTGAGATAATAAAAGCAGGGAATACAAGGTTGTCATTTTTAATTATAAAACTAAGCCCGATGCTGCTAAATAAAGGTTCATTAAATATATATTCCCCTTTTTGGGCGACCAAACCCGACTGCAATTCCATCATCATTGCAAAACGGAACCCGTAAAAATACCAGGGGGTGAAGCAAACTGAACCAAGTTTGCCTGTAATGATGTTCACCCCTTTAAAGTAATCCTCATTCCCAACCTTGTCAATTTCGAAATCCATGTTCGCATCATAATAATCGCTGTTGTTTGATCGCATATTGAAGGCGTACCGGTAATCGGCCGAGTAAAATAAACGGAATTTAAATCTTTTGTCCCTGGTTTTCATGAGTGGGGTGAAATAATGGAGGTTGAATTTTATTACGGCATCTTCAAACGAAGAATGGTTGAAATATCCGCCAAATTTCATATAGCCGGCGATATAGCCGATTTTTTGAAAAAAGTTTCCTAATGAAATATGAACTCCTGAATATAAGCGGGTATAAAAATCGCTTTGTTCAGTTCCCACTGTAATCTGAAACAAATGACCGTAGGGCAGGTTCTCTGTTTTCCCAAAATCAAGGATGTAATCGGTCAGATAATAATTATTTCTTGAGAGGGAGAATGAAGATAAAAACTGTAACCGGTTATAATAACTCCTGTTTGAATCAATGGTCACAACCGGCCGCGAGCCATAATCCCTGCGATTTATACCCACTGAAACTATAGCCCGTGAAGTCTCCTTTTGACGTTTGAGTAAAAATGCACGGCCAACCCATAAGCTTTCATCGTTGAAAAAGGATACAACCGTGGCTTCATTTGAAGTTTCAGTCACAGCTTTTTCATAGGCGGCAAAAGCTCCGCCTGCCCACTTGGTCTGGTTGGTCAGGAAAGCCCTGTCGAATCGCAGCAGGAAACTCCGGTCACCGGCAGGATTGGCCATATAACTTACGGTCGCATTTATGAGGGAACTCCCTATATTGGTATAGGTGTAGGCTACACCCTCAAACAGGTAAAAGGAGGCACGATACAAATCCAGTGACATACTGTTTGTCAGTTGGTCTCCCAATCCAAGGAAATTGGCATCGAAGAGCCTGACCCTGACCTGCTGCGGTGTTACGAGAGGCACATCAACGCCAATTGACCATACATCCTTTGCAACAATTACAAGATCAACGGAATCGCTCTGCGGGCTGGTTTTTGAAACGATGATCCTGGCGTTGTCAATGGCCGTGAGGTTTCTCAATAACCGCTCGTTATCGGCGAACAGGGATGGATTCAGACTGTCGCCGGGTTTGAACAGGAGATTCCTGCGGATTACATATTTTCGGGTATTCATATGCACACTGTTGAGTGCTTTGCCGATTCCGGTAACAGCAAGCCGCGAGGTATCATACACGTTCGATCCGAATGGGGGCAGAACCTTAATGCTGATATTCCGGATGATCTTTCCCCTGAACTCTTCGAACGGTGTAACACTCTTCAGAACCTGCAAAGTATCCGGCAAATCCGATTGCTTGGGCTCAACAAATGCCAGGTAATAAAGTATTTTCGTTATTTTTTTCCGGGAAAATTTCTTGTACATGGTATCATAAAACACTTTGGAGTGCTGGTATGCACTGGCCTCCACCATGTTTTTGACGCGGTGGGACACAACATAAAACGTATCGCGGGGAATATAAATCGAGGTGTTTTTTGAAAGGATATACCGTCCTTTCCTGATGATGATGGTATCTGTGCTAGGCTCGTCATGGTGAGATCCGGGAAACCGAAAGGTGCTGCCCCAAACGGGGAAGGAGAGAAAGAGGAATCCTGCAAAAAGAATAGAGGCTGATCTGAAATATATCAGGTTTGGAAAATCAATTTTACGAAACGCCAACCTCTTGAAAAGCATCTATTTCAGCTTCAATGAAGCAATGATCCCTGATATTTTTTCATCCAGCCGTTGCGCGGTCTGCTCAAATTCGGTAATGTCCCGAAGATTTTCACGAACTCCAAAGTAGAATTTGATTTTTGGTTCCGTGCCGGAAGGTCTTACACTGATGGCACTGCCATCTTCAAGAACGAATTGCAGTACATTTGACTGTGGTAAGTTGATGTTATTTGTTTTACCGTTAACAAGGTTTTTCTCAATGCCGGTCAAATAATCCATGATTTTAACCACCTTCGAATTATTTATGGAAACAGGAGGGGTGTTCCGGTAGTCAACCATCATTTGCTGTATCTCTTCAGCCCCAGTTTTTCCTTTTCGGGTCACCGAAATCAGGGATTCTTTGAAGAATCCGAATTTTTGATAGATTTCAATAAGCAGATCAAATAATGATTTTCCCTGATCGGCCATCCATGCTGCGGTTTCTGCAATCAGGGCACAGGCGCTTACCGCATCTTTGTCGCGTACAAAATCACCAATGAGATATCCATAACTCTCTTCACCACCCACGATGAAGGTTTTATGGTTTTCGTTTTGCCGGATAACATCGGCAATGAATTTGAACCCGGTAAGGCATTCGAAATAGGTGACGCCAAAATGGGAGGCAATTTGAGAGAGGAGTTTGGTGGTGACGATGGTTGAAACGATAAACTCATTCCCTTTAAGTTTTTCCAGTTCCTTCCACCGGTTGAGAATGTAATAAAAAAGGATGGCGGCGGTTTGATTCCCATTGAGGAGAATCATTTCGTTTTTATGGTTTCTAACCGCAATGCCCACCCTGTCCGCATCGGGATCGGTGGCCATCACGAGGTCGGCCTGGAGTTCATCGGCCAGGTTGATGGCCATGTCAAGGGCATTATGTTCTTCAGGATTTGGTGAATGAACCGTTGGAAAATTGCCGTCAGCAATGGCCTGTTCCCTTACCATGTGGATGTTTTCAAATCCATACATGGAAAGAATTTCAGGCACCAGTTCCCGCCCGCACCCGTGCAGCGGCGTATAAACGATTTTCAGATCCCTTTGATGACGGATGCATTCGGGGGAGAGGGAAAGCGCTAAAACCCGGTTCAGATACTCCCGGTCAATTTCTTTCCCTATGCTGATAATATTCTCAGGTACAGCAGTCCACATCACTTCATCAATCGAAGTGATCTTCTGGACCTCCTTAATGACATTCTCGTCATGCGGGGCAATCATCTGGGCCCCATCATCCCAGTAAGCTTTATATCCATTGTATTCCTTCGGATTGTGAGAAGCGGTAACCATGACACCACTTTGACATCCGAGATGCCTGATGGCAAAAGAGAGTTCAGGAGTAGGGCGCAGATCAGCAAAGAGATATACAATAAATCCATTCGCAGAAAACACCTCGGCCACGATCCGCGCGAAAAATTTGCTGTTGTTCCGGCTGTCATGCGAAATGGCCATTTTAACCGGCTTTTTATCCGGGAACATCAGTTTCAGGTAATTGGCCAGGCCCTGGGTAGCCATGCCAACAGTATATTTATTCATGCGGTTGGTTCCAACACCCATGATTCCCCTGAGACCACCGGTTCCGAATTCAAGATCCCTGTAAAATGCATCGGTTAGTTCAACCGGGTTTGATTCAATCAACTGTTTAACTGCCTTTTTCGTCTCTGCATCAAAACTACCACCGAGCCATCTTTCCGCCCTGTCAAGGATTGCTTTTTCTATTTCCATAGGTAAACTATCTGGTTTTCATTCGTGCTTTCCAATGTATTTTTCCTCTTTTTACTCGTCACTCGTCATTCCCCCTGATCCTCCCGATACACACCTTCAGGCTGTCGCGCCAGAACGGGATTTCCACCTGAAACCGCTGCTTGATCTTCGATTTATTGAAAACGCTGTAGAATGGACGTGGCGCGGGCAAGGGGTAGTCTTTGGTTTCAATCGGATTGATCCTGCAATGAATTCCACTGAATTCGATGATGGCCTTTGCAAAATCGTACCAGCTGGTGACACCCTCATTTGAATAATGAAATATTTCGACGCCGCCAAATGTAGGATTCTTTTCAAGAATGCCGAGGATGACTTTGGCAAGATCATTTGCATAGGTAGGAGTGCCGACCTGATCGAAGACTACATTCAGCTGGCCACGTTCTTTCCCATATTTCATGATGGTCTTGATAAAATTATGACCGAATTCCGAGTATAGCCATGACGTTCTGATAATCAGTGCTTTATTTGAATATGAGTGGATCTGATTTTCTCCTGCGTGTTTGCTTTTGGCATACCTGGATACAGGGTTGGTCGGGTCTTCTTCATGATATGGCCTGAAACCTTGTCCATCAAACACATAGTCTGTGGAAATATGAACGAGGAGTGCATCATGCTTTGAAGCTGCCCTTGCCAGGTTTCCCACGGCCTCCGAATTGATCAGAAATGCTGTTTTTTCATCCTCCTCAGCTTTATCAACAGCCGTATAGGCAGCACAATTGATCACGACGGCTGGTTTAAAGTCTGAAAAGAGTGCATCGATGGCCAATTCATCGGTAATATCCAATTCAGCAATATCGGTAAAGTGGAATTCAAAAGATGGGTAGGCTGGCTGCAACATTCTGATTTCGCTGCCCAATTGGCCGTTGGATCCGGTAACTAGAATTTTCATGGTTCTTTTTTTATAGCTATCAGAGGATGGACCTGAAATAGTCAATGGTTTTTATCAATCCCTCCTCCAGCATAACCTTTGGTTCCCATCCCAACTCCTTTTTCGCCAGGGAGATATTGGGCTGACGCTGGGTGGGATCGTCGGAAGGAAGCGGCATGTAAATGATTTTTGATTTTGTGCCTGTGAGTTTTATGACTTTTTCAGCCAGTTCAAGCATTGTAAATTCATTCGGATTCCCAATGTTTACCGGCCCGGTAAAATCTTCCCTGGAATTCATCAGCCTGATCATGCCTTCAAGCAGGTCATCTACATAACAGAAGCTCCTGGATTGAGATCCATCACCATAAATGGTAATATTTTCACCCTTGAGAGCCTGAACGATGAAGTTTGAGACCACCCGGCCATCACTGGGATGCATCCGGGGTCCATAGGTGTTGAAAATCCGCATAATTTTAATTCGGACATTGTTTTGCTGATGATAATTGATAAAAAGCGTTTCTGCAATCCGTTTCCCTTCATCATAGCATGAACGGATGCCAATCGGGTTAACATGCCCCCAGTAAGATTCAACCTGGGGATGAACTTCCGGGTCACCGTAAACTTCGCTGGTGGATGCCTGGAGGATCCGTGCCTTGATGCGTTTGGCGAGTCCGAGCATATTGATGGCCCCCATCACCGAGGTTTTCACTGTTTTGATCGGATTATACTGGTAATGAATGGGGGAGGCAGGACAGGCCAGGTTATAAATCTGGTCCACTTCAATATGGAAAGGAAGGGTCACATCATGACGAACCAGCTCGAAAAATGGATTTTTAAGAAGATGAACGACATTTTGTTTTTGCCCGGTGAAATAATTGTCGAGGCAAACCACTTCATTCCCTTCGTTCAGCAATCTTTCACAGAGGTGCGATCCTAAGAATCCTGCCCCGCCTGTAACTAAAACTTTATTTCTTATCATGTTTCCCGATTTTATTTATATAATTAAAAAACCTAACGGTACTTGATCGAACTGTTAGGTTTTTTAAATTGAAGTGTGCGAATTTAATTTGAAGTATCTACGCCAATGCAATAATAAGCAAATCCTTTGCGCTTCATCTCCGGTATTTCATAAATGTTCCTTCCGTCGAACACAACAGGATCTTTCAATAGTTTACGGATAACATTAAAATTCGGGAATTTGAATTCCGGCCATTCTGTGACAAGCATCAGGCAATCCGCATCAATCAGGGCATCATACTGATCAGGAGCATAATAAATTGTATCTCCGAGGATCCGTTCGGCTTCATGCATGGCCACAGGATCATAGGCTTTGATCTTTACACCAGATTCAAGAAGTTTTTGAATGATGACCAGGGATGGGGCTTCGCGCATATCGTCGGTCTGCGGTTTAAATGACAACCCCCAGATTGCTACTGTTTTACCAGTAAGTTCACCTCCATAGTGTTTCATCATTTTATTGAACAACACCGATTTCTGATCATCGTTTACGGCCTCCACCGCCTTCAGGACACGAAGGCTGTATTTGAAATCATCGGCCGTATGGATCAGGGCCTTCACATCCTTTGGAAAACAGGAACCGCCATACCCGACACCCGGATAGATAAACTTACTGCCAATGCGGGAGTCGGATCCAATGCCCCGGCGTACCATATTGATATCGGCCCCGACAATTTCGCAGAGATTGGCAACATCGTTCATAAAGCTGATTTTAGTTGCCAGCATGGAGTTAGCGGCATATTTCGTCATCTCAGCTGAAGTTATATCCATGAATATCACCGGATGACCATTTAAGGTAAATGGTTTATAGAGCGATTTCATCAGTTCCTCGGCACGGGGCGAATTGCATCCGACCACGATCCGGTCGGGTTTAAGGAAGTCATCAATGGCTGCGCCCTCTTTTAGAAATTCAGGATTCGAGGCAACGTCGAATTCGATATTGACACCTCGTTTGTCCAACTCTTCCTGGACTGCTGCACGTACTTTGGCTGCCGTACCAACCGGAACAGTGCTCTTTGTCACAATCAGCAAATAATCCTTCATGTGTTTCCCGCAATCTCTTGCTACGCTGATTACATATTGAAGGTCGGCGCTTCCGTCATCATCAGGGGGGGTCCCAACCGCGCTGAAAATAACTTCGCAATCTTCCAATGCCTCGGAAATACTCGTTGTGAATTTGAGACGATCCTTTTTCATGTTGCGGTGGACCATCTCCTCCAGTCCCGGTTCATAAATAGGGATAATCCCAATTTTTAAGTTTTCAATTTTTTTCTGATCAATGTCAACGCAGGTAACCTCGATGCCAACTTCAGCGAAGCAAGTGCCGGTTACTAGCCCCACGTATCCGGATCCAACGATTGCAACTTTCATATGTGGAAGTTTTAGTTTAATATCTGGAACAAATATAAATATAAATTAGTCCAATTGGATTAAATCTTCTTTTTGATACCGCTAAAACCTAACAATTAAGAAAAAAAAAGGCGCTTTTTGCCTTCAGATATTCAGTTTGGTCTGGATTGCCTGAACATCCTGCTGAAGTTTTTTTAAAGTTTCCGTGAGATGATAATTCTCACTGGTTGTGTTTTCAGGAATTTTCGGACTGATATAGTTTACAAACTGCCATATCTCACGAATATCACGTGTACTGATTTCATAAGGAGCATAGAGCGGATTCAACGAATGCAGCACCAGTTTTCCCTCGGATTTGACTCTGTTTTCAACAACTTTGAAAACGATACCTTCGTCAAGGGTAAGGATAATGTAGGCATCCTTATCACGAAGTGAAGTCCAGTCCTGGATGAAAACCCCGGTAACCCATGCCCCGTGAGGAATAGGGAACATTGAATCGCCACTTATCTGGAATGTACGGTATTTCTTCTGCCGTGATAAAAAAGGAAGCCGGAATGTGGGCAAAATACTGATGTATTCAGGGTCGGCAAATCCACCGGTATACCCCGCTTTTGCTTTTTCAGAAACCAGCTCGATGTTATCTTCATTATCCCTGTTGACCGTAGTTGCGAGAACCCTGAGGTTGCTGCCCTTCAGGTATACGTCATATCCCCGTTCTATTTGTCTTAACTGGCTTTCCGGGAGTTTTGACAGGTCAATCTTTATCAGGGTATCAATGGCGATATTGAAATAATTGGAAAACTGTATCAATGCCTCCATGCCCGGGTGAGCCACATTGTTCTCATATCCACTAAGGGTTGACCGTTTCATGTTGATGGCGGATGCCACATCATCCTGCGTGCGCCCGCGGCGTTTACGCATGAATTTAATGTTGCTGCTGAAAAACATAATAAAATATTTTGATGTTGCAAATATAATGATTATATTGTAATCTTAAAAATGATTAAATAATAATCAAAATAATTCCTGTGATTATTTCCAGAAACATAGTCCACCTTGATCTCGATACCTTCTTTGTCTCGGTTGAGCGGCTGATCCGTCCGGAACTGGTGGGGAAGCCGGTGATCATTGGCGGCACTTCCGACCGGGGAGTGGTGGCCAGTTGCAGCTATGAGGCACGGAAATTTGGAGTTCACTCGGCCATGCCGATGAAGATGGCGCGGGCACTGTGCGGCGATGCCATCCTTGTGCGGGGTGACATGGAACTCTATTCGAAGTATTCGCACACCGTTACGGATATCATTGCAGAAAAGGCGCCGGTATACGAGAAGGCTTCCATCGATGAGCATTACCTTGATGTAACCGGGATGGATCGCTTCTTCGGGGTGCAGAAATGGGCTCATGAGTTACGGAGAAGCATCATCAAAAACACCGGGCTGCCGATTTCCTTCGGGCTGTCGGTGAACAAGACCGTATCAAAGATTGCCACGGGCGAGGCCAAGCCAAACGGAGAACTTTACGTGGCAAGAGATGCAGTACAACCGTTTCTCTCCCCGCTTTCCATTCGCAAAATACCGGGAATAGGGGAGAAGAGTTACCGGTTGCTGCGGTCAATGGGAGTGGTGACGATCGATACACTGAGCCACATTCCCGTTGATATGATGGAACGGGTGATGGGCAAGAACGGCATTGTGATTTGGGAAAAGGCCAATGGCATCGACAGCACACCGATATACCCCTTCCATGAGGCCAAATCGGTGAGTACCGAAACCACATTTGACCAGGACAGCATCGACATCATCCGGATGAAAGAGATCCTGGTGAAGATGGTGGAGAAGATATCCTTTGAAATGCGCGACAAGCAAAAGCTCACCTCTTGTATCACGGTGAAGATCCGCTATTCAAACTTCGACACCCATACACTGCAGAAGCAGGTGCCCTACACGGCCTTTGACCACCAGCTTATTCCTGTGGTCAAAGAGCTCTTTGGCCGCATCTACCAGCGCCGCATGCTGATCCGCCTCATCGGCGTGCGCTTCAGCAGCCTCATCTCGGGAAATCCGCAGCTCAATATGTTCGATGATAACGTTGAGATGGTCAATCTTTACCAGGCGCTCGACCGGATCAGGAGGAAGTACGGGCAGAAAATTGTCAGGAGAGGGGTGGCGATAAAAAATAACGAAATGGCGAAATGATGAAATAGCGAAATGGCAGGATCATCCGATAAACCCGCACAGGAAGGCCATGGTCCCAATCACGTAATGACTGATGCTGACCCCGATGATGGTCCTGTGGCGCATGTAAAGTATGCCCCAGATCACTCCGCCAACCAGTCCCCATACAGCAAAACCAACCGAAAAGGTCAAGTGAGGCAGGCCGAATACCAGGGCCGAAAGGATGATGACCGCCGGGGCGGCATATTTCCCGGTGATGTTCCGTTCGATGGATGTAAGGCAAACCCCGCGGGCCAGAAATTCCTGGAGCGTGGCAATAACGAGATAGACGAGAAAGGTCCAGTCAAGAATTCGGAAATTAACCAATCCGTTTGATCCGTCCATCAACCCATTTTTAATTGCGAAATATTTGATCGCAAGCATGACAAGGATCAGCACTCCCGTCACCACGATCGATTCAACAAGTGATTTTTTCCAGTTGTCAAGGGTGAGCCCAAACCTCCTGAGCGGCAGCCTGGTGAAAAAAATAAAAAAAACAGCTGTGAGGATAAAAAGCAGGTCGGTCCCTCGGAAAACGATGAATTTCACAAATCCCTCATTGGGGTTGATGGCACGCAGAATCTCAATCACGAAAGTGAAAAGGCTTATGATGGAAAGCAGTGAGAAAAAAACCACGGAGCCTTCGGTCCGCTGACACTCAAGTTCAACCAGGGCATGGTTTTTCTCCTTCAATTCATCGATTTTCCTGTTCAGGTCAAATTCACGGGCTTCGAGTTTTGTGGCCATCAATACAAAGTTTTCGGTAAATTCCCCAATTGCGTTCCCGGCTTGTCCTGTTACAATATACGGGTAGAGTTCATCGATGCGGGAATAATCTCCACGGCATATCTCATTCGCCTTGGTGTTGAGTTGGTGAACCAGTTCGTCATTCATGGGATGGAAATTTAATAGTTACGTTTTCGTGCCAGAGAAACAGAGCAATACTGTCGGCCAATAGCGCATGGGATGACTTTCGATTACAAAGGTGAATAATTTGAATGATACTCAATGGAATTTTTTTGAAAAATGCCCGAAAATGATTATATTGTAGTCTGAAAAATGATCAAAATATAATCAATAAAAATATAACACAAAATATATCAATCTTTTACGGTTCATCATGCATTTAAACTGTCATTCATATTACTCGCTCCGGTATGGAACCATCTCCGTGGAAAATCTCGTTGAAGAGGCTGTGCATGCCTATGGTGTGGGCCAGCCGATGGCCCTCACCGACATCAATAATTCAACCGGGACCATGGAATTTGTTTCGGTGTGTAAGGAAAAGGGCATGCTGCCCATTGCCGGGATCGAATTCCGCCGCGACGATCACCTCCTGTATACCGGACTGGCTAAGAACAATGCAGGCTTCCATGAACTGAACAAATTCCTGAGTGAACACAACTTGAACAATCAACCCCTTCCCGACTGCCCTCCGGATTTCGAGCATGTATTTTGGATATATCCATATTCAGGCCACGCGTTACGCGTCACACGTCACGATTTCATCGGCCTTCGTCCCTCCGAGATCAACCCGCTCATGCTCGCGCGCCACCGCGACCTTCTTCCCAGGATGGTACTCATGGCGCCGGTTACCTTCCGGAATGCGAAGGAGTACGAGCTTCACCGTAACTTCAGGGCTGTTGACCACAATGTGCTGCTGAGCCGGCTCGAGCCCCAAATGATTGCCGCCCCCGATGAGATGATGCGCCCGGTTGACGAACTGCGCAGCCTGTGCCGCGATTTCCCGGAGATCATCCGCAACACGGAAATGATCATGGAGGAATGTTCCATTGCTTTCGATTTCAAGACCTCGAAAAACAGGAAAACCTTTACAGGGGAACGGTACGACGACCTTATCCTGCTTGAGAAACTGGCCATGGACGGGCTTCAGTACCGTTACGGAAAAGGGAATGCCGAGGCAAAGCGCCGGATCCGTCATGAACTGGAAATCATTGACCAGATGGGATTTGCCTCCTATTTCCTCATTGCCTGGGATATCATCCGCTATTCGATGTCGCGTGGTTTTTACCACGTGGGGCGGGGGAGCGGCGCCAACAGCATCGTGGCCTATTGCCTGCGCATCACCGATGTGGACCCCATTGAGCTTGACCTCTACTTTGAACGTTTCATCAACCCGAAACGCACCTCGCCGCCCGATTTCGACATCGACTACTCCTGGAAAGAACGCGACGAGGTGCTCGATTACATATTCAAAAGGCATGGCCGCGATCATACCGCCCTGCTTGGAGCCATGTCAACCTTTCGTGATAAGTCCATCTACCGCGAACTTGGAAAGGTTCACGGACTTCCGAAAGGGGAGATCGATGCCTTTCTGAAATATCCTGAAGAGGCGATTCATAAAAATCATATTATCCAAAAGATCAATGAGCTTGGGGAGATGATGGCCGATTTTCCCAATCTGCGCAGCATCCATGCCGGAGGGGTGCTGATCTCAGAGGAACCCATTACCTGTTACACCGCGCTCGACCTGCCTCCGAAAGGCTTTCCTACCACGCAGTTCGACATGTATGTGGCCGAGGACATTGGTTTCGAGAAACTCGATATCCTGAGCCAGCGGGGCATCGGGCATATATACGAGGCAGCAGCGCTTGTGAAACAAAACCAGGGCATCAGCGTGGATGTGCACCAGGTACAGGCATTTAAAGAGGATGAAATGGTGAAGGAGATGCTGCGAAATGCCCGGACAATCGGCTGCTTTTACGTGGAAAGCCCTGCCATGCGCGGATTGCTGAAGAAATTGCACTGCGACAACTACCGCACCCTGGTGGCAGCCAGTTCCATCATCCGGCCGGGGGTGGCACGCTCAGGGATGATGAAGGAGTATATTTTCCGTTTTCACAATCCCGGGAAGTTCAAGTACCTGCATCCGGTGATGGAGGAACAGTTGAAGGAAACCTACGGGGTGATGGTTTACCAGGAGGATGTGCTTAAGATCTGCCATCACTTTGCAGGTCTGGACCTGGCCGATGCCGATGTGATCAGACGGGCGATGAGCGGCAAATACCGCTCGAAGAAGGAGCTGCAGCGAATCATTGACAAGTTTTTTGAAAACTGCAGGCAGTCGGGATACCCCGAAGAGGTGACCAAAGAGGTTTGGAGGCAGATAGAATCCTTTGCCGGTTATTCCTTTTCCAAGGCCCATTCTGCCTCCTATGCCGTGGAGAGCTACCAGAGCCTCTACCTCAAGGCACATTACCCGCTGGAATTTATCACCGGGGTGATCAACAACTTCGGTGGGTTTTATTCATCCTGGGTCTATTTTAATGAAGCTAAAATTTCCGGAGCCAGCCTGCAGGTTCCCTGCGTAAACAGGAGCGAATACAAAACTTCGATCAGGGGAAGTGATATTTTCCTGGGATTCATACATGTTGCAGGCCTGGAAGCAGACATCGGAAAAGCGATTTACGATTCACGGAAAACAGAAATGGGGTATAAGGATCTGGATGATTTTATACAGCGTGTTCCGGTCACGCTTGATCAATTGATCATCCTCATTCGGGTAGGGGCGTTTCGTTTCACAGGCAAACCGAAAGCTTCGTTGCTGTGGGAGGCGCATATGCTGATGGGAAAGGGTCAGACCACCGGCCAGATTGAAAATCCAAAGCTCTTTCAGGCAGCAGTTAAGAAATTCGAACTCCCTGCCCTTGAACAGAATATCATTGCCGATGTGTACGATGAGATTGAGTTCCTTGGATTCCCCATCACCTATTCCTATTTTGACCTGCTGATAACAAAATTCCGGGGAGACATTCTTGCGCATGAAATGGCCTCCCATGTTGGTGAAACCATCCGCATGCTGGGATTATTGGTTACCATCAAGTACGTGCGTACCATCAAAAGGGAATGGATGCATTTTGGCACCTTTATCGATATCAAAGGCCACTTTTTCGATACGGTTCACTTCCCTAAGGCAGTTAGTATGTTCCCTTTCCGGGGTGATGGAATTTATCTCATCAAGGGAAAAATCGTGGAGGAATTTGGCTTCCCGAGCATGAATGTAGAAAAGATGGCAAAGATGCCGTTAAAGGTTGACCCAATCAACAGATAGGATATGATCAGCGCCTGGAGGGGATTTCAATACAAACGGTTGTGCCCTCACCCACTTTGCTTTCCAGGGTGATTTTTCCATGCATCAGATCAACAAACTCCCTGCAAAGGATTAAACCAAGCCCGGTACCTGGCTCATTGGCCGTTCCATTACGTTTGACCTTGCCGTCGAGCTTGAAAATCTGATTCAGATAATCGCCCGGGATCCCAATTCCGGTATCGGTACAACAAACAAACACAGACTTTTCGTTTTTACGATCATGGAGGGTAATGGCCCCGCCGGTTGGCGTAAATTTTATCGCATTGTTGGCGATGTTCAGGATGCAGTTGTCAAAAAGCATCGGATCAGCGTAAACCGTGAGAGCCGGTGTAATCTCATTACGGATTTCAATCCCCTTTTTATCTGCCCTTGCCCGCAGCAGGTCAATCGTTTTTCCGATGCTGGTTCTAACAGGGATTATTTCGGGAGTCGCCGAGATCTTTCCTTGCTGTGCACGGGTCCACTCAAGGAGGTTTTCAAGCAAATGATAGGTGTTCTGACTGGAAGTCTCAAGCATCCGAAGAACGCTTTTCCGCTCATCGTCGGTGAATTCATCATAACCGGAATGCAGCTCGTTAAGCAACCCTAGAAGTGAATTAAAGGGTGATCGCAGGTCATGGGAAATGATAGAAAGGAATTTGTCCTTCGTATTGTTGAGCAGCTGGAGCTTCTTCCGGTTGTATACAATGAAGATCAGTATCCCTGCAATCATAAGGATGATAAAGATGGCAAAGCCGAGGATGAGCCTTTGATTACTGATGATTCCTGCCTTCAGCGAATTTTCCCGTTTCAGATAATTGTTCTCGTCATTTTTCTGCTCCATCTGATAGGCGAATTCTTTTTCAGCAACCTTCAACATGATCTCCTTGTTGTAAAGTTGTTTGGTGAGTTCCTTGGTTTGCTGAAGGTTGCGAAGGGCTGACAGATAATTGCCATGAATGGAGTCTATACGAAATAACAATTCATAGCCGGCAATCTTCAGGTTTACTGCGCCAGCATAATTGAGAAGAGCCATTCCCTTGTCTCCGTAGTATTTTGCAGAATCAATTTTCCCTGAAGAGAGCAATGCTACACCGTAATTGATGAAAAGACCGGCCGTGTGAGTTACTGGTGTGAATTTATCTATTCTCGCCTTGGCAGAACGCAGATAAAATATGGAGGAATCCTCCTGATGAAGCATATGAAAGACACTTCCCATGTTTAAATGAATGATGAGGAGTTTTTCTGTTAGTTTGTATTTCTGTGCAATCTTTAGTGATTTTCTGAAAATGTACAATGCTGAATCATAATCGTTCTTAACCTCCATGAATAAAGTTCCCAGGTTGTTGTAGTTATCAGCCCAGAAACGTCCGTTCATGAACTGCTCGGGCGTTATAATGAAAATTTGTTCATAATAGGTCTTGGCTTTTTCGAAGTTGTGGAGGTTGGTATACAAAATCCCGAGTTTGTTGTATGCGTTCCAGAGTTTTACAGTATCCCCCGATCGTTTCATGGAGTTCATTGCGGGCAACAGGAAATTGAGAGCCTGCTTATAATCCTCGCGTACAGCATACCATGCTCCAAGATCGAGCTGAATTTTTGCATGCCGGGCCATCCCGAGTTCAGGTGTCCAGGTGCCAAGTGCCCTGATTAGCCAGAAAATGGCGCTGTCCTGCATCCCGTAATTGAGATAGATCGTACCGATATTCTGGGTTGAAAGAAAATATCCCAATTTGTAATTTTGTTGTTTGCTGTACTGGCGTGCAATCCGAAAGTACTGGAGTGCTGAATCGGGATTTTGCCAATAAAAAACTCCGATCATCATGGTCCCGCGCGCTACACCCGGGATAAAGCCGATTTTGCGGCTGACCTCCATCAGGGAATCCAAAGTATGCCTGGCTTCTGGAGTGCGTTCGCCCGATTCAATCACTGAAATCATGGCAGGAATGAGCGCAGATGTATCAGATTTTGAAGCAGATATGGGTTTTTGTTTTATGGTGGAAGGCAACGAGCCAGCCTGTAGTACGAAGGTGGGTATGAACCATAAAAATAAAATAAAATTCCGTGTGAAATTCATGCCTGAAATTTTAGCAAATTTAATGGAATCACTCTTGAAAATCAAATTTATTGTATGGGTAATTCATGGTATTCTTTATTCTACCTGCAAGATAACCATTTTTAATTGTGTGATAACTGATTTGATATAATTCAATTTTTATCTTTGCAGAACAAACCGATCAGGATGAATTAAATTCAAAGTCACACTTATATGGAACAGTTAAATTTTAGCGGTTGTACCATCCTGGTAGCAGAGGATGAAGAAACAAACTTTGAGTATATCTGGAGTGTATTCAAGGCAACCGGGTTGACCATGCTGCGGGCCAGGACCGGGATAGAAGCTGTAGAGCTCTGTAAAGAACATCCCGAGATCCGGCTCATTATTATGGATGGCATGATGCCGGTTTTGAATGGTTACAATGCAACGCGAGAGATCCGGAACTTCCGCACGAACCTGCCCATCATATTATTGACAGCATATGTAAGCCAATCATCCATCCGCGATGCTGTGACCAGCGGATGCAATGATTACCTTGCCAAACCCATCGGGCATGAAGAACTGTTAACCATGTTGAAAAAATGGTTAATAGTTTAATTAATTGCAAAGGGATGTGATGTAACCACATCAATATTCCGGTGAATTAGTTTGTGGATGTTCTTCAGGTAGGATTTTTCATCTGCCGAACAAAATGAGAGAGCGGCGCCAGTTTCTCCTGCTCTTCCGGTACGACCGATGCGGTGAACATAGGTTTCGGGCTGTTCAGGAATCTCATAATTGATTACATGGCTTAATTTATCCACATCAATGCCCCTGGATGCAACATCGGTGGCCACGAGAACTCGGATCGAGCGGTTCTTAAAATCCTTCAGGGCCTTGTCCCGTGCACTTTGCGATTTATTTCCATGAATGGCCTGTGCCTTGATCCCGTTACGGATCAGGTCTTTGACCACCTTATCGGCGCCATGTTTGGTTCGGGTGAATACCAATACATTTTTAACCGCTTCATTTTGCAGTACATGGGTCAGAAGTAATTTTTTATTCTCCTTTTTTACATGATACACCGATTGGGAAACCAGGATCGGAGGGAGGGTGTCAGGAGACAGATTCAATTGTACCGGATCGTGAAGCAGCGATGCAGCAAGTTTCCTGATCTCCTCCGGGGCAGTTGCAGAAAAGAGCATGGTTTGCCTTTTTGATGGCAGTTTTGCCGTGATCTTCCTGATATCATTGATAAATCCCATGTCAAGCATCCGGTCGGCCTCATCAAGAACGAGGTATTCCACTTTGTCGAGATGGACATATCCCTGGTTCATCAGGTCGAGGAGTCGGCCAGGGGCAGCTACGATAATATCCACACCCTTTTGCAAAGCCTGGGTTTGGGCTTTTTGTGAGATGCCACCATAGATTGTAACCAGACGGATGTCGAGGCCTTTACTATAGGAGTTAAATTCTTCGCTGATCTGGGCCACAAGTTCACGCGTCGGTGCAAGAACCAATGTTCTGACAACCCGCCGTTGATTGCGGTCCTTTTCTGTTTCAAGCATTTGAAGGATGGGCAGGGCAAAAGCAGCGGTTTTACCGGTGCCTGTCTGTGCGCATCCAAAAATATCTTTCCCCTTTAAAATGGTCGGGATCGCTTTTTCCTGGATTGGAGTGGGGTTCAGGTACCCTTTCTTACTTACAGCATCCAAAAGAGGCTGGATAAGATTCAGATTTTCAAAATTCATTTAAATGTAATTAATGTATATAAATTGAGGTTCTCCGGTCATAAAATTGTTAGAACAACCTTATTACGGAGTGTCTTTAAAAAAGTGTATGTTGGGCTGAAGGTAAAATTGGGAGGATTACAAACAGATTGGGATACAATCTTTCAAACGAGGCTGCAAAGGTAACCATAATTCCATGATTAAAAAAATAAATTCGAAAGCATACCATATATCAAAAATAAAGTCCAAATTTGTTTTGAGTTTAATTGTTCGATTTGATGATTTATCCTCTGTATTAAGAATTAACAAATAATTAGTTAGTCCAATGGAAAACAATGAATTAATAAAAATGACCTTTCCCAATAAACTGGATTACTCCTTTATGATTCAGTTATTTGTACGGGAAATTGCAAAAAAGATCGGTTTTTCTGGTGAGGAACTTGAGCAGATTGACATTGCCATTGAAGAATCAGTGTCGAACATCATGATTCACGCCAGTGATGAAGAGAATCCGACTTTTGACATCATATGCCAGAAAATCCCGGAAGGGATCAAAATCATCCTTAAGGAAATGGGAATCCCCTTTGATCCCGAACGAATCAAAAAATATGAATTGTCGAAGGTTCTTGACGATCTGTCTACCTCAGGGTTGGGGATTTACCTCATTCAGAAGGTGATGGATGACCTCTCATTTCGCAATCTCGGGCCACAGGGGAAAGAGACGGTCATGATAAAATATCTTCCGGGAGTTAATGCCGGGAAGCATCAGGATGAAAGTGTCGTGGAAAGGCAGACTCCGGTCATTATTACCGAAAAGATTGAATATGATGTGAGGGGTCTGGATGAGCACGAGGCCATCGAAGTATCCCGCTGTGCTTATAAAACGCATGGGTACACCTTTTTTGATGACCACATTTACTACCCTGAACGGTTGGTTGAGATGAACAGAACGTCAGAGATGATCTCAGCTGTAGCTGTTACCAGGGACAATGTATTCATGGGGCATTCGGCCCTGTTGTATCAGTATCCTGAAGATACGATCGCTGAACTGACATTTGTTTTCGTAAATGTTGAATTTCGCGGGCAGGGAGCATTGAACAGACTGGTCGATTTCTTGTTCCAGGTACCTAAAAAACGTGAGCTCCGGGGTATTTATGCCTATGCAGTCACCAATCATATTTTTACCCAAAAGTCGATGATCAAATTCCAGATCAACGATTGCGGAATCCTGCTGGCCACAAGTCCAGCATCCTGGAAGTTCAAGGGTATATCGGATGATGCAACCCAACGGATCAGTGTGGCCCTTGGTTTCAGATATATGATGCCACCGGTTGCCCACAATCTCTTTGTGCCGGAACATCATAAAGAAATGGTTTCCAAACTTTATCAAAACCTGGGGGTCACCCACAACTTTATTGTTCCATCTTCTGATTCGCTGGAGTATGACACTGCTCTTTCAATAATAAATTCAGGAATGAATGAGCTGGAGGGTTGTGCGGAAATTTTTATTGCAACCTACGGTCCGGATGCCAGGATTCAGCTCCGGAAAATTCTGCAGGGATTCTGCCTGCAGCAAGTTTCTGCAATTAACCTGTTTCTCAAATTAAAAGATCCTTTGACATTCTGGCTGACTGCCGAGTTCGAAAAACTGGGCTTCTTCTTTGCCGGTATATTGCCTGAATCCCGTATCGGAGACGCCCTGGTGTTGCAATACCTGAATAATGTAAATCTTGATTACAGTAAGATTCTTCTTGTCAGCGATGTCGCGAAGGAGTTGCTTACCTATATCAGGGCTCACGACCCGAACATCATCGATTAACCGAGACCGGACGCATGATTGTTATATATTCTCCTCATCATATTCTGCACAATCCGCCCAAGGAATTCATCTCAAACCATGTTGAAGCCTACGGTGAATCGCCGGAAAGAGCCGAATTGATTTATGAATCGCTCCTTGATATTGACTTGGCGGAGCACACCAGACCGGAACAATTTGATCTGGGGCATTTTTATAAAATTCATTCGGCATCCTACCTTGAATATCTGCAAACAGCCTATGATGAATGGGTTTCCGCAGGATTATGGGCAGAAGGAATCCTGCCGGAATTCTTCGCACTCGGAAAGCTGCGCGATCATCCTCCATCAAAAAGTCCGGAGGGGAAGGCGGGATTTTTTATGACCGATAGTTGTACGATGATCGTTAAAGGTACTTGGGAAGCCGTAAAATATTCAGGATTTACTGCACTTACAGGAGCTAAATACCTGCTGGAGGGCGAACCCCATGTGTTTTCACTTTGCCGGCCCCCCGGCCATCATGCCGGATACGATTATGCCGGAGGCTATTGTTTCGTGAACAATGCCGCCCTTGCTGCCAAGTATATTCAGGATGAGGGTGATATCCGGGCAAATGGCAAGTTGAAAGTTGCGATTCTTGATCTCGATTTTCATCATGGGAACGGGACCCAGGATATCGTCCAGCGACTTGATGATATCCTCCTGGTTTCAATTCACGGGAACCCTGATTTTTCTTATCCCTATCTGACCGGGTTTGAATCTGAAAACAGTTCAAAAAATATCAATTTTCCGCTTCCGCCAGGCATCAGCGATGAATTCTACTTAAAAGTGTTCTACGATGCGGTATCGAAAATCAAAACATTCGGGGCCCGGTACCTTGTCGTTTCACTGGGGGTGGATACCTTTGAGAAGGATGTACTCGGGAACTTTCGGTTATCTTCTGAAATTTATGGACAATTAGCAGAATATATCATCAGTGAATTAAATATTCCTGTTCTGATTGTGATGGAAGGGGGTTACAACACAGAATATCTGGCCAGGAATGTAGACTCTTTTCTTATGCCATTTTTTAATGTCACCCGAAAATAGCATGAGTGACAATGAGCGGCTGTGGCAACCGGCCTGCTGTTCCATCCATTTCTGTCCTGGCTTTATTTCCCGGTGTTAAGAAACATGCAGGATTTCATCCAGACCTGAGATTTTGAACGTTTTTTTGATAAAGGGCTGGCAATGAACGATCGAAAACTGCCCAAACGCAGCTTGTTTTGCAATACCAACACATATCCTGATAAAGGAGGAAGAGATATAATCAACATCCTTCAGGTCAAAGATGATCTTCTCAGGTGAGTCGCCTGTTTTGGATGGAAGATTGACCTGGATGATCTCACTCAGTTTCTGAACGGCAAGGGTGTCGAGCCGACCTGAAAAACTGGCCGTGAATTCTTTTTCATTGGGATTGTAGTTAAATGTTACCATGGGTTTTACAGGTTAATGATTTTTATAATAATCGTTAATGATTTCATCCGTTGAAAGTGATTCGTCATAATATCTTGCCTGGTCGTGGTTAAACCACAGTTCATTTGGCATTCGCCGGCTGACGCGCTGAATGTTGATCAGGTTTTTAGCCGTAATGTTTTCGGTTGTGATGTTTTTGCCGCCCGTTCCGCACCCCAGCGTAAGGGATGGAGGCAGATGATTGAAAAAGTAACCGACCGCACCCTGAGAGGTGGGCGTGTTGACCAGTATCCGTCCCGCATTAAGCAATCCGGCAAACTCCATGATCCGCTGTTCATTGTTGGCATAAATACAGGCGCTGTGACCGATGCCGCCCAGGTAATTCAGGTCGATGCAAATATTTACCGCTGAATTGTAATCTTCTGCCGAGTAAAAGGCAAGGATGGGAGCGAGGACCTCCATGGACAGGGGATAATCATGACCAATCCCGTCCAGTTTTGCCAGAAGGATCCTGGTGCCTTCCGGAACAGAGATCCCTGCTTTTGCTGCGATGACCGAAACCGGCTGCCCGACAATGTAAGGACTCATGGACATGGTTTCTTTAACAATGGCAATCTTCTCCACTTTTTTAATCTCCTCGGGTTCGAGGAAATAGCAGTGTTGCTTTTCAAATTCCTTCCTGACTTTTTGTTCTATGTTGCCCATCACAACGATGGCCTGTTCACTGGCACAAATGGTCCCGTTGTCAAATGTTTTGGAGGTGATAATGCTCTGAACTGCAAACGGGATGTCGGCACTTTCATCGATCATTACCGGAACATTCCCCGGCCCTACGCCTATGGCAGGATTTCCTGAGCTATAAGCCGCTTTCACCAATCCAGTTCCCCCCGTTGCCAGGATCAGTGCAATTTTAGGGTGGGCCATGATCTTCTGGGTGAATTCCCTGCTGCCGGATGAGATCATCTGGATACAATCTTCAGGGGCGCCGGCTTCAAGTGCTGCTTCATAACAAATCCGGACTGTTTCAGTACATGATTTCGCAGCTCCCCGTTGAGCGCTGATGATGATGGGGTTTCTTGATTTGAGGCAAATCAGGATTTTAAACATCGTAGTTGAAGTGGGATTCGTTACAGGAATCACTGCAAGGATAGGTCCCAAAGGCTGCGCGATTTCAGTTATCCCGGTTTTTGGATCAGACGAAATGACTCCGACGGTCTTTTCATTCCGGATGCTTTCATAGACCAGTTGAGTTCCGAGCACGTTTTTAATCACCTTATGTTCCCAAACTCCCATTCCCGTCTCTTCATGCGCCATTTTCGCCAGTTTTACCCGGTTGCTGAACCCGGCTTTAAACACTGCTTCAACAATGTGGTCTGTTTGTTCCTGATCATACTGATGAAATTCAGCGGAAGCCAGTTGTGCCCTGTCAAGTATCTCATTTGCTTTATCAGCAAGGATGTCCTCCATGGTTTTGCATTCAGTTTTTCAGCCGATAAATATACGCTAAAAGTTGAATAATCACTTTTTTATCCCGATCAATCCCTCATCAAAGTCCCAGTATTCCTGTACCCTGCTCGTAAACGATATCAAGGGGAATCTTTGAAGTTCTCAGTCTCTGAAGGTCAGAATGCAAAGTTTCTCTGATTGTTCCGTTGGTTTCAAGGTAGGCACTGGCCCCTGAATAGTCGCCGTCCCCCTCAAATTTCAGAATAATGGCCGCCCATTTATTCATGGCCTCACGGGTCTTTTCAAAATTAACCTTGTAGGTGCCATTGGTATTTCGTTCGAATGCACCATTGTCAGCGAAAAAGTTAAAGCACATCATGTTGGCTTTGCCATGTGCACTCGCAGCTCCAAACCTTACCGACCGGATCAATCCTGCCATATAGGTAACGAAACAATCCTCGGCCGTAATATCTTTGACCTCGCCCTTTGCAATCAGCTGGGTGGTCATGAAAAGGCCCAGGATATCAGCTTTTGCCTCTTCAAAGGATGAATATTTCTCCTTCAGTGCCGTACGGACATTTCCTTTTCCTGTGATGGTGTTTTTAATACCCAGCCCATGGGCCACTTCATGAAACATGATGTTGGAGAAAAATGCATCGAACTTCACATTGCTCCGCTGCGTCGAATCGATCAGTACATTGGCAATGGGCAATAAAATTTGGTCAAATTTGGCACGGATGGCGTTTTTCAACTGAAGTCTTCTTGACCCCTTGGCCAATTGTACCTTTTCATCGTTGGGCAGGTTTATGGCAATCGTTTTGCTTACTATGTTCGAATTTCCGGATACATAAATCACATCATATGCATTCAGGTCTGAATCGGTCCCCGGCTTTTCCTTTTTATATTTGGAGTCGACCGGAAGATCTAGTTGCAACTGCGGAAGGAAGGCAGCAAACTTGGCCAGTCTCTTGCTCCAATCCAGATCTTTTACAAGTACGGCGCCCTCATAGGCGGTTTTATATCCAAACAGCTCATCTTCGTAATTCTCAATGGGCCCGATGACAATGTCGAGCGTATTGTTTTTCATCTCCATCCACGCCATGTCACTGGCAAAATAATCGTCTGTGAGAAAAGCCTGTGCCCGCTTATTGAGATAATTCTTCAACCCCGGATCATCAGAAAGCAATGCTGCCTGTTTTAATAAATCCGATGCTTTTGTAATTTGTTCGCGGTACGCTTCATGATACCAGACAGCTTTCAGGGTTTTATCGTCATTACGCCTGATCAGCGTGTACTGGCTGGTTTTGTTTTTATCTTTCCACTTTTCAAATTCCTCTTTCGTCATATCTGCAGGATAAAATCCGGCCCCTGCAGGTTTTTCACCAAATCCGGGAATAAAGGGCTTGTTGCCATTCAGACGTTCCCAAGGTCCATAGTTAATCTCAGCAAACTGACGCATGAGCGAATCCTGGATCGTATCCATGAAGGCTTTTTTATAACCCACTGTCTGCTCCCAATATATGCCGTCAATGATCTTTGCAACCTCGATCAGCATGGGAATCATTTGTTTTTCTTTAGCACTGAGTTTTGTAAGATCAGTGGTGAGTTTAACAGAGGCATACTCGTTGATCTTTACACTGAGGAGGGAATCTTCAGAGCTTAACCTGTTCTTGTCACTGCCAGCCGGCCGTAAGCAACTGGTAAACATGCAAATCACGGATGCGGCACAGGCCAGCATCAGGAAGGTTTTCGGTGCCATGGGATTGATTTTTGTTTAGTTTATGCGAAAATAGGAAAAAAAAGAATTTTACTGCCGAACTGTTTGTAACTTCGATTCTCAATCCTCAGGCTGATTTTTAATTGCCAGTGGGAAATTAAAAAATCTCATGTACATTTGACACAAAATAGTCATTGAGATAACATTTAACAAACACCAAAACCAAATCGCCATGAGTAATGTTTTTATTCTGATTGTCGTCGGAGCAATATTGCTTCTTTTTTTCTCTGGGATTCGAATCGTTCGCCCAACGCACCGAGGCCTGATTGAACGGTTTGGAAAGTACAACCGCTTTGCTGGTCCTGGTTTTCACTGGATTATTCCGGGAATTGACCTGATGTACCAGGTCAACATTACGGAGAAGATGATCAATGCTGAACCTCAGGAGATCATTACCAATGATAACCTGAATGCAAAGGTTGATGCCCAGGTCTATTTTAAAATCACCAGTGATGAGGATAGTGTGAAAAATTCACAGTACAATGTCAATAGCATCGAATATCAGATTGTGAATCTTGCCCGTACCACCCTGCGTAACATCATTGGTACCATGACCCTGAAATCGGCCAACAGTGAGCGCGGAAAAATCAACAAGGAGCTTCATGGTACTTTACTGGATGAGACCAAAAGCTGGGGAATCCAGATTATTCGTACGGAACTGAAGGAAATTGATCCTCCCAAGGATGTCCAGGAAACCATGAATAAAATTGTAAAGGCAGAAAATGAAAAAATTGCTGCAGTCGACTATGCAACAGCTGCTGAAACAAAAGCGGATGGTGAAAAGCGGGCCGAGATCAGGCGGGCCGAAGGGGTAAAACAGGGACAGATCCTCAGGGCTGAGGGTGAGGCGCAGGCCATCGCGCTTGTAAATGAAGCTGCCGAAAAATACTTTATTGGAAATGCCCAGATACTGAGGAAAATTCAGGCTCTGGAAACCTCATTGAAAGACAATTCAAAGATTGTCGTCCCTGCCGGATCTGACCTTGTCAATGTTCTGGGAGAAATGGCTGGCATTATCCCCATCAGAGATAAACCCGATACCAAATACGCACCGGTTTAAACTGACAGTTACCTGGCGCAGGCGACCTGTATGGTCGCCTGTTCCTTATTTCGATGCCGGAGAAATCCCATTCTTCTTCATCAATTCCTTGATTTGTGGCATTAACCGCATGGCTGCCACATAACCCGAATCGAAGGCATCCTTGTTTTTTGCGCCACTCATGTATGGGATATCATCAAGGTCGGGGGAAATAAGAATATCGGCCTTGGCAATTTTATCGGCCTTTAACCTTTCTGAGGCAATGGCCAGTGAGCGTAACAGCACTTTGAGCATATTGTCGATCTCAACCGTAGTGTCGGATAATGCCATAATATCGACGGCAATGACGATTTTTGCCCCCATATCGCGGCATACATCAGCAGGAAGATTGTTCAGGACCCCGCCGTCCACGAAAGTCCTCCCATACATCTTTACAGGCTCAAAGACGAATGGAATGGCACATGAGGCATTCACAGTGGCCGCAACCGGACCGGTCATAAGAACCATTGATTTCCCTGAACCCAGGTCGGTAACCATCGCCCCAAAGGGGATTTTCATCTCTTCAATGTTTTTGGATTTACAGTTTTTAACAATGTATTTTTGAAGATTCTTTCCCGAAATAAAACCTTCGCTGGACCTGAAAAGAGAAAAATCAAATATTTGCTTTGCCTTGGTATTTACAAAACGAAGCAATGAATCGGCGCTGGGCTGATCGGCGTACATCGCACCCACGAGGCTGCCTGCGCTGGCGCCTATTATCAGGTCGATCGGTACATTGTTTTCTTCCAGAGCTTTGATAACACCAACGTGGGCAGGACCATGAAATGCCCCTCCGCCAAGCGCAAGTGCTACACCCGGCCTCGTTGCAAGTTTGCGTGGCGAAGGCATTTTTTGAGAAGTGTCTATAACCATAAACTGATCGTTACAGGAGAATAAAAAAAGACAAAAGAAAATAATCACCGGCAGTTTTTTCATACAGATCATTATAATTCCAAAAATTCCTGAATTGATGTATCAATATTTTATCCTTGGAAGTACCAGATCCAGCAATCGTTTAACTGATTCTTCAACTGAAAGAAGGTCAGTGCGAAGCTCGATGTCGATGCTCTGGGGCGGCTCAAAAGGGGAATCAATGCCGGTAAAGTCTTTAATTTCTCCACGGCGGGCACGTGAATATAATCCTTTAACATCACGCTCTTCGCATACTTTCAATGGTGAATTAACATACACTTCGATAAAATCGTTATGGCCAATGATGGACCGTGCCATTTCCCGGACATCTTCCGTCGGACTGATAAAGCAGTTAATTGTGATCACACCGCAATTCACAAAGAGTTTTGATACTTCGGATATGCGGCGTATATTTTCACGACGGTCGGTATCAGAAAATCCAAGATTGTTGTTAATACCCGTTCTCACGTTATCACCGTCGAGAACTTGAGTCAGGTAGCCGCGGCTGAACAGTTCCTCCTCCAGGTGCTTGGCAAGGGTCGTCTTTCCGGCTCCGGAGAGACCTGTAAGCCAGATTACCTTTGATCTTTGCTTTAACAGCTGTTCTTTCGAATCCCTGCCCAAAATATGTTGATGAACAGGGAAAATATTATTCATGGATAATGGCATGCCGGCTGAGAAAAATGAATGAGTGCAGTTGCAAATATAGCGGTTCCTTCAGAATATATATATGTCTCGGATTTTTCCAGGTACTAAATATTATTCAGATTTATTAAATGAATGGATATAGTATAAATTTCAAAAATCGTAAAAAATTGAAGGGATTTGAGGATCATAAAGTCAAATTATCACATAAAAAAAACCAGCGTTTCCGCTGGTTTCCGTTTGTTTGGCCTGATTGTCAATTGGCCTTTTGTGATCAGCCTGGGGCTTGAACAGATTCACTGTTTCGCTTATGTACGTATGGTTTCCAAGGTGTCAATTTTTAACGGTATCAGATTTTTGTAATTCTAAACATCCAGAAAAATCGCAAGAATTTGCCAACACTGATGCATCGTAACCAGGCAAAAAAAAAGGAGGCCGTTAAGCCTCCTTGGTGATCCGCCTGGGGCTTGAACGATTTTCTGCTTTGCCTATGTATCTAAGGTTTCCAAGGTGTCAATTTTTCACGGTATCAGATTTGCGTTATTTGGATCGTCATGGTGATTTTTACCCTTATCTCCATTTTTACCCTGTATTATAATTGATACATTTGTAGTTCAGATATTGAATTGTATCAATCAGAGAAAAGGAAATCCAATGACAAAAGAAACAGCTATTAAGTTATTCAACCAAAAACAGGTACGATGTCACTGGGACATTGAAAAGGAGAAATGGTATTTCTCGATTGTTGATGTTGTTGAAATTCTCACAGAAAGCATTGATGCCGGAGCATATTGGCGTAAGTTAAAAGAGAGGTTGAAGAAGGAAGGAAATGAAACCGTGACAAACTGTCACAGTTTGAAAATGCTTGCCGCCGATGGAAAAATGCGATTTACAGATGTTGCAGGTACTGAACAGCTCTTCCGGCTGATACAATCGGTCCCGTCACCAAAAGCGGAGCCATTTAAAATTTGGCTGGCACGTGTGGGAAGTGAAAGGATTGACGAAATTGAAGATCCGGAGATTGGGATTGACCGTTTGATGGAAACCTATTTCCGAAAAGGATATTCAAAAGAGTGGATCAACCAGCGGATTAAAAGTATTGAGGTTCGCAAGGAATTAACGGATGAGTGGGAAAACAGGGGTGTCGAAAAAGGCCAGGAATTTGCCATCCTGACCGATGACATCACCAGAGCCTGGAGCGGATTCTCAACCAAACAGTATAAACAATTTAAGAAGCTGAAAAAAGAAAACCTTCGCGACCACATGTCTAACCTGGAACTGGTTTTAAATATGCTTGCAGAAGCCACTACAACAGAAATTTCAAAAGAGAAAAAACCGGTTGGTTTTGAAAATAACAGGAAAATTGCAAAGCAGGGCGGAACCATTGCAGGCAATACACGCAAGGCAATTGAGGCAAAATCCGGCAGGAAAATAGTGACCCGGCAAAATGCGAAGCAATTGTCTCAAAGGAAAAACAAGGAATTGGAGAGTGGGGAGTAATCCAATGGTACTTCTCATTACCTTGAGTATTTTATCTCAATATATTGAGTAGATAGTGCAATCACTTTAGAAATACAAGGGTGTTTTGATCATTTGCCTTTAGAAATACAAGGGTGTTTTGATAGAATGCCTTCAGAGAAGAAAGGTAACAGGGTACAAGGCGGGTATCTTACTTCTAGAATTTCCGAAGGTCTTTCCATGATACGATCTTCACTTCTTTATGGGTGAACGATTCATCACCTCCATAGATGATGGATTTATCATCCTTTCCCCTATCCCCCGACTTTTCCAGAAACCGGAATGAGGTCAGAAAATCGGGGGAAAAGGTTCTTGAGGATTTAATTTCAATCCATTCCAATCGTTCATGCTCTGCAACCACATCCACTTCATTATGATTACTATCACGGAAAAACCAAAGATCCTGTGGAATTCCACTATTAAACCTCTGCTTCAGCAACTCAAGAATGACCAGGTTTTCAAACAAAGCCCCCTTCAGGTAATGCGTTTTCAATTGCTCAGCGCTTTTTATTCCCAGAAGATATGAAACCAGTCCCGGATCGGTGAAATAGATTTTGGGCGATTTGATTACTCTTTTTCCATAATTCTTGTAGTAGGGATACAATTGAAAAATGATGTAACCTGCTTCCAGGATTGAAATCCATCCTTTAATCGTGCTGACGCTGACACCTGTATCCTTGGCCAGGGAAGAATAATCAATCAACTGGCCTGTACGTCCTGCACATAACCTCACAAAATTGGTAAAGGTGTTAAGATCCCGGATATTCTGAATTTCCCGCACATCCCTTTGTACATAGGTCTCCAGGTAGAATGGATAAAATTCCTCAGGTGAAATTTTCTGATCATAGGTTCTTGGGAAAAATCCTTTAAAGATAAAGTCCTCGTATGAGAAATCCGTTACCTGTTTCAGCTTTTCAATTTCATTCAGACTGAAGGGGAGGAGTTTCAATATAGCCGTTCTTCCGGCCAGTGTCTGGGATATCTTTTCACTGAGTAACAAGCTCTGGGAACCGGTCAGTATAAATTGTCCGTGTATTTTTTGTTCATCTGAGATAACCTGTATATAGGATAATAATTCCGGAACATGCTGAATTTCATCCAGGATCAGCAATTGATCCTTCCGGTCAAAAATACTTTTAGGATCATTAAGAGCACGGCTCCTTGTTTCCGGATTTTCCAGGGATATGTATTTGTGTTTTGGAAAAAGCGATCTGACCAGTGTTGTCTTGCCCGACTGACGGGGGCCGGTCACAGAAACTACGGGATATTTTTTTGCAAATCTCAGGACGGCAGCGGATAATTTCCTTGGTATCATTTTATGTAATTTTAATTTTCAATTACAAAAATACATAAAAATAGTTAAATCCGGATAATGATTTTCTTATGAATCTCTTTAGAAATACAAGGTTGTTTTGATGATTTGCCTTTAGAAAAGAAAGGTAAAACGATTCCGTGAGGGGATTGTTCTTCGCACCGGCGGAAATGGCGAAATGTAAAATTCCAAAAAGCAAAATGGCAATGTGCGAGGTGCGAGGTGCATTGTCGGTATCAGATTTTGTTCAACGGAGTCTGTTCATTAAAGTGTGTCAAAGTTAAATCAATAAAACTAAATAACTTT